>NZ_CP163435.1:8462500-9062500 GCF_041051975.1 Streptomyces sp. R21 | reverse complement strand
GACGTGCCCGCTGCCGTCGTCGTGCAGCAGGCTCTGGTAGCACAGCGCGGTGGGGATGTCCTCGGCCCGCAGGAGCGCGGCCAGCGCATGGGCCTTGGCGTGACAGATTCCGGTGCGCCGCTCCAGGACGTCGGAGGCGCGCCAGGTGACCCGCAGATCGCCGGAGTCGGCCGAGTGCGGGATGGTGTCGCGCACGAATTCGTACGCCGCCTGCGCATAGGCATACGAGTCGGCTGCACCCTTGGCGAGGCGCCCGGCCGTCTCCCGTACCAGCGGGTGATGGTGGTCGATGACCTCGTCGGCAGCCAAGTACGCAGACAGGTCAGGGGTTTGCTGGATCAGCTCCATGGCCCCAGAGCATAGGAATACGGCCGACCGGGCGTCAATGACTTTTCGGTCGACCGTATATCTATGCAGCTTTGGATCCCTTGGCGGGCAGACGCTAGTGCGCCATCTCCTCCTTGAGCGCCGCCACGAATCCGTCGACGTCGTCCTCGGTGGTGTCGAACGCGCACATCCAGCGGACGTCGCCCGCGGCCTCGTCCCAGAAGTAGAAGCGGTAGCGCTTCTGCAGACGCTCGCTGACGTCGTGCGGCAGCCGCGCGAAGACCGCGTTGGCCTGCACCGGGTAGAGGATCTCCACGCCGTGCACGGCGCGCACGCCCTCGGCGAGGCGCTGGGCCATCTCGTTGGCATGGCGGGCGTTACGCAGCCACAGGTCCTTGGCGAGCAGCGCCTCCAGCTGTACGGAGACGAAGCGCATCTTGGAGGCGAGCTGCATGGACAGCTTGCGCAGATGCTTCATGTGGCTGACGGCGTCGCGGTTGAGCACGACGACCGCCTCACCGAACAGCGCGCCGTTCTTCGTGCCGCCCAGCGTGAGGATGTCGACGCCGACCGCGTTGGTGAACGTACGCATCGGCACGTCCAGCGCGGCGGCCGCGTTGGCTATCCGGGCGCCGTCGAGGTGCACCTTCATGCCGCGCGCGTGGGCGTGGTCGCAGATCGCGCGGATCTCGTCGGGCGTGTAGAGGGTGCCCAGCTCGGTGTTCTGGGCGATCGAGACGACCTGCGGCATCGCGCGGTGCTCGTCGTCCCAGCCGAACGCCTGCCGGTCGATCAGCTCGGGCGTGAGCTTGCCGTCGGGCGTGGGCACGGTGAGCAGCTTGAGGCCGCCCATCCGCTCGGGCGCGCCGCCCTCGTCCACGTTGATGTGCGCGCTCTCCGCACAGATCACCGCGCCCCAGCGGTCGGTGACCGCCTGGAGTGCCACCACGTTCGCGCCGGTGCCGTTGAAGACCGGGAAGGCCTCGGCGCTTGCGCCGAAGTGGCTGCGGACGATGCTCTGGAGGTTGGCGGTGTAGTCGTCCTCGCCGTACGCGACCTGATGCCCGCCGTTGGCCAGGGCCAGGGCGGCGAGCACCTCGGGGTGGGCCCCCGCGTAGTTGTCACTGGCGAAGCCGCGGACGGCCGGGTCGTGGTGACGCCGGGCGTCGGTCTTCGGAGGGTTCACGGCTTCTCGGTCAGCCACAGACGGTTTCCGTTCACTTCAGCGGCGGACTTGTCCCAGACGCCTGCGATGGCCTCGGCCAGCTCCTTGACGTCGGTGAAGCCCGCGAACTTCGCGTTCGGGCGCTCGGCGCGCATCGCGTCGTGCACCAGTGCCTTGACGACCAGGATCGCAGCCGCGGACGTCGGCCCGTCGGCGCCCTCGGAGATCCCCGCCTTGCGGAAGAAGTCGGCCATGGCCAGCGTCCACGCCTCGGCGGCTGCCTTGGCGGCGGCGTAGGCGGCATTGCTCGCGGTGGGCTTGCTCGCGCCCGCGGCACTGATCAGGAGGTACCGGCCGCGTTCGCTGCGCTGCAACGCCTCGTGGAAGGCGAGGGAGGTGTGCTGCACGGTGCGGATGAGCAGCAGTTCGAGGAAGTCCCAGTCGTCGAGACTGGTCTTGGTGAAGGTCTCGCTGCCACGCCAGCCGCCGACGAGGTGGACCACACCGTCGACGCGGCCGAAGTCCTTCTCGATGCGGCCGGCCCAGTCGTGGGTCGACTGCAGGTCGAGCAGGTCGACCGTGTCGCCGACGACGGTGGCTCCGCCGTGCGCGTAGCTGGCCGCGTCCACGGCCTCCGCGAGCCGTTCGGGGTCGTTGTCCGAGCCGACGACGATGGCTCCCGCTTCGGCGAGCCGCATCAGCGTGGCCCGGCCCGCGGGCCCGCCCGCACCCGCGACCGCGATCACCGCGCCGCTGAGTGCTCCGTTGCCGTTCCTGTTCGACATCGCCTTCGCCTCCTGAGCTTCAGCTGCCTCGGGGCGGGCGCTCACGCGGCGGCCCGCTCGGCGCTCGCCGCGGTGATGCCCTTGGTGGAGGCGATCACGTTCTTCAGCTTCTTGGAGAGCGCCTCATAGAACATGCTGAGCGGAAACTCGTCAGGAAGCACGTCGTCCACGAGCTTTCGCGGCGGCTGGGTCAGGTCCAGGGCGTCCGGGCCCTTGGCCCAGCGGGAGCCCGGGTGCGGGGCGAGGTAGGTGGAGACCAGCTCGTACGCCTTGAACCAGTGGACCAGCTTCGGGCGGTCGATGCCGTCGCGGTAGAGCTTCTCGATCTCCGCGCACAGCTGGTTGGTGATCTGCGGGGCGCGCTGCCAGTCGATCTGCAGCTTGTTGTCCGTCCAGCGGACGACGTCGTGCTTGTGCAGGTAGGCGAAGAGGAGCTGGCCGCCGAGGCCGTCGTAGTTGCGCACGCGCTCGCCGGTGACCGGGAAGCGGAACATGCGGTCGAACAGGACGGCGTACTGCACGTCGCGGGCCTGCGGGACCCCGTCGGCCTCCAGCTTCACGGCCTCCTTGAAGGCGGTGAGGTCGCAGCGCAGCTCTTCGAGGCCGTACATCCAGAACGGCTGGCGCTGCTTGATCATGAACGGGTCGAAGGGCAGGTCGCCATGGCTGTGGGTGCGGTCGTGGACCATGTCCCACAGGACGAAGGCCTCTTCGCTGCGCTTCTGGTCGTGCACCATCGCGGCGATGTCCTCGGGCAGCTCCAGGCCCAGGATGCCCACGGCGGCGTCGGTGACGGCGCGGAAGCGGGCGGCCTCGCGGTCGCAGAAGATACCGCCCCAGGAGAAGCGCTCGGGCGCCTCGCGCACGGCGATCGTCTCCGGGAAGAGAACGGCCGAGTTCGTGTCGTAGCCGGCGGTGAAGTCCTCGAAGGAGATGCCGCAGAACAGCGGGTTGTCGTAGCGGGTGGCCTCCAGCTCCGCGAGCCAGTCCGGCCACACCATGCGCAGCACGACCGCTTCGAAGTTGCGGTTCGGGTTGCCGTTCTGGGTGTACATCGGGAAGACGACCAGGTGCTGGAGCCCGTCCTCGCGGTGCGCGGCGGGCTGGAAGGCCAGCAGCGAGTCGAGGAAGTCGGGCACCTGGAAGCCCTGGTCAGCCCAGCGCCGCAGGTCCTTCACGAGAGCCGCGTGGTAGTCGGCGTCGTGCGGCAGCAGCGGGGCGAGCTGCTCTATCGCGTCTATGGCACGGCGTACGGCAAGGTCGGCGTCGGCGGTGTCAGGCGCACCCTCGGCCTCGAAGTCGATCGAGCCGTCCTTGGACTGCCATGGCCGGATCTCCTCCACGGCATCCTTGAGCACGGGCCAAGCCGGGTGCTCCACCACCCTGCTCACGGGAGGAACCCGCCCCTCCGTCACAGCCTGCACAAGAATTTCCGTCATGTCCCATCCTCCACAGGAGAACCTCGCGTATGAACACCGTATGCGTCCGAGGTTCCTTCCCACAAGTAGAGCCTCGGGAGATTATCCTGCGCTACCCCCGTCTTCACCGCTCTTTTTCCTGCCGGACACCGTTGCGGCGATTACTTCCGCTACGGACTGCTGTGCGGCGCGGGCATCCGCGAGAAGTTCCGGGAAGCCGAAGAACCCGTGGAACATGCCGGGGTAGTGGCTCTCCGTGACCGGCACTCCGGCCGCCCGCAGCTTCGCGGCGTACGCGCGGCCCTCCGCGCAGAGGCGGTCGAAGCCCGCGGTGACGACGTGGGCGGGCGGCAGCCGGTGCAGTTCGGCCACCAGGGGCGAGGCGTGCGGGTGCGCGCGGTCGCCGTCGGGCCCGAAGTACTGCTCGGCGAACCAGTGGCCGTGGTCCGCCGTGAGGAAGTCTCCCGCAGCGTCCTCGGCGGGGGGCGCGAGCCGCACTCGCGCGTCGGTCGCGGGGTAGACGAGCACCTGGAGCGCGAGCGGCGGGCCGCCGCGGTCGCGGGCGATCAGTGCCGCCACGGCGGCGAGGTTGCCTCCCGCGCTGTCCCCGGCGACGACCAACGCGCCCGGATCCCCGCCCAGTTCGCCGAGGTGCGCCGCCACCCAGCACAGCGCGGCGTACGCGTCGTCGACGGCCGCGGGGAAGCGGGCCTCGGGCGCGAGCCGGTAGTCGACCGACACGACGGCCGCGCCCGCGTCGCGGCACAGGGCGCGCGCGATCGGGTCGTGCGTGTCCAGGCTGCCGATCACCCAGCCGCCGCCGTGGAAGAAGACGACGGTCGGCCGCGGTCCGGGCGACCGCTCGGGGTCCGGCCGGTAGACGCGTACGGGGATGTCCGGCGCCCCTGCCGGACCCGGTACCGCGCGGCTCTCGACGGAACCCACCGCGGGCGGCTCGAACGGCCAGGCGGGCGCCTGGGCGAGCAGCCGCCGCGCCTGTGCCGCATCGGTGACGGCGCCCCCGAGATCCGGGAAGTGGGCCTTGATGGCGTCGAGGAGCGCGCGGACATCGGGGGCGGGCTCTGCGGTCATGACATCACCTCTCTCCGGGAGCCGGCTCTCTGCGGGCGCCGACTCTCTTCGTGGAAACATCACTTGACTATCCGTCAGTCCATCAAGTGGCAAGAGATACGGGCCAGGTCAACGCCCATGGGACTCGCCCACCCAGGAGTGACCCGGCCGGGCGGGACAGGCCAGGTCTCCCCGGCCCGGCGGCCCATTCCCCGGCGTACGATCGGGTACATCGCACAGTCGGGCCATTAGGCTGCGGCCTTGCCGTGTGGACGTCCCGTCGGAGTCCGCGCGCGAGCCGAGCCGCCGTCGACGGAAGCGAGTCGAACCTTGAACTTCCTCACCATCGGTCACCGCGGAGTGATGGGTGTCGAGCCCGAGAACACGCTCCGTTCCTTCCAGGCCGCCCAGAACGCGGGCCTCGACCTGATCGAACTCGATCTGCATCTGAGCAAGGACGGCGCCCTCGTCGTCATGCACGACGCCGACGTGGACCGGACGACCGACGGTTCGGGACCCATCGCCGAGAAGACGCTCGCCGAGCTGCGCACGCTGGACGCCGGCCACGGCGAGCGCATCCCCCTCTTCGACGAGGTCCTGGACGCCGTACAAGCGCCACTACAGGCCGAGATCAAGGATGTGGCGGCCGCACGGGCGCTGGCCGAGGTGATGCACCGGCGCGACCTGGTCGGACGGGTGGAGGTGTCCTCGTTCCACGACGAGGCCATCGACGAGATCGCCCGGCTCGTACCGGGCGTGCGGACCGCGCTCATCGCGAGCCGCTATGGCATCGATGTCGTGGACCGCGCCACCGAGGCCGGCGCCTCCACCGTCTGCCTCAACATCCGCCGGCTGACGCTGGAGGTCGTCGAACACGCCCGCAAGGCCGACCTCAAGATCATCGGCTGGGTGGTCAACACTCAGGACCAGCTGCGGCTCGTGCGCGCCCTGCAGCTGGACGGCGCCACCACCGACTACCCCGAGATCAAACGCACCGGCCGCTTCACCGCGTGAGACCAGCAGGTCGCAGCACGGCGTAACGATTATGCGAGCGGCTTGACCAGCAGTTCGAACTGCAGGTCGTCGCGCTGCGGCACGCCGAAGCGCTCGTCGCCGTACGGGAAGGGTGTCATCCTTCCCGTACGGCGGTAGCCGCGCCGCTCGTACCAGGCGATGAGGTCGTTGCGTACGGAGATCACGGTCATGTGCATCTCGACGACACCCCAGGTCTCGCGCGCGTGCCGCTCCGCCTCCGCGATGATCACCTTGCCGAGGCCGCCGCCCTGGAGCGCGGGGCTGACGGCGAACATGCCGAAGTAGGCGTGGTCGCCGCGGTGTTCGAGCTGGCAGCAGGCGACGACCGCGGTGTCCCGCTCCACGGTGAGCAGCCGGCTGTCGGGCGACTTGATGACCGCGAGCACACCCTCGGGGTCGGTGCGCTGCCCTTGGAGGATGTCCGCCTCCGTGGTCCAGCCGGCCCGGCTGGAGTCCCCGCGGTAGGCCGACTCGATCAGCGCCACCAGGGCGTCGACGTCGGCGTCGGTGGCGTCGCGGAAGGTCAGTCCGGTGGAAGCGGTGTCCATGGAGCGTTTCTCCGAATCTATGGCGCGGCTCGGGCACCGATGAGCCTAACCCCGCCACTAGGCTCCCTGTGCATGGTGCATGTACTGAGCAGCCGAACCCTTCTGCGCCCCACCGACCCGGAGCGCTCACGCGCCTTCTACGGCGAGCAGCTGGGGCTCGCCGTGCACCGCGAGTTCGGCACGGGCCCCGAGCGCGGCACGGTCTACTTCCTCGGCGGCGGCTTCCTGGAGGTCGCGGGACACTCCGACACCCCGCCCTCCCCCGCGCTCAAGCTGTGGCTCCAGGTCGCGGACGCGGCGGCGACGCACGCGGAGCTGCTGGCGGCGGGCGTCGAGGTGCTGCGGCCGCCGGTCAAGGAACCGTGGGGGCTGATCGAGATGTGGATCGCGGACCCGGACGGCACCGAGATCGTGCTCGTGGAGATCCCGGGGGACCATCCCCTGCGCTACCGGCCCGGGATCTGACCCCGTCCTGCCGTGGACCCGTCGGATGTGCGGGCGGGGCCACGGCAGGACATATACGGCGCCGCCTGCCGGTGCGTCGCCGGATGGCCGGGGCCGGGACGCGGGCTTAGCGTGCTGGAGGGGGCTTGCTCGCGGAAGCTGCTGGAAGGACTGCCATGAAGCTCGACAAGCCGGTGACCGGCGGGCCCTGCTGGACCGAGCTCGGGACCAGCGACCTGGAGGCGGCCAAGCGGTTCTACGGCGGCCTGTTCGGCTGGCGTGCGGAGACGGATCCGCGCCAGGAGGCGGGCGGTTACACGGTCGCGCACCTCGGGGACGCGGCGGTCGCGGCCCTGTCGCCGCTGTACCAGGAGTCGCAGCCCGTCGCGTGGAACGTGTCGTTCGCGGTGGCCGACGCGGACGCGGCCGTGGAGGCGGTGAAGGCCGCCGGTGGCACGCTCCTCCTCGGCCCGATGGACGTCTTCGACGTGGGCCGCTTCGCGGTGGCCCTCGATCCGGCCGGCGCCGCCTTCCAGCTGTGGCAGCCGCGCGCCTTCCCCGGCGCCGGGGTGTTCAACGCGCCCGGCTCGCTCGGCTGGGTGGAACTGCTGACGCGCGCCCCGGAGCGGGCCGTCGCCTTCTACACGACGGTGTTCGGCTGGAGCGTGAACGCCTCGGAGCGCTACACGCAGTGGGGCATCGACGGCGCCGACTTCGGCGGCATGGTCACGATGGACGAGAAGTTCCCGCCCGAGGTGCCCTCGCACTGGCTGCCGTACTTCTCCGTCGAGGACGTGGACGCCACGGCGGCGGACGCGGCCGAGGCGGGCGGAACCATCCTGATGGAGCCCATGTCCGTGCCGGACGGGCCGCGCATCGCCGTGCTGCGGGATCCACAGGGGGCGATGTTCGGCGTCTATGTGCCGGGCGAGGAAGGGTAGTTCGCCGACCCCTCGCCCGGTACTCCGGCGAGCCTCCGCCCCCGAAAACACGGCAAAGCCCGCGATCGGAACGTGATCGCGGGCTTTGCCGTGGGTCGTGGAGGCTTGGTCGCGATGGATCTCGTTCGACCTGCCGCACATTGTTCGAAAACTCTTGACGGTGCACCACACGCCGATTGACACTCTCGCAACACGACGTCACACGCACGTAACGGCGGGTCCCCGCAAGGGCCTTGCCGTCGGCAGGATGCGCCTTCCCCCCCTCCCTCGCCCCCTCTTCCTGAGTTGCCCCTCCCGTCATCAGCCGTGTCTCAGCAGGGAACCCCGACATGACGCACATCGCACGCCTGCGCGGCCGCACGAGACGGTGGGCGGGTCATCTCGCCGGGCTCACCGCCGCCTCGATGCTGCTGGCCCTCGCCGGACCCGCCCTCCCCGCGGGGGCGGCACAGACGGCAGCACCCTCGGACATCACCGACGGCCTGGCCCTCTGGTACAGGCTCGACGCCGCCTCCGGCAGCACCGTGAGCGACGCGTCCGGCAACGGCCGGGACGGCACGGTCAGCGGGACCGCCGACTGGTCGGGCTCGGGCCAGGGGCTCGCCTTCAACGGGTCCGACACCTACGTCAAGGTGCCGGACAACGTCGTGAAGGGGATGGACTCGATCACCGTCTCCCTGGACGTCCGCATCGACTCCGCGCAGAGCACGCCGTACTTCCTCTACGGCTTCGGCAACTCCAGCGGGAGCAGCGGGAACGGCTACCTGTTCACGACCGGCAACTCCCTGCGCACCTCCCTCGCGTCCGGCAACTGGTCGACGGAACAGACCACCAAGCCGTCCGACTCCCACAACCTGACCCGCTCGGTCTGGAAACACCTCGCCTACACCCAGACCGGCACCACGGGCGTGCTCTACGAGGACGGCGTCGAGGTGGGCCGCAACACGTCGGTCACCCTCACCCCCGGCGCGATCGGCTCCGGCACCACCACCGCCAACTACCTGGGCAAGTCCGTCTACTCCAGCGACAAGCTCTTCAAGGGCCGGATCCGCGACTTCCGCGTCTACGACCGCGCACTGGCCGGCTCCGAGGTCGAGCAGCTCGCCCTCCCCGTCGACACGCAGGGCGTCGCCGACGACAAGGCAGCCCTCGGCCTCGGTGACACCGGCGCCGTCACCGCCGACCTGGACCTGCCGAAGACGGGCACGGCCGGCGGCTCCCTCATCAGCTGGGCCAGCGACAACACCTCCGTCGTCTCGGACAGCGGCAAGGTGACGCGTCCGGGCGCCGGTTCACCGGACGGCCACGCCAGGCTCACGGCGACCCTGAAGAAGGGCCCGGTCACCGACACCAGGACCTTCGACGTCACGGTCCGCGCCGCGTTCGACGACACCACCGCCGCCCGGCAGGCCGCCGACGCGCTCACCGTCCACAACCTCGCCGACGCACGCGGCAACCTCACCCTCCCGGCGAGCGGTTCGTACGACACGAAGGTCACCTGGTCCTCAGCGAACCCGGACGTCGTCTCCGCGGACGGCGTGGTCCACCGGCCCGCGCACGGCGACGGCGCCACCAGCGTCGAGCTGACCGCCACCGTCACCAAGGGCGAGGCGAGCGCGGCCCGCACCTTCACCGCGCACGTGCCCGAACGGCCCGCCAAGGAAGCCCTCAAGGGCTATATGTTCAGCTACTTCACCGGCGAGGGCACCGCCGACGGCGAGCAGCTCTACTCCGCGCTCAGCAAGGGCAACGACCCGCTGCACTGGCGGGAGTTGAACGACGGGAAGCCGGTGCTCACCTCCACGCTCGGCGAGAAGGGCCTGCGCGACCCGTTCATCATCCGCTCCCCCGAGGGCGACAAGTTCTACCAGATCGCCACCGACCTCAGGATCTACGGCAACGGCGACTGGGACGCCTCCCAGCGCACCGGCAGCAAGTCCATCATGATCTGGGAGTCCACCGACCTGGTCCACTGGACCGACCAGCGGCTGGTGAAGATCTCGCCCGACAGCGCGGGCAACACCTGGGCGCCAGAAGCGTTCTACGACGCCGAGCGCGGCGAGTACGTCGTCTTCTGGGCGTCGAAGCTGTACGACAACGAGGCGCACTCCGGCGACACGTACAACCGCATGATGTACGCGACCACCCGCGACTTCTACACCTTCAGCGAGCCCAAGGTCTGGATCGACCGCGGCTACTCGGTCATCGACTCCACGATGATCCAGCACGACGGGACGTACTACCGCCTGTCCAAGGATGAACGGAACAACACCTCTTCCACCCCCAACAGCAAGTTCATCTTCGAGGAGAAGAGCGACTCGATCCTCAACCCGTCCTGGGACGCCGTCGCCGAGGGCATCGGCAAGGGCGCGATGAGCGCGGCCGAGGGTCCGCTGGTGTTCAAGTCCAACACCGAGGAGAAGTGGTACGCGTTCCTCGACGAGTTCGGCGGCCGCGGCTACCTCCCCTTCGAGACGACGGACCTCGACTCCGGCAACTGGACCCCGTCCACGGGCTACGACCTGCCGTCGAAACCGCGCCACGGCACCGTCCTGCCCGTCACCCAGGCCGAGTACGACCGGCTGCTGCGCGCCTACCAGCCCGACCAGTTGGTGGCGGGCGTCGAAGGCGTGAAGGTGCGCACGGGGATCGGAAAGGCCCCTGTGCTGCCCGCCACCGTCGTCGCCGAGTACGCGGACGGCGTCAAGCGGCCCGTCGCCGTCACCTGGGACGACGTCCCGGCGTCGGCGTACGCGAAGGCCGGTACCTTCACGGTGACCGGCAGCCTGCCCGACGGTGCCGCGATCCCGGTCCAGGCCGAGGTCACCGTGTCTGAGGAGGGCGCCGACGTCCCGGCCGACCTGCTCCTGCACTACGCCTTCGACGAGACGGGCGGCAACATCGCCCGTGACTCCAGCGGACACGGCTATCACGGCACGTACGTCCACACGCCCGCCTTCGGCACCGGCGTGCAGGGCGGCTCGTTCAAGATGTCGGGAGACGCGTCGAGTTCGCCGTACGTGAAGATCCCGAACGGTGTGCTGAAGAACGCGGACAGCGTGACCGTGTCGACGTACGCCAAGTGGAAGGGCGGCGACAACTTCCAGTGGCTGTTCGGGCTCGGCCCCGACAGCAACAAGTACCTCTTCGCCACACCGTCGAACGGCGGCTCCAGCCTCTACTCGGCGATATCAAAAGCCAGTTGGTCGGCGGAGTCGAAACTGACGGCCGGCTCGCAGCTCACGCCCGGTGAGTGGCGGCACGTCACCGTCACCCTCGACGGCGCGACCGGCACGATGGTCCTCTACGTCGACGGCATCGAGGCGGCGCGTACGACGACCACCATCAAGCCCTCCGAGCTGTACGACGCGAACAAGGACTACAGCGGCTACATCGGCAAGTCCCTGTACTCGGGCGACCCGTACTTCGGCGGCGAGGTCGACGACTTCCGCGTCTACGACCGTGCCCTGTCGGCCGCGGAGGTGATGGAGCTCAGCGGCAACACGGCGGGCATCGCGCGAGCCGCCCACCCGGCACTGAAGGTCGACGCGATCATCGACAACGCCGACAGCAGGGTCACCCTCCCGATGAAGGAGGGCACCGATCTCACCGCGCTGGCACCGGAGTTCACCCTCGCCCACGGCGCGGCGATCAGCCCCGCCTCGGGCAGCGTCCAGGACTTCACCAAGCCGGTGACGTACGAGGTGACCGGGTCCGACGGCAAGAAGCGGACCTGGACAGTCTCGGCGCTCACCATGAAGAGCCCGGTGCTCCCGGGTCTGAACGCCGACCCGAACATCGTGCGCTTCGGCGACACGTTCTACATGTACCCGACGACCGACGGCTTCGACGGATGGAGCGGCACGCAGTTCAAGGCGTACTCCTCCACCGACCTGGTCCACTGGAAGGACCACGGCGTCATCCTCGACCTGGGACCCGACGTCAGCTGGGCGGACAGCAGGGCCTGGGCGCCGACGATGGCCGAGAAGGACGGGAAGTACTACTTCTACTTCTGCGCCGACGCGAACATCGGCGTGGCGGTCTCCGACTCACCGACCGGGCCGTTCAAGGACGCGCTGGGCAAGCCGCTGCTCAAGGCCGGTGACTTCAGCGGCCAGATGATCGACCCGGCGGTCTTCACCGACGACGACGGCCAGTCGTACCTGTACTTCGGCAACGGCCACGCGTACGTCGTACCGCTGGGCGCCGACATGACGTCCCTCGACACCTCGAAGATCAAGGACATCACCCCGAGCGGGTACAACGAGGGCTCCTTCGTCATCAAGCGCAAGGGCACCTACTACTTCATGTGGTCGGAGAACGACACCCGGGACGAGAACTACCGCGTCGCCTACGCCACCGGCCCCTCCCCCACCGGTCCCTGGACGAAGCAGGGCGTGATCCTGTCGAAGGACCTCTCCCAGGGCATCAAGGGCACCGGCCACCACAGCGTCGTGCACGTCCCGGACACCGACGACTGGTACATCGCCTACCACCGCTTCGCCATCCCCGGCGGCGACGGCACCCACCGCGAAACCACCGTCGACAAGATGGAGTTCGACTCGGACGGCCTGATCAAGAAGGTCGTCCCGACCCTGACGAGTGTCGACCCGGTGACCATCGTCCACGCGGGACCGGACGCCACCGGCACCGAGGGCGACGCCATTCCGCTCGCCGGGTCCGTCTCCGGGGCCGGCGGCCCCAAGTGGACGGTCCAGGACGGCGCCCCGTGCACCGTCGCGGACCCCGGCGCGGCCCGGACCACCCTCACCTGCACCGACAACGGCTCCTACGAGGTCACCCTGACCGGCGGCCGCAGCACCGACACCACGACGGTCACGGTCACCAACGCCGCCCCGTCGATCACCTCGGCGACGGGTCCCGGCTCCCCCGTCGCGGTGGGCAGGTCCGCGGTCGTCACCACCGCCTTCGGCGACCCGGGCAGCTCCGACAGCCACACCTGCATAGTCGACTGGAAGGACGGCACCCGGCCGACGAGCGGCACCGTCACGGGCACCCGCTGCCGCGCCGAGCATGTCTACACCAAGGCGGGCATCCGCCGTCCGGTGATCACCGTCACCGACGACGACAAAGGCACGGACAGCACGACGCTTGCCGAGCTGATCGCCTA
This sequence comes from Streptomyces sp. R21, assembly GCF_041051975.1. GTDB lineage: Bacteria > Actinomycetota > Actinomycetes > Streptomycetales > Streptomycetaceae > Streptomyces. The sequence goes on along the minus strand of NZ_CP163435.1, from coordinate 9,049,635 downwards.
CGACCGTGCCGCCGGCCCCGCGTTCGGCGCCGGGACGATCACCTCGCCCGCCGGGGCCTTTCCGGCCAGGCCGGGTCTGACCGGCAAGGCGGCGTTCGCCTTCGACGCCCGGTACCGGAAGGGAGCCGCCGTTCCCACCGGAGAGGCCACGTTCGTCTTCGGCCCGGCCCGGCTCACGTTCCGCTCCACCGCCTCCGACTGGCTCGTGATCAACGGCACCCAGGCCGTCTACCAGGGCTCCGGCAGTGTCAACGGCAATGGCGGCTACGGATTCCGGATCACCGCGACCGACAAGCCGGACACCTTCCTCATCAAGATCTGGAAGAAGTCCACCGGCGACGTCGTGTACGACAACCACGCCGGTACGAGGACCACCGGCGCCGTGTCCGTCGGAAACCACTCACGGTAGCCCCAGCCGAGACCGGGCTCACCGACGGGCCGGTTCGCGGGATGCCTGCGCGTACGCCTGTACGAGCGGGCGCCCCGCGTCCTCCCTGCGCCAGGCCAGGGCGTAACGGCTGGGGCCGATGCCGCGGACCGGGCGGGTGGTGACACCTCCGAGGGAGATCAGCGGGGCGTTGCCCGCGGCCACCAGACAGACGCCGAGGCCCGCGACCAGGGCCTCGTACGTCTCCTCGGTGCTGGCGATCTCGGCGCCGATGCGCGGGGCGCGGCCGTCCCTGGCGTCGAGGGCCAGCCAGTAGTCGCGCAGCGGACCGGCGCTCTCGGGCAGCGCCAGGAACGGTTCGTCGGCCAGGTCCGCGAAGTCGACCTCCTCGCGCGCCGCCAGGGGATGCGTGTCGGGGAGGGCGACCAGGCGCGGCTCCTCGGCGACCACCGTCCATGCGTAGCGCCGGGCGTCCGGCAGCGGCAGCCACACGAAGGCCACGTCGGTGGCGGCGTCCGCGAGACCCGCCGTCGGGTCGTCCCAACTCACCTGCTTCAGCCGGACGGTGGCCTCCGGGAAGGCGGAGGTGAAGCGGGAGCGGATGGCCGGCAGCAGGCCGCCGCGGCCCGGGCTCGTGCTCATGCCCACCACCAGCGTGCTGCGCTGCGCCGCTCTGGCCCGCTCCACCGCTGCCGCGCCCTCCTCCCAGGCCCCCAGCACCCGCCGGGCGTGCGGCAGCAGTTCGGTGCCCGCCGCCGTCAACGCCACGCCATGCCGGTCACGGTGGAACAACTCCACGCCCAACTGGCCTTCCAGCGCCCTGATCTGTTTGCTCAGCGCGGGCTGCGACACGTACAACCGCTCAGCCGCGCGCGTGAAGTGCAGTTCGTCGGCTACGGCGACGAAGTAGCGCAGGTCCCGTCCGTGTACGTCCGTGGTCATGCCTATCGGTTATCACCGCGAGTCTTGGACGGTCAACGACCTTCGGCGGCAAGCTGGTTCGCAGACAACGACCGATTGATGAACCAGGAGTGGTCATGAACAAGGTTTGGCTGGTCACGGGTGCGAGCAGCGGTTTCGGGCGGGCCATCACCGAGGCGGCCGTCGCCGCCGGTGACGTGGTCGTCGGCGCGGCCCGGCGACCCGAGGCGCTGGGCGACCTGGTGGCCGCCCACCCCGACCAGGTGGAGGCACTGCGACTGGACGTCACCGACACGGCCGCCGCCGAGGCGGCGGTGCGGGACGTGGTGGCGCGGCACGGACGGATCGACGTCCTGGTCAACAACGCGGGCCGCACCCACGTCGGCGCTTTCGAGGAGACCACCGAGGCGGAACTCCGTGATCTGTTCGACCTGCACGTCTTCGGGCCCGCCGCCCTGACGCGTGCCGCGCTGCCGTACATGCGGGAGCGCCGGTCGGGCGCGATCGTGCAGATGAGCAGCATGGGCGGGCAGATGTCCTTCGCCGGCTTCTCCGCGTACAGCGGGACCAAGTTCGCGCTGGAGGGCATGACCGAGGCGCTGGTGGACGAGGTGCGGGACTTCGGCATCAAGGTGCTGATCGTGGAGCCTGGCGGGTTCCGCACCTCGTTGCTCGAGGCCGACAGGGCAGGGGTCAGTGCGGACAGCGGTGTGTACGCCAAGGTCGGCGTGACCCGCGGGTTCGTCTCCGGGGGTGGCGGCAGCCAGCCCGGTGACCCTGCGAAGGCGGCGGCGCTCATCCTCGCCGCGCTCGACGCCGACAGCACCCCGTTGCGCCTGCCCCTCGGCGACGACGGCGTCTCCGCGGTCCTCGGCCACCTCGACCAGGTCCGCGAGGACATCGCCCCCTGGGAGAAGCGGGCCAGGGACACGGCGTTCGACGCCTGACGGTGACCTGGCCGGACAGGCTGGGCAGTGCAGGGCTGTGCGCCTCGCGCGCGCAGCCCTGCACTGTCGTCAGGCGAGCGGCGTGACCGTGACCTGGTCGATGACCGGCGCGTACGCGGAGCGCTGCCGGTACGCGTTGGCGGTGTCGCCGTCGAAGTCCGGCAGCTCGTCGGCCGTGAACGCAAGGATGTTGGAACCCTTCTCCAGGGTGACCGGGACAGTGAGGTTCCAGAAGTTGTTGAAGTGGAAGGTGGTGGGGAACAGGACGCGCTGCGGGGCGGCTCCGTTGATGGAGAGGTCGGCGTGGCGGCAGACCGGGTCCGGGTTGTAGTGCGTGGCGGGCGGCTGCTCGCCGTTGGAGTAGCGGAGGGTCAGGGCGTGGCGGCCGCTGTCCGCCGCCGTGACCGTGAGGGTGAGGGCGTTGGCGGCGCCCTTGCCGATGCCGTCGACCGACTTGCCGCCGCCGGCGAAGGGGTGGGCGTCCGTGACCTGCGCGGTGCCGGTCACCGTGCCGCTCTCGGCGGGGTACACCGTCTGCTCCAGGAGCCCTCGGCCGGGGCCGACGTGCAGCCGGTCCAGGACGAGCCCCACCGAACCGGCCGTCACCGTCACCTTGTTGACGCCCCCGGCGAGGAACAGCGGCATCGCGCCCCGGGCGACACGCCCCACGTCCTCGCCGTTGACCGTCAACATGCCGTCGCCGACGCCGAGTTGATCGACTGTCAATGTCACCTCGCCGTCGTCCTCCGCATGCACCCAGAAGGTGGCGCCTCCGCCGTGCGGCAGTACGACCGCTCCCGGACCGGAGGCTCCCCGGTGCACGTACGAGACATAGGCGCCGTCGCGCAGGCTCGCGTACTCCGCCTCGTAGAGCGCGGGCGCCGTCACGTGCTCGTCCCGCAGCGCCAGGTCGATCCGGTCGATGAGCGCGTCGCCCTTGGTGACGCCGAGGTCGGGGTCCTGGGCGGAGAGCGTGATCGTGTGCTGCCCCGCGGTCAGTTCGACCTGGGTGTCGGTGTGGCCCCACACCACCCACTTGTAGCCGAGCGGCAGCCGCAGCTCCTGCGGGTCCTTGCCGTCGACCCGCAGGAACACATTGGTGGGTCCCTGCTCCCTCACCAGGTCGTCGAGGTTGTACGAGTTCGCGAAGACGCTCAGGTCGTAGGTGCCGTCCTGCGGGGCCTCGACGCTGAACGCGAGCACCCCGTCGGATCCGGTGCGCAGGCCGCCCACGTGGTACGTGCCGGAGGTGGCGAACTTGTCGACGTCGGAGGGCGACCCCTCGGGCCCCTTCCTGGAGTAACCGTCCCCGGTGTAGGTGGCGTTCTCCGCCTCGTACGTCCGGCGCCAGCCGACCGAGGGCGGCGCGCAGACCGCGCCGTTGCCGCCCGGCGAGAGGACGACCTGGTACGCGGACATCGCGTTGAGGTCGGTCAAAGAGAGCGTCACCTTGCCGTCATGGACGGGGAGTTCGCCTTCCTGGAGCCGCAACGGCTGAGCGGAGGAGCCGACTTGGCCCGTCCAGGGGATCTCCTGGAGCACGAAGTGCACGGTGGCGCCGAAGACGTCCGGGGCGATGTTCTCGAAGAGGATCTCGGCGGCACCGCTCTTGCCGCCGAACAGCGCCCGGGACTGCCGCTTGTCCGTGTCGAGCGTGGCGACGCCCTGGAGCGTGTACTGCTCGTTCGGGTGGGGCGCCGTGACCTGGACGGTGTGCCCGGTCATCTGTCCGTAGGCGTTGAACAGCCACCACTGGCCGTTGCCCTTGTTCGCCTCGGCCACCGAGTCGTTGAGGTTGCCGTCGATGTTCCAGTACGCCAGATCGGCGTCGACCTTGCACTCCTCGAAGGCCGCGATCCACTGGACGACCTGGCCGGGGACGGACAAGTGATAGTTGAAGGCGTACTCGTTGATGTTGATGGGCAGCGGGTCGATCCCCAACTCTGCCTCCATACGGCGGTACTTGGCGATGTTCGTGCGGATCGCGGAGGGCGTCGACAGCTCGTGCCAGGTCATCACGTCGGGGAGTACGTCGTGGGCCTTGGCGAACTCCAGGAAGCCTCTGACCTCGTCGTACAGGATGCTGGTGTTGGGGCCGGCGATGCGCGCGTCGGGATGGAGGCCCTTGATGAGGTGGTGGATGTCCTGCCAGGCGGCGAAGTAGTGCTGCGGATCGGTGCGCCAGGAGACCTTGTTGTAGCTCCACTCCCCCTCGCCGAACATGTTCCCTTCGGGCTCGTTGAACGGCACGTACACGACATGGGATGCCAGGTCGCCCATCGTGAGGACCTGCTTGACCTGCTTCTCGACCCTCGCCGTGTAGTCGGCGAGCCGCTCCTCGCCCGTCGCTCCGGGCCATTCGTAGGGGAAGCCGCGGTAGATGTCGGTCATGTAGATGTAGACGTCCCGGCCGCCGGCGGCCACGAACGACGGCAGGATTTCGAGCGCGTCGGCGCCGGGATGCTGGGTGCCGTCCTGTGCCTTGGTCGACACCGTGCGGACGTACATGCCCTCGACGATGGTGCGGCTGGGCACACCGTCGCCGTACAGGCCGTAGAGCGTGCCGCTGGCTCCGCCGTGGAAGGCGCCGGTGCCGGTTCCCAGGTCGATGGTGAGGGTTTCGGTCTCGGCTGCCATGGCGCGGGCTCCTCACGTCGGCAGGGATACCTGCGGCTCGTTCGAGATGTCGTACGTCAGTCGTGTGACCGAACCGACCTGCCCGAACGTAGAAGTGCCCCGCGCCCTCTGTCAACGGCCGGTGCCCGCGAAGTCACCGCATCGAAAGTTTCGGGCAACTCCCCCTGGAGAGCCTCAGACGCGCGGCGTTCCCAAACGGCCCTCCAGCTGGCCGAGCAACTCCCCGAGCAGCGCGGCGAGTTCGCGCTGCCGGTCGGGGGCTACACCGGACAGCACGGCGGTCTCGTAGGCGAGTTGGTCGGGGAGGATGCCGTCGACGAGGTCGCGGCCCGCGTCGGTCAGCCGGACATGGGCGACCCGTCGGTCCCGGGTGTCGCCACGGCGCTCGACCAGTCCGCGTTCGGTGAGCTGCTTGAGGCGCTTGGTGACGGCGGCACCGGAGGAGAACGTCTCGCGTGCGATCTCACTGGGGGTCAACTCGTGGCCGGTGCGCCGCAGCGTGCCGAGGACGTCGAACTCGGGGCGGGTCAGCCCGGCACGGCGCAGCGGGGCGTCCTCGGCCTGCTGGAGAAGTGCGGCACTGCGGTTGATGCGGCCGATGATCTCCATGGGCCCGGTGTCGATCCCGGGATGGACCGTCTGCCACTGGCGCACCACCGCGGCCACGGTGTCCCGAGCCGCCTCAGGCCCCCCGTACCCGGGGGTGTCGGCCGCACTCGCCGCCGATGCGACCGGCGCACCCGCGGCGCCGGCAGTGGCCGTCGGTTCCGCCGCAGCACCGGCGGCACCAACAGCGGCCGCCCGTTCCACCGGAGCGCCCCCGGCACCCACCACCGCCGCCCGTTCCACCGCAGCGCCCCCGGTCTCCGCCGTCACCGCCCGCCCGTTCGCTGCCGTCATGCCTGTGCGCCCTCCAAGGAGTGCAGTCCCTGCCGTCGTACCGTCGCCGCGAGCGTACGGTGTCCGGCCTGCTCGGCCAGCATCACTCGCTCCTCGGGCAGGGCGCGTTGCCACCATTCGCCGGCCGCGGCATCGGCGTCGGCGCGCAGGCCGACCACCGCGGCGGCCAGACCGCGCCGGGCGGACTCCAGCGCAACGGGGTCGGGGCGCTCGGCGGCGAGCAGCCGGGCGGCGCGCTCGCGGGCCCGTTCCACCGCGACGAGGGCATGCTCGATGCGGTCACCGGCGCGGCGGTTGGTGACGGCGACGGCCGCGGCGAAGCCGACCAGCGCGCCCACGAGGGTGTCCACGACGCGGTCGGTCATCAGCGCGCCCGGCTGCTGGGCCTGCGCGAACTCGGTGATGAGCAGAGCCATGGGGGTCACGCAGATGCTGCCGAGCCAGTAGTTGCGGCCGATCAGCGCCTCGGCGCCGAAGTTGAAGGCGAGGCAGCACAGCACGAGGGCCGCCTGACCCAGGTGGGCGATCGGGGCGATCGCGGCGAAGACGAGTACGCCCACGAGGTTGCCGACGACGCGCTGCACCCCGCGGCTCCAGGTGAGGGTGACGTTGGCCTGGTAGAGGGAGGCGGCGGTGACCAGCGCCCAGTAGGGGCGGCCGACGCCGAGCGCGAGCGAGACGTATCCGGCGAGGGCGCAGCCGAGCGCGGTGCGCAGGGCGATGGGGCCCAGCGGGCCGAGTCGGCTCAGCAGCGGACGCGCGGGGGTGTCGAGCGCGGTCTCCACGCCGAGCAGTTCGTCGGCGGCGCTCTCCAGGTCGTCCGCGTGCGGGACGGGCCCGGTGCCGCACAGCTCGCGGGCCCAGGCGCGCAGCCGTTCGGGCCGGGTGTCGGCGGGCGCGGCGAGGGCGACCTCGGCGCGCACGACGAGCCGTTCGAGGGCGCGCCGGGGTGCCGTGCGGGCGCCGGTGGACAGCAGCGACTGCCACGCGGCGTGGACGGCGGCGGCCGCGGCTGCGCGGGTGCGGGCGGCCGCCTCGCCCTTCCCCCGCGTCTCGACGTAGGCCGCCGCGGCGTTCAGCGCGTGGGCGGTGGCGCGGCGCTCCGGTCCGTGTGGACGGACGAGGCCGGGGGCCATACCGACGATCCAGGCCCAGGTGCCCGCCGCCGCGCCGAGCGCGAGATGGCCGGGGATCTGGTCGAGCGTCTGCGGTGCGAACAGGGCGGCGGAGCTGATGAAGGTGAGGACGACATGGCCGGGCGGGCCGATGCGGGCGGCGTCGCACAGCGCCTTCTGCACGGCGGCCAGCAGGGCACCGACGGTGACGAGCACGACGGTGTCGGTCGTGAGCGAGGCGGCGACCAGTGCGGCACCGAGGCCGCCGAGCATGCCGAGCACCACCAGGGCGAGGGTGCGGGCCCGGGCGGCGTACGGACGGTTGTGTGCGTAGAGCGCGCAGAGCGAGCCCGCCATGGTGTACATCGCCAGGTCCAGGCGGCCGAGCGCGAGGAGTGTCAGGTTCGGCGGGGCGGTCGAGGCGACCACGCTCAGTGCGGGCTTGAACCAGATGTCGGCGGGTCTGCCGACGCGGAGCACACCGGCGAGCGGAAGCCGTCGGACCGACGGGGTTCTGGAGGTCGCACTACTCATAACCACAAGATTAGCATGTGTTTTACTCGTAAAACACATGCTCCCACCTGCACCACGCTCCCGCACGCTCCCCCGCGTACACCCTTGCGCTCGCGTGCGCGCCACCCGGTCCGGGCATCTGTTGAACCGACTGCCCGATCCGATGTCCGATCCGACTCCGTCAGTGTCGAAGCGTCGAGCGGAAGGCGGGAGGTACGCGGTGCACGGACCGGTTTCGCCCGGCTGGCTGCTCGTCGTGCTGTGCGCGGCGACCGGGGCCTACTGCCTGCTGCGGATGCGCAGCGCCGTCGAGGAACAGCGCCGCACCGCGGGCGGCGAGGCGCTCATGGGCTTCGGCATGGCCGCGATGGCCGTGCCCGCGGCGGTGGCGGCGCCACCGCGCTGGGCCTGGCTCGGCTACGCGGCCGTGTTCGGCGCGGCCGCGCTGCGCTCCCTGTGGGCGGCCCGCACCGACCGACACCATCTGCACCACCTCGTGGGCTCCTTCGCCATGGTCTACATGGCGGGCGTGATGGTCGCCTCCCCCGGGCACCACGGCCACGGCGGCTCCGGCACACCGCTGATGACCGGTGTCCTCCTGCTCTACTTCGCGGGCTACGTACTGCGGTCCGGGGCCCGGCTGCTGCCCGTCGCGGCCGTGGGCATGCCGTTGGGCGAAGGTGTCCGCGCCCTCGGCACAGGAACCCGCACCGTCGGCTGGGGCGATCGCCCGGAGCTGGCGCGGGCCTGCCGGCTGTCGATGGGGATCGCGATGCTCGCCATGCTGGTCACCCTCTGAAACCGGCCTCTTGACCCGCCCGGCGGCCAACGACCGCACAGGCCTTGGCCCGCCGCTGTGAGGGACTGTACGAAACCGTGGCGTACGTCACTTGCCGTCGCAGCCCGTATCCACCGGCTACGCCCCGCTCATAGGCTTCCCCCATGATGGTCCCCGCGGCACTGCTGCTGCTCGGCGCCCTGACCGCCGTCGTCGCCCCGCGGCTGCTCGCGCGGACCGAGTGGCCGGACCGCGAACCGGTGGTCGCCCTGTGGGTGTGGCAGTGCGTGGTGGCCGCCGTTCTGCTCTGCTGCGTCCTGTCGATGACGCTGAGCGCCGCCGAGGCCTGGGGGGCCGTCCGGGGGCGCGTGTTCGCCCAGGCACCGCGCGCGGTGATACAGGCCTATGTGCACAGCACCGGCAGCCCGTGGGCCGCGACGACCGCCGTGGCACTCGCCTGCGGAGGAGCCTGGACCGCGGCGATGCTGGTTCGTGAAGTCGTACGGGCCCGGTCGCGCCGTCGGCAAAGCCGGGCCGAACTCCTCGTCCGCGCCCCGCTGTTGCCCGGCGAGGAACCGCGCAGCGACCGGCTCGTCGTCCTGGAGGGAGAGCGCCCCGACGCCTGGTGGCTGCCGGGGGCGGCGCCGCAACTCGTCATCACCACGGCCGCGTTGCGCCGTCTCAAGGGGCGTCAGCTGGATGCCGTACTGGCGCACGAGCAGGGACACGCGCAGGCCCGGCACGACTGGCTGCTGCACTGCTCGGCCGCGCTGGCCAACGGTTTTCCGCAGGTGCCGGTGTTCGCCGCGTTCCGCTTCGAGATGCACCGCCTGGTCGAACTCGCCGCCGACGACATGGCCTCCCGCCGCTTCGGCCGGCTCACGATCGCCCTCGCCCTCGTCGAACTCAACGAGGACCGCGGGGTGTTCGGCCCCTGCCCCACCCCCCAGGCACACGTCCCGCAGCGCGTCCACCGCCTGCTCACGCCGCCGGACCGGCTCACGGCCGCGCGCCGGCTGCGCCTGACGGCCGCGGCGGCGCTGGTGCCGGTCGTTCCGGTGCTGGTGGCGTTCGTGCCGGGGTTGCGGGCGCTGGGCTGACGCGTCCGCCGAAGCCCGGACCTGGAAGTGCGGGTGTTTTTCGATCGGCCTCCGTCGGTCGGGGGGGGCGGCTCCGGCGATCCCGAGGTTCGCCTCCGGTCCCGGTCATCAGCGAGGATCACAGCATGCACTCCCCGCCCGTCGACTCCCCCTCCCGCACACCGGGCTCCCGGGCCGCAATGCTCACGGCAGTGGTCCTCGCCGTGCTGTCGGTGCTCCTCCTGCTCCTGGTCGCACTCTCGTGGCGGCCCCTGCTCTCCCTCGACAGCGACATCGCCCGCACCACCCACCGCTGGGCGGTCGACCATCCCGGCCCGACCCGTGTGTGCCGCATCCTGAGCGACTGGGTGTGGGACCCGTGGACCATGCGTGCTGTGTGCGCGGCAACCATGGTCTGGCTGGTGTGGAGCCATGCGGCATGGGTGCCGGCCCTGTGGCTGGGAGCCACATGTGCGCTGGGCACACTGGTGCAGCAGACGATGAAGGCCGCAGTCGGCCGCCAACGCCCCGTCTGGCCCGACCCCGTGGACTCCGCCCACTTCACCGCCTTCCCCTCGGGGCACGCCCTGACGGCCACGGTGGTCTGCGGGCTCCTGCTCTGGCTCCTACGGCTCTACGGCGCCGGGCGCGTCCTGTGGCGTACGGCGCTGGTCCTGGCCGCGGTGTCCGTCGTGGGCGTCGGCCTCACCCGGGTCTGGCTGGGCGTCCACTGGCCCTCGGACGTGCTGGGAGGATGGCTGCTGGGGGCGCTGATGGTCGCACTGGCGGTGGCCGCGTATCAGCGGTGGCCCGGCACGAAACGTCCTTGACCGGCGGGGGCTCCGGCACAAAGGATCACTCTCATGGCGATCAAAAGCGTGCTCTTCGACTTCTCCGGAACCCTCTTCCGCATCGAGTCCGTGGAGTCCTGGCTCCGCGCCGCGCTGTCCGAGGCCGATCTTCCGCTGTCCGAGCCGGAGTTGATCCGTGCCGCGCAGGGGCTGGAGTCGGTGGGTGCGCTGCCGGGCGGCCTGCCTCCGTCGGTTCCGGTGCCCGCCGACCTCGCCGAGGTCTGGGCGACCCGGGACCGCAGTGCCGAGCTGCACCGGGCCGCGTACACGGGGGTCGCCCGCCAGGTGCCGCTGCCCGACCCCGGGCTGTACGACGCGCTGTACGACCGCCACATGCTCCCGGCGGCCTGGCAGCCCTACCTCGACGCGGCCGACGTCCTCGGCACACTGCGCGACCGTGGGGTCGCGATCGGCGTCGTCAGCAACATCGGCTGGGACCTGCGGCCGGTCTTCCGGCACCACGGGCTCGACCCGTATGTGGACACGTACGTCCTGTCGTACGAGCACGGCATCCAGAAGCCGGACCCGCGGCTGTTCGCGACCGCCTGCCACACGCTGGGCGTCGCACCCGAGGACACGCTGATGGTCGGGGACGACCGCCGCGCGGACGGGGGTGCGGCGGCGCTGGGCTGCGCGGTGCACTTCGTGGACCACCTGCCGGTGGCGGAGCGTCCGGAGGGACTCCGGCCCGTCCTCGACCTGGTCGGCTGACGGCACACCGCGCGCTCCGCGTCATCCCCGCCCGCAGACCCCGGAGTGGTCGCAGAACGGCTGCCGCCCGCTCAGCCCGCACCCGCACAGCGTCGCCCGGGTCTCCTGCTGGTCGGCGCCGCCGTCGGGCACCCGGATCCGCAGGTCGCCGCGCAGCACCAGGCGGCCGTCCGCGGTCCGCTCGACGGTGGTGGGCCGGTCCGGCAACTCCGGGGGTCCATCGGCGAGTTCGTACTGCAGCGCGCCGGAGGGGCAGCGCCGGATCACCTCGGCCACCCGGTCGGCGGCAGCCGCGTCCGGGGTGATCCAGGGCCGGCGTTCGGTGTCGAACACCTCGGGCAGGCCGTGGACGCACTCGGCGGCGTGCAGACAGCGCGCGCCCTCGAAGCTGACGGTGATGCCCTGGCCCGGATAGGGCCTTCCGCGTTCCGTACCCATGAACCGGACCTCTTTCGCCGGACCGTCACAGCCGGTGGCCGTGGGTCAGTCCAGATAGCCCTCGACCTGCGAGATGGGCTGTGCCTGCGCCTCGTCCGGGTTCTCGCCGAACTCGGTCTTCGCGCGGCGCCGGCGCAGCAGGTCCCAGCACTGGTCGAGTTCGCGTTCCAGCTCGCCGAGCCGTTCGTGTTCCGTCGTGCTGTCGATCTGTCCGGATGCGAGGGCGTCGCGGAGCATTCGCTCGTCGTCCACCATCGACGTGATCCTGGCCAGGATCTGTTCTTGGTCCATGTCGACCCGCCTCCTCGGCGCTGCAAGGCACTCCAGCCCACTCTAAGGACGCCGCGGCGGCTCTGCGACAGATGTGGGTCAGGATGCCGTCAGCGGGCGCGCGCGGGCTCGGGGGCGCGGACCGTACGGCGGCGGGCGGGGCGAGGGCTCAGGGCGGCCCGCAGCGACGGTTCGAGGATTCTGCGGACGTCCGCCGCGCCGAGCGCCGCCGCCGGACCCAGGGGGCTGAGGTACCGGGTGAAGATCAGGCCGCCGATCACCGTCACGGCGGCGGTGGCGCGTTCCGTCGCGTCCGGGCCGCCGAGGAAATCGGCGATCTTCCCGAGCACCTCGCGTTCCAGGAACTCCCGGAAGACCCGCATGACCTCCGGGTCCTGCATCGAGGTCCGGTCGAACACGGACATCGGCCCGGCGCCGGCGGCGTTCTCCGCCGCGCCCGCCTCCTGCGCCGTAGTGGCGATCTCTGCCCCCGTGGCATTCTCCGCCCTCGCGGCGTCGCCCTCCCACAGGGAAGTGACCGCGACCAGGATCCGGTCGGCCAGCCCCGCCTGATCGCCGCGCAGCGCGTTGACGATGGCCAGCGACTGGCCGCACTGCAAATTCATCGCTTCGCCGAACAGACCCTGTTTGGAGCCGAAGTGGTAGCTGATGAGCGCCGAGTCGACGTCGGCCGCGGCGGCCACCGCCCGCAGCGTCGTGCCCTGGTAGCCGTGCTCCAGGAACAGGTCACGGGCCACTTCGGCGAGGCGGGCCCTGGTGGGCGGATTGCCGCGCGGACGGCCACGGTTTTTATTCATCAGCGTTGAATATCCCGGGGTCCGGGCGGCACTGTCAAGGCATCGCGAACCGGTCTTCACGGAGGAGAGAACCCATGCGCATCGTCGTCTTCGGAGCGGGCGGCCCCACCGGGCGTCAGCTGGTGGAGCAGGCCCTGGACGCCGGGCACGAGGTCACCGCGGTGACCCGCCGCCCGCAGCTGTTCCCGGCACGGGCCGGACTGAGCGTCGCCGACGAGGACGCCACGGACGCGGAGGCGGTCGAGCGGGTGATCGCGGGCAATGACGCGGTCGTCTCGGCGCTGGGCGTCCCGCCGGGCCGTAAGCCGGTGACCCTCTATTCCACGGCCGCCGCGCACATCGTCGCGGCGATGGAGCGGCAGGGCGTGAAACGGCTGATCGTGGTCAGTTCCAGCGTCCTGGATCCCGGCTGGCGCCCCAGTGGCGCGTTCTTCTTCAACCACGTACTGGACCCGTACGTGAACCGGGTGATCGCCCGTACGGCGCACGAGGACATGCGCCGGATGGAGGCGCTGATCCGCGCAAGCGGTCTCGACTGGACGATCGCCCGCCCCTCGGGCCTCTTCGACCATCCGCGGCCGACGCACGCCGTGGTGACGGAGGACAGTGCGGACGGTGTCTTCACGGCGCGGGCCGACCTCGCAGCGAGCATGCTCCGGGAGCTGTCCGAGGGCCGCTATGTCGGCCGGGCGATGGGAGTGGTCACCGACGAGGTCAAGCCGAGCATCCCGCGGCTGATCTGGAACGAGGCCGTGAAAAAGAAGTAGCCGTGTCAGGCCCCCACCCGACACGGCTCTCTCCCCCGCCTTCTGCCCTGGATGATCCCCCGCGTCACCCAGAGCAGAAGGCAGCCCGGAGCAGCCCTGAGAAGGTCTGGCCCGGACGCGCTGAGTATAGTTGGCTGGCAGCCAGTCAACGCAGGAGTTACAGGATGTCCCCGCGAAGCCCCTCGGTCAATGAAGAGTTGCGGCGGCGTTCCCGGGAGCGGCTTCTGCAGGCAGCGGTGGAGCTGGTGAGCGAGCGTGGCTACGAGGCGACGACGCTCGGGGACATCGCGGACCGGGCGGGCTCGGCGCGTGGACTGGTGTCGTACTACTTCCCCGGCAAACGCCAGCTGGTGCAGTCGGCCGTGCACCGGTTGATGCACCGCACACTGGAGGAGGCGCTGGAGCGCGAACCGCGCACCGCGGACGGCCAGGAGCGGATGGCGCGGGCCATCGACGCGATCCTGGGCCTGGCCCGGGACCGGCCGGTCCTGATGCGCCAGCACATGGCCGGGCTGATGCAGGCCGAGGGATTCGTGCAGTGCCCGGAGCAGAAGCGGCTCGCGGAGCTGCTGGGCGAGACGGTCGCCCGCCACGGCCCGACGGACGCCGCCGCCGACTACCCGATGCTGCGCGCGCTGCTCATGGGCGCGGTGTACGCGGCCCTCGTGCCGGGTGTGCCGATGCCGATCCCCACGCTGCGGGCCGAGCTGTTCGAGCGGTACCGGCTGGACTGGGAGCTGGGTGTCCCGCCGGACACCGAGGTGCCCGGCGGGACGCACGACACGGATCTGTCGCGGTTCTTCGCGACGGAGAGCCGCACCGCGGATCCGGCCGCCGATCCGGCCGCGGAGGCCGGCGAGAGTGCCGGTCAGTCGACGTAGACGGCCGACGGACGTTCCGGTCCGTCGAAGTGGTCGGGCCGACGGACGTTCCGGTCAGTCGAAGTAGTCGGGCTGCGTCTGGACGTTGAGCTCGCTCAGGTGGACGCGCCGTGCCGGGTCCGTGCGCCGGTCGCTGAGCTTCAGCACGTCGAAGCCCTTGGCGATGTCGTTGGAGTAGATGTAGCCGTTGTAGTAGTACGCCGACCAGGAACCGCCGACCGTGATCTTGTCGGTGGTGAGCGGGCCGCGCTCGAAGTACGCGATCTCCTTCGGCTTCGCTGAGTCGGTGAAGTCCCAGACGGAGACGCCGCCCTGGTACCAGGCCTGGACCATGAGGTCCTTGCCCTTGACCGGGATCAGCGAGCCGTTGTGGGCCACGCAGTTCTCGGTGTCGGCCTGGAGGCGGGGGATCTTGTAGTAGCTCTTGAAGACGAGCCTGCGGTCGTCGCCCTTGCCGACGATGTCGTAGATGCCGTCCGCGCCACGCGTCGGACCGGTGGCCTCGTTGCAGGTCGCCCCGCTGCCGCCGCCCAACTCATCGGTGAACACGACCTTGTTGGCCTTCTGGTTGAAGGTCGCCGAGTGCCAGAACGCGAAATTCACGTTGTCCTCGACCTGGTCGATGACCTTGGGGTGCTCCGGGTCCTTGATCGAGAAGAGGATGCCGTCGCCCATGCAGGCGCCCGCGGCGAGGTCCTTGGACGGCAGCACCGTGATGTCGTGGCAGCCGGTGGTCTTGGAGACGCCCGGGTTGGTGGGCGCGCCGGGGTTTCCGCCGCCGTCGGGCCCCTCGCCGGGAAAGAGCACCGGGAAGTTCACGACTGCCGCCTTTTCGGGGGCCTTTCGGGGCACCTTGATGACGGAGATGCCGTCGTGCGGCGGCTGGCAGTCGGGGAAGGTGGCGCTCGGCGAGTACGAGGAGACGTAGATGAAGACGTTTCCGCGCTCGGGCACCAGCGAGTGGGTGTGGGAGCCGCACGCGGTCTCGACGGCAGCGACGTACTTCGGGTTCGCCTTGTCGCTGATGTCGAAGACCTTCATGCCCTCCCACGAGGACTTCTCGGTCGCGGGCTGCGTGGTGCTGTTGCAGGAACTGTCGCTGCGCGAGGAGTCGGTGGACAGGAAGAGCAGGTTCCCGGAGACGGAGATGTCGTTCTGCGAGCCGGGGCAGAGCACCTGCGCGACCGTCTTCGGAGCTTCGGGGTCGCTGATGTCGAAGATGCGGAAGCCGTCGTAGTTGCCGGCGAACGCGTACCTGCCCTGGAAGGCGAGGTCCGAATTGAGGCCGGTGAAGGCCTCCTTGGGGACGTTGGCGAGGTGCTCGATGTTGTCGGAGTGGACGATCTCGTCCTGGCCGGGTATCTCGCCGCTCGCCACCGCCGCGGCGGCGTCGGCGGCCGTGCTCCTGGATACGGCTTCCTGCGTGGCCGGGGTGTCCCCGGGGTCGGGGGTCGCGGCCGCCGGACCGGCCGTGAGCAGCGCGGCCAGGAGTCCGGCCGCCGCGGCGGCAACTCCGAGGCGTCTGCGCCGCGTTCGGGATTCGTTCAACAGGGTCACTGTGTCCTCCCTAGGTGCCGTTCGCACGCGAACGGTTCACGGACCTCCGAAGTATCGTCTTCCTCATGGGCAGATCAACAGATGGCAACGTACTCGTAATGAAAGTTTCCGCGTCACTGGTCATCGCCGTACTCGCACTCGCGGGCTGCGACTCCGACTCCACCCCCAAGTCCGGTAAGGGGAACGGACCTTCGGTGATCGCGCCGGGCAGGCCGGGTGAGGCCGCCGAGACGCTCTCGGCCAAGGACGCGGAGAAGCGCCGGGCCGAGGACGACTCCCCCAACTCGGCGGACTTCGCGTACGCGCGCATGATGATCGAGCACCACACGCAGGCCCTGACGATGACCGAACTCGCCCCGAAGCACGCCGAGTCGAGCAAGGTCCAGCGGCTCGCCGAGCGGATCGCTGCCGCGCAGAGTCCGGAGATCGCCAGCATGCAGAGCTGGTTGAAGGCGCACGGCGGCGGGAAGAAAGCCGCGGGGCACCAGCACGAGACGATGCCCGGCATGGCGACCGATGCGCAGCTGAAGTCGCTGCGCGCGGCGCGGGGCAAGGCGTTCGACAGGCTCTTCCTGAAGCTGATGATCACGCACCACGACGGGGCGATCACGATGGCCACGGACGTGAAGGCCCAGGGCAACAACATCCAGATCGAGGAGATGGCCGACGACGTGATCGCTCAGCAGACGAGCGAGATCGGCAGGATGCGCGACATGTCGTGACGCATCCTGCCCCAACAGGGCTGCTCAGCGCCGTGCGTGACGAGGCGTCAGGTATCCCGCGTCGCGCGCCCCGGCGATGAGCCTGAGCGTGCGGCGGCGGCTGTGGCCGGTGGCGCACATGACCGCGAGCACCGGGTCCACCCCGTCCTCCTGGGCCGCCCGGTACTCCTCGGCGACGAGCCGGGTGCCCTCCTGGCCGCGCGGCCAGGCCTGCCGGGCACGGCTCGGCGGTTCGTCCGCCTGGGGTTCGTACGGCGGCTCGATGCCCGTGCCGATGCCGCACGCCTCGAAGAGCGGTTCCTCGATCCAGTCGGCGAGGACCGCCAAGTCGTCCAGGGACAGCGGAGGTTGGGCGCGGACGTCCTCGATGGAGACGGATCCGTCGGACACCACGGCGAGGACGTCGACCTGGGCGCCGTCCGCGAAGGCGAGCCGGACGTTGAACCACGAGGTGGCGATCTCGTGGTACCAGGACATGGCGCTCTCGTGCTCCTGCACTTCCCACGCGGGCCACACGGACACCGCACCATCCGGCTGATAACGATCAGAAAGATTAAGAAAGGATGCTTCTAGCACATACAGAACGTAACCGCATGATCACATTCAATGCGAATAGGCACGCGCGGGAGAGGCGCGCGCGGCACCCCGTCGGACCAGCCGCGCACTCGCTCCCTCTCCCCTCAGGCCCCGGGCGGTGCGATGCTGGAGCCATCAGCGATCTCCTCGCACGTTGGGGTTAGGAGTTCCGCCGTGCTGCATGTCGCCGTCGTCGGCTCGGGGCCCAGCGGGGTCTACACCGCCCAGAGTCTTGTCCAGCAGAGCCAGGTGCCCGACATACGGGTGGACGTACTGGACCGGCTGCCCTGCCCCTATGGCCTGGTGCGCTACGGAGTGGCGCCCGACCACGAGAAGATCAAGTCGCTGCAGAACAATCTGCGGGCGGTCCTGGAGCACGGGCAGGTGCGCTTCCTGGGCGGTGTCCAGGTCGGTCCGGGCGGGGTGCCGACGGAGCGGCTGCGGGAGCTGTATCACGCGGTGGTCTACTGCGTGGGCGCCGCCACCGACCGCCATCTCGGGGTGCCGGGCGAGGATCTGCCGGGCAGCTGGTCGGCGACCGAGTTCGTGTCCTGGTACAGCGCACACCCCGACTCCGTCGCCGACGGGTTCGTGCTCGGCGCCCGGACGGCCGTGGTCATCGGCGTCGGGAACGTCGCCGTCGACGTGACCCGGATGCTGGCCCGCGGCGCCGCCGAGCTGAGCCCCACCGACATGCCGCAGGAGGCTCTCACCGCACTGGCCGCGAGCCATGTCACGGAGATCAGCATGGTGGGCCGGCGCGGCCCCTCGCAGGCCCGCTTCACCACCAAGGAGCTGCGCGAGCTGGGCGCACTGCCGGACACCGAAGTCGTCGTGGATCCGGAGGAGTTGGCGCTCGACCCGGCCTGCGCCGACCCTTCCGGGCTGCCCGCCGCCAACCGGCGCAATGTGGAGGTGCTGCGCGGCTGGGCCACCGCTCCGCCGCAGGGCCGGGCGCGCCGCATCCGGCTGCGCTTCTTCCTGCGCCCGGTCGAACTGCTGCCCGACCGGGGCCGCGTGGGCGCGGTGCGCTTCGAGCGGACCGTCCCGGACGGGAACGGCGGGGTGACGGGCACGGGCCGGTACGAGGACATCGAGGCGCAGCTGGTGCTGCGCTCGGTCGGCTATCGCGGGGTGCCGCTGGAGGGGCTGCCGTTCGACGCGGAGCGCGCCACCGTGCCGCACAGTGCGGGGCGGGTCCTGCGCGAGGGCGCGATCGCGCCGGGCGAGTACGTGGCGGGCTGGATCAAACGCGGGCCGACCGGCGTCATCGGCACCAACCGGCCGTGCGCCAAGGAGACGGTGACCTCCCTGCTGGAGGACGCCGCCATGCTCGTACGACGGGAACTGCCCGAGGATCCGCTCACGGTGCTGCGCGCGGAGGGGGCGACTCCGGTCGACTGGACGGGGTGGCAGGCGATCGAGCGGGCCGAGGCCGAGCTCGGGGCCTCGCTCGGGCGGGGCGTGGTCAAACTTCCCGACTGGACGTCACTGCTGGCGGCGGCGCGTGGGGCGGGTTCGTAGCGGGCCCGTACGGCTTGGGAGTCGCAGGGAGTCTCCACAGCAGGACGGGCCGCCGAGGCGCTACGGACGGTCCCCTAGCAGGCCGAATGCCGTCCGGGGGCTGCGACACACACCGGCAACAACCCGGAAATCAACAAACTGTTCAAGCCCCTTACGGTCTCGTGCTGTTCGACCTTCCCCGTTCCACCCGCCGCTCCTGGAGTGCCCATGGCGACCACAGCACCCGTGCATCCCGTCGACGAGGTCCCGCCCATCAGCCGACTGGCCGCCTTCGGGCTCCAGCACGTGCTCGCGATGTACGCGGGCGCGGTGGCCGTTCCGCTGATCGTGGGCGGGGCGATGAAGCTGTCGCCCGCCGATCTGGCGTATCTGATCACCGCGGACCTGCTGGTGTGCGGCATCGCTACGCTCATCCAGTGCGTGGGCTTCTGGCGCTTCGGCGTACGGCTGCCGATCATGCAGGGCTGCACCTTCGCGGCCGTCTCGCCGATGGTGCTCATCGGGACGACGGGCGGCGGACTGCCTGCGATCTACGGCTCCGTGATCGTCGCCGGGCTTGCGATCGTCCTGCTCGCCCCGGTCTTCGGGCGGCTGCTGCGCTTCTTCCCGCCGCTCGTCACGGGCACGGTCATCCTGATCATCGGCGTCTCGCTGCTGCCGGTGGCGGGCAACTGGGCGGCCGGCGGCGTGGGCGCGAAGGACTTCGGCGAGCCGAAGAACCTGGCGCTGGCGGGCTTCGTGCTCGCGGTGGTGCTCGGAGTGCAGCGGTTCGCCCCGGTGTTCCTGAGCCGGATCGCCGTGCTGATCGGCATCGCCGTGGGGCTGGCGGTCGCCGTGCCGTTCGACTTCACGGACTTCGGCGGGGTCGGTGACGCCGACTGGGTCGGGATCAGCACTCCGTTCCACTTCGGCGCGCCGACCTTCCACGCCTCCGCGATCGCCTCGATGCTGGTCGTGGCGCTGGTGACGATGACCGAGACGACCGGTGACCTGATCGCGGTCGGCGAGATGACCGACCGGAGGATAGAGCCGCGCTCGCTCTCCGACGGCCTGCGGGCCGACGGCCTGTCCACGGTCCTGGGCGGCGTGTTCAACACGTTCCCGTACACGGCGTACGCGCAGAACGTGGGGCTCGTCGGCATGACCCGTGTCCGCAGCCGCTGGGTCGTCGCGGCCTCCGGCGGCATGCTGGTCCTGCTCGGCCTGCTGCCGAAGCTGGGCGCGGTGGTCGCCGCGATCCCGGCGCCGGTGCTCGGCGGCGCGGGCCTGGTGATGTTCGGCACCGTCGCCGCGAGTGGTCTGCGGACGCTGGCACGGGTGGACTTCAAGGACAACCACAACCTGACCGTCGTCGCCGTGTCGGTGGCCGTGGGCCTGCTGCCGGTCGGAGTGCCGACGGTCTACGCGAAGTTCCCCGACTGGTTCCAGACGGTGATGAACAGCGGCATCAGCGCGGGGTGCCTGACGGCGATCGCGCTCAACCTGCTCTTCAACCACCTGCCGGGCAGCGGGACTTCGGCCGAGGGCCCCGTTGAGACCGGAGCCAAGGCCGAGGTCACCGCCTGATCGGACGGTTGGCCGGTTGGCCGGTGGTCTCAGCCGTCGGCCAGCCGCTCCTGCTGTCGGGCGGCCGCGCCGAGGACGCTGTCCAGGAGGCCGGGAAAGAGCGCGTCCAGGTCGTCCGCGCGCAGCCCGTTCATCTTGGCCGTGCCCCGGTAGACCTGCCGGATCACTCCGCTCTCGCGCAGCACTCGGAAGTGGTGCGTGGTGGTGGACTTGGTGACCGGCAGGTCGAAGTGCGAACACGAGAGCTCGTCGCCGTCGGCGGCGAGCTCTCGCACGACCTGCAGCCGCAGCGGGTCGGACAGCGCGTGCAGCACGCCCTCCAGACGGATCTCCTCGGGCAGCGGGTGCGGGAGATCCCGACTGCCGGCAGTCGGGGCGACGGGCGTCACGGCAGCTCCAATGCTTGGACGGGGCTCCACCGGATTCCATGGTACGAGATCTCTCGTAGTTTGACATCTACCGTACTACGATGCCTATCGTACGAGACGTACCTCGGCCCCGTGACGAATCGTGACGAATGGAGTCCGCCGTGAGCACGCTCTTCGAGCCCTACACCCTGCGCGAGCTGACCATCCCGAACCGGGTGTGGATGCCCCCGATGTGCCAGTACTCGGCCGCACCGGAGGGCCCGGAGACCGGCGCCCCGGCCGACTGGCACTTCGCGCACTACGCGGCCCGCGCCGCCGGGGGCACGGGCCTGATCATCGTCGAGGCCACCGCCGTGTCCCCCGAGGGCCGCATCTCGCCGTACGACCTCGGTATCTGGAACGACACCCAGGTCGAGGCGTTCCGCCGGATCACCCGCTTCCTCGTGGCCCAGGGCACCGTCCCCGCGATCCAGCTCGCGCACAGCGGCCGCAAGGCCTCGACCGACCGCCCCTGGAAGGGCGGCGCGCCGGTCGGCACGGACGCCTACGGTTGGCGGCCGCTCGGCCCGAGCCCGCTGGCGTTCGACGAGCGGCACCCCGTTCCCGCCGAGCTGAGCGTGGCCGAGATCCAGGAGATCGTGCGGCAGTTCGCCGACGCGGCCCGCCGCGCCCTCGCCGCCGGTTTCGAGGTGGCCGAACTCCACGGCGCCCACGGCTACTTGATCAACGAGTTCCTCTCGCCACACTCCAACCGCCGCACCGACGCCTATGGCGGCTCGTACGAGAACCGCACCCGCTTCGCCCTCGAAGTCGTCGACGCCGTACGGGAGGTGTGGCCGGACGACAAGCCGCTCTTCTTCCGCATCTCGGCCACCGACTGGCTGGAGGAGGACGGCTGGACCGCCGACGACACCGTCCGTTTCGCCGCCCAGCTCCACGAGCACGGCATCGACCTGCTCGACGTCTCCACCGGCGGCAACGCCTCCGGCGTACGCATCCCGGTCGGCCCCGGCTACCAGGTCCCCTTCGCCGCCCGCGTGAAGAACGAGACGCCGATGCCCGTCGCCGCCGTCGGCCTCATCACGGACGCCGAGCAGGCCGAGAAGATCGTCGCCAACGGCGAGGCCGACGCGGTGCTGCTGGGCCGCGAGCTCCTGCGCAACCCGTCCTTCGCCCGCCTCGCGGCACGGGAACTCGGCGCCGACGTCCACGTGCCGGACCAGTACCACCGCTCCGTCTGACCCGGGCGGAAGATGGTCACTCGCCCCGACGAGGTCTGGAGCCGAAAGTCGACACCTGCGTCGCCGACTGGGGCGTCGCCAGGAGGCTGTCCCGCGCCCGGCGGGTCATCAGCAGCCCACTCGACGAGCAACTGACTCCGGAGGAGAACGCCGAGATCGACGACCTGTGCGAGCAGGGGCGTTTCTTCGGCGACGGTTCCTGAGCCACGCCCGGGGCATGGGAGACCCCTGGAGTCCTACGAGGGCGTGAGCGGCAGGTCGTCCGTGTAGGCGTTGACCGGTGGGGAGATGCGTCGGGTGGCGCGGACGTCGAGGGCCGGCTCCGCGGACCGGGTGCCGAGCGCGCCGTGCGGATGCCAGTTGCCGGTGACGGCCACCCAGGCGTCCGCCGGCGGGGCGGGTTTCCCGTACATCCGGACCTTGACCGACTGCGAGTCCGCCGCGCAGCAGGTGAAGATGATCCGCGTCAGGTACCAGCCGCCGCCCTGCTTGTCCGGGGTGACGAAGCCGGTCATCTGCACGCTACGGCCCTTGATGGCGCGTTCCGGGTCCTGCTGGACCCGGGTGGTGAACTGCGTGAGCGTCAGCGGCAGCGGCGAGGTCGCGGGGAGCGGGTCGAACCTCTTCTGCTCCTTGACCGCCTTGTCGTTCGCGCGCGACGCGGTGTACGCGCCGAGGGCGGGCGGGGCGTAGAGGAGCAGGCTGAGGGCGGGCAGGAAGAGAAGCCAGGCGATACGGGGGGCGGTGGAGTGGTCGTGGCCGTGTCCATGCCCCTGTCCATGTGCGTCATGCTCGGCGCCCCCCGCATGGCCGTCGCGTCTGCGGTCCAGGGCCGCGCTCGCCAGGCCCAGCAGCAGGAGCAGTACGCCTGAGGTGATCAGCAGCGGGCGCAGGCCCTCCTTGACGTAGCGGAGGTAGAGGTCGCTGAAGAGAGAGGCGTGCAGCAGGCCGAATCCGGTCAGGGCGAGCAGAAGCGTTTGTGCGGGGCGCTTCACAGCAGTGCTCCTCCGATCAGGACGCTGGTGACGACGGCCACGACGGTGGTCGCGGAGGAGAAGCGGAGCGCGAAGGCCCGGCCGAAGGTGCCCGCCTGAAGGGCGATCAGTTTCAGGTCCACCATGGGGCCGACGACCATGAAGGCGAGCCGCGCGGTCGGCGAGAAGCCGGTGAGCGAGGCCGCCACGAACGCGTCGGCCTCCGAGCAGACCGCGAGGACCACGGCGAGCCCGGCGAGGAACAGCACGGAGAGCCAGGGCGAGCCGGAGAAGGTGTCGAGGACGGCGCGCGGCACGGTCACGTTGAAGGTGGCCGCCGCCATGGCACCGAGGACGAGGAAGCCACCGGCGTGCAGGAAGTCGTGCTGGAAGCCGCGGCGGAACTCGTTCCAGCGGTTGCCGCCCGGCTGGTGTCCGGTGTGCCGGGCGGTGGAGCGCAGCCACTCCTCGCGGCCCAGCCAGAGCCAGAGCCAGCCCATGACGGCGGCGGTGGCGAGGGAGGCCAGCAGCCGGGCGGCGACCATGGCGGGATTGCCGGGGAACGCCACCGCCGTAGCGGTCAGCACGATGGGGTTGATCGCGGGGGCGGAGAGAAGGAAGGCGAAGGCCGCGGCGGGGGTGACACCGCGCTTGATCAGGCTGTTCGCCACGGGCACGGACGCGCACTCACAGCCCGGCAGGACCACCCCGGCGACACCCGCGACCGGCACGGCGAGCGCGGGCCGCCTGGGCAGCACCTTGGTGAACAGATCGGCGGGCACGAAGGCGTTGATCGCGCCGGACAGCGCCGTGCCCAGCAGAAGGAAGGGCAGCGCCTGGACGGTGATGGCCAGGCAGACGGTGCGCCAGGCCGCGACGGCCGGCTGGTTCAGCCACTGGGTGCCTGTGAGGGCGAGTACGGCTGCCACCGCGGCGAGGGCCGTCATGGGCACGGCGATGCGCGCCCAGGGGACAGGGCGGGCCACCGCCGGATCGACCGGAGTCCCGGGCCCCGTCGTCCCGTCCGCCGCTCCGATCACTTCGACCAGTTCATCCGTTTTCTGCATCTTTACTCCGAATGTCGGATGTTCTGGCCGAACATAACGAGGCGCACGGCCATTGCCGCGCACCCACGCCGCCAGGAGACGATGCAGTCGCCGGACTCCCTCAGTCGGACGCCTTGGCGTAGGTCAGGACGACGTTCCCCCGCTCGAATACACGGCTGCCGGTGAGCGTGAAGGCGCGCGGGGAGAAGTCGGCACGGAACAGGGGGATTCCGGAGCCGGCCACGACCGGGTACTGCTTGACGATCAACTCGTCGACCTCGGGCAGCAGTTGCCCGGCCAGATCGGCGCCGCCGCAGAGCCAGATGCCGAGGCCTTCCTCCTTCTTGAGCCTGCGCACCAGCGCGACCGGGTCCTCGGCGGTGACCTCCACGGCCGGGTCCGGGGCGGTGCCGAGGGAGCGGGAGAGGACGATCTGCCGCAGATGGGCGTAGGGACTGGTGAGGCCGTCGGGGAGACCTTCGCCGTACGTGCTGCGTCCCATGAGCACGGTGTCGAAGCGCGTGTTGGGCGCGTCGGCGACACCGAGGGCCGCACGGCCCGGCGTGGAGAGGGTCTCGGGGTACTCGCCGGTGAGGTGCGGCAGGTAGTCCTCCGTGACGTACGGGAAGAGAAAGCGGAAGTCGCCGTCGGGCGCCGCGATGAAGCCGTCGATGGTGGTGCCGATGAAGTAGGTGAGCTTGCGCATCCATGTCCTTGATGTCGGGGCGGAAACTGCCGGGGCGAGTCGAGCACCCTCTTGAACAACTACAGTTATAGTACTTCAGCTGTAGTGGTTCAAGACTTCAGCCGCAGTGGTTCAAACGGATTGCCGGATTACGGAGGAAGATCAGATCCATGGCCCAGAACCCCACTCGTCGTGCCGCACTCACGGACGCCGCCATCGACGTCCTGGCCCGCGAAGGCGCCCGCGGTCTCACCTTCCGTGCGGTCGACGTCCAGGCCGGTGTCCCCGCCGGCACCGCCTCCAACTACTTCGCCAACCGTGACGATCTGCTCCACCAGACCGCCCGTCACATCCACCACCGGCTCACCCCGGACCCCACCGTCCTGACCGAGCTGCTGCGCGCGCCTCGCGACCGCGCGCTGGTGACCGCCCTGATGCACGACCTGATGCGCCGTATCGCCGACGACCGGGCCGGCTACCTGGCCATGCTCGAACTACGGCTGGAGGCCACTCGCCGCCCCGAGCTGCGCGCCGAACTCACCGGCACGATCCGTGACGAGCTGGAGGCCAACATCGCCTACCACCTGGGCGAGGGTTTCCCCGGGGACCGCCGCACGGTCGTCCTCCTCTACCTCGCCATGACCGGCCTGATCGTCGAACACCTCACGCTCCCCGAGGTGTTGGGGTCCGACGGGCCCGCGGCGCTGATCGACTCCCTCGTCGAGCGGCTCCTCCCGGACCCGGCCGTCTGACATCCCGCGCGCTGCCCGGTGGACCCCCGGGAACCGCCGGGCGCGCGGCGACGGACTCAGGGGCCGACCACCCGCCATGCCGAGGTCACTTCGCGTTCACGCGGGCCGGTCACGATGCGGCAGATCGCCGCCCTGTCCCCGACGAAACGACCGGTACATGAATCGCATCGCCGCCACCCCCGCCCTGGCGCTCGCGCTCTCCGCGCTCCTGGCCACCCCGCTCTCGGCGCAGGCCGCGGATCACGGGCATCCGTCCGGCAGTTACGCCACGAAGACCCCCTACGCGCCGCAGCAGGATCTGCGCACGTATCAGCGGGCGCCCAAGGGCTTCGTACCGGTGTTCACGGAGAACGTCTCCCGCCACGGCTCGCGCGCGGCGACGAGCGGCGACGACGCGGACCTCATCCTGCAGTTGTGGGACCGGGCCGCGAGCGAAGGTGAACTCACCCGTGCCGGAGCGGACTTCGGCCCGCAGGTGCGGTCGCTGAAGGCCGCGATGGAGAAGATCGGGTACGGCAACCTCAGCGGCCGGGGCAAGCGGGAGATCCAGGACACGGCCGCGCGGATGGAGCAGCGGCTTCCCGGGCTGTTCACGCGGATCGCCGAGGACTCCGAGCCCATCGACGTCGTCAGCTCGGGACAGGGCCGCGCCGTCGACAGCGGCAACCTCTTCGCCACCGCGCTCGCCGACGCCGACCCGGACCTGGCCCCGCTCATCGGTCCGGCCAGGACCGACCCCGACCTGCTCTACTTCCACAAGTCCGCCGGCGGCGCCGCCTACCGCGACTACATCGCCCACGACCAGCGGCTCGCGACGACCCTCAAGAAGATCACCGAGCAGCCGGCCACCCACCGTGCGGCCGGCGACGTACTGCGGAAGATCTTCACCCCGGCCTTCGTCCAGCGGATCTCGGACAGTGAGTTCTCCTCGATCGGCACCGATGTCGAGGCGGCCGAAGCCGTCTACAACCTGTACAGCATTGCCCCGACCATGAGCGACGAGGGCAACTGGACCCTCTGGCGCTACCTCGCTCCTCGCGACGCCGCCTGGTTCGCCTACCTGAGCGACGCGGAGGACTTCTACGAGAAGGGGCCGGGCTTCGCCGACAGCGACATCACCTACAAGATGGCAGACGTCCTGCTCGACGACTTCTTCAAGAAGGCCGAGGCCAAGCGCGCCGGGACCAGCGACCTGGGCGCGGAGCTGCGCTTCACCCATGCCGAGGAGATCATTCCCCTCGCCACACTGATGCAACTGCCCGGCAGCACAAGCCCGGTGACGGAGGGTCAGCCGTACACCTACGCGGACAACGTCTGGCGGGGTGCGTCGGTGGCGCCGATGGCCGCGAACATCCAGTGGGACGTGTTCCGCAAGGGCGCCACCTATCTGGTGCGAATGCTCTACAACGAGAAGGAGACCGCGTTCAAGCAGGGTTGTGTGCCCGTCTCCAAGGGCAGCAAGTTCTACGACCTGGACGAACTGGAGCGCTGCTTCGGCCGTACGGCGTCCTAGAGCGTGTTCGGGTCGCGGAAGGGACGGCTGACGGGCTGACCGCGCATCGCGCGTAGTGGTGTGGCTCGAAGTCGTCCACCTGGTCGTAGTCCAGGCTGACCTGGTTGGCCAGCGTGACCGGCGTGAAGTGCACGACCGGCGGATCGACACGCCAAGGACTGTGACCACAGCTCAAACACGTCCTGGAAGCAGTACGACGAGGCCCGGTTCGGATCACTGCGATCCGAACCGGGCCTCGTGGTGAGAGCAGGAACTCAGACGTTGACGCCGTAGTCCGAGGCGATGCCGGCCAGCCCCGAGGCGTAACCCTGGCCGACGGCGCGGAACTTCCACTCGCCGCCGTGGCGGTAGAGCTCGCCGAAGACCATCGCCGTCTCGGTCGAGGCGTCCTCACTCAGGTCGTAGCGGGCGAGTTCGGCGTTGTTGGCGCGGTTCACCACGCGGATGAAGGCGTTGCTGACCTGGCCGAAGCTCTGGCCGCGGGACTGAGCGTCGTGGATGGAGACCGGAAAGACGATCTTCGCCACCTCGGCGGGCACAGTGGCGAGTTCGACGTTGATGGACTCGTCGTCGCCCTCCCCCTCGCCGGTGAGGTTGTCACCGGTGTGCTGGACCGAACCGTCCGGGCTGGTCAGGTTGTTGTAGAAGACGAAGTGCAGGTCGGAGACGACCTTGCCCGCGTCGCTGCACAACAGGGCGCTGGCATCGAGGTCGTAGTCCGCACCGGTGGTGGTGCGGACGTCCCAGCCGAGGCCGACCGTCACAGCGGTGAGGCCGGGAGCCTCCTTGCTCAGCGAGACGTTGCCGCCCTTGGACAGAGTCACTCCCACGGCTGTTCCTCCATGTTCTGTGGTCTATGTGCGCTCGTCCTCTTCAAACGCCGTGGCGCCCCGGCTGGTTCCACCAGTTGCGCAAACAGTGAAACGTCGCGGTCAACAGCCGGGCGCGACGGGCTTGTTCAGTGCGCGGTGCCCGTGGCCTCGGTGGCCGGTCGCGGCGCGGGCTCCGGGTCACCGGCGGCGGCCGGGGCCGGCCTGATCACCTGCGCCGCGACGCCGGAAGCGGGGGCCTCGGTAGCGGCACTCTCGTCCTTCATCGCCTTGGTCTCGCTCTTGAGGATGCGCATCGACTTGCCCAGCGCGCGGGCGGTGTCGGGCAGCTTCTTCGAGCCGAACAGCACGACGAGCACGATCGCCAAGACCAGCAGGTGCCAGGGTTCCAGTCCGTTGCGGAGCATCGCGTCCCCACTCTTCCTCGCATCGGTCGAGGGGTGTGCCGTGGGCGGCCACCCCTCAACGAAGGTTGCTACTTTGCGCAACTGTACAACCATGCGCAGGACCTGCGACAAGACCCCCGGCACGCCGGTCGTAGCGGGCTCGGGCGGCTTTCAGCGCGGCGGCGTACAGCGCGAGGACGGCGGCGAGCAGGACGTAGTAGAGGACCGGCAGCGCCGTCATGCCGAGCGGCGGGCCGAGAGGCGAGAGCGGGAGCAGCAGGCCCGCCACGGCGAGGGCGGCCGCGGCCCGGACGACCGGGCTCGGCGCCCGGCGGCCCTCCGCACCGCGCCGGCCGAGGCGCAGCAGCAGCATGACCAGCGCCTGGGTCGTCAGGTTCTCGGTGAACCAGCCGGAGTGGAACACCGCCGCGTCGTCCATTCCGTCCGGGCCGTGCAGGGCGAGCGCGAGGATCCCGAAGGTGGCCAGGTCGGCGACGGCGTTGAGCGCGCCGAAGCCGGTGATGAAGCGCAGCAGGCCGCGGGGGCGCAGCCCGGTGGGACGGCGCACGGCGTCCGGGTGCGGGCGTTCGTAGGCGAAGGCGAGCTGTGCCGCGTCGAAGCACAGGTTCTGCGCCAGCACCTGCGCGGGCAGCATCGGCAGGAACGGCAGGAGGAGCCCGGCGGCGAGCATCGCGATGACGTTGCCCAGGTTCGAGGAGAGCGTGATGCGCAGATACGTGGTGATGGCGACGCCCCCGTACCGTCCCTCGGTGACGGCGTGGTCGATCGTGGTGAGGTCCTTCTCCGCGAGGACCACGTCTGCGTGCTCCCGGACCACGTCGACGGCGCCCAGCGGGGCGATTCCGACGTCGGCGGCGCGCAGCGCGGGCAGGTCGTTGACCCCGTCGCCGAGGAAGCCCACGGTGTGCCCGGCGGTCCGCAGGGCGGCGGCGATCCGGGCCTTGTGCTCGGGGGTGCAGCGCGCGAAGACCGTCGTACGGCGGACGGCCTCGGCCAGTTCGGCGTCGGTGAGGGCGTCGATCCGGTCCGCGGTCCACACCTCGCCCGGATCCAGGCCCAGGGCACGGCAGGTGCCGGCTGCCGAGCCCGGGTGATCGCCCGTGAGCACCTTGACGGCGATGGCCCGGTCGGTGAGGGCGCGCAGCGCGTCGGCGGCGGTGGGGGCGAGCGCGTCACCGAGGACGACGAAGCCGCGGAAGGTCAGACCGCGTTCGTCGGCGGGCGTGCAGGCGCCGGTGCCGGTCCCGGTGCGGGCACGGCGTTCGGCGGTGGCGACGGCGAGCAGGCGCAGGCCGCCGTCCGCCTCGCGTGCGGCGAGGGCGAGCAGTCTCTCCCGTTCGCCCTGCTCCAGCGCGCAGCGCTCCAGTACGTTCTCGACGGCGCCCTTGACCACCACTGTGTGGACGCCGAGGCGAGCCGGGTCGCGGACGACCGCGGTGGCGAGACGGCGTACGGGATCGAAGGGCAGCGCGGCCACCCCGTCGTACTCCTCCCCGTCCGGGCCGGCCGCCTCCAGGAGCGCTTCGTCGAGCGCGTCCGGCGCGGGCAGTTCGGCGAGCTGGAGAGTCCACCAGGCGTTGACGGCGGCCCAGTGCAGGACGTCCGGATCGTGGTTGCCGTGCGCGTCCAGGGCGCGGTCGACCACCGGCCGGTCCTGGGTGAGGGTGCCGGTCTTGTCCAGGCAGAGCACGTCGACGGCGCCGAGGTCGTGCAGCGCGGGCAGCCGCTTGACGATCACTCCGTGCATGCGGGCCAGCCGCGCCGCGCCGCGCGCCAGGCACAGCGTGACGATCACCGGCAGCATCTCGGGGGTCAGCCCGACCGCCACCGCGACGGCGAACGGCAACGTCTCCAGGCCGCGCCCGCGCACCGCCGCATTGGCCATCAGGACCAGCGGCGGGGTCAGCAGCATGAACCGGATGAGTACCCGCGAGACGCCGAGCACGGACGGGTCGAAGGCACTCGCCTCGCGACGCGCGCCTCCGTCCCGGGCACCTGGTCCGGCCCCGGGGCCGCCGAACGCGGACCCGAACCGCGTCCGCGTTCCCGTCGCGACCACGACCGCGGTGCCGCTGCCCGAGGCGACGGCGCTGCCCAGGAAGCAGAGCTGCGGCTGCTGGAAGATGCCGTCGTACGGCGGTGGGTGCGGTGTGTCGATCGCCTCCTTGGCGACGGGTACGGCCTCGCCCGTCAGCACGGCCTGGTGCACGGTCAGCCCGTTCGCGCGCAACAGCCGTACGTCCGCGGGGACCAGGTCGCCGGGGCCGAGCCGGATCACATCGCCCGGCACCAGTTCGCCGACCGGGATCTCCCGGGCCTGCCCGGGCGCGTCCGGGTCAGAGCGCCGCAGCACGGTGGCGGTCGTGGCGACCAGGTCGCGCAGCCCGGCCATGGACCGGTCGGCCCGGTACTCGCCGGACGTCCGCAGCACGCAGCTGACCACCACCAGGGAGAGGATCACGCAGGCCGTGCCCCAGGCGGCCACGGCGGCCGACACCAGACCGAGGCACAGCAGCACCGCCGTGAACGGATCGCGCAGGCTGTGGACGAAACGGCGCGGCCAGGACTCCGTACGCCAGGCGAGGACCGTGTTCACGCCGTGGCGCACCAACCGTTCCCCGGCCTGCGCCTCGGTCAGCCCGCGGGGGCTGGTGTCCAGATGCCGCAGCAGTTGGAGGGAGGTGAAGCCGGAGAGATCCTCGGGTCTGTCACCCCTGTCACCACTGCCACCTCTGTCGCCCGGCGGCGCGCTCCCGTGTAGCCTCTGCCGCTTTCGCGCCGGGTCGGGGGACGCGGCGGTCTCAGGCACCAAGGCGGCGCATCCGGCCCGACGGCCCCGGTGCGGGGTGACCGGCGCGGTCACCGTGACCGGCGTGGTCGCCGCCGTGGGCGCGCTCGGCCCGGTCGGTCAGCTGGCCGACCATGAGGCGTACGACGGTCACGACATCCGGGTCGTCGACGAAGTACACCTGTCGCCGCCCCTCGCGCCGGGAGCGCACGAGACCGGCGAGCTTCAGCTTGGTCAGGTGCTGGCTGACCGCGGGCAACGCTCCGCCGACCCGCTCCGCGAGCCCGGTCACATCGCTCTCGCCCTGCGCGAGCGCCCACACGATGTGCAGCCGCGCCGACGAGGCGAGCAGCCCGAAGGCCGCGGCGGCCTCCGCCAGTACCTCGGCGGACGGATCCTCGAAGCCGCCGACCTCTGCCGCCACCGTCGTCCTCCCGTCCCGCCAGGGCTGTTTCGTGTGAAAGCCCCAGTCTAGGGCGCTCCGCAGGCCACCCCGGTCCGGCCCACAGGCCACTGTCAGTGCCGTGGTGCACACTCGCGATCAGTTGCCACACATCTGGGGAGGGTGCTGTGTTCACGGGGATGGACGAGGTCGATTGGGCCTCCATGCGACATGCGTACGGAAGCGCCGAGACGGTTCCGCAGTTGTTGCAGGGGCTGGCCTCCCCCTGCCCGGACGAGCGGGAAAGAGCTCTCGACGGGTTGTACGGCGCCGTCCACCACCAGGGCGATGTCTACGACTCGACGCTCGCCTGCATCCCGTTCCTGTTCGCGCTGATCGCGCGGCCGGAGGTGCCCGACCGGGGCAGCATCGTGGAGCTGCTGGTGAGCATCGGCGGCGGGGACTCGGAGGAGCCCTTCGCCCAGGAGGGCCGCGCCGGGAAGCACGACGACGGCAACGACAACTACGCGATGGCGCGGGCCGCGATACGAGCGGGTGCCGCCGTCTTCGCCGAGCTGATCGACGACCGGGATCCGGAGGTTCGCCGGGCGGCACCGCGTGCCCTGGTCATGTTCCTTGAGGAACCCGCGCGCGTACTCGGCCTGTTGAGCGTGCGCATGGAGGCCGAGCCGGACGGACGGGTCCTGCAGGGACTGGCCGAGGGCCTCGGGCTGTTCGCGCGTCGGCATCCGGCGGCTGCCGCTCCCGCGATCGAGGGCCTGGTCGCGCTCGCCACCGATCCGGGTGCCCCGGGGCTGCGGCTGGCCGCGCTCGGCCAGCTCGCCGGTTGTGCGCCCGAGCGGCTGCCGTCCGGCTTCGTGCCCCTCGTCATCGGCCTGCTCGGGGCCAGAGCGCAGGAGCCCAGGGAGCAGGACGAACTCGAGCGCCCGGCCACCGACACACTGATCGGTCAACTGCGGGTGCTGCGGCCGGAGGACGAGGAGGGCTCGCAACTGCTGCGCACGCTGCACACCGCCCTCGGCGGACGTACCGCCGACCGGATCGCCCTGCTCAAGGGGCAGTTGACCAGCGGCGCCCGGGCCGACCGATGCAACGCCGTGTGGATGTCCGCGGGCCTGTTCCGCGATTGGCGCGGTTCGTACGAGGAGCCCATCGCGCTGATCGGCGAGCAACTCGGCGCGGACGAGAAGCGGTTGCGCGAAGCCGCGGCCTCCGTGCTGGAAGATCTCTTCGACCTGGCGGCCCCGGCCGCCGAGCACCTCGCCGCGGCGGTGGCGGCCCGTCCCGAGTCCTGGCTCCGCCGCTGGGAACACGGGGCACCGACGCTGGGCAGCGCGCTGGCGGCGCTGGCCAGAACCGGGGACGCCCGGGCGGTCCCGCCGCTCGCCCAGGTGTTGGAGCAGCCGGGGGTGCCGAACATCCTCGGGCACATCGTCGGATCCCTGGGCCCGGCGGCGGCCCCACTGGCTCCGCTGCTGCAAAACCGGCTCGGCGCTGTCCCCCTCGACGCCCCCGATACGTACGACCATGCTGCGCCGCTGCTGCACTCGCTGGGCGCGCTGCGGTACGAGGCCGCGGTGCCGGAGGTGCTGCGGCTGCTGCACGGCATGCCGGGCGACGTGCGGAGCAGGCCCGTGATCGTGGAGGCGGCGGTCCAGGCGCTCGGAGCGTTCGGAACGGCCGCCCATGAGGCGATACCGGTGCTGCGAGAGCTGCTGAACAGCGACCGGGCGGCGACGTCCGCGGCTGCTCTGTGGTCCGTGGAGGGCGACGCCGAGGCCGTACTTCCGGTGCTGCGCAGGGAGTTGACGTCCGACGATTCCAGTAGCCGGCGAGCGGCCGCCGAAGCTCTGGGCCCGCTGGGGTCCTCGGCCGTCGCCGCGCTCCCCGCGCTGCACCTCATGGCCGAGGCCGCCGACGCGGACGGCGGGAACGTGTGGGACCGGACGGCCGCCGCCTGCGCCCTGTGGGACATCGCCGGGGATCCGGAACCGGTCCTCCCGGTGCTCCGTTCCGCCTGGCACGCGAACCCATACACCCGCGGCACGATCGCCGAGTGCCTCGTCAGGATGGGCCGGGCAGCGGAGCCCGCCCACGATCTGCTCCGCACGGAACTCGCCATGCCGCAGCGGCACAGGGTGTACTCCGGCGGCTACGGCGGCGGCGACATCCTTGAGGACGAACGGCTTCTGCGTCTCTGCCGAACGGCGTTGGACGCCGGGTAGCGGCCTGAAAACGGTTGCCGGTCCCCCACGGTCCGTCGAGGGGGCTCGTCTGCGCGTCCGGTGCCGCGGACGCGCAGACGAGGTGCGGTACGGCGCGGGCCGGCGCTCGGATGTACCGCACGGAGCGGGCCGGGTACCCGCCTTCGTCCCGGGTACCCGGACCCGATGGCACGCTCCTCGCTCCGCGGCGGTTCCCTCCGGCCGGGTGCGTGGTCGGCCGGGGCGAAGCCGCCGCTGGAGCTTCTGCGTTGTCAGCGTCGCGCGCCGGGCCGGGCCCGCGCAGGGGGCCGATCGGCCCGATGTGGGCCCGCTCGGCCCTGCGCCGACGCGGTGGTTCTCGCCCTCCGCTCCTCCGTCAGCTGGTTTTGCGCCCCCACAGCGGGTCGATGCGCTCCCACGCCTCGTCCCACTGGTCCATGCGCCGCCGTTCCAGCCGGCTGCGGGCCAGCCGCCCGCCGACGAAGGGGATGCCCGCGACGCTCACCCCGACCAGGACTCCCACCAGCGAGGCCCGCAGCCGTGCCTGGGAAGGGGTGGCGGGCTTGGTGACCAGCCGGCCG
Organism: Streptomyces sp. R21; assembly: GCF_041051975.1. Classification (GTDB taxonomy): domain Bacteria; phylum Actinomycetota; class Actinomycetes; order Streptomycetales; family Streptomycetaceae; genus Streptomyces. The sequence continues at coordinate 9,015,884 of NZ_CP163435.1, read as the reverse complement.
TCGCGGTCCGTCCACACCATGACCGTGGTGCCCGTGGAACTGCCGGCGAAGACCCTTGCCTGGCCGCTGCGCGCCGAACCGTCCGCGGCATTCCAGCGCGCCTTCGCCCACACCATGTCGCCGCCGGATCCGGGAGCGCCCGGGGCGGAGGTGGTCGGCGCGTTCTCCGTGAGGCGGGCCGGGACGGTGTGCCACTCGGCCCGCTCCCGGGCGAGGCCGTGCTCCACGTTCTGCGTCGCCGCCAGCCCGCCGCACACCCCGCCGAGCACGGTGAGGGTCCACGCGGCGAGCACGATCCACGCCTCCAGGGCGTCACTGGCACGCCGCAGCGGATTGCTCCGCCATCGCCACAGCCACACCTTCGGACCACGGAATGCCGCCATCGATGGCGTCCTCCTCACGACCGCACGGACATGCCACATCGCCCTTCCATACGCGAGCGGTCCGCGCGATGCTCACGCCGTGACCGGCGACACGTCCGTCGCACCGGTCCCACCGCCTCCCGGTCGTGCTTGCCGCAGGCCGCGCGCGATTCCGTCCGCGCCCCGACGCACCCGCTCCGACCTGCTGCGATGTCGTGTCCAGAGGTGGCTGTCAGTGCCGAGGTGCAGACTGGCCCGTATCTGAGACAACGACGTCGATGAGGTGGTCGGCATGACCGACGTTCTGCTCACCGTAGGCACACGCAAGGGGCTGTTCATCGGGCGGCGGCGCGGCGGCGCCTGGGAGTTCGACGACAGTCCGTACTTCAACGCGCAGGCCGTGTACTCGGTCGCCATCGACACCCGTGGTGGGACGCCGCGACTGCTGGCCGGCGGGGACAGTGCGCACTGGGGTCCGTCCGTCTTCCACTCCGACGACCTGGGCCGCACGTGGACCGAACCGGCCCAGCCCGCCGTCAAGTTCCCCAAGGACACCGGGGCTTCGCTGGAGCGGGTGTGGCAGCTGCACCCGGCGGCCGCCGAGCCGGACGTGGTGTACGCGGGCACGGAACCGGCCGCGCTGTACCGCTCCCGGGACCGCGGCGAGTCCTTCGAGCTGGTGCGCCCGCTGTGGGAGCACCCCACCCGTTCCCAGTGGGTGCCGGGCGGTGGCGGCGAGGGCCTGCACACCGTGCTCACCGACGAGCGGGACCCGCAGGCGGTGACGGTCGCCGTGTCGACGGCCGGGGTGTTCCGCACCCATGACGGCGGAGCGAGCTGGGAACCGTCCAACTCCGGTGTCTCCGCGGTGTTCCTGCCCGATCCCAACCCGGAGTTCGGCCAGTGCGTGCACAAGGTCGCGCAGGACGCGGCGACACCGGACCGGCTGTATCTGCAGAACCACTGGGGTGTGTACCGCAGTGACGACGCGGGCGCGCACTGGACCGACATCGGCGCGGGCCTGCCGTCCACGTTCGGCTTCGCCGCGGTCGCGCACCCGCACCGCGGCGACACCGCGTACGTGTTCCCGATCAACGCCGACGCGGACCGCGTTCCGGCCGATCACCGCTGTCGCGTCTACCGCACGGCGGACGCGGGCAAGAGCTGGGAGCCGCTCTCGGCCGGACTGCCCCAGGAGGACCACTACGGCACGGTGCTGCGCGACGCGATGTGCACGGACGGCGCGGACCCGGCGGGCGTGTACTTCGGCAACCGCAACGGCGAGGTGTTCGCGTCGGCCGACGACGGGGACAGCTGGCAGCAGTTGGCCGCGCACCTGCCGGACGTGCTCTGCGTGCGCGCCGCGGTCGTCGGCTGAGGCGACGGGGGGACCGATCGGCCATGAAGTCACGCTCTGCGTCCCGCAGGCACCCTGTTCGTCAACTCGTCGGTCATCCCCGGTCGCTCTTCGACCACCGGTTGATCTCCGCCGTGTGTACGGCAGTAGGGTGACGCCCGTGGCACCACGACCCTTGCATGAAATCGTCGAACCGGGCTGGGCGAAGGCCCTCGAACCCGTCGCCGGACGGATCGCCGAGATGGGCGACTTCCTGCGTGCGGAGATCGCCGCGGGACGCACCTATCTCCCGGCCGGGGCGAACGTCCTACGGGCCTTCCAGCAGCCCTTCGACGAGGTCCGCGTCCTCATCGTCGGGCAGGACCCGTATCCGACGCCGGGGCATGCGGTGGGGCTGTCGTTCTCCGTCGCACCGGAGGTACGGCCGCTGCCCGGCAGCCTGATCAACATCTACCGGGAGCTCAACACCGACCTGGGGCTTCCCCAGCCGTCCAACGGCGACCTCACGCCGTGGACGCAGCAGGGCGTGCTGTTGCTCAACAGGGCGCTCACCACGGCTCCGCGCAGCCCTGCGGCGCACCGCGGCAAGGGCTGGGAGGAAGTCACCGAGCAGGCGATACGGGCGCTGGCCGCCCGCGGGCGGCCGCTGGTGTCGATCCTGTGGGGCCGTGACGCGCGCAATCTGCGCCCGCTGCTCGGCGACCTGCCGTCCGTGGAGTCCGCGCACCCCTCCCCGATGTCGGCGGACCGCGGCTTCTTCGGCTCACGCCCCTTCAGCCGCGCCAACGACCTGTTGACCGGGCAGGGTGCGGAGCCGGTGGACTGGCGCCTGCCGTGAGGCACTCGGGTGCGGCGTCCGGCGCGGTGCCCGGTGTGCTGGCCGTGGACTCCGGAGGCTCGGGCCTGCGCGTCGCACTCGCCGTCCGCGGCTCCACCGGCGCGGTCTCCCTTTCCGTTCCCCTGATCTCCAAGGAGCCGGTGCGCACCGGCCCGCGCGGCATCGACGCCGGGCATCTGCTGGAGCAACTGCTGCCGATGGCCAGGCAGTTGATGGCCGACGCCGAGGTCGGCGAGCTGGCCGCGGTCGCGATCGGGGCCGCGGGGCTCGCCACCCTCGGCGACGAGCTGCGCGCGCGGCTGCCGTCGGCACTTGCGCGCGAACTCGGCGCCCGGCGGCTGGCGTTGATCGCCGACGCGGTCACCGCGTACGCGGCGGCGCTCGGGCAGCGGCCGGGCGCCGTGATCGCCGCGGGCACGGGCATGATCGCGGTCGGCACGGATCTGAAGCAGTGGCACAGGGCCGACGGATGGGGTCATCTGCTCGGCGACTGCGGCGGCGGGGCATGGATCGGCCGGGCCGGGCTGGAGGCGGCCGTCCGGGCCTTCGACGGGCGCCCGGGCGGATCCACAGAGCTGCTGGCGCGCGCCGAGGCGATGTTCGGGCCGATGCCGGGCCTGCCGGGCAAGGTGTATCCGCGCAGCGACCGGCCTGCGGTGCTCGCCGCGTTCGCGCCCGAGGTGGCGGGGTGCGCCGGGAGCGACTCGGTCGCCTCGGGGATCCTGCGCGCCGCCGCGCGGGACATGGCCGACTCCGCGGCCGCGGTCTGCCCCGAGATGAAGGAGGTTCAGGTCGCCCTCGCCGGGGGCCTGTTCAAGATGGGCGCCCCCCTCCTCGTACCCCTGCGGGAAGAGCTCGCAGCGCGACTGCCGCATACACGGCAGGTATCGGCGGCGGGCGACCCGCTGACCGGCGCCGTGAACATCGGTATCGACCTGGCGAACGGCGAGCTCGCACTGCCGCGCGACGAGCGGATGCTGTTCGTGGCGGCCGAGACCGGTAACTGACGTGGCGACCGGAACCGACGACTGCTGGAAGTGGCCGAAAGCAGTGGCCGAAACCGGTGACTGATGCACCCTGAACGGGATGCGCGGGTCGTCGCCCCCTCCGGGGCGCTTAAGCCATGCCGTACTGCTCACTTCTGATCGGTTCGTAACTCATCAGACAAAAGCGGACGGATACCGCTCACCTGCACCCTCCCCGAACAGGGGAACCCAGGAAACCAGTAACATGCGTCGCCATGAGCTCCCCCACTGGGCCCGCGTCCGGCCTGCCAGTACGAATGCCGCGACCTCGCCAGCCCGGGCGGCACCGCCGTCCCGAGCCCCTGGCGGCTCCCGAGGGCGCGCCCGCGCTTCTCCTCGCGGTGCCGGGCACGCCCAGCGCCGCCACGCGCAGCCTCGCCGAGGAGGTCGTGAGCATCGCGCGCTCCGAGCTCCCCGGCCTCGACGCCCGCATCGGGTACCTCGACGGGGACGACGCCGAGTTCCCCACGCTGCAGTCCGTGCTCACGCACGCCGCCCAGGAGCGCGTCGCGCGCTACGAGCAGGCCCGCGCCGCCGGTGTCGACGCCGCCGCGCCCGAGGGCCCCGTGGCCGTCGTCGTGCCGCTGCTCGCCGGACCGGACAACGCGCTGCTGCGCCGCCTGCGTCAGGCCGTCATGGACAGCCGTGTCGCCGCGGATCTCGCCGATGTCCTCGGCCCGCACCCGCTGCTCGCCGAGGGGCTGCACGTGCGCCTGTCCGAGGCGGGTCTGGCGCGCGCCGACCGCGCCCGGCTGTTCACCGTGGCCACCGCCGCGGACGGGATCATCCTCGCCTCCGTGGGCGGCGAGGAGGCCGTGCAGGCGGCCGGGATCACCGGCATGCTGCTCGCCGCGCGCCTCGCCGTGCCGGTGATGGCGGCGGCGCTCGACGAGGAGGGCTCGATCGCGGCCACCGCCGAGCAGCTGCGCGGCTCGGGCTCGCAGCACCTGGCGCTCGCGCCGTACCTGATCGGCCCGGAGATCGACGCGGGGCTGCTGGACGCGGCCGCCAAGGAGGCGGGCTGCTCCGCCGCCGAGGCGCTCGGTCCGTACCCGGCGATCGGCAAGCTGGCGCTGGCCAAGTACACGACGGCGCTGGGCATCGCCCCTCCGCAGCCGCAGGGCACTCCGGTCCGCTGAGCCCAGGACCACCGCACGTCGAAAGGCCCGCTCCTCTCGCAGGAGCGGGCCCTTCTGCTGTACACGGGCCGTGCGGTCAGCCGAAGACCACGCAGGACGCCGCCGGAGCCTCCACGGAGCCGCCCCGCCGCGGCACGCCCGTGTCCGGGTCGACCACGAACCAGGTCACGTCACCGGAGCGCTCGTTCGCGGCGTACAGGAAGCGCCCCGAGGGGTCGACGGCCAGCGCGCGCGGCCAGTGGCCGCCGGACGACACCATGGCGACCAGCCGCAGCCCCTCGCCCACCGCGTCCGGCGTGAGCACGGACAGCATGTCCTGGCCGCGCGTGGCCGTCCACACGAAGCGGCCGTCGGGCGACACGGCGATGCCCGACGGGTAAGCGTCGCCGTCCGGGACTCCCGACAGCACCGGTGTCTCGCCGACGGGTCGCAGCGTGCCCTCGGCGGCGTCCCAGCGGCAGACGGTCACGGTCGGCGCGAGTTCGTTGAGCACGTAGGCGTGCTCGCCGCGCGGGTGGAATGCCAGGTGGCGGGGCCCGGAGCCGGGGCGCAGCGCGATCTCGCGGTGCACCGCGAGCGTGCCGCCGGCCAGCGTGCACACCCGTACGGAGTCGGTGCCGAGGTCGACGCTCACCGCCCATCGTCCGCTCGGGTCGGGCTGCACCTGGTGGGCGTGCGGGCCGTGCTGGCGCGGGGTGTGCGGTCCCGAGCCGGTGTGCCGCAGCACGCTGGACGGGGTCTGGGTGAGGGTGCCGTCGACGCGGACGGGCAGGGCCGTGACGCTGCCGGAGCCGTAGTTCGCGGTCAGCACGTGCCCGGCGTGCACGCTGAGGTGGGTGGGGCCGCTGCCGCCGACCGGCACCGGTGGGCCGGTCAGTTCCGCCTTGTCGCCCGTGACGCGGTACGCGGCCACCGCGCCCTCGGCGGTCTCGCTGACCGCGTACAGCATGTCCTTGGTGGGCGACAGGGCCAGGTACGAGGGGTCGGGGACGCCGTCCGTCGCGCTGAGCACCGTGAGCGCGCCGTCGCACGGGTCCATGGCGGCGGTGAGGACGCCCGGGCCTCCCGCTGCCGTGAACGAGCCGATGAACGCACGTGGTTGCCGTCTGCCCTCTGCCACTTCCGTCCCCTCTCGGTGCTGCGCTGTCCGGGGCGACGGTAGCAGCAGAAGGCCATCGGTCTAGACCATTTCGGTGCCGTTGGCGCGCGCGTGTGCCTCCGGATGGTGGACGTACGCGGGCGTGCGCTCCACCGTCTCGTACATGCGATGGAAGACGGGTGTGGCCGAGCCGGAGATGGGCGGCACGATCCACGACCAGTCGGCGCCGACCCGGCGGCCCTTGCCCTCCTCCCGGCCCAGGTGAGTGAGGAAGCGCCGGGACTCCGTGTGATGGTCGGCGATCGTGACGCCCGCCCGGTCGAAGGAGTGCAGCACCGAGCGGTTGAGCTCGACGAGGGTGCGGTCCTTCCACAGCGAGCGGTCCGTGCGGGTGTCGAGGCCGAGACGGTGGGCGATGCGCGGCAGCAGGTCGTAGCGGTCGGCGTCGGCGAGGTTGCGGGCCCCGATCTCGGTGCCCATGTACCAGCCGTTGAAGGGCGCGGCCGGGTAGCAGATGCCACCGATCTCCAGGCACATGTTGGCGAGTGCGGGCACGGCGTGCCAGCGCAGTCCGAGCGCCCGCCACCAGGGGTACTCGGGGTGGGCGAGGTCCACTTCGAGCACCGCGTCGTCGGGCAGCGCGAACCAGCGGGGCGTGTCGTCGGCGCCCTGGATCACCAGCGGCAGCACGTCGAAGGCCGTTCCCGGGCCGCCGGGCCAGCCGAGCCGCCGGGCGAGTGCGGTGATGCCGGCGTTGCGCGGATCGCCGGTCACCCCGCCGTCGGGGCGCGGATAGCCCGCGTACCGGACCAACTGCTCGTTCCAGATCCGCGGGCCGGGCCGCCCCGGCGTGTCGGGGGCGAAGACGGTGATGAGCGCGCGGATCCGGCCGTCGCGAGTGGCTTCCCGCAGATGGTCCGCCGAAGCCGCGGCGACGTCCTCGGCCTCCCGCACCTCCCTGCGGTCGCGGACGCGCAGGGAGTGCCAGTACAGCCGTCCGATGCACCGGTTGGCGTTGCGCCAGGCGACCCGCGCACCGAACACGAGTTCCTCGGTGGTGTGGCGATAGGTCCCGGTGCCCGCGATCTCCGCGTGCGCGGCGGCGATCCGCCGGGCCGGGTCGCCGAGCCGTTCCTCGGTGTGGTGGAGAGTCAGGAATTCGGCTGCGGCACTGAGGAGTTCGTACGGCGCCATCGGCGCGTCCGGTGCGACGGCGCGGCCGGAGGGGGTACGCGCGCTCGGGCGACGCGGGACCGGAGCGGGGACGGCCGGCACGACTGGACCGTCCGTGCCGGAGCCCCTGCCCGGGCCTGCTGTTCTGCTTCCGGGGGCCGGGTGCCCACCGCGGGGAGTGTCGGGTGCGCGCGCATCCGGGCCGTTGCGGACGTGTGCCGTGTCCGGGGCGCGCACGTCCAGGCCGTCGCAGCCGTACGCCGAGTCCACAGCGCGCCCATCCAGACCAGTGCGGCCACTCGCCAGGTCCGCCGCGCACCCATCCAGGGCGCTACGACCGGACGCCGCATCCGGGGCACGCAAGTCCAAGCCACCCACGTCCGCCCCATTGCGGCCACGGGCCACATCCGCAGCACGCCCATCCAAGCCCTCGCGACCGGACGCCAAATCCGGAGCACGCCCATCCAGGCCAGCGCGGCCACTCCCCACGTCCACCGCGCGCCCATCCAAGGCGCTACGGCCATACGCCGCATCCGGGGCACGCGCCTCCAGCCCGTCGCGCCCGAACGCCCCGCCCTCCTCCGCTCCGCCGCGCGGCGGGCCGCCGGGGAGGAGTCGGCCCTGTAGGCCTGTCACGCGTCCCCAGGCGGAACGATCCGCCGCGTACGCAGGGGGCGCGTGGGGCGTAGGGGACGACGTGCCCGGACGTACGCCGGGATCGGCGGCGTCACTCGCGCGGCCGCGCGGAACCCGGTCCAGCCAGCCGCCCGGTTCCGCGGCCCAGGGCGCGAGGGGACGCGCGTCCGTGTGCTGGGCGTCGGTCGCGTCGGTGAGGCGTTCACCGCGTGCGGTGGTGCGGGGGAAATTCCGCATGGCGCCACCCCCAAGGGGCTCCGCCCGCGGGCCGCTCCCGCACGGTCCGCGGGTTCCGTGCGTCTGATAGCCGCGGGGTTACCCGGCCGGTGGCCTGATCCACCCTCTAGGTGGCCGGTAAAACTGCCTCATCCGGGGGCCGGGTGTCCAACGTCCGGCGTCGGCCGGGGTCAGGCGCTGAGGAGCGGCGAGCGCGGGGAGCTTCGCAGGGGCGTGGCGAGGGCCGCGAGCGCCCGCTCCAGACCGTGCAGGTGGGCGAGGGCCTGCTCGGCGCCGGGGTGGTGACCGGGGGCGCCGGCGTGCGCGGTCACGGCGCGTTCCGGAACGGCTCCGACCAGCGTCTCCACCGCCGTCTCGACGCGCCGGCAGGCGGCCGTGAGGCGTGCGTCGTGTGAGGCGTCCGGGTCGGCTGCGACGGCTGCGAGGCCCCGTACCTCGCGGGCGCAGTCATCGAGCAGGGCGAGCACCTGGCGGGCCCGGGCCCTGCGCGCCCGGATCGGGTTGAGCGGGTGCACCAGGGGCGCGAGAGCCATCCGTACGCGCCCCAGAAGTGCTTCGAGCTCCGCCGCGCGCGGCGCCGGGTCGGCCGAGGCGTCGCCCGCGAGCCGCGCGGCCGCCGCCGAGGTGCAGCCGTGCACGGCGTACAACGCCCGGTGCACCCACTGGTCGGTGACCGCGTGCGTGGTGATCGGCAGGATCAGCGCGACGGCGAGCGCGGCCCCGAGCGCGCCGACGCCGGTCTCGGCGAGGCGCAGCGCGAGGAGGCCGGGGTGGAGCACCCCGAGCAGCCCGTAGAGCAGGCCGGCCATGACGGTGACGAAGAACATCATCCAGCTGTACGACGGAGCCGCGGTGTAGAAGATCCCGAAGACGCAGACGGCGACGAGCGCGGCGGTGGGCGCCGGGGCGCCGTGCAGCGGTACGGCGATCAGCAGGCCGGCCGCGATGCCCGTGACCGTTCCGAGGACGCGCCGGAAACCGCGGACCAGCGTCTCGCCGCGCGAGGTCGTGTTGACGAAGATCCACCAGGCGGCGCCGACAGCCCAGTACCAGCGCTCGTGGGACAGCACCTGACCGGCGGCGATCGCGAAGGCGCAGGCGGCGGTCGCCTGGAAGGCCTGGCGCGTGACGGGCCGGGCGAGCCCGCGTCCGCCGAGCGGGGCCGGCGCCGCGGGCGGCGGAGTGCGCCGCTCGATGCACCACACGCCGAAGCGCACCGCTGAGGCGACGGCCAGGGACAGCGCCACCGCGGCGTACAGCTGTGGCAGTTGCCCGGCCACGGCGTGCAGGAACTGCGTGGTGAAGAACATCATGAACGCGAAGATGCCGAGTGCGTGGCCGCGCGGCCCCCAGCGGCGGGCGTAAACCCCGCAGAAGATCACGGCGAGCCAGGTCGCGTCGCGCAGCGTCTCCACCCCGTGCAGCGCCGTCGCGAGAGCGAGCACGGGCAGGCCGACGACGGGCAGCAGCGCGGTGGTGACCGCCTGGCCCCGCACCGTCGGATCGCCGACCGTGAACAGCGCGAGGAGCGCCGCGAGCCCGCCGGTGATCGAGGCGGGCAGGGAGAGTCCGGCCAGTTCCGAGGCGGTGACCGCGAGGCCGATGCCGAGCACGGCCCGCAGCGAGACCCGCAGTCGGACCAGTCCCGGATCCGGAGCCATGAACATCTTCTTCACCGTCGGCGGCCCGCCCCCACTTCGCTACGTCGTCCGTCCCTGTTCAGGACATGGGTGTCCTGCTTGAGGACATGGGGTCCCGGTTCAGGACATGCGTGTGTCCCAGTTAAGGGGCACGGCGTCCGGGATCGGGACATGGGAATGGCGCCGCGGGCACGGAATCCGGCTTCGTTGCCGTCCTGCGCTGCGCGGCGCCATCAATACGGACAACATAAGCAAGACTGAGGCAGTGGCTCAACTCATGCCGTTTGAGCTGGGCCATTGGTACAGTCGTTGACCATCACTTCTGACCGCAGGGAGGCCAACGGACCATGGCCGTGGACGCACTCGACACCCGCATCCTGCGGCTCCTTCTGGAACAGCCGCGCACCAGCGTGCGCGAGTACGCCCGCATCCTCGGCGTGGCCCGCGGCACGGTGCAGGCCCGCCTCGACCGCCTGGAGCGGGACGGCGTGATCACGGGCACGGGTCCCACGCTGTCCCCCGCGGCGCTCGGCCACCCGGTGCTGGCCTTCGTGCACATCGAGGTCACACAGGGCCATCTCGACGATGTGAGCGACGCACTCGCCGCCGTGCCGGAGATCATCGAGGTCTTCTCGATCACGGGTGGCGGCGATCTGCTGACGCGGGTCGCGGCGCGGGACAACGCGCACCTGGAGGACGTCATCCAGGCCCTGATCAGCCTGCCGGGCGTGGTCCGCACCCGCACCGAGGTGGCCCTGCGCGAGCGGGTACCGCACCGGCTGCTGCCGCTGGTGGAGGCGGTCGGACGCGCGGCGCGGAGCTGACCCTTCCCGCCGGGCGCCATGGAGCGTTGGCATCCTGGAGACCATGAGCACTCTCGGCGACATCTCGGTCATCTTCGATCTCGACGGAACACTCGTGGACAGCGAGCCGAACTACTACGAGGCATCGCGCGAGCTGCTCAGCCACCACGGCGTCCCCGGCTACACCTGGCGCGACAACGAGCAGTACGTGGGGATCAGCACCTGGGAGACGCTCGGACTCTGGAAGACGCGCTACGGGATCGAGGTGCCGCAGACCGACCTCCTCGCCGAACTGAACCACCGCTATCTGGAGCGCGCCCGGGCCGCGACGCCTGTGTATCCCGAGATGCGGAAGCTCGTGGAGCTGCTGGCGGGCGAGAGCGTCCCGATGGCTGTGGCCTCCGGCTCGTCGCCCGAGGCCATCGAGGCGATCCTGACCGGCACGGGGCTGGCCGCCCAGCTCACCACGGTCGTCTCGGCGGACGAGGTCGCGCAGGGCAAGCCCGCCCCCGACGTCTTCCTGGAGGCCGCGCGCCGCCTGGGCGCCGCCCCGGCGGACTGCGTGGTCCTGGAGGACGCGACCCCGGGCGCCGCCGCCGCGCATGCGGCCGGGATGCGCTGCATCGCGATCCCGTACGTCGTCGCGCAGGCCGACGACCCCGCGTTCGCGACGGCCGGGTTGCTGCTGCGGGGCGGTCACGCCGAGTTCACCGCGCGGGCCGCGTACGACTGGCTCGCGAGCTCGGCCACGGCCGCCGACCGCGACGCGAACAGCCAGGGCTCGCGGACCGCGCGGCGACCATATTGATGTGGACGGCGATGTCCGTGAGCATGGCGGGGCCGACCCGGCCACGGCCTTCCGGAGGGGCTCATGGGCGCTGCCGCCGTACTCGTCGCCAACCGCGGGGAGATCGCCGTACGTGTGCTGCGCGCCGTGTCCGAGATCGGGCTGCGCACCGTCGCGGTGTACGCCGAGGGCGACGACGCGCACGTCCAACAGGCGGACGAGGCCGTGCCGTTGAAGGACTACCTGGACGCAGATTCGCTTCTGGCCGCCGTGCGCGTCACCGGCTGCTCCTTCCTGCACCCCGGGTACGGGTTCCTGAGCGAGAGCGCCGCGTTCGCGCGCAGCTGCGCGGAGGCCGGGATCACGTTCGTGGGTCCCTCCCCTGAGGTCCTGGATCTCTTCGGCGACAAGTCCCGCGCCCGCGCGCTCGCGCGGCAACTCGGGGTGCCCGTCCTTGCGGGGACGGACGGGGCCACCTCACTGGACGACGCGCGCGAGTTCCTCACCGGCGGCCCGGTGATGATCAAGGCGGTCGGCGGAGGCGGCGGGCGCGGCATGCGGGTGGTCCGCACACCCGACGAGTTGGCCGCGGCCTGGGAGCGGTGCCGGGCGGAGGCCCAACAGGGCTTCGGGCGGGGCGAGTTGTACGTGGAGCGGCTACTGGAAGGCTCCCGGCACATCGAGGCGCAGATCCTGGGCGACGCGACCGGGGCCGTCACCCATCTCTGGGAGCGGGACTGCAGCGCCCAGCGACGCCACCAGAAACTGATCGAGATCGCTCCCGCGCCCGAACTGGCCGACTCCACAAGGGAGAAGCTCCTCTCCAGCGCTCTGCGCATGGCGCGCTTCACCCACTACACAGGCCTCGGCACCTTCGAATTCCTGGTCAGGGGCGAGGAGTTCCACTTCATCGAGGCCAATCCGCGCCTCCAGGTCGAGCACACCGTCACCGAGGAGGTGACCGGCGTCGACCTGGTCGCCGTACAACTGCGCCTGGCGGCAGGCGAGTCGCTGGCGGACGTGGGGCTCGCGGGACCGCCGCCGTCGCCGCGCGGCTATGCCGTCCAGGCGCGGGTGAACGCCGAGGTGACCTCCGTGGGTGGGGTGGTGCGGCCGTCGGCCGGCCGGCTCACGCGGTTCGACGTGCCGACGGGGCCCGGTGTGCGCGTGGACACCGCCGCGCGCGCCGGTGCGGAGGTCGGCGTCCGCTACGACTCGCTGCTCGCCAAGGTCGTCGCCCATGCGCCGGGCGGCTTCGAGGCCGCATGCGTGCGGGCACGCAGGGCTCTCGGCGAGTTCGGGATCGAGGGCGTACGGACCGGAATTCCCCTGCTGCGGGAGCTGCTCGAGCAGCCGCGATTCTGGAGCCACACCGGCTTCGTGGAAGCGCACTTGGCCGAGCTGTTGCCGGTGGAGGAGGAAGCCGCTCCGGTGACTCGCGGAGGCATCGTGAGCGCGCCCATGAGCGGCACGGTCGTCTCCGTCGAGGTCGCTGCGGGCGAACCGGTGTGCTCCGGGCAGCAGTTGATGATCCTCGAAGCCATGAAGATGGAACACGTCGTCAGCTCTCCGGGCTCCGGAGTCGTCCTCGCCGTGCACGCGCGCGTCGGGGAAACGGTCGTCGAGGGGCGCCCCTTGATGGCGCTGGACGAGGTGAGCGGGCCGACCGGCGATGCCGGGGCCGACGAGGTGCCGGATCTGGACGCCGTACGGCCCGACCTGGCCGAGGCGGTGCGGCGCCATTCCTTCGGCCTCGACGAGAACCGCCCCGAAGCCGTCGCGAAACGGCACGCGATCGGCCGCCGGACCGCACGCGAGAACATCCAGGACCTCTGCGACGAGGGGACGTTCACCGAGTACGGGGCGCTGGCGATCGCAGCGCAGCGCCGACGCCGTTCCCTGGACGACCTGATCCGCTCCACCCCGGCCGACGGCATGGTCACCGGCACCGGGCACGTCAACGGCGCGCCATGCGTGGCGATGTCGTACGACTACACGGTCCTCGCGGGCACCCAGGGGCTGCAGAACCACCGCAAGACCGACCGGATGCTGGAGCTCGCCGAGCAACGGCGGTTGCCCGTCGTCCTGTTCGCGGAGGGTGGCGGGGGCCGGCCCGGCGACACGGACACCACTTCCGTCGCCGGGCTGGACGTGACGACCTTCCACCGGATGGGCCGCCTCAGTGGTCTGGTCCCGCTCGTCGGCATCGCCTCGGGGCGCTGCTTCGCGGGCAACGCCGCCCTGCTGGGCTGCTGCGACGTGGTCATCGCGACGCCCGAGGCCACGATCGGCATGGGCGGCCCGGCGATGATCGAGGGCGGCGGACTCGGCGTGTACCGGCCCGAGGAGGTCGGACCGCTCTCGGTCCAGGTCCCCAACGGGGTCGTGGACATCGCCGTCACCGACGAGGCGGGGGCTGTGCGGGTGGCGCGGCAGTACCTCTCGTACTTCCAGGGGGCGCAGGGCAGTTGGGAGGAGCCGGACCGGCGACTGCTGCGGCATGTCGTACCCGAGAACCGGCGGCGCGCGTACGACATGCGGGCCGCCGTGGCGGCACTGGCGGACGTCGGCTCGGTGCTGGAGCTGCGTCCCTCGTTCGGGGTGGGTGTGCTGACGAGCCTCGTCCGTATCGAGGGAGGCCCGCTCGGGTTGATCGCCAGCAATCCGGCTCACCTGGGCGGCGCCATCGACCGCGACGCGGCCGACAAGACGGCTCGCTTCCTGCAACTCTGCGACGCCCTCGGCCTCCCTGTCGTCTCCCTCTGCGACACCCCCGGGTTCATGGTGGGCCCGGACGCCGAACGCACCGCCACGGTGCGGCACTTCGCCCGCCTGTTCGTCACCGGCGCGAACCTCCGCGTACCGCTCGTCAGCCTCGTCCTCAGAAAGGCGTACGGCCTCGGTGCCATGGCCATGATGGGCGGCTCCACCCGCGCCCCCGCGGCCACCGCCGCCTGGCCCAGCGGTGAGTTCGGCGGCATGGGCCTGGAGGGCGCGGTCCGACTCGGCTACCGCAAGGAGCTGGAGGCGATCACGGATCCCGAGGAGCGCGAGCGGGCCTTCGAGGCGCGGGTGGCCGAGCTGTACGAGCGCGGGAAGGCGGTCAATGCGGCGGCTGCGCTGGAGATCGACGCGGTGATCGATCCGGCGGAGTCTCGGGGGTGGGTTCTGGGGGCGTTGGAGGGGTGCAAGGAGCTGCCTCGCGAGCGGAGGTCGTTCATCGACACATGGTGATACTCAGTCAGGGAGCTTGTCTGTCCCGGGCGTTGTCTGGGATGACCGGATCGTCCAGACTTCCTGCACATGGTGTCGGCGAGCGTACGGCGGGAAACATGGCACTTGGCGACGAGGAACTCGGCGACGAGGAACAGGTACAGCAGCGGATCGCCGCGGCACGAAACGAGGTTGAGCTCGATCTGGGCCTCCTCGGACTCACCGAGGTGCCGGGCGAGTTGGCCGAGCTCACTCATCTGAGGCAACTCGACCTGAGTGCCAACAGTCTCACGGCGCTGCCGGACTGGCTCGGGAGTCTCACCAACCTCACTCACCTGAACGTCATGCTGAACGAGTTGACAGAGCTGCCCGAGTGGATCGGAAACCTCAGGAATCTCAGGCAGCTAGAGCTCAACATGTGTGGATTGACCAAGCTTCCGGAGTCGATCGGGAACCTCACCCAACTCACTGATCTCTTCCTCAATGGCAACAGGCTGACCGAGCTGCCCACCTCATTCGGTGACCTCACCAGTCTCGAACGTCTCGAACTGTCCGGCAGCGCCTTGACCCTCCTTCCGGACTCGTTCGGCAACTGCACCAACCTCAACCGCCTCGCGCTCAGGGACAACCAATTGGTCGGCCTGCCCGACTCGTTTGGCGATCTCGCCAGTCTTGACGTCGTCGAGCTCGACGGAAACGAACTCACCACCCTGCCACCAGAGGTCGTGGCCGCGGGCACGGCGACCCTGCTCGCCTTCCTCCGCGAGCGGTCCAGCAGCCGGACAACGCGCCAGTGGTCCTCGAAGGTCGTCTTCGTAGGTGAGGGCCGCGCCGGAAAGACGTCCCTCATCAAGTCGCTTCTGGACGAGCCGTTCGAAAGCAACGAGAGCAGCACGCACGGACTGAACGTCATCAATCTCGACCTGCCGCACCCGCATCCGGAGCGCGACGTCGTCATGCGGTTGTCCACCTGGGACTTCGGTGGCCAGGAGATCTACCATGCCACGCATCAGTTCTTTCTCACCGACCGCTCGCTGTTCGTCCTCGTCTGGGACGCGCAGATCGGCTGGGAGTCCACGAAGTTGTACTACTGGCTGGACATGATCAAGGCGAGGGCTCCGCGCGCCCCCGTCATCCTCGTGGCCACCCATCTCGGGCCGCGCCCCGCCGACCTTCCCCTGGCGGACCTGCACGCCGCGTACCCCGGCATGATCGTCGCCAGCTTGGAGGCCGACAACGAGACCCGGCAGGGCATCGGTGAAGTGCGGGACCGCATTGCCGAGCAGGCCTCCCGGCTGCCTCTCATGGGCGTGGTCTGGCCGGAGGCCTGGCTGAACGCCACCGAAGCGGTGCGGACCGACCCCCGCAACCATGTCGATCCGCAGGAGATGGCCGCCCTTCTGTCCGAACACGGCGTCACGGATCCCGGCCATCAGCGCGGTCTGACGCAAGCCCTGCACAGCCTGGGTGACGTCCTGGCCTACAGCGACGACCCGGAGCTGGGCGACATGGTGGTGCTGCGTCCGCAGTGGGTGACCGCCTACATCAGCCGGGTCCTGGACGCACCGGCGGTGCGGCAGACGGACGCCTTGTTCACCAAAGCGCATCAGAGCGAGCTCTGGCACGACCTCAGCACGGATCTGCGCCGCCACTTCGTGGCCCTGATGGAGCGCTTCGACCTCTCCTACCGTACGGACGACGGCACCAGCAGCATCGTCGTCGAGCTGCTGCCCTGGGATCCGCCCGCGTACGAGGAGGCTTGGGCGGCCACGGAGTCCGCACACCGCGAACTGCGGCTGCGCTACCGGCTGCACACCGTGCCACCCGGCATCCCGACCTGGTTCATCGCCCGCGAACACCGCTTCACCGCCGGGCTCCACTGGCGCAGCGGCGCGCTCCTGCGCCACCCGGACGGCGAGCACACCGCGCTGGTGACTGTCGACCGCATCGCCAGGACAGCCGAGTTACGCGTGCGCGGCCCCTATCCGCAGGACTTCCTCGCCATCCTGAAGGACGGTTTCGAGCAGACGCTGCGCCGCTATCCCGGCCTTGAGATCAACCGGTCGGTGCCCTGCCCGGGAAGACTGCCCGACGGCTCGGAATGCACCCACGAGTTCCCGCACGACCAGCTCAAGGCCCGCCTGGCACGGACGCCGCCACGGGAGGAGGCGGAGTGCCCGGTCGAGATCAGAGACCACAACGTACGGCAGTTGATGCAGGGCATCGAGCCCCCGGAGGCCCGGCGCTCCGAGGAGTTGCTCATGCAGACGCGGGACGAGGTGCGGCGCATGACGGATGTCGTCGAGCGCCAGCGCGTGGACGGGGCCGCGCGGCACGACGGCCTGTTGCGCACCCTTGAGCAGATGGAGGCCAAGCAGGCGTCCATCGCGGCGGAGCAGCAGCGGGCGGCACTCGCGGCCTGGCGCGGTCACCGGACGTCCCAGCAGGTGACCTGCCCGAGTGTGGTGTCGATCACCCGGGTGACACGGCGTAGGGCCCTGGGTGTGATCCGCGGCTCGTACTTGCAGCTGCGGCTCTATTGCGAGGCCCCGGGCCAGTGGCATCCCGCGCCCGGCCACGAGCCCTACGAGGTCCGGGCGACGTCACAGCTTGAGGCGACCCTCCTGCCGTACGCCCGCGGCCTGTTCAAGATCCTGCGCTACGCCGTTCCGGTGGTCGGCGGCGCCATCGGGGTCGCCTCCGAAGATCTCGACAAGATTCTTCAGGACGACATCAAGCTGATGAAGGCACTCCTCGACACGACGTCCGAGCTCGGGGAACCGGACGACTCCGCCGACTTCGCCTCCCTCAACACACTGGTGAGGGCGGAGTGGGACTCGGAGTTCCGTACGATGCGCAACCTGCTCGAACAGCTCGACCCGCATCGGCTCTGGGGCGGTCTGAACAAGGTCTCCACCCCCGAGGCCGACACGCTCTGGCTCTGCAAAGACCACGCGCGGCCGTACCGCAACGCCCTCCCCGCCGCACCCACTCCCCCGCCGGCCCCGCTACCGCCCGCCCCCTGACAGTCAAGCGGCCGCGGACACCCCCTCGGCACGGGCGCTGTCACGGCGGTGGATCGGCGTCCGCGAGCCGGTCAACGGCACGCCCGTCCCGCCCCGCCGCGCCGCGACGATCTCCGCCGCGATGGACAGGGCGGTCTCCTCCGGCGTACGGGCGCCGAGGTCGAGGCCGATCGGGGAGTGCAGGCGGGCCAACTCCCGTTCGGTGACGCCTACTTCGCGCAGGCGGTCGTTGCGGTCCTCGTGGGTGCGGCGGGAGCCCATCGCGCCGACGAACGCGACGGGCAGCCGGAGGGCCGTCTCCAGGAGGGGTACGTCGAACCTGGCGTCGTGGGTGAGGACGCACAGGACCGTGCGTGTGTCGGTCGCGGTGTGCCGGAGATAGCGGTGCGGCCAGTCGACGACGATGGCGTCGGCCTCGGGGAAGCGGGACCGGGTGGCGAAGACGGGGCGGGCGTCGCACACGGTCACGTGGTAGCCGAGGAACTTGCCGACGCGGACCAGCGCCGACGCGAAGTCGATCGCCCCGAAGACGATCATGCGGGGCGGTGGCACGTTCGACTCGACGAGCAGGGTGAGGCCGCCGGGGCAGTGTGAGCCGTCCTCGGAGACATCGACCGTGCCGGTGCGGCCGGCATCCAGCAGGCCCACGGCCTCGGCCGCCGCCGTCCGGTCCAGCTCCGGGTGACCGCCGAGACCGCCTTCGTACGAGCCGTCGGGGTGCACGAGCAGGGCCGCGCCGAGGAGTTCGGCCGGGCCGCGCACGACGCGGGCGAGGGCGGCGGGTTCGCTGCGCGCGGCGGCCGACAGCGCCGAGCCGAGCACCGGTCGGGCGGTGGCCGTCGCGCGGACCGGGCTGACCAGGATGTCGAGGACGCCGCCGCAGGTCAGCCCGACCGCGAAGGCGTCCTCGTCGCTGTAGCCGAACCGCTCGAGGACGCTCCCGCCGTCCTGGAGCGCCTGGACGCACAGGTCGTACACCGCTCCCTCCACGCAGCCCCCGGAGACGGAGCCAATGACCGTGCCCTCGCTGTCGACGGCGAGGGCGGCGCCCGGACCGCGCGGCGCGCTGCCGCCGACCGAGACTACGGTGGCGACGGCGAAGTCCCGGCCCTCTTCCTCCCATCGGTGCAGTTCGGCGGCGATGTCAAGCATGCTGGGCTGCCCTCAGAACGCGGTCGGGGCGGATCGGCAGGCTGCGGTGGCGGACGCCGGTCGCGTGCCAGACCGCGTTGGCGATCGCCGCCGCGGCGCCGACGATGCCGATCTCACCGATGCCCTTGATGCCGATGGGGTCGTCGGGGTCCGGGTCGTCGATCCAGTCGGCCTCGATGTGCGGTACGTCGGCGTGCGTGGCCACGTGGTAGCCCGCGAGGTCGGCGCCGTAGTGACCGCCCGTGGCCCGGTCGCGGACCGCTTCCTCGTGCAGGGCCATGGAGATGCCCCAGGTCATGCCGCCGACGAACTGGTTGCGTGCGGTGAGCGGGTTGATGATCCGGCCCGCCGCGAAGATGCCGAGCATGCGGCGCACGCGGACCTCACCGGTGGTGACGTCCACGGCGACCTCGGCGAACTGCGCGCCGAAGGAGTGCCGTTCCATCTGTGCGAGGGCGCCGACGGCCTCGGTGGTGTCCGAGCGTACGGTGATCCCCTCGGGCGGGATGATCGCGCCGAGGGCGAGCCGCTCGCGCAGTTCACCGGCCGCGACCGTGACCGCCCAGGCCCAGGAGCGGGTGCCCATCGAGCCGCCGGCGATGAACGCCATCCCGAAATCGCTGTCCCCGATGTGCACTTGGACGCGGTCCGGCGCCACCTCCAGCGCGTCGGCGGCGACCAGAGTGAGAGCGGTCCGGGCGCCGGTACCGATGTCCGCCGCGTTGATCCGCACGGTGAAGGTGCCGTCCGCCTCCGCCGTCACGGCGCCCGTGGAGGGCGCCGACCCCGCGGGGAAGGAGGCGGCCGCCGTGCCGGTGCCGAGCAGCCAGCGCCCGTCCCGGCGCAGCCCGGGACGCGGGTCCCGGTCCGCCCAGCCGAACCTGCGGGCCCCTTCCCGGAAGCAGGCGTGCAGGTTGCGGCCGCTGAACGGCAGCCCGGACACCGGGCCCCGCTCGGGCTCGTTGCGGGCGCGCAGTTCGATCGGGTCGATGCCGCACTTCTCGGCGAGTTCGTCGAGTGCCGACTCCAGCGCGAAGGAGCCGGGCGCCTCGCCCGGTGCGCGCATCCAGGTCGGGGTGGGCACGTCGAGCCGTACGACCTGGTTGCTGGTGTGGTGGGCGTCGGCGTCGTACATCGTCCGGGCCACCCCGGCGCTCGGCTCGATGAACTCGTGCACGGTCGACGTCAGGCTCAGCGAGCGGTGTTCCAGCGCGCGCAGCCGGCCGTCCGCGTCGGCGCCGAGCCGGAGCCGCTGCGCCGTGGGGCTGCGGTAGCCTGCCAGCGAGAACATCTGACGGCGTGTCATGACGACGCGGACGGGCCGCTGGAGAACGGTGGCGGCCATCACGGCGGCCACCTGGTGCGCGCGCACGCCCTTGCTGCCGAAGCCGCCGCCGACGTGCTCGGAACGCACCCGCACCGCGGCCGGGTCGAGCGAGAAGAGGCTGGCGAGTTCGGCGGCGACCCACACGGTGCCCTGGTTGGAGTCGACGACTTCGAGCCGTCCGCCGTCCCAGCGGGCCGTCGCCGCGTGCGGCTCCATCGGGTTGTGGTGTTCCTCCGGGGTGGAGTACTCCGCGTCCAACACGACGGCCGACGCGGCGAGTTCGGCCTCCAGGTCACCCTTCTCCGCGACCGCCGGCATGTGGGCGTCCAGCGGATACGCGTCCGGGTGCTCGCCGCCCTCGAACGCGACGTCGTGCGGCTCCTCTTCGTAGCGCACGACGAGCGCCTCGGCGGCCTCCCTCGCCTGTTCGGAGGTCTCGGCGACGACCAGGGCCACCGGCCAGCCCAGGTAGGGCACGCGGTCCTGCTGGAATACGGCGGTGGTCGGGTCCGGCGGGACGCCCAGCAGGCCGATGTACTCGGTGTCGACACGCGGCGCGTTGCCGTGGTGCAGGACGGCGATCACGCCGGGCATGGCGAGGACCGGAGCGGTCTCCACCGCGAGGATGCGGCCCCGGGCGACGGTGGACAACGCCAGCCAGCCGTGGGCGAGTTCGGCGAAGGGGATCTCCCCGGCGTAGCGGGCCGCCCCGGTGACCTTGTCGCGGCCCTCGACGCGGGTGTGGGCGGTGCCGACGGCGCCCTTCGCCGTCGTACGTCCGGTGATGGCGGTGGTCATCGGGCGGCCTCCTCGGCGAGTTCGGTCAGCACGGCCACCACGAGGTTGCGCATCAGGGTCACCTTGTATCCGTTGTCGGCCAGCGGCTCGGCGGCGGCCAGTTCGGCGTCCGCGGCAGCGGCGAAGGTCTTGGCGTCCGCCGGGGCTCCGGCCAGTGCGCGTTCGGCCGCCCGGGCCCGCCACGGCCGCGACGCGACCGCCCCGAAGGCCAGGCGCACATCGCGTACGACACCGTCCTGGACGTCGAGCGCGGCGGCGATCGAGCCGATCGCGAACGCGTACGAGGCGCGCTCGCGCACCTTGCGGTAGCGGGAGTGCGCGGCGACCGGCGCGGGCGGCAGCGTGACACCGGTGATCAGTGCGCCCGCCGGCAGCGCGGTCTCCCGGTGCGGGGTGTCGCTCACGGGCAGATAGAACTCGGCGAGCGGCAACTCACCCGCTCCGTCCGCCGTTTCGTACGAGACGACGGCGTCGAACGCCGTCAGCGCCACACCCATGTCGGAGGGGTGCGTGGCCACGCAGTGCGCGGAGGCCCCGAGGATCGCGTGGTTGTGGTGCTCGCCCTCGATGGCGGGGCAACCACTGCCGGGAACACGCTTGTTGCACGGCTTGGTCACGTCGGCGAAGTACCCGCACCGGGTGCGCTGGAGCAGGTTTCCGCCGACCGTCGCCATGTTGCGCAGCTGCCCGGAGGCACCGGCCAGCACGGCCTGTGTCAACGCCGGGTAGCGGCGGCGGACTTCGGGGTGCGCGGCGAGATCGCTGTTGGTGACGGTCGCACCGATGCGCAGGCTGCCGTCCGGCATCAACTCGACGCCGTCCAGGGGAAGTTCGCGTACGTCGATGAGCCGGGAGGGCCGTTCGACGCCGGTCTTCATCAGGTCGACGAGGTTGGTGCCGCCGCCGAGGAAGCGGGCGTCGGGATCGGCGCCGAGCAGGGCGACCGCGCCGGCGACGTCTGACACCCTCTGATAGCCGAACTCCCTCATGCCGCCGCCTCCTTGACCTTGTCCGTCTGCGTCCGTGCCGTCGCCTCGCCTGTGTCGGCCCGCGTGTGGGCCGCCTGCTCCTCGGCCGCTCGGGCGACCGCCTCGACGATGGACACATAGGCGCCGCAGCGGCACAGGTTGCCGCTCATCCGCTCCCGGATCTCGTCGGCGGTGAGCGGTGAGGGTCCCGCTTCGGGCCGTACGTCGGCGGTGGCGGCGCTCGGCCAGCCCGCCGCGTGTTCCTCGATCACCGCGATGGCGGAGCAGATCTGCCCCGGTGTGCAGTAGCCGCACTGGTAGCCGTCGAGGTCGAGGAACGCCTGCTGCACCGGGTGCAGTTGATCGCCGTCGGCCAGGCCCTCGACGGTGGTGATCGATCGCCCCTCGGCGGCGACGGCGAGCTGCAGACAGGACACGGCCCGGCGCCCGTCGAGCAGCACTGTGCAGGCGCCGCACTGGCCCTGGTCGCAGCCCTTCTTGGTGCCGGTCAGATCAAGGTGCTCGCGCAGCGCGTCGAGCAGGGTGGTGCGGTGGTCGACGGGCAGCGTGTACTGCTCGCCATTGACGGTCAGGGTGACGGCGCTGTACGTCGAGGGGGTGGGAGCTGCGGCCATGTTCAGCCTTCTTTCGCGTGTGGGCGCGTCGAAGTCGGACGGGCGATCCCGCCAGGAAGTTCGCAAGGAGATGGCGCTGTACAGAGGGAAGAGAGAAGAGGGAACAGGAAAGACGCAAGAGACGCGGGCAAGGGGGCGGGGTGGTTCGGGGCCCGCGTGCGCAGTGCGCGACAATGCGGGCGGGCGATCGGTTCCGGCCATTTATATGGACTCTGGCTGCCGCTACGATGGACCCAAGTGGACAGCCGTCCGCTTACCCATGAACCTAGCGGACAGCTGTCCGCTTAGCAAGGGTGGCCCGGCCGCGATGCCGGAAGGAGGACGAGTGCCGGAGAAGCGGGAGAAGGACGACGCGACGCGCGCGGACACCCCACTGCGCTCGGACGCGCAACGCAATCGCGAGCGCATCCTCGAAGTCGCCCTCAGCGAGCTGACTTGCTCGGCCGACGCCCCGCTCAGCGCGATCGCGAAGAAGGCGGGCGTCGGGCAGGGCACGTTCTACCGCAACTTCCCCAACCGCGAGGCCCTCGTCCTGGAGGTCTACCGCCACGAGATGCAGCAGGTCGCCGACGCGGCGGCCCAGCTCCTCCAGGCCCAGGCCCCCGATCAGGCACTGCGGAAGTGGATGGACCGCCTCGCGCGGTACGCCATGACCAAGGCGGGCCTGGCCGAAGCCATGCGCAATGCCGTCAGCGCGCCGGGCGGCCCGGCCCGGCCCGGACACAACCCCGTGATCGAGGCCGCCGTACTTCTGCTGAAGGCCAACGAGGAGGCTGGCACCATCCGCCCGGGCGTGACACCGGACGACTTCATGCTCGCCATCTCCGGCCTCTGGCAACTAGACCCGCACACCGACTGGCAGTCCCGCGCCACCCGCCTGCTGGACCTCGTCATGGACGGTCTGCGCGCCGGGGCTCGGGGGAACTGAGCGGCGCGCACCGCAATCCGGCGTCGCGGAACGCCGACGGATCCCCGACCAGGTCAGCCGCCCCGGGGAGAGCGGCAGTTGACCGGATTCGGGACGACTGCACCTCGGCGCGTTCCGGTAGCGTTCGGCCCCTTGGCTCAGCGATCACCCGTCCAGTGACGACCAGTACCGACCCGGGGGCCGGATCCATGTTTGCCGTCTATCGACAGGTTTTCGCCGAGCCGAAACTCCGGTCCCTGATGACCATCGGGCTGCTGGCGAAGATGCCGGGGCTGGGCATTTCCGCGGTCATCCTCCTGCACGTCGTAAGCAATCTGGACCGCGGTTTCGGCGCGGCGAGCCTGGTGTCCGCGCTGTGGACGGCGGGCGCCGGGATCGGTGCGCCCCTCCAGGGCCGCGGTCTCGACCGGTACGGGCTGCGCAAGGTGCTCGCCCTGGTGGTGACCGCGCAGTCCCTGTTCTGGGGACTCGCGTACCTCCTGCCGTATCCCGCGCTGCTGGGCGCGGCGTTCGTCGGCGGGCTGCTGACGCTCCCGGCGTTCACCGTGATCCGGCTGGCGCTGGCGACGATGGTGACCGAGGAGAGCCGGCACACCGCGTACGTGGTGGACTCGATGACCACCGACCTCGCCTACATGGTCGGCCCGTCGATCGGCATCGTGCTCGCCTCACAGGCCTCCCCCACGGTGGCGTTCCTCGTCATGGGCGCCCTGCTGTTCCTGTCCGGGATCGCCTACGTGGTGCTCAACCCGCCCCTGCAGAAGGCCCGTCCGCGGGACGGCGGCAAGCCCAAGTCGGGCGACTGGCTGTCCCCGCGCATGGTGTGCGCGCTGGGCATCACCGTCGCCGCCTCGGTCGCCGTGATGGGCTTCGAGGTCGCCGCCATCGGCTCGCTGCAACGGTGGGGGCAACTCCAGTGGAGCTGGCTGCTGTTGGTCGTCGCGGGCCTCGCGTCGGTGGCCGGCGGGCTCGTCTACGGCGGGATGCGCCGCCCGCCCTCGGTGTTCGTGGTCACCGCGGTGCTCGGGCTGCTGTGCCTGCCGATAGGTCTCGCCACCCAGTGGTACTGGCTGTGCCTGCTGGCCGTTCCCGCGAACTTCTTCGTGGCGCCCGCCCTGTCGGCGTCCGCGACCTCGGTGAGCCTGCTGGCGCCCGAGGGCAGCAAGGGCGTGGCCATGGGCGCCTACGCCAGCGCCCTCCTGGTCGGCAACGTCGCCGGGTCCCCGCTGGCCGGTGTGGTCATGGACCACGGCGGACCGGTTGCCTCCTTCGCCGCGCTCGGCGCCACGGCGGCGGCGATCGCCGGGATCGCCCACCTGTGCGACGTGCGCTTCCGCGCCGCCGGGACACCGCAGAGCGGGCAGCCGGACGCGATGACGTCCTCCTGAGCGAGAAGCGGCTCAAGCAGAGGTCAAACGGTCGTGGGCGGGCGCTGGTTGTCGCCCCGGATCAGGGCGTGCAGATGCTGGTCGTGCCAGCCGTCGGCGTGCAGCAGGGCGCCGCGCATGGTGCCTTCGAGGGCGAATCCGGCCTTGGCCGCGACCCGGCAGGACGCCGGGTTGGCCACCGAGTGGCACAGCCGGAGCCGGTACAGGCCGAGATCGTCGAAGGCCCAGTGGGTGAGGCGTCGCGTGGCCTCCACGACGACACCGCCGCCGCGCGCCGCGGGCAGGACCCAGTAGACGATCTCCGCGCTGCCGCCCTTGAGGTCGACGTCGATCCACCCGATGAGCCCCAGTGCATCGCCTCCGCCGGGGCGGGCGATGGCCCAGATCGCACCCGCCTCCGCGCGCCACCGTTCGTGCATGCGCTCGATCCTCCGGCGCGCGTCTTCGGGCGAGTCCACGTGCAGGAGGTTCCAGAGCCGAATCGCGGGATCCCCACTCGCCGCCACCAGGACGTCGGCGTCGCTCGGGCGCCACGGCCGCAGCTCCAGCCCACCGGCAAGGCCGAGGACCGGCTGTTCCATCCCGGCCATCCGGCCTGCGGGGACGACGGGGGGTATGGGCGTGCTGGAGATCATTCCGGAATCGTGCCACAGGCTGCCGCTCCCCCCTGAGCCGTTTTCCCCGGCCGCCGTCACGTCATCTCGTGGACGAGGGCGATGAACGCACGAGCCGCGGCCCCGGGCGCCCGGTCGGCCGGGATCGCCAGGTACAGCGGCCAGTCCAGGTCGGCGCCGGTCACCGGAAGGGCGGTGATGCCCTCGGCCCCGTCGAGAACGAACCGGGGCAGCAGCGCGATGCCCAGGCCGTGCCGGACGTACTCGGCGCCGGTGCCGATGTCGGCGATCTGCAGGGTGACATGCCGTGGCACCCCGGCCGCGGCGAACGCTCGGTCGACGACAGCGCGGTTGCCGAAGCCGACCGGAAAGTCGATGAAGTCCAGCCCGGCGAGCTCGCCGATGGCCACGGAACCGCGCCCCGCGAAGGGATGGTCGTCCGGGACGACGAGGTCGATCACCGAGCCGGTCAGGCGGGTCAGCTCGATGCCGGGCGGGCGCGGCCCGGGCAGCGAGACGAACGCCAGGTCCAGGCGCCGTTCGATGAGGGCGTCGAGGTGTCCCTGCGAGCCCGAGGGGGCGGGGCCCGCCCGCAGCAGTACCCCGGGGTGACGGCGGTGGAACTCGCCGAGCAGCGCGGGCAGGTCGACCAGCCCGACCGAGATCATGGTGCCCAGCCGCAGGGTGCCGCGCAGACCGCCGCGCACCTCCGCGACGGCGTCGGCGGCATCGCGGGCGGCGTCGAGGGCGATCCGTGCCCGGGGCAGCAGGGCCGCGCCCGCGTCGGTGAGCAGGACCCGCTTGGAGTTGCGGTCCAGCAGCTGCGCGCCCAGTTCACGCTCCAGGGCCTTGACGGCCGCCGAGACCGCGGACTGGACGATGTGCAGGCGAGCCGCCGCGCGCGTGAAGTTCTGCTCTTCGGCGACGGCCACGAAGTACTCGAGGTGACGGAGCTCCACATCGTCAACTATCTCAGATCGCGATCGTGACCAGCGTGAAGATTCGTTGGACGCGATGGCTTGCGCGACGGAGAGTGGGGCGAGCGGAACCACCGGGGTTCTCCCGCTCGGCAGGGCCACGGTTCCACCCCGCAGCAGGACCACCGTTTCACCGCTCGATCGGATCGGAGCAGTGCCATGACCACGTCGACACCCTCGCGCCATCTCCTCACCACCGGTGACGGTCACGGCACGGGGACCGCGCCCGGCTCGCGACGCCACGGCGTCGGCTTCTGGCTGGTCGCGCTCGCCTTCCTGGTCGCGATGGCGTTCTCCACCGTGCCCACCCCGCTGTATCCGCTGTACATGGCGCGGGACGGGTTCTCCACGTTCATGGTCACCGTCGTGTTCGCCGCCTACGCGGTCGGCGTGGTGATCAGCCTGCTGCTGGCGGGGCATGTCTCGGACTGGGTCGGCCGGAAGAAGATCCTCGTGCCCGCGCTGGCACTGGAGCTGGTCGCCGCCGCGCTGTTCCTCACCGGCTCGTCGCTGCCGGTACTGCTGGCCGCCCGGCTGATCACCGGCCTCGGCGTCGGGATGGTGACCGCGACCGCCACCGCGCACCTGCACGAACTGCACGCCGCGCACCGGCCCGGTGCCTCGGGACAGCGCTTCGAGGTGGTCTCGACCGCGGCCAACATCGGCGGCCTCGGGGTCGGCCCGCTGATCGCCGGTTTCCTGGCCCAGTTCGTGCACGCGCCGCTGCGGACGCCGTATCTCGTCTTCGCCGTCCTGCTGCTGGCGAGCATGGTCGCACTCGCCCTCACTCCGGAGACGGTTGAGGAGCGGCTGGTCAGGCCCGCCTACCGGCCGCAGCGCATCAGCACCGACCACGGCGACCGCGCCGGCTATCTCGCCGCGGCGGCGGCCGGCTTCGCCTCCTTCGCGGTGTTCGGACTGTTCACGTCGATCGCTCCGGGCTTCGTCGCAAGCACCCTGCACCACCCCTCCCGCGCCCTGGCCGGCGGCATCGTGTTCGCGGTCTTCGGCGGCGCGGCCCTCGCCCAGACGCTGACCAGCCGACTGCCCACCCCGGCGAGGAAGGCCCTGGGCCTGCTCGCCCAGGCCGCCGGTGTCGTCGCTCTCGTCATCGGCATGCACACCGCCGACCTGGCGGCCTTCCTGATCGGTGGCATCGTCGCCGGCATCGGAGCGGGTGTGCTGTTCAAGACGGCCGTGGGAACCGTCGTCGCGATGGCCGCACCGGCCAAGCGAGGCGAGGCGCTGGCCGGACTGTTCCTCATCTCCTACCTCGGACTGATCGTCCCGGCCCTCGGCCTCGGCATCGCCACCCTCACCATGTCCGCCACCGCCGCCATGACGTGGTTCGCCGGAGTGCTCCTCGTCCTCCTCGCCGGTGTGGCCGTCCTCGGCCGCCGCCGCTGAACACGGCCACCGCTGCGGCAACGGCTTCGCGCCGGGCTCCTGTACAGGGAGTCCGGCGCGAAGGCGTCACAGCCGGGACGGGCCCCTCGTCACTGGCGGCGCGTGCGGCGGCCT
The DNA here is from genome assembly GCF_041051975.1 of Streptomyces sp. R21. Lineage (GTDB taxonomy): Bacteria > Actinomycetota > Actinomycetes > Streptomycetales > Streptomycetaceae > Streptomyces. The sequence goes on along the minus strand of NZ_CP163435.1, from coordinate 8,988,241 downwards.
GCCGCGTACACCGCGCCGACGCCGAGAGCGATCGTCACGGCCGCGCCGGCCGCGATCAGCCCTGCGGGCGCGCTCGCCCCCGTCTCCGCCAGCGGCGGTGTGCTCGCGCTGGACGACGGCTTCGGGGAGGCGGGCGTGGAAGGCTCCGCCGGGGGCACGTGCGCGCTGGTCGGCGGAGTGGTCGAGGGCTTGGGGCTGACCGGCGGGGTCGACTGCCCGGTGGGCGGCTCGCTGCCCGCGGGAGTCGTCGGCGTGCCCGGCGTCGCCGGTGTCGTGGGCGTCACGGGTGTCGACGGCGAAGGCGTCGGGCTGGGCGAGTCCTTGCCGCCGGAGTCGCATGCCTTGTCGCCGCCGTTCCACGCGGCGATGAGGTGGTACGGCGTGATGACCCCGTCGGGTTCGTAGGGGGCGGGGCCGTGCCCGTCGCCGCTCTTGCCGTCGTACGAGACGTCGTCGCCGTACAGGTCGATCTGCCCGTAGCAGTCGGGCGACTTCACGCTCAGCTTCTGCCAGGTGCGCTTGGCGTCGTCCGCCCCGGCGACGTCCGCCGCCGTGAGGTAGACGGTGGCCTTGTCGACGAGGGTCTGGTGCCCGGAGGTGTACCAGTCGGCACCTTCGGTGGTGTATTCGGCCAGGGAGACGGGGTACTTGCAGCCGTCCCCGACGTTCTGGCCCGGCGCCAGCCGCACCTCGACGGTGCCGGGCGCACTGTCCCACAGGTGGAAGCCGCCCTGTGAGGTCCAGTCCGCTCCCGCGGAGTCTTTACCGGTGCCGACGATCCGGTACTGCACCGTGGCCGACTGGCAGGCCTCGGCCGTCGTGGCGCTCGCCGCGCCCGCCGCGAGTATCGGCAGGGCGACAGCGGTGAAAGCGGTTGCCGCGAAAGCGACGAGAGTCCTGCATTGCTGTGAATGCGACAAGGTGTTCCTCGATGGAATCGTGCGTGTGGGAGGTGGCTTGCTGCGAGCGGTGGAAAGGCGCGCGGGCATACAGAAGCCCACGCCAGGCCACTTGCGTCGCTTCGCTCACTTGAGGCACAGCGAAGCAAGCCGAATTCTTCTCACCTTTCACAACTCCCGTCAATCGTTCACGCGTTCAGCACATTCCACTCGCATAACGGCCGCCCCCAGAGCGGCTCATGACGGGCGAAACGGCATGGCAGGCGGCAGCGACCATCCGGGCGGACGGCACGTTCAGTGCGTCAAATCACCAAAACAGGAAGCCTTGTTTATATCGTCCGCAAATGGTGAGGCGGGTGGGATGCCGTTCTGCCGCGCCACCGCCGCCGTCCGAGCCAGACGTGTCCGCGTCTGTACGGATCCCACCCGCCCGGCGCGGGGCCGCGATGAGTGACACCGCGCGGCCCGCGCATGCCCGCGAGGCACCTCCCGCAACAGAACCCGTACCGGTGCCCCCGCCCGCCCCGGCCAAGCAGCGCGACCCCTTCTTCGACAACGCCAAGTACCTGGCGATCGTCCTCGTGGCGACAGGACACGGATGGGAACCCCTGCGCGAGGGCAGCAGGACCGTCACCACGCTCTACATGGTCGTCTACGCCTTCCACATGCCGGCGTTCATCGTCATCTCCGGCTACTTCTCGCGCGGCTTCGAGGCCACCCCGCGGCAGATAAAGCGGCTGGCCGCAGGCGTGGCCGTCCCGTACGTCGCCTTCGAAGTGGCCTACACCCTTTTCACGAGGTGGACCGACCACGCGCCCGACCGTCCGATCAGCCTGCTGGAGCCCCTGTACCTGACGTGGTTCCTCGCGGCGCTGTTCATCTGGCGGCTGACCACGCCGCTGTGGCGGATCGTGCGCCGGCCGCTGCCCCTCGCGCTCGCCGTCGCGATGCTGGCCACCCTCTCGCCGTCCCTCGGCAGCGTCCTGGAACTCCAGCGTGTGCTGCAGTTCCTGCCGTACTTCGTGCTCGGCCTGTGCCTGAAGCCTGAGCACTTCCAGCTCGTCCGCCGCCCCGAGGTACGTGTGCTGTCCGTGCCCGTCCTCCTCGGCGCCCTCGCCGTGGCGTACTGGGCGGTCCCCCGCATGAACTACGCCTGGTTCTTCCACCGCGACAGCGTCCAGGAACTGGCCGCGCCCGCCGCCTACGGGCCCGCCATGACGCTGGCCACTTTCGGCTGCTCGGTGGTTCTGAGCGCCTGCTTCCTCGCCTGGGTGCCCCGGCGCAGGATGTGGTTCACGGTGCTGGGCGCGGGCACTCTGTACGGCTACCTGCTGCACGGATTCGTCGTCCAGAGCGCCAAGTTCGGGCACTGGTACGACCACGCCTGGGTCCACCGGCCGCTCGGCGAGATCACCGTCACGCTCGTCGCGGCCGCGGTCGTGACCGTCCTGTGCACCCCGCCCGTACGACGGCTCTTCCACTTCGCGATGGAACCCGAGTTGGAGTGGGCGTTCCGGCGCGACGCCGCCGAGACGGCGCACGACCGCGCTGCCGTACGGCGTTGATGCGCGCGGCAGGTTTTCCAAGAAGGGGTCGGCCGACGTACGTCAGCGGCCCGGGCGGATCAGGCCCGTCAGGTACCGCCACAGCGAGGAGCGCTGCCGGGCGGCCGGGTCGGGCAGCGCCGTGCCGGGGGTCTGCGGTGCGGAGCCGGCCGACGTCGAAGGGGCGGGCGCCGAGGCGAGTTCGTACCGTACGGGCAGGGAGCGCAGTCCGCGCATGAACGGGGAGGAGCGCCACGGCAGTTGGTCGACCGGGAGGGCCAGGTCCAGATGGGAGAACCGCTCGAAGAGCCGGCCCACGCCCACCGAGGCGATCGTCGAAGCGAGTTCGCGCGCCGGGGCCGGGCACTGACGGCGGCCCGCGCCCCAGGACAGATGGGCTCGGGTGCTGATCGTGGTGCTCGGGGCCACGTGGTCGGCGAAGAGCGGGTCGGCGTGCGCGGCCGCGGAGGAGACCCACACCGGGTCGCCCGCGCGGATCGTGTAGTTCCCGAGCGGGGTGTCCTCGGCGGCGAAGCGCGGCACGAAGTTCACCAGCGGCGGCTTGCGCATGACGACGCGGTTCATGGTCTCCCGGAGCATCCCGGCGGACAGGCTGGCCCGCACGCCCCCGTCACCCGAGATGACCTCGACCACGGTGTTGGAGATGAGGATGCCGACGTGGTCGGACGTCATGCCCAGCAGCATGAACAGCTCGCGGGCCAACTCGTCGAGCGAGAGCTCGGGTTGGGCGGCCAAGAGGTAGGAGGGGAAGTCGTCGCCCGGCTGTTGCTGCTTCGCCGCTGCGAGGTCCGCGAGCGTCGCGAGCAACCGCTCCAGGGCGGTCTCCGCGTCCGGTCCGGCGTCCAGCACGCGCCACATGTCCATCAGCGCGTCGTCGCCCTGTGAGCCGGGAAAGCCCAGCAGATGGCTGGCGGCCATCAGCGGCAGCGGCCGGGAGAACTGCGCGGACAGGTCCGCCACGCCGGTGCCGCCGCCCTGTCCGACCAGTGCGATCAGCTCGTCGGCGTAGGCGGTGACGGCCGATTTCAGCCGCTTCGCCTGGGGGTGGCGTGGGTCCTGGAACGGCTTGAGGGCCACGTCCCATGCCGCCCGCAGCCGTGCGTGGCCCGAACCGCCCTGGATCAGCACATGGTTGACCTCCAGGGACGGGCCGAGCGGCCAGTCGGCCGGCACCCGGCCCTCGGAGCGGGCCCGCCAGTTCTCCAGCCCCTTGGGCCAGTTGTCGTCGTCCTGGAGCACCTGGAGCGCCTCGCGGTATCCCAGGACCAGCCAGGCCGGGCTGCCCAGCAGGTCGACCGGCGCGACCGGGCCGTGCCGCTGCCGCAGCCGCTCGTAGACGAGCGCGGGGCGCGTCTCGTAGTCGCGGGTCAGCAGCGGTTCGGGGCTCATCGCCTCCAGCGGCGTGTCGTCCCGTGCCTCGCCCCGGTCCGCCGATCTGCCGTCATCCAGCTGGGATCCCATGCGTCTGCCCGCCCTCCGACACTCCCCGTACCGTCGCACTGTCGGTAGGTGACTACGAACCGGTGGGGACCATACCTCAGTACGAACGCACAAGCGGACGTGGGGGCGTGGAGTGCCGCAGTCCGGTACGAGTCCGGTTCTGGGGATGGCGTCACACCCGTCGTACGGCGAGGATGCTGGTTCGCGGGAAAGGCTCGGAGAAGGCTGAGGACACCGGCACACCGAGAATCGGAGGAGCCGTCCGATGGGTTCACACGCAGCGCCCGGCCACCGAAAGCGCGCCCTGTTGATCCCCCTCGGCCTGCTGCTCCTGGCCGCGCTGCTCGGCATCCCCCGTGCGGACGGGGCGCCGCGGTCGGCCGACGCCTGCCGCAGCACCGGCGCCGAGCTGCCCCGCGGCGACTGCGGGCCCTTCTGGCAGGTCCTGGCGGAGGACTTCAACGGGGACCGGGTGCCGCTGGGCGCGTTCAGCGACTGCGACCACCATGTCGACACCTCCGCCGCGTACTGCGGGGGCCTGACCGGCTCGTACCGCGACAACTGGTGGGCGTATCCGACCGGTTGGCGCGACACGGCCAACGACCGGGGCCGGGACGTCGTGGGCGTCTACCACCCGGAGGACACCGTGAGCGTCGGCCCCGCGGAGAACGGCGACGGGCGGCTGCACATCCGGATGTGGCGGCCCGACGACGGCGGTCCCGTGCACGCCGCAGCCCTCGTACCGCGCGCCGTCATGCAGATGAAGTACGGCAAGTACAGCGCCCGTATCAAGGTGACGAAGCTGGCTCCGGGCTACAAGTCCGCCTGGCTGCACTACGGCGGCGGCTGCGAGATGGACCACCCCGAGGGCGAGTGGACCGGCTCCCTCACCGCCTTCCACCACCCGTGTGGCGGCGGTGAACAGGGATACTTCCCCGGCAGCGACGACTGGACGCAGTGGCACACCGTCTCCACCGAGTGGACGCCCGGGAAGGTGCGGTTCTTCGTGGACGGCCGCGAGAGCGGTCACGACACCCGCGGCGTACCGGACGAGCCCCTGTCCTGGGTGCTGCAGAACGAGAGCGCGCTGGAGGGGCCGGGCGCGGCTCCGGGCAGCAGCGCCCAGCTGGACGTCACATGGGTCGCGGCGTACGCGTACGGCTGGAAGTGACAGGAGCCACGGCGCCTGTGCCGACAGCCCTCAGCCCCGCTCCGGCACCGCCATCTCCCCGAGGAGGGACCAGTCCTCCTGCGGCACCGCCATGTTCACGATCCGCGGGGTCTCGGCGAGGTGGGGCGGCAGGGTCTCCTGCGCCGCCTTGAAGTGAGCGGACCGGACGTGCGCGCCACCGGCCTCGCCGTCACGGAAGGCTTCCACGAGGACGTATTCGTTCGGGTCGTCGACACCGCGGGACCACTCGAACCACAGGTTGCCCGGCTCGGCACGCGTCGCCCGGGTGAACGCGTCGGTGATCTCCGGCCAGCGGTCGGCGTGCTCGGGCAGGACCCGGAATTTCGCGGTGATGAAGATCATCGGTCTCCCCTTCGGGCTCTGGTCACGTGAGACTACGGGGCGGGAATGCGAGGGCCAGGTCCGCTGTTACACCGCATGTGGTTGACATGCCTGGGACAAGAAATCCCAGGTATGTCGGGTGGAAGGAGAACCTCATGGCACGCAGCACCGCACGCCCCATCGTCACACTTCGGTCGACGGCTGGCACCGGCGTCACCTACGTGACGCGCAAGAACCGTCAGAACGATCCCGACCGGCTCGTCCTGCGCAAGTACGACGCGGTGGCCGGGCAGCACGTCCCGTTCCGGGAGACGCGCTGACCCAGGTACGCAGTCACCAGCCGAGCCGTCACCAGGAAGGACACCCCATGAAGTCTCGTATCCACCCCGCATCCCGTCCCGTCGTCTTCCGTGACCGCGCCGCCGGCGCCGCGTTCCTGACGCGCTCGACCGCCGACTCCGCCCGGACGATCGAGTGGGAGGACGGCAACACCTACCCGCTGATCGACGTCGAGATCTCCTCGGCGAGCCACCCGTTCTACACCGGGACCGCGCGGGTCCTGGACAACGCGGGCCGCGTGGAGCGCTTCGAGCGCCGCTACGGCCGCACGGCCGCCGCCCGCCACTGAATCCGGGCGCGCGCCTGAGCAGGAGGAGAACAGAACCGTGAAGGTACGCAATTCCCTGCGCTCGCTGAAGTCGAAGCCGGGCGCCCAGGTGGTCCGCCGACGGGGCGTGACCTTCGTCATCAACAAGAAGGACCCGCGCTTCAAGGCCCGCCAGGGCTGACGGCACAGGCGCCATAGCGCCATAGGTGTAACAGGTCCCTTAGGCGCAATAGGTGTACGACGGCCTCGGGCCCCGTGGATCACGGAGTCCGAGGCCGCGGTGTACCCCGGGTGAGGGCGGCCACGGAGCCCCGCAGCGCCTCCCGCTGGGCGGCGGCGCTGTCCAGCAGCATCTCCAGAGCGGTGGGATAGGCGCTGTCGACCATGCGTGCGGTGAGTCTGGCGCTGCCGTGCTCGCGCGGCATCCGCAGTGCGGCCAGGAACCGGCTCCTGGGGTCCGGTGAGGAATATCCGGTGTTCGAATGCCGGGGCGCCGGGGGCCAGGTACCGTCGCGGGTGTGAAGTTGGTGGTGCAGGTCAAGCTGCTGCCGACGCCCGTGCAGACGGCGGCACTTGAGGCGACCCTGCGCGCCTGCAACGAAGCGGCCTCTTGGGTGTCGTCGGTCGCGTTCGAAAAGGACGTGAAGCGGAACTTCGCGCTGCGTGAGCCCACCTACGGCCAGGTCAAGGAGCGGTGCGCGGGGCGCAGTCAACCGCCCCTGTCCCACCCCCGAAACCCGGCCGTGGGACAGGACGCAAACGCAGCACCACCGCCAGTGGCGCCCGTTGAGCAAACCCCGGGACTTTAGTCCCGGGTACGTTGACCATCTGGACCACCATCGAGGAGTGCCTCAACCCGCCGGTCGTCTACGAGGCGGACCGCGGCTGGTTCACCACCGCGCCCTTCAGCGAGCCGGAGGTGTTCGACTTCCCCGAAGGTATCGGCCCGGTCGAGTGCGTGAACGTGGAGCACGAGGAGGTGCTGCTCGTGCCGCGCTGGGTCGACGCACGGCGGGTGACCTTCAAGTACGGCCTGGGCGAGGAGTTCATCCAGACCCTCCGGACACTGCACCTGCTGGGCCTGGACCGCACCGACCCGGTCACCGTGCCGAGCGCGGCGGGCCCGGTCGCGGTGTCGCCCCGCGACGTCGTGGCCGCCTGTCTGCCCGACCCGGCGACGCTCGGCGAGCGCATGCACGGCAAGACCTGCGCGGGAACCTGGGTGCGGGGCACCAAGGACGGCACGCCGCGCGAGGTCTACCTCTACCACGTGGTCGACAACCAGTGGTCGATGGCGGAGTACGGCTCCCAGGCGGTCGTCTGGCAGACCGCCGTCAACCCGGTCGTCGCCCTGGAACTCCTGGCCACCGGCGCCTGGACAGGGACGGGCGTGCTCGGCCCCGAGGCCTTCCCCGCCCGTCCCTTCCTGGACCTGCTCACCGCGTACGGCTCCCCGTGGGGGATGCGCGAGCAGTGAGGGCCCTGAGAGCCCTGGTGGCCTAGGCGATCACCATCAGGAGATCGCCCGCCTCCACCTGCTGGACGGCGTTGATGGCCAGCCGGTCCACCGCTCCGGCGACCGGGGCGGTGATCGCGGCCTCCATCTTCATCGCCTCGATCGTCGCGATGGTCGCGCCCGCCTCGACGCGGTCGCCCGGCGCCACCGACAGCGTGACCACCCCGGCGAACGGCGCGGCGACATGCTTCGGATCGGACTTGTCGGCCTTCTCCGCGGCCGGCAGGTCCGAGGCGACCGAGCGGTCGCGGACCTGGATCGGCCGGAGCTGCCCGTTGAGCGTGGCCATCACAGTGCGCATGCCGCGCTCGTCGGCCTCGCCGATCGCCTCCAGCGCGATGAGCAGCCGCACCCCTGGTTCGAGGTCCACCGCGTGCTCCTCCCCCGGCCGCAGCCCGTAGAAGAAGTCCTTGCTCGGCAGCACGCCCGTGTCGCCGTAGGACTCGCGGTGTGTCTCGAACTCCTTGGCCGGGCCGGGGAACAGCAGCCGGTTGAGGGTGGCGCGCCGGTCCTTGTCCAGTCCGTCGCGGTCCTCGGCGGACAGTTCGACGACCGGCTTGGGCGCGGCGCGGCCCTTGAGGGCCTTGCTGCGGAACGGCTCCGGCCAGCCGCCGGGCGGGTCGCCCAACTCGCCGCGCAGGAAGCCGATCACCGAGTCCGGGATGTCGTACGAACCGGGCTCGGCCGCGAACTGCGCGGGCGAGACGCCCGCGCCGACGAGGTGCAGGGCGAGGTCGCCGACCACCTTGGACGACGGGGTGACCTTGACCAGCCGGCCGAGGATGCGGTCGGCGGCCGCGTACATCGCCTCGATGTCCTCGAAGCGGTCGCCAAGGCCCAACGAGCGTGCCTGGACACGGAGGTTGGACAGCTGGCCGCCGGGGATCTCGTGGTCGTACACGCGCCCGGTGGGCGAGGCGAGACCGGCCTCGAAGGGGGCGTAGATCCTGCGGACCATCTCCCAGTACGGTTCGAGGTCGCCCACGGCCCGCAGGCTCAGCCCGGTGGGCCGCGGGGAGTGGTCGGTGGCGGCGACGATCGCCGACAGGGAGGGCTGCGAGGTGGTGCCCGCCATCGAGGCGACCGCGCCGTCCACGGCGTCGGCTCCCGCGTTGATCGCGGCGAGGTAGGTGGCCAGCTGACCGCCGGCCGTGTCGTGGGTGTGCAGGTGCACCGGCAGGTCGAACTCCCGGCGCAGCGCGGTCACCAGCTTCTCGGCGGCGGGTGCGCGCAGCAGCCCGGCCATGTCCTTGATGGCCAGGATGTGCGCGCCGGCGTCGACGATCTGCTCGGCGAGCCGCAGGTAGTAGTCGAGGGTGTAGAGCTTCTCGGCCGGGTCGGACAGGTCCGAGGTGTAGCACAGGGCCACCTCGGCGACGGCCGTTCCGGTCTCGCGTACGGCGTCGATCGCGGGCCGCATCTGGCCGACGTCGTTGAGCGCGTCGAAGATGCGGAAGATGTCGATGCCGGTGCGGGTGGCCTCCTCGACGAAGGCGGTGGTGACCTCTGTCGGGTAGGGGGTGTAGCCGACCGTGTTGCGGCCGCGCAGCAGCATCTGGAGGCAGATGTTCGGCACCGCCTCGCGCAGCTGGGCGAGCCGGTCCCAGGGGTCCTCGGCGAGGAAGCGCAGCGCCACGTCGTAGGTGGCGCCGCCCCAGCACTCCAGCGACAGCAGCTCCGGCAGGGTCCGGGCCACGGCCGGGGCGACGGCCAGCAGGTCCTTCGTGCGCACCCGGGTGGCCAGCAGGGACTGGTGGGCGTCGCGGAAGGTGGTGTCGGTGACGGCCACCGTGGACGACTCCCGCAGCCGGCGCGCGAAGCCCTCCGGGCCCAGCTCGGTCAGCTGCTGCTTCGACCCGGCGGGCGGTACGCCGTCGGGGACGGCCGGCAGTTTCGTCGTGGGGTCGAGCAGGTGCGGGCGCTCGCCGTTCGGCTTGTTGACCGTGACGTCGGCCAGGTAGGTGAGCAGCCGGGTGCCGCGGTCGGCGGAGTGGCGGGCGGTCAGCAGATGCGGGCGCTCCTCGATGAACGAGGTGGTGACCCGGCCCTCCCGGAAGTCCGGGTCGTCGAGGACCGCCTGGAGGAAGGGGATGTTCGTGGCCACGCCGCGGATGCGGAACTCGGCCACCGCACGCCGGGCCCGCCGCACCGCGGTGTCGAAGTCGCGCCCCCGGCAGGTCAGCTTCACCAGCATCGAGTCGAAGTGGGCGCTGATCTCGGAGCCGACGAACGCGGTGCCGCCGTCCAGCCGGATGCCGGAGCCGCCCGGCGAGCGGTACGCACTGATGGTGCCGGTGTCCGGGCGGAACCCGTTGGCCGGGTCCTCGCTGGTGATCCGGCACTGGAGCGCCGCACCGCGCAGATAGACCCGGTCCTGTGAAAGGCCGAGGTCGGCGAGACTCTCACCGGCGGCGATGCGCAGCTGCGCCTGCACCAGGTCGACGTCGGTGACCTCCTCGGTCACCGTGTGCTCGACCTGGATGCGCGGGTTCATCTCGATGAAGACGTGGTTGCCCGCGCGGTCGAGCAGGAACTCGACGGTGCCGGCGTTGCGGTAGCCGATGCTGCGCGCGAAGTTGACCGCGTCGGCGCAGATGCGGTCCCGGATCGCGGGGTCGAGGTTGGGGGCCGGGGCCAGTTCGAGGACCTTCTGGTGCCGTCGCTGCACCGAGCAGTCCCGCTCGAACAGGTGGATGACGTTGCCCTCGCCGTCGGCGAGGATCTGCACCTCGATGTGGCGGGGGTCGATGACCGCCTTCTCCAGGAACACCGTGGCGTCCCCGAACGCGGACTCGGCCTCGCGAGAGGCCGCCTCGATGGACTCGCGCAGCTGGGCGGGGTCGTCCACCCGGCGCATCCCGCGCCCGCCGCCGCCGGCGACCGCCTTCACGAACACCGGGAAGCCGATCTCATCCGCGGCCGCGACCAGTTCGTCGAGGTCGGTGGACGGCTGCGACGAGCCGAGGACCGGTACGCCGGCCGCGCGGGCCGCGGCGACCGCGCGGGCCTTGTTGCCGGTCAGCTCCAGCACCTCGGTGGTGGGGCCGATGAAGGTGATCCCGGCCTCGGCGCAGGCACGGGCCAGCTCCGGGTTCTCCGACAGGAAGCCGTACCCGGGGTACACGGCGTCCGCCCCGGCCCTGCGTGCCGCGCCCACGATCTCCTCGACCGACAGATAGGCCCGCACGGGGTGCCCCCTGAGGCCGATCTCGTAGGCCTCGTCGGCCTTGAGACGATGCAGCGAGCCGCGGTCCTCGTAGGGGAACACCGCCGCCGTTCCCGCGCCCAGTTCATAGGCGGCGCGGAACGCGCGGACGGCGATCTCCCCACGGTTCGCGACAAGTACCTTCCGGAACATGCACAGTCCCTTCCTGCCGTTCGCGAAGTACGCGCCCCCACGGGCGCCCTCGTGACGTGACTGATGCCCTGTCTACACCCGCCCAAGGGCGCCCGGGCCGAATGACCACTGGCCGGACGATCATCTGCGGGTTCGCGGCCGCTCGCCACAGGCCGTTCCGTCTCCGTGGCGCCGGACATTCCTCCGTGCGGTGCGTCAGCCCCGGTGGGCGCGCAGCGCCGTGAGGGCCCGGTCGGCGTGTGCGCTCATCCGCAGTTCGCTGCGCACGACCTCCAGGACCGTGCGGTCCTCGGCGATGACGAACGTGACGCGTTTCGTGGGCGCCATCGAGAAGCCGCGCTTGACCCCGAAACGTTCACGGACTGTTCCGTCGGTGTCGGACAGCAGCGGAAATCCGAGGGTGTGGCGTCCGGCGAACTCCTGCTGGCGGTCGACCGTGTCGCCGCTGATCCCCACGGGCTTCGCACCGGCCGCGGCGAACTCCGCGGCCAGATCGCGGAAGTGACACGCCTCGGCCGTGCAGCCGGCCGTCATGGCGGCGGGGTAGAAGAACAGCACCACCGGGCCGTCGCCGAGCAGCTCGGACAGCTGCCGTGTCGTGCCGGTCTCGTCCGGCAGCGCGAAGTCCTCGACCTGGTCGCCCACATTCACTTTGTCCGTCATGACCGGCCCGCCCCGCCCTTGGCGACGCCGCGCGCCCACAGCACGAGCGGCACCTGCAACGGAAGCCTGCCTATGGCCGCGGCCCGCTGCGGCGCGGGGCGGTGCCGCCAGTCCACGGCCATCTGCACATTGGCGGGGAACACCCCGACGAAGAAGCCCGCCGCGGCGAGTGCGGCGACACGGCGCGTGCGCGGCAGCGCCACCCCCGCCGCCAGCGCCAGCTCGACGGCACCGCTCGCGTACGTCCACGTACGCGGCTTCCCCGGCAGGGCCCGCGGAATGGTCGCGTCGAACTGGCGGGGCGCCGCGAAATGACTGACGCCTGCTACGGCCAACAGGCCGGCGAGCAATAGCGGTGAACGTTGGGACCCGGACACGGTGCCTCCTCTGGTGGCCTGCCGCGCGATATTACTGGACGGTAGCGACAGTGGGGGGCCGGTGCACCGTGCCGGATCGCCGTACGCGAACGCCGTACCGGAACGTATGGGTCATACCCCTCTGCGCCTGATGCGGAGCAGCAGCACGGCACCCGCGATCAGGAGCGTCCCTCCCGCCGCGGCCGGCCACAGATTCGTTCCGGTGTCGGCGAGGTCGCCGGTGACCTCCTGTGCCTGCGGTTGGGTCTGTCCGGCGGCGGACGGGGCGTTGCCGTCAGGGGCCGCCGCGGCACTCTCGCTCTGTGAGGCCGAGGCGACGGGCTTGGGCGAGGACGTCTTGTAGACCTGGGGCTGTTCGCTCCGGCCGGTGGGGGTGCCGACGTCCGCCGGTTCGGTGCTCGGCGCCTGGGCGGACGGCGTGTCGGTGTCCGGCGAGTCAGTGCCCGGCGTGTCAGTGGACGGCGTGTCGGCACTCGGCACCTCGGTGGAGGGCTCGGGCGTGTCCTTGCCTCCGGTGCTGCCCTGGTCGTTGTCGCCCTGGTCGTCGCCCCCGGTGTTGCCCTTTCCGTCGCCTCCGCCGTTGCCCTGGTCGTCGCTTCCGCTGCCCTCGGACGGAGCGGCGGAAGTCGGCGCAGGCGTCTCCTGCGGCTCCTCACTGGCGCCGGACCCCGACCCGTCCCCGGACCCGTCCTTCGAGTCGCACTGTCGGCCGCTGTTGATGCAGTCCACCATCGACTGCATCAGGCCCTCGTCGAAGACGTTGATGAAGTCGCCGTGGTCCGTGACCGGCTTGTGCAGCTGCTCCGGGAAGGAGTCGACCGCGAAGAGCGGTGACGTACGGCCGCCGTCCTCAAGGCTCGGCGCGTCGACGTCGTAGACGATGCGCTGCACGAGCTGCGGAATGGCCCGGAAGCCGCCGGCACAGTTGCCCTCGGCGTCGGCGAACGCCACGTGCGTACGGTGGTTGGCGCTGTCGGTGTTCTGGCCGTCCCAGCAGCTCTGGAACTTGAAGGTGCGGACCACGTCGCTGCCGTCGGGGCAGACCGGGTACTTGTCCTTCAGCTGCCGGTCCTCGAACCCGGTGCAGCTCCAGGAGGCGTTCGCGTTGGCGGTTCCGTTGACAAACGCCTTGGCGTCGCCCGTGATGATCCGCAGCAGCCGGGGCATGGCGGTGACCTTGCTCCGCGGGTTGCCCACGAACGTCAGCGTGACCTGCTTGGGCGTGACGATCTTACCGGCGTTGCCTTCGGTGCCGCCGCCGGGAGCGCCCGCGTCCCGCTCCTGGGTGCCGTTCTGCAGGCGCAGGACGGGCCAGTAGTACGTCGACTTGTCGCCTTCGTTCTCGCAGGAGGTTTCGGCGTTCGCGAGGTCGTCGTCGCTGGCGAAGGCGTTGTTCCCCTGGTTGCCGACATAGTCGTGGAAGTGGTGGGCGCCGTTGGTGACTCCAGGGGCCACGATCACGTTGTCGGAGTTGAACAGCCCATTGGCGTTCACTCCGCAGCGGGTGGTGAAGGTGCCGCGGGAGGCGTCGTCCGCCGGGCGCGGGTTCTGCACGTTGGGCTGGACCGCGGTGATGTCCGCGAAGTCGGCGGCCACGGGGCCGTTGCCGGTCTGGGCCCCGTTGCCGGTCTGGGCCCCGTTGCCGCCCTGACCGCCGCCGCCCTGGTTCTGACCAGCGCCGTTCCCGTCCTGGCCGTCACCGCCCTGGTTCTGGCCGTCGCCAGTCCCGTTTCCGGAATCGCGCAGCTCACAGGCGGCGAGCGGCTCAAGCCCCGCCGGGCGGTCCCCCACGCGGTCGATGGCGATGGCGATCCGTTCGATCGTCGCGGCCCGCTTCTCCTTCAGCGGGTTCATGATCGCGCTGTCGGCGAAGCCGCTGTCCTGCTGTATGGCCTGCGCGGAGCTCTGCAGGCGCTGGTAGGCCTCGGCGATCTGGCCGTCCAGCACGGCGAGTTCCTTGTCGACGTCGGCCCTCGCCGCCTCCGGCACGTCCGTCAGCTCGTCGCCGACGTCCGGGCAGTAGACGGTGGCCGCGCCGGAGGCAAGGACACGGCTTCCGTTCGAGTTCTGGGCCGAATCGCCGCCCGAGCCGCTCTCGGAAGCCGACGCGTAGACGTTCACCGCCACCAGCCCACCCCCGCCCAGCATCATCGCGATGGCCAGGGAAGTCGCACGTCGTGCGCCTGTCGGGCGTCTGCGTGTGTTGCGTCTCACGGAAGTACTCCTGCGCCTCGTGGTCGGCTCGGGCATGGAAATCCCTCGCCCTATACGCAGTTGACCCCGGGCGTGTTCAAGCGCCTCGTGAATTCACAGCAACCTCATGGCGAGGAGGAGCCTCCCGGGCGTGCCCCGACAGGGGTGGCCGGCCGGGATGTCGCAGGTCGTCGAATCGGTGATCGACAAACTGTCTCCTATGCTCGATGCGAACCTTCGACCCACAAGGAGCAGAGCAATGAGTGAGAACGTCTTCTTCGACGTGACCGCGAACGGCGAGCCGCTCGGCCGCATCGAGTTCAAGCTGTACGACGACGTCGTCCCGAAGACAGCCCGCAACTTCCGTGAGCTCGCCACCGGCGAGCACGGTTTCGGCTTCAAGGGCTCGCCGTTCCACCGGGTCATCCCTGACTTCATGCTGCAGGGCGGGGACTTCACCCGGCAGAACGGCACGGGCGGCAAGAGCATCTACGGTGAGAAGTTCGCCGATGAGAACTTCCAGCTCAAGCACACCAAGCCGGGTCTGCTGAGCATGGCCAACGCGGGCCCGAACAGCAACGGCTCGCAGTTCTTCGTCACCACGATCGTCACGGACTGGCTGGACGGCAAGCACGTGGTCTTCGGCGAGGTCGTCGCTGGCATGGACGTCGTCAAGGCGATCGAAGGGCTTGGCAGCCGCTCCGGCGCCACCTCCAAGAAGGTCGTCATCGAGGACTGCGGCACCGTGTGATCCTCCGGCGGCGGGGCGAGAGTCCCGCCGCCGGGTGGTTCGCCCGCATCCCGGGCGGTCGGGGCTACACCGACCCAGGCCAGCACCGGCTCGTGGTGCCGTAGGGCCGTCGAAGCCCGGCGGCCGGCCACTTGCCGGGGCTGCCGACCTCCCTGTTGCCCTTCGGGCTGACGGTTCAGTGGCCCCGGAACGCCTCCTCCAGCCACCAGGCCCCGCGGTCGCCGGCCACCTTGGCGTCGATGAGCAGGGGCGCGGTTCGTGGCCCTGCCAGCCAGTCCGACACGGCCTTCAGGTCGGTGACCGTGCGCGCGGTCACCGCTTCGAAGCCGTAGCCGCGCGCCACCGCGGCGATGTCCGTCGGCGGGAACTCGACCGTGTCGAGCACGTGTCCGTCGGGCCCGAAGTGGTGCACCTCCGCTCCGTAGGCGTCGTCGTTGTAGACGACGACCACCATCGGCAGCCCCAGCCGGCGCACCGTGTCGAGTTCGGCCGCGCCCATCAGCGCGCCGCCGTCGCCGAGCGCGGCCACGGGGAGCCGGTCCGGTCGCGCGAGCGCCGCGCCGATCGTGGTCGCCAGCCCCAGCCCGATCGACTGGAACGCCTGGGTGAAACAGAAGCCGTGCTGGTCGGGCACCGACAGGTAGGTGCTCGGGTAGCCCATGAAGTTGCCGGAGTCCACGCCGATCACCCGCTCGGCGGGAAGGATGTCGTCGAGCGCGATGCTCAGCGTCCGCGGGTCGATCCGCTCGCGGCTGCCGCCATCCTCGTACGGCACGTCCCGCATGCGCACGCGTTCAGCGAGGCCGGCGGCGAGGGCCGCCTTCCGAAAGCCCTCCCGCTGCCCGCCGCCCGTCTCCAGCACACGCCGCGCGGTGAGTCGCACATCGCCGGTGACACCGAGCTGCACCGCCCGGTGCACGCCGAGTGCCGACGCTTCGTCGTCGACCTGTACGACGGTCGTCTGCGGACCGATCAGTCGTCCGTGCCGCGTCGTCCACATGTTCAGCGCGCAGCCCCAGCCCACGATCACGTCCGCCGACCGGATCAGCTCGGCCGCCTGCGGGGACGAGAAGCCGCCGGACACATCGAGCGACCACGGGTCGCCGTGGAACAGCCCGCGCGCGACGGCCGATGTCGCGAGCAGTGCGCCGTAGCGCTCGGCGAGCGCGACGAGGGCCTCGCGGCAACCGGGTCCGCGTGCTCCCCGGCCGGCCACGAAGACCGGTTGCCGGGACCGGTCGAGCACCTGCGCCAACGCCGCCACGTCGGCTGCCGTCGGCTTGACCGCCGCCCGCGGGGGCGGCGGCACGACCAGGGCCGGCGCGTCGTCCGGTACGTCCAGGGCCTGCACCTCAAGGGGAAGGTTCAGCACCACGGTGCGGCGCTCGTGGAGGGCTTGTCGCACTGCGGCGCAGGCCTGCTCGACGGCGTTCTCCGCCGAGGTCACGCGCGCCGTGACCGCGCCCACCGCGTGGGCCAGGGCCGCCTGGTCGACGTAGAAGTTGGATGTCGGCCTGGTCACTTCGGCAGCGAGCACGAGGAGCGGTGTACGGCTCTTGGCCGCCTCCGCGATGCCGGTGACCGCGTTCGTCAGACCAGGTCCCTGATGCACGCTCAGCGCGGCCACCGTGCCGCTCATCCGGGCGTACGCGTCGGCCATCGTCGCCGCGCCGCCCTCATGGCGTGCGGCGACGAACCGGGCGCCGGCCGCGACCATGGCGTTGGTCAGATGGAAGTTGCCCGAACCGACCACACCGAACACGTGGTCGACCCCGGCGGCGGTGACGGCCCGCCCGACGGCTTCGGCGACCTTCATGAGGTGCTCCTCATGACCGCTCCACCAGGGCGAGCACCCGTGCGGGAGCCCCCGACCCCGTGACGATGGGCAGCGGTCCCGCGATGATCACGGCCCCGGTGGCCGGCAGCGCGGCCAGGTTCTGCAACTGGGTCAGACCGTACTTGCCGCCGCCCATGAGGTGGGAGTGGCACGGGAAGGCCGGGTCGAACGAGTGCGCACGTCCGGCGTCGGTGCCCACCGTCTCGACGCCGAGGCCGATCACCGGTGACTCCTGCACCACCCAGCGGGCGCACTCCGGGGACAGGCCAGGGGTGTGCGGGCCGTTCTCGTCCGCGTTGAGGAACGCCTCCTGCGTGTTCGAGCGGGCGTCCCAGCCGGTGCGCAGCAGCAGCCAACCGCCTTCGGGCAGCGGCCCGTTCGCCCCCTCCCACGCCTTCACGTGGTCCACCTCGACGAGGAAATCGGGGTCCTGTTCCGCCTCGGCGGAGAAGTCCAGCACGGCCGCCGGTGCGATCAGCCGACGCGCCGGCACCGACGCGACGTCGTCGAGGTCCTTCCCGGTGACCCAGTGGTTCGGGGCGTCGAAGTGGGTGCCGGTGTGCTCGCCACTGCGGAAGTTGTTCCAGTACCAGGCCGGGCCCCGGTCGTCGTATCTGCTGATCTCCTCCAGTTCGAACACCGCGGTCTGGCCGAACTCGGAGGGCAACTGGATCACCGGCGTCGACGACGACAGCGGTGACGTGAGGTCGACGACCTCGATCGCCCCACTCCGCAGCGCGGACACCAGAGCGGCGAGGACGGACGGCTCGGACACGAGGGCCTCCTGAAACGGCGGTGAAGCGTCGGCGATCCGCGGGATTGAAGACTGGAGACGGGCGGATGCCCGGACCCAGGAAGATCCTGACGCGGGCCGGTGTCCCTGTGAAGCCCCGTCCACGCATGTCGTGAAGACCCGTCCACGCACGTCCTGCCCCGACGCCCGGATTCCTGCCGCCGGTCACCCCGCCAAGACCGACCGTGCCACCACGAGCGTCTGCTCGGCGTAGCCGCGGCCGAACAGCACCGTGTGCACCAGCAGCGGGAAGAGCTGGTGCAGTCCGATGCGGTCCGCCCAGCCGTCGGCGAGCGGCGCCGCGTCCTGATAGCCGTCCAACACCCGCTCCAGGTAAGGGCAGCCGAACAGGTGGAGCATCGCCAGGTCGGTCTCCCGGTGGCCGCCGTGCGCGGCCGGGTCGATCAACCAGACGTGCCCGTCGGCGCCCCACAGCACGTTGCCGTTCCACAGGTCGCCGTGCAGCCGAGCGGGCGGCTCGGCAGGGCCCGCCAGCTCCGGCAGCCGCTCGCAGACACTCTCGACCACGGCCGCCTCGGCGTGGCGCACCGTGCCGTCGTCCACCGCGCTGCGCAGATAGGGCAGCACGCGGTGCTCGGCGTACCAGCTCGGCCAGTCCGCCGTGCCGGGGGCGTTGCGCATCGGAGCGCGCCCGATGTACGCGTCTTCGAGGCCGCCGGGTGGCGGGGCTCCGAACGCGGGTGCGCCGGCGGCATGCAGGGCGGCCAGGTCGCGTCCGAACTCCGCCGCTGCCCGTGCGCTCGGCCGACCCGGCGGGACCCGGTCGGTCACCAACCAGCGCCGGTCATGGCCGTGCACCCCCGGGACACGGACCGTGCCGGTGTCGGCCAGCCAGCGCAGCCCTGACGCCTCGGCCCGCACCTCACCGGGGTCGTCACCGCGCTTGGCCATCACCAACTGGCCGCCGTCGAGGGTGACTTCGGCGAGTGTTCCGGACAGCGGGCGCTCACCTGTCACGGGGCGCCCGGTGAGTCGGGCTGCCGCAGCACCCGTGCTCTCGCCCTCGCCGGCCGTCTCCGTCTCGGTGTCGCTCATGGCCGGTACCTCGTCGCGTCCCTCGGCTCCCCAGGTGGGGTGGTCGCTCGGGCCTCGCGGCCTACCTCGCCTTCCCCGCCTTCCCCGCCTTCCCTGCCTTCCCCGCCTTCCCCGCCTTCCCGGCCGAACAGCTCGCCGTGCAGGTGGTCGGCGAGCCCGCCGACCGTCGGTTTCTCGAAGAGCAGCCTCGCCGGCAGATCGAGCCCGGTGAGCTCGTTGAGTCGGTTGCGGATCTGGATCACCGCAAGCGAGTCGAAGCCGAGGTCGGTGAACGGCTTGTCGTCGGGCAGCGCCGCCGGGTCGGGTTGACCGAGCACGGCGGCGATTTCGGCCCGCAGCAGTTCGCGCAGCTCCGGTTCCGGCATCTGCGCGGGCCAGCTCCGCCGGGCCGGTGGCAGATGGTTGCCTACGAGGCTGCCGACGATCGGCGGCAGAGCTGTCGCGGTCGGGTCGAACAGGACCGGCACCAGCACCGGTTCCGCGGAGCCGATCGCGGCGTCGAACAGTGCCAGCCCCTGCTCCGCGCTGAGACCGGCGATGCCGGACGCGCGGATGCGCCGCCGGGCGAGGTCGGAGATCTGGTCACCGAGACCGCTGCCCGGTTCCCACAATCCCCACGCCAGCGACACCGCCGGCAGACCGAGCGCACGGCGATGACAGGCCAGCGCGTCCAGGAAGCGGTTGGCCGCACCGTAGTTGGCCTGTCCGGCCTTGCCGAAGACGCCTGCGACGGAGGAGTAGAGCACGAACGCCGACAACGGAAGGCGCGCGGTGGCCTCGTGCAGCACCCAGGCCGCATCCGCTTTCGCCTTCAGCACGGTGTCCATGCGGGCCGGTGTCTGAGTGGCGAGCACGCCGTCGTCGAGCACGGCCGCCGTGTGCACGACCGCCGTCAGGGGTGGGTCGCATGCCCCGATCAGCCGCTCGACCGCGCCGCGGTCGGCCACGTCGGCGGCGACGATCCGCACATCGGCGCCCAGTTCGGACAGTTCCGTCCGCAGATGCTCCGCGTCCGGGGCCGCCGGGCCGCGCCGACTGACCAGGACGAGATGCCGTACGCCGTGCTCGTGGACCAGATGCCGGGCGAGCAGTGCGCCGAGCGCGCCCGTGCCACCCGTGATCAGCACGGTTCCGGACGGGTCGATCGGCCGGGTGTCGCTCGGTGCCGCACGCCGGATCCGCAGCGCGTGCGGTACGCCGTCGCGGATGGCCAGTTGCGGTTCGTGGTTGCCGCCTACGAGGTCCAGCACGCGGTCCACCGGAAGGTCGGAGTCCAGGTCGACCAGAGTGATCCGCTCCGGATGCTCGGCGGCGGCAGCGCTCACCAGGCCGCCCACGGCGGCTGCCGCGAGGTCCGGGTCGGGGGTCGTGGCGTTCCTGGTGACGACGACGAGTCGGCCGCGGTGCCCTTGCCCATGACCGTCGCGCCCATGCCCGTCGTGCTCCTGCCCCTGCCCCTGCCCCTGCCAGGCGTGCAGCGCGTCCAGCGCGCGTGTTGTCAAGGACCGGACTGCGACGCTCCGGTCGTCGGCACTCCGGACAGCGCCGCTCCGGCCGTCGACGATTTCGACGACCGTCGTCTCACCGGTGGCCGGTACGGCCGGTACCGGGATCCACTGCGGGCGGAAGAGCATGGTGTCCTGCGGCGCCATCGGCCTGGTGAACATCGACGCCACGGTCGCGACCGGCTCGCCGGCGTCGTCGAAGAGGTACACCCCGATGGTGTCGGAACCGGTGCGCACACATCGGATCCGTGCGCTTCTCGTGCCCGGTGCGTACAGCTCGACGCCGTTCCACACGAAGGGCACTCGGGCCCCGCCGGACGGCCCCTCGGCCAGCGCCGCCACGTGGACCGCCGCGTCGAGCAGCACGGGGTGCAGCCCGAACCTGCCCGCGACGCCGTCGGGAAGGGAGACCTCGGCGAACACTTCGTCGCCTCGGCTCCACAGGGCGGTCACCGCGCGGAACGCCGGCCCGTACGCGAAGGTGTCGTATCGGCCCGCCACGTCCAGCTGGGTCGCATCGGCAGGAGGCCATTCCGCGCGGTACGGCTCAGGTGCCGGACCGCGCTGCGACAGCCGGCCCGAGGCGTGTCGCGTCCACCGGTCGGCAGCACGCTGCTTGGCGTAGATGTCGATGCGCTGCCCGTCGACGACCACCTGGAGTTGGACGGTGTCGGCCGCCGCCAGCCGCAGCGGTGCCTCGATCGTCAGCTCGTCGACACCGGCCCCCGCACCGGCGTGCAGTGCGATGTCGACGAACGCGGTCGCGGGGACCAGGGCCGAGTCGCCGACGACATGGTCGGCCAGCCAGCCGTGGGCTCGCACGGCGATCGAGCCACCGTGCACGATCCGCGGCGAATCGGGGGCGACGAGTGCCGGTTCGAGCAGCGCGTGGTCGCGACCGCCGCCACCGGGCTGCGGTGGATCGAGCCAGTAGCGGCTGCGCTGGAAGGGATAGGTGGGCAGCGGGAACAGCCGGGCGTCGCTGCCCGCGAACACGGATCGCCAGTCGACGTAGACCCCTGCCGTGTGCACCGCGCCGAGCCCCGCGAGCAGCGTCTCGCCCTCGTCACTACCGGCGCGCGTCGCCGGCACCGCGGGAACCGTCGCGGGAAGCACGGCCGCTGCGGCACGGCTGAGCACGGCGTCCGGGCCGACTTCGAGGCAGCTGGTCACACCGGATTCGGCGAGAGTGGAGATCGCGTCGGAGAAGCGGACGGTGTGCCGCGCGTGCCTCACCCAGTACTCGGCCGAGCACATCTCGTCGGAGAACCTGCCCGTCAGGCCGGAGATCAATGGGATCTCGGGTCGGTGGTAGGTCAGACTCCGTGCGACTTCGCGGAACGCGTCGAGCATGGGTTCCATCAGCGGCGAGTGGAACGCGTGGCTGACGCGCAGGGACGTGCTGCGACCGAACCGTCGGGCCACGGCGGTCGTAGCGGCCTCCTCGCCGGACACCACCACGGCGTGCGGGCCGTTGACCGCTGCGATCGAGACCCGGCCGGCGACCTCGGCCACCAGCGGCGCGACCTCGGCCTCGGTGGCGTCCACCGCGATCATGACGCCGCCGGCGGGCAGCTCCGCCATCAAGCGCCCGCGGGCGGTGACGAGCGTCGCCGCGTCGTCCAGCGACAGAACACCGGCCACATGCGCGGCGGCGATCTCCCCGACCGAATGACCGACGAGCACATCCGGCCGCACACCCCAGGATTCCAGCAGCCGGTACAGCGCGACTTCGAACGCGAACAGGGTGGCCTGCGCCTGGTCGGTGCGGTCCAACGGTTCGCCACCGAAGGCCAACTCCCGCACCGAACCGCCGAGCGCCCGGCACGCCTGGTCGAAGGCCTCGGTGAACACAGGGAAGGCCCGCGCCAACTCCCGGCCCATTCCCGCCCGTTGGGCACCCTGGCCACTGAACAGGAACGCGAGGCACGCGGCGGCGGGCACCGTCGCCCCCGCACGTTCACCGGCCGCCAGCGCACGCAGGGCGGCCCGGTCACCGGCCGCGATCACGGCGCGGTGAGCGAGTGCCGTACGGCCCACCGCCAGGGTGTAGCCGACATCGATGTCGTCCGGCGCCTGAAGGAGCCCGGCGGCGACGGAACGCAGGGCGGGGCCGTCGGCGCCGCTGAGCAGCCATGGCGGGGTGGGGAACTCTCGTTGCGCCACTGGGTCGTTGACCCGGGCCTGGGCGGCAGCCGCGCCGGCGTCACGGCCCGTCCCCGTGGCTGTGCCGGTGACTGTGCCCGTGGCGGTGTCCGTACACGCGTCCTCGGGCGGAGCCTCCTCGATGATCACGTGTGCGTTGGTGCCGCCGATCCCGAACGAGGAGACAGCCGCGCGGCGCGTCCGGTCGGACGTCGGCCACGGCCGGCCCGCAGCGAGGAGCGACACCCTGCCTGCCGACCAGTCGATCCGCGGACTCGGCCGGTCGGCGTACAGCGAGGGGGGCAACTGCTCGTGCCGCAGCGCCTCGACCATTTTGATCACGCCTGCCACGCCCGCCGCCGCCTGAGTGTGCCCGAGGTTGGACTTCACCGAGCCGAGCCACAGCGGCCGGTCCTGGTCCCGGTCCTGGCCGTACGTCGCGAGCAGCGCTTCCGCCTCGATCGGGTCGCCCAGCGGTGTGGCCGTCCCATGTCCGTCGACCGCGTCGACGTCCGCCGTGGACAGCCCGGCGTCCGCGAGCGCCGACCGGATCACCTCGCGCTGCGCGCGTGCGCTGGGCGCGGTGAGGCCGTTGGACGCGCCGTCCGCGTTCATCGCCGAACCCCGTAGCACCGCCAGCACCGGGTGGCCGTTGCGACGGGCATCGCTGAGCCGCTCCAGCAGGACGATCCCGACGCCCTCCGACCACGCCGTACCGTCGGCGTCCGCCGCGTAGGACCGGCAGCGACCGTCCGGCGACAGGCCGCGCTGCCTGCTGAACGCCAGGAACGTCCTCGGCGTCGACATCACCGTCGCACCACCGGCCACCGCGAGGGAGCATTCGCCCGTGCGCAACGCCTTCGCCGCCCAGTGCAGGGCGACCAGCGACGACGAGCAGGCCGTGTCGACGGTGACGGCGGGGCCGGTCAGCCCGAACGTGTAGGAGATCCGTCCGGACGCGACGGCGTGCGAGGACCCGATGCCCAGCCGCCCCTCCAGCTCATGCGACTCGAACCGGCTTGCGTAGTCCTCGTTCATGACACCGATGAACACGCCCGCCGCGCCGCCGCCACCAGTACCGCTTCCGCTGGCGCGCAGTGTCGTGGTGTCGATGCCCGCGCGTTCGAAGAGTTCCCAGGATGTCTCCAGCAGCAACCGCTGCTGCGGGTCGGTGGCGAGTGCCTCGCTCGGCGAGATGCGGAACATCCCGGCATCGAAGTCGGCCGCGCCGTACAGGAAGCCGCCACGCCGGGTGGTGGAGCCGCCGATCCGGTCCGGGTCGGTGTCGTACAGGGTGTCCAGGTCCCAGCCCCGGTCGGCGGGGAAGTCCCCGGTCGCGTCGACACCGTCGGAGACCAGCCGCCAGAGATCCTCCGGCGACTCCACACCGCCCGGATACCGGCACGCCATCGCCACGATGGCGATCGGCTCGTGCGTACCGGGGCGCGCGGCCCCCGCGTCCGGGAGGGACTGGGATGCCTGCCCGGAGCCGGACACCGGTTCCCGCCTGCTCATCATTCGAGCGAGCGCGTCGATCAGTTCACCCGGGGTCGGAAAGTCGTAGACGAGGGATTGCGGCAGAGCGAGGCCGGTACGGGCGGCGATGCGACGTCGCAGTTGCACGCCGCCCAAGGACGAGAGGCCCAGGTCCGTGAAGGCGCGATCGTGCCACCGGTCGCTGCCGCTCTCACCCGCGCCGAAGCCGGGACCACCACCGTCGCCACCGCCACCGCCGTCGCCGTCGCACAGCGCTGCGACCTCCTCGCGGACGAGTTCCTCCAGCCCCGTCCGGCTCAACTCACCTCGTTCCGCCGCCTGTTCCGCCATCGCCCTGCGCAGGGGCTTGCCCGAGGCCGTACGCGGAATCGTCTCGACCCGGCGGAATTCCACCGGCACCTTGTACAGGCTGAGCCGCCGCAGGCACAGCCGACGCAGCTCCTCGGGATCGAAGCCGTCCGCGTCCGGCACGACGAACGCCACCGGTACTTCGCCCGCCAGGTCGTCGGGCGAGCCGACCACGAGGACGTCACGCACCGAGGGCGATTCCGCGATCACGGCTTCCACCTCCAGCGGGTGGACGTTCTGACCACCGCAGATGATCACGTCGTCGAGCCGGCCGGCGACGGTGAGCCGACCGCCCTCGAACCGCCCCGCGTCACCGGTCCGGTACCAGCCGTCGTCGACCGAGGAGGCGGGTTGCCCGTGGTAGCCGAGCATGAGTCCCGGGGTGCGGACCAGGATCTCCCCGTCCACGACGCGGACATCGACCCCGTGCACGGGTGTCAGCCCCGTGTCGCCCATCCCGTCCATCCCGCCTGTCTCGCCCGGCAGTTGGACGGCGATCTTGCCGCTGGTCTCGGTGGCGCCGTAGCAGTCCAGCAGTGGCGTGCCGAACAGGTCCATGACCGCGGCGCGCGTCGCCGCGGTGCAGGGCGCACCGGCCGTGATGCACAGCCGCGGCGGAACGCCCATGTCCCCGTCTTCGTAGGCCAGTTGGGCATAGGTGGCGGGCACTCCGGCCAGCACACAGCCAGGATGTTCGGCGAGTACCGCTGCCAGGTCCCCGTCGACGATCCTCGTATGCGCGCCGGTCGCCACCGTGCCGACGAGCGCGAACGAGAGCGCGAAGCAGTGGTGCATCGGCAACGGCCAGAGAATGGTGTCCTGTTCGGACAGCCCGAACATCGGGGCGTAGCAGGCGGCCGCCGACCAGAGCATCGCGCGCTGGGTGGTCAGCACTCCCTTCTGCCGACCGGTCGTGCCGGAGGTGTAGAGCAGCCAGGCCGGCTCGTCGATACCGAGGTCGTCACGGGGCGGGCCCGACGCCGCGGTGGGACCGTCCTCGGCGATCAGCACACGCAGATCCGGCTGTCGCTCGCGCAGCCGCTCCGCCATCGCCGCGTGCCGAGCCTCGGTGATGAGCAGCGTCGCACCGGAATCGTCGGCGTAGTGGGCGAGCTCGGCCTCGGTCGCCCGCACGCTCAACGGCACACCGACAGCGGCCGAGCGCAGTACCGCCAGGGCGTAGGTGACGAACTCGACACGACTGCCCACATGGAGGAGTACCCGGTCGCCCCGGGCCACCCCGAGCCCGGACGCGATCCGCCCGCTGCTCAGCAGCAGATCCCCGTACGTCACCGTGCGGCGGGAGTCGGTGAACGCCGGGCGCTCCGCAGGGTGTTGGGAGAGCAGCGCCACGAGGGGCCGTAACAACTCTTCTCGAACAAGGTCCACTACTCAACCGTACGGTGCCCCACGACCGTTGATCATCCCGTTCGCCGGACGATCAGCCTCGCTCCACGCGACGGAGCTGCGCCGACAAGTGGTGTTGCAGCGGCTGCCCCACCGCGGCGAGGTCGTGGGCGAAGCTGAGCGTGTCCTGGTCGGTCAGGGTGTAGCGGCGGCGGGTGGCGGTGACCTCCTTGGCCGTGGGAGTGCGGGCCACCTCATGGGTGGCGAGGTCGGCCGTGCCGGCGACGGCACGGCCGACCAGGATCTCCGCGATTCCGGTGGGCTGGGTGATCAGAGCCTCCACACGCCCGTCGGGCTGCAACCGCCACCAGCCGCTCTCGCGAGCCGACGGCCGCAGCGGGGTGCCGTCCGCATCGAGCAGCCAGGCACGCGACTCGAAGTGGAGAAACGGCCGCCCGTCGTGACGGAAGCTGATCTCCTGCTCGTACACGAACTCCTCGGCGAGCGTCGGGTACTCGCCACGGCCCCGACCGGCCCAGGTGCCCAGAATCCCGATCAGCGGCGCCAGAAGTGGGTGCGGCGCGGGCGCTTCGTCCGGTGAGAGGGCATCGGGGTACGGGTGCTTCCGGGCGGGGTCGAACATGATGCGCGCTCCTGGGTAGAAATCGGTGCCGAGTGGCAGCCTAGGGCCCCGTCACTCTTCCACCACCGGCAACGCGACCGTGGCCGAGCGCAGTAACGACGGCGACTGGGCATCGCCCCGCAGGAAGCGCCACCCGTCGTTGAAGAACCGCTCACGTGCGGGTCCGGTCCTCGACGCGGTCGCGGTCTCTGGTACGGCTGCGGTGGACCCGTCGACCTCGAACGCGACCGTGCCCGCCGTCACCGCGCCGAGCACGATGGCCTGACGTCGCGTCACACCCCGGCTGTGCGGCTGCACTTCACACTCCCTTCGCGCGTACGGCCGCGCCCTGGGCCAGCGCCGCGACCTCGGCCGCGCTCAGTCCTCTGCCGTAGACGCGGAAGTCGTCCACCGCCGCCTTCAGGTACGGGTCCGCGTACTGGGACCTGCCGATGTACGCGGCCCGGATGTGGTTGCCGAAGTAGCGCGGTTCGACGGTGACGGCACTGTTGCGGCCCGCCTCCTGGCCGTCGACGTACAGCACGGCGGTGCCGGCCGCATAGGTCACGGCCACGTGGACCCAGCGGTCCGTGGGCAGCGGGTCGGCGTTGATGCGCTGCTCCGCTCCCCCGCCGCCCGCGGTGATCGCGTAGCGCAGGGTGCCCGTGTCGCTCAGCGGGGTCAGGAACATGTTGGCGCTGACGCCGGTGCCGATGTCGAAGATCCGGCTCCAGCCCGCCGGTTGGCCGGCCAGCTTCAGCCAGGTCGCCACGGAGTAGGCGGACGCGCCCGCCAACAGGTCGTCGGCGAGGGCGACATGGCCGTTCTCCCCGTCCAGGGCGACGGCTCCGCCGGTGCGCCCCTGGGTCCAGGAGGCACCGCCTGCGAGGGTCGCGGTCCTGGCGTTGCCGGTGGCGTCGGCTGCCGTCGTGCCCGAGGTCTCGTCGAAGCGATGCCAGGCGGCGAACTCGGGAGGCGGCGACGGGGGTTGACCGGTCAGCCAGTAGACGTCGTAGTACTGGTGGTGGACGCGGGCGATGGGCAGCAGCGTGACGGCCTCGCCGTCGGCGGTCGCGGTGAGCCGCAGCGGACTGGCCGACGCCTGCCGGATGGTGGAGGTGTCCAGGCGGTGCATCCACCCACTGGCCGTGTCGCCGTACGCTCCGGCCAGGACCACCGGGCCGTGCAGGACGGCCTTCACGTCGGGGTCGTCGGGGGTGGCCTCCACGGTCGTACGCATGGGGAGGGTGACCTCGACGCGGTCGCCGAGGCGCCAGGCGCGGTCGAGGGTCAGCCAACTGCCCGCCGCGGGGCGGTTGGAGAGGGTACGGCCGTTCAGTGCGACGCGGGCTCCGGACGCCCAGGCCGGGATGCGGATCAGCAACTGGTGGGTGGCGCCTCCGGCGGTGACGGTGAGCGCGGTCGAGGGGGCGTCGGGCAGGTTCGTGGTCTGCCGCCAGGTGATGTTCTTCTCCTGCCAGCGGACCTGGGAGGGGATGAACAGGTTGACCAGCAGCCGCTTGTCGTCGTGCGTGTAGATCGTGTCGGCGAACTTCGCGTGCGTCTCCATGCCAGTGCCGTGGTCACAGGAGAAGTTGTCGTAGTCGGTGGAGTAGGCGTTCGGGTCCGTGCCCATGAAGGAGGGCTGCTGCTTGAAGGAGCCCGGCCCGAGGCCGGTGTAGTAGATGTTGAAGCCGTGCGCGGAGTCCGGGTCCTGCTCGCCCAGCATCTGGTTGAACAGGGTGCGCTCGTAGTAGTCGAGGAGGTCGGTGCGGTCCGGTGCCTCGAAGTGCAGCAGACGGGTCAGCTTGAGCATGTTGTAGCTGTTGCAGTTCTCGCACGTGCCGTTGGACAACTGCCCCGCGACGACGTCGGGTTCGTGGAAGCCCTCGCCGTTGCTGTTGCCGCCGATGACGTAGGAGTGGTGGTCGGTGACGATCTGCCAGAAGTTGCCGGCGATCGTGCGGTAGCGGTCGGGCAGGCCCTCCTGCCACAGCCGTATCGCCCCGACCATCTTCGGGATCTGGGTGTTGGCATGCAGTCCGGCGAGCCGGTCCTCTCCGGCAGCCAGCGGGTCGAAGACCCGGGCGTGGGTGAAGCGTTCGGCGACCTGCAGCCAGACGGCGTCGCCGGTGATGGCGTGCAGGTCGGCGAACACGTCGTTCATGCCGCCGAACTCGGTCTCCAGCACGCGCTGCATCTGCTCGTAACTCAGCCTGGCGGTGCGCTGGTTGACCCACTCCCCCTTGCGCAGGAGCACGTCGAGGGCCTGGTCGTTCCCGGCCAGTATGTACTGGTCCACCAGGCCCGCCATGATCTTGTGCAGGGTGTAGTAGGGGGCCCAGACGCCCGTACCGGCCTCCAGCCGGTCGAAGAAGCTCTCCGGGAAGGCCGACAGATAGCCCTTGCCGAAGCCCGCCGACGGGGACGCGTTCTGACATGCGGCCAGGGCGGTGACCAGTCGGCGGCCCTTGTCGCGCAGGGCGGTGTCGCCTGCGTTGGCGTACGCGAGGGCGAGGCCCGACAGGAGGTGGCCGGTGGAGTGCCCGCGCAGTTCGATGCTCGGGCCCTCCCAGCCGCCGCAGGGCTGGGCGGTGCTGGGCAGGCCGACGTTCAGGCGGAAGGTGTGCAGCAGCCGGTCGATGTCGACGAAGCGCAGATAGGCGGTGTTGCGGCTCTGATTGTCCTTGAACGGTCCGGCCAGCAGGGTTACCGCGGTGAGCGGGAACGGCCTTACCCGGGTGGCCAGTTGGCGGGTCCGGTCGGCGGGGCGTGGCGCGGCCGCCTGAGCCGCGGAGCCGTCCGTCACGGTCAGCGCCGTGGCGGCGGCGCCGGCCACGGTGAGGAACGACCGTCTGCCGAGGGGTGGGGTCACGAAGTCCTCCGCATGTCTATGACATGGGGCGGCGAGTCCCGTTCCCCGCCCCACTGGGTGGTGTTCCAGGTGCCTGTTCGAGATATCGAAACCTGTGCGACATGCTGTGCGGGGGTCAACGGTAGAGGACTGACTCCTGATGTCAATGACACGCACGTGACCGCACGGGGTGGCTGGGGAGCGCGCCCATTCGTCCAGGCCGGGCTGCGCAACTGGGCGCTCGACCTCCACCACACCCTCGCCGAAGCGGCCGACCACTTCATCGGCTGAGCGCATACCGCGCCGGCCCAGGGCGGGCGCACCCTGCGCACACACGCGGGCGCCCGCACCCCTGCGCTAGGCCCGCTCCCCGGCCCCGCTGCGCACCGCTCCCGCGCTCGCCGCGACCACCAGGGCGATGGCCACGCACTCCAGCGGGGACAGCGTCTGGCCCAGCACCAGGAATCCGGCCAGCGCGGCGAGCGCCGGTGCCAGGCTCATCAGCACCGCGAAGGTCGCCGTCGGCAGCCGCCGTAGGGCCAGCAGTTCCAGGGTGTACGGCAGCCCTGAGGACAGTACGGCGATCACCAGCCCGAGTCCCAGTACGTCCGGCCTCAGCAAGGTGCCGCCCGCCGAGCCGATGCCCAGGGGCAGGCTCACCAGCGCGGCCACGGCCATCGCGACGGCCAGGCCGTCCAGGCGCGGAAAGCGGGCTCCCGCCCGGGCGTTGAAGACGATGTACGCCGCCCACATGGCGCCCGCCGCGAGGGCGAAGCCGGCCCCCGCGAGGTTGAGTTCGGCGAAACCGCCGCGGCCGAGCAGGAGGACCCCCGCGAGTGCCAGGCCGGCCCACACCAGGCTGAGCGCGCGGCGCACCCCGGCGACGGACAGCAACAGCGGGCCGAGGACCTCCAGGGTGACGGCCGGGCCGAGCGGGATCCGGTCGATGGCCTGGTAGAAGAGGAGGTTCATGCCGCCGAGCGCGAGACCGAAAGTGCAGGCCACGGCCCAGTCGGTACGGGAGTGGCCACGGAGCCGGGGGCGGCACACGACCAGCAGGAGCAGCGCCGCGATCGTCACGCGCAGCGACACGACACCGAGCGCGCCGGCCCGCGGGAAGAGCAGGGCGGCGACGGCGGAGCCGAACTGCACCGAGACCGCGCCTCCCAGCACCATGCCGATGCCGCCGAGGCTGCCCACGCCCGGGGGCGTACGGACGAGGGTGCCCGCTGTCGGTCCCGGCGCTGTGGAGGTGGTTGCCGTGTTCGTCATGTCCTTCACGCTAGGGATGCGGCCGCGCGCCGTGAAATGCCGCTTGCGCGGTGGTTATGCTTGGTGGGCATGACCATGGAGCTGCGCCATCTGCGGGCCTTCCTCGCCATCGCCGAGGAGGGCACGATCACGCGCGCCGCGGCTCGGCTGCACACCGGCCAGCCCGCCCTCTCCCGCACGCTGCGCCAGCTGGAGGACCACCTCGGCGTACGCCTGGTCGACCGTTCCACGCACCATCTGGAGCTGACGGCGGAGGGCCGGATGTTCCGCGACAAGGCCGCCGCGGCGGTCGCCGCCGTGGACGCGGCCCTCGACCCCGGCGCCCTGACGGCGTGGCCGCTGCGGCTCGGGCACCCGTGGGCGGCGCTCGGCGACTACACCTTCCCCCTGCTGCGGCGCTGGGACGAGGAGCACCCTGACGTACCGCTGGAGCTGCGCCGCATCGACGACCGCTTCGCGGGGCTCGCCCAGGGCAAGGTGGACGTGGCGCTGCTGCGCGGTCACGTGACGGGGCCGGGGCTGGTCACCGTGCAACTGCTCACGGAGGAGCGGGTCGCCGTGGTGCCGGCCGACAGCGACCTCGCGAGCAGGGACACGCTCACGCTGGCGGACCTCGCGGCGTGGCCGGTCGCCATGAACATCGTCGCGGGGACGACCACGCTGGACCTGTGGCCGACGGATGCACGCCCCGTGGCGGCGGTCGAGGTCACGAACACGGACGAGTGGCTGACGGCGATCGCCGCGGGCCGCGCGGTGGGCGTCTCCACATCGGCGACGCCCGGCATGCACACGCACCCGGCCATCGCCTACCGCCCGCTGACGGACGCCCCTGGTGTCCCCCTCGTCCTGGTCTGGCGCGGCGGCACGCCGGGGCATCCGGCAATCCCGGATCTCGTGACACTTGTGCGGGAAGTCGTGGCGGGGCGGTAGCGGCCGAGCCCTCTGCTCGGACGGGCCTCGGGCTCGAGTCGCCGAGAAACAGCGGACCGGGTTCCCGGATGGATGATCCGGGTCAATGTCGTCGCCCAGGGGATCGCGCATACGCCGCTGTCGACGGCGGCGGCCTTCTGGGCGGCGGCGTTCACATGGTGCGCAGACCCCGGTCGGCGAACGCGATCAGCCACTCGAAGCTCTCGTCGATGTCGGCGCTCCACTGGAAGCCACCGGCCGCCTGCAACGTGGCGAAGCCGTGGCAGAGGCTGCGGAGCATGCGCAGGGCGTGGTCCACGTCGGCGTCTGCGATCTCGTAGCCGCGCAGGACCGCCATGAACGCGGCGTGCAGCCCCTGCCCCGCGGTGGCCAGCGGATCGTCGGGACCGGACGGTTCCATGCCGATCGTCGCGCTGTACCGGCCGGGGTGTTCCACGACGAAGGCGCGGAAGGCGCGGGCCGCGGCCGCCAGGGCGTCGCGGCCCGCGTACCCCTGGACCGCGTCGCCGACGGCGTCGGCGGTCTCCTTCAACGCCAGCACCGCGATGCGCCGGTTGAGGTCTTCCAGGCCGCCCACGTGCTTGTACAGGGAGGGGGTACGCACGCCGACCCGCTCGGCCAGCAGGCCCATCGTCAGGTTGGCGAGGCCCACCTCGTCGGCGAGGGCGGCGCCGGCCGCGACCACGGCCGCCGGGTCCAGGCCGACCCTAGGCACGGACGGCCTCCGACCGGAGGAAGCCGAGGATGAGCGAAATCACCTGGTCGGGGAACTGGTCGTGCGGGTAGTGCCCGGCGCCCTCGATCATTTCGAGGCGGCCCAGGCCGGACGGCAGGGCATCGACGATCGCCGAACCCTCGGCATGCGGGTCGGCCCAGTCTGGGTCGAGCGTACCCATCACGACCAGGACCGGGCAGCGGACGTTGCCGAGTTGGGCGCCGGCGTCGGTCGGGGCGCTGCGGCCCATGCCCTGCAGGGCCTTCATCCGGCCCGGCTCGCGCAGCAGGGAGTCGATGCGGCCCAGTCGCTCGGTCCAGTCGGCCGGCTTCACGCCGGGGTAGGCCACGTCGAGGTACGAGGCCCAGAGTGACGCGCTGCCGAACGTAGCGGTGCCGACCAGCCGCAGCATGCCCCGCCGGACGCGCTTCACCCGCAGATCGCCGAGGCTGATCGACTGCTTGCGGGTGAACGGCGTCAACTCGACGACCGCGGTGACGAGCGAGGGCTCCTGCGCCGCTGCGATGGTGGCGGCGCCGCCGGAGACCGAGTGGCCGACGAGCACGGCCGGGCCGCCCAGGTGGCGGATCACGGCGAGCAGGTCGCCGGCGATGGCGGTGCGGCTCCAGGCGGGCCAGCCGACGCTGGACTCGCCACAGCCGCGCAGATCGACCGCGGCGACCCGGTAGCCCGCCTCCACCAGCTGCGGGATCACCGCACGGTATGCGGCGCGGCTGTCACCCATGCCGTGCGCGAGCACGACCAGCGGGCCGGACCCCGCCACCTCGTAAGCGATGGTGCCGCCGTCGACGGCAAGGTACTCGGTCATTGGATCCCCCTGGCTTGGCTAATCTTGTTAGCTAAAAGCTAATCCCATTAACCAAGCCTGTCAACAGCCAATCGCTGCGGAAGGGGCCGGACAGGCGAACCGGACGACCGCGTGGGTTCAGTGAGCCCAGGACATCGATACGATGTACACATCGATTCGATGTAGTGCGTGAGAAGGTGACCCCGTGCTGGAACTGGCGATACTCGGCTTCCTCGCAGAGGGCCCCCTGCCCGCTCACGAGCTGCGCCGCCGTGTCTCCCAACTGACCGGCTACACCCGCCCGGTCAGCGACGGCACGCTCTACCCGGCCATCAACCGCCTCTCCAAGGCGGGCCTTCTGGAACGACGGGCCGACCCGCGCGCGGGCGGCGCACGCTACGTACTCAGCCTGACCGGCCGTCATGCTGGACCGGCTGCGCAAGCCCGCCGACCACGAGATCACCGACCAGACGCGGTTCGCCACGATCCTGTCGTTCCTCTCCCTCCTCCCCGACCCCTACCGGCGCGGCCTGCTCCTCACCGCCCGTGCCACCAGCCGCGCCGAACGCGCCTGGCTCCGTGAGGTCTTGGGCGAAGAACCACCCGCGTACTCCTGAAAGCCACCGGAGGTACTTCCATGCTCGCGTCCTGGTACGACCAACAGGGCCCCGCCGCCGACGTGCTGCACGTCGGCGAGCTGCCCGACCCCCAGCCCGGCCCCGGCGAGGTCCGCGTCCGCGTGACCGTCTCCGGCATCAATCCCGGCGACACGAAGAAGCGGCGCGGCTGGCTCGGCTCGTCGATGCCGTACCCCCGCGTGATCCCGCACAGCGACGCGGCCGGTGTCATCGACGCCGTGGGCGAGGGCGTCGACGAGCGTCGCACCGGGCAGCGGGTGTGGGTGTACGGCGCCCAGTCCTACCGGGCCTTCGGCACCGCCGCCCAGTACACCGTCGTACCCGGCGACCTGGCTGTCCCGCTCCCCGATCACCTCAGCGACGAACTCGGCGCGAGCCTCGGCATCCCCGGCATCACCGCCCACCGCGCGGTGTTCGCGGACGGCCCGGTCGACGGCCGCCTCGTCCTCGTGCACGGTGTCCTCGGCGGCGTCGGCTCGCTGGCCGCGCAGCTCGCGCGCTGGGGCGGCGCCAACGTCATCGGCACCGTGCGGCGCGCAAGCGATCTGGAGCGCGTCGACCCGGCGGTCGTCTCCCACGCCGTCGCGCTGGACTCCGACGACCCGGCAGCCGCGATCCGCGCGTACGCGCCCGACGGCGTGCACCGCGTCGTCGAGGTGTCGCTGTCGGCCAACGCCGACCTCGACAACGCGGTCACCGCGCTCGACGCCGTGATCGCCGCCTACGGCACCCACGACGACCGCACCGAACTCCCCTTCTGGCCCCTGCTGTTCAACAACGTCACGCTGCGTCTGCTCGGCAGCGACGACTTCCCCGCCGCGGCCAAACGGCAGGCCGCCCGCGACCTCACCTCCGCGGCCGCCGTCGGTGCACTGACGGTCGATATCGGTGACCGCTTCCCGCTGGAGGACATCGCCAAGGCCCACGACCGGGTCGACGCGGGCGGGCGCGGACGCGTCATGGTCACCGTCCCGCGCTGAGCAGCGGGTGGTTTCGAGGATGAGCAGCGGTTACTAGTACTGCGGTACTAACCGCCCGACGTCGAATGGGTCCCGCAGGGGGCAGGGAGCGCGGAATTCCGCTCCTAGCTTGAGATCAAGGCCAAATCAGGCCCCAGCTCACGCAAATGAGCTCTTCTCCTGGTGGGAGTAATCCGTGGCCACCTTCCTCTATCGACTCGGCCGGGTGTCGTTCCGGCGACGACGCCTCGTCCTCATGTTGTGGATCGCCGTCCTGGCCGCCGTCGGCATCGGCGCCATGAGTTCCACCGGCAAGACGTCGGACAGCTTCACACTGCCCGGCACCCAGTCCCAGCAGGCCATCGACCTGCTGGGCAAGGAGTTCCCCCAGGCAGCCGCCGACGGCGCCGACGCGCGGATCGTGATCGAAGCCCCCAGCGGACAGAAGCTGACCTCCGCCGCGAACAAGGCCGTGGTCGAGTCCATGGTCGCGAAGCTCGAGAAGTCACCGCAGGTGTCGAGCGTCTCCGGCCCCTTCACCAGCGGACAGGTCAGCAAGTCCGGCACCATCGGCTACTCCGGGGTGACGTACAAGGTCGCCCAGGCCGACGTCAGTGACGCCGCCCATGCCGTCCAGGACGACGTCGTCGCCCAGGGCGACAAGGCCGGTCTGACGGTGAGCCTGGGCGGCGACGCCGTCAAGGAGAAGGCCGCCAGCAAGGCGGCCGAGCTGATCGGCCTCGCCGTCGCCGCCGTCGTCCTGATGGTCACCTTCGGCTCGCTGATCGCCGGCGGGCTCCCCCTGCTGACCGCGATCCTCGGCGTGGCTGCGGCGATCCTCTCGATCACCGTCGCCACCCAGTTCTTCGACATCGCCTCGCAGGCCTCCACCCTGGCACTGATGCTGGGCCTGGCGGTCGCCATCGACTACGCCCTGTTCATCGTCTCCCGCTACCGCAACGAGATCCGTGACGGCCACGACCCCGAAGAGGCCGCCGGGCGCGCCCTGGGCACCGCCGGCTCTGCGGTCGTCTTCGCGGGCCTGACCGTGATCATCGCGCTGGCGGGCCTGAGCGTCATCGGCATCCAGATGCTCACCTCCATGGGCCTGGGCTCCGCGTTCGCGGTCGCCGTCGCCGTGGTGATCGCACTGACTCTGCTGCCCGCTCTGCTCGGCTTCGCCGGTACGCGGGTCATGAAGGGCAAGCTGCAGACCCCCCGCATGAAGGCGCTGGAGCGCGGCGAGGGCGAGTCGATGGGCGTGCGCTGGGCGAAGTTCGTCACCCGCAACCCCGTCAAGGTCCTGGTCACCTCGGTGATCGGCCTCGGGCTGCTGGCCATCCCCGCCCTGTCACTGCGCATGACGCTGCCCGACGACTCCATGAAGCCTCCGTACAGCACCCAGCGCCTCGCCTACGACACCCTCAGCAGGGGCTTCGGCCCCGGCTTCAACGGCCCGCTGACCGTCGTCGTCGACGCCCGCGACAGCGACGACCCCAAGGCCGCCGCCACGGACGCCACCGCGGTGATGGGCAAGCTGGACGACGTCGCGTCGGTCCGTGAAGCGGCCTTCAACAAGGACGGTGACGTCGCCATCATCGGCGTCATCCCCGACAGTGCACCCACCAGCGAGGCCACCAAGGACCTGGTCAAGAACATCCGCGACCACAGCGCCGCCCTGCAGAAGGACACCGGCGCCGATCTGATGGTCACCGGCGCCACGGCCGTCAACATCGACGTCTCGACCAAGCTCGCCCAGGCCCTCATCCCCTACCTGGCCATCGTCGTCGGCCTGGCCCTGGTCCTGCTGCTGCTGGTCTTCCGCTCCATCCTGATCCCGCTCAAGGCGACGCTCGGCTTCCTGCTCACCATCGCTTCCACCCTCGGCGTCCTGGTCGCGGTCTTCCAGTGGGGCTGGCTCTCCGACATCTTCGGCGTCGACCAGACCGCGCCCATCGTCAGCGTCCTGCCCATCTTGCTGATCGGAGTCGTGTTCGGGCTGGCCATGGACTACGAGGTCTTCCTCGTGACCCGAATGAGGGAGGAGTACGTCCACGGAGCCGCACCCACCCAGGCCATCATCGGAGGCTTCCGGCACAGCGGACGGGTGGTCACCGCCGCGGCGGTCATCATGATCTCCGTGTTCTCCGGGTTCCTCCTCGACGACGCGGCGCTGATCAAGTCGGTCGGCCTCGGCCTCGGCGCGGCGGTGTTCTTCGACGCCTTCGTGGTCCGCATGACCATCGTCCCGGCCGTCATGACTTTGCTCGGCCGCCGCGCCTGGACGCTGCCCAAGTGGCTCGACCGGATCATGCCCAACGTGGACGTGGAGGGCGAGAAGCTGCGCCACGTGCTGGCCGCCGAGCAGCCGAGCACCGCACCTGAGCCCGTACTCGTCGGGGTGGCCGCCGGGGCTCACACGGGCTCGGACGACTACAGCTCCCCGCCCGGCTTCACCACCGGCTCCGGCTCCCGCTCCGACGACACGGTCACGGCCGCGCCCTCGTCGCCGCTTCCCCGGCACCATCGCGGCAGGATAAAGGGACTGTCCGGGCTGAAGCAGCCTCTCGCACGCAGCCGCGACGCCGCCGCACCGGCCGACCCGACCGAGCCCGAAGCAACGGACGTGAGCAAGGTGAGCAGGGCGAGCAAGCCGAGGAAGAAAATGAACCGGAAGAACTGACGAGAGAGGGCGAGCAGGGACAGCCCCGCCCTCAGCCCGACCGCCACAGGAACGGCCGACTTCCATCCGTCCGACTCCCCAGCCCCGCCCGCCGGTCCCATCCCCCGAGACCGGCGGGCGGCCCCGACCCGTAAGGATTCACCCGTGACCGGACCGAGCGCACAATCCCCCAAGCTCTCGGCCTCCCACGAGCAGGGGACACCCTCATCGGCCGCCGACTCGGACGAGCGCCGGCTCCTGGAGAGCCTGACGAGCGATGCGGAGCAGCGCGGGCTCGCCCCGGTCGTCTCCAAGCTGGCGTCGTGGCGGCGGGTCGACCGGGCCCACCCCAAGGTCCGACGCTGGGGGGTACCGGCCTTCTGCGCCGCGCTCGGCGCCACGTCCTACCTCAACCCCTTCAACACCGGCGACGCCCCGGCACAGCTGGCGCTCCTCCTCGCCTTCACCGTGCCGCTGCTGTGGCGGGAGCGGCGGCCCATGCTGGTTTTCGCCCTCACCACCGTCGTGTCCGTGGCGGCTCTTCCCCTGGGGGTGATGACCGGTGCCGAGTCCGCACGGGTCGTGGCCTTGTTCAACGTCGGCCGCTACTGCACCCCGCGCCAACTGGCCGTCGCCGTCGGCGTCACCATCGCGCAGCTCGTCGCGTGGGCCGCCGTCTTCTGGCGGGGCGGGCAGTTGGAGCACGCCACCCGGCCGGAGGTCGTGACCCTGATGGCGATGACCGCGATGGCCGCGTTCGCCGCGCTGGGTCTGCTCAGCCGGATCGCCGACACCTACATCGACTCGCTGCGCAAGGAGCGCGACCAGCAGGCCCGGCTCGCCACCGCGCAGGAACGCGCCCGGGTCTCCCGCGAGATGCATGACATCCTCGGCCACACCCTCGCCGTCATCGTCGGCCTCGCCGACGGTGCCGCCGCCCTCGCCGAGACCAAGCCCGAACGCGGCGGCCAGACACTCCGCATCATCAGCGCCAGCGGCCGCGACGCCCTGGCCGAACTGCGCCGCCTGCTCGCCGTCATCGGCGACGACAACGACCAGCCGCACGACGCCCCGCTCGCCCCGCAGCCCGGCCTGGCCGACCTCGACGCCCTGCTGGACCGCGTCCGCGCCGCCGGACCCACCGTCACCCTGGACTCCCCCGGCAACCTCACCGGCCTGCCCCCCGGTCTCCAACTCGCCGTGTACCGCATCGTCCAGGAAGCCCTGACCAACACCGTCAAGTACGCCGCGTCCGACACCTCGGTGCGCGTGTCCCTCACGGCCGACGCGGATGCGGTCCACGTCACCGTCGACGACACCGGCCCGCCCCGCTCCCCCAAGACCAGCCGCTCGCGGACCGGCACCGGCCGTGGCCTGGTCGGTATGCGCGAACGCGCCGCTCTCTACCAGGGCAGCGTCATCGCCGGCCCCAACGCCCAGGGCGGCTGGACCGTCCAGGCGCTCCTCGTCCCGACCCCGCCCACCAACTCTCCGGAGAAGCACCCCTCATGACCACCGTCCTCATCGTCGACGACCAGGCCCTGCAGCGCATGGGCTTCAGCATGCTCCTGGAGGCCCAGTCCGACATGACCGTCGTCGGCGAGGCCACCAACGGCAGCGAGGCCGTCCGTGCGACGGCCGAACTCCGTCCCGACGTCGTCCTGATGGACGTACGCATGCCCGGCATGGACGGGATCGAGGCCACCCGCCGCATCGTGGAGTCCGGCGGCCGCTCCCGCATCCTGGTGCTGACCACCTTCGACCTCGACGAATACGCCTACGACGCCCTGCGCGCCGGAGCCAGCGGCTTCCTGCTCAAGGACGCCCTGCCCGAGGAACTCGTCGCAGGTGTCCGGGCGGTGGCCGCGGGTGACGCCGTCATCTCCCCCGGACTCACCCGCAAGCTCATCGACACGTTCGGCGACCGTCTGCCCGGCCACAGCCCGCAGCAGCAACACCGTCTGGACGATCTCACCGCGCGCGAACGCGAGGTCCTCACCGCCATCGCCACCGGCTGGACCAACACCGAGATCGCCGAACGCCTCCATCTCGCCGAGTCCACCGTCAAGTCCCACATCGGCCGCATCCTCACCAAGATCGACGCCCGCGACCGCGTCCAGGCCGTGATCTTCGCCTACGACACCGGTCTCGTCCGACCTGCGTAAGGCGACCCGCTCGCAGGAACCGACCCACCCCAGCCGCCCGCCCCGTCTCACGGCCGGGCCATCTGACCACGTCCCCGCCCGTGTTCACCGACACGTCCCCTGAAGCCGACCCACCTCGGCACCGCTCAGGGCCCCGCCTCTCAGCGGCGCCCGCACCGCAGTTGAGCATCCACGACGAAGAACAGGACACAGCAATGGGACCGTTGGCACGAACCGGCATAGGCACGGCCCTGGCATGCGGGGTACTGGTCACCGCCGTCAGCATCGGAAAGAACTCCGACAACGCCAACAACAACGTCGACAAGGCGCCGCCCAAGGGGCCGTACGTCGCCCTCGGCGACTCGTACACCTCGGGCCCCAAGATCCCGCCCCAGACCGGCGATCCGGCCGGCTGCGACCGCTCAGGCCGCAACTACCCGGCCGTCGTGGCCAAAAGACTCGGCATCAAGGCGGCCGACTTCCACGACGTCAGTTGCAGCGGCGCCACCATCACCAACCTCACCGCTCCCCAGTCCACCGACAACGGCACCAACCCCGCACAGCTCTCCGCACTGTCCGCCGCCACGAAGCTGGTCACTCTCGGCATCGGCGGCAACGACATCGACTTCAGCTCGATGATCACCAAGTGTGTGACCACCGGTGTGCTCTTCAAGCTGGCCGACAAGGTCGCCGACATCTCCGACGATGCGCCCTGCGAAGAGAAGTACACCTCGGGCGACACCGACAAGGTGGCGCAGAAGATCCGCGCCACGGGCGACCGGCTCGCTCGCACCCTGAACGAGATCAAACACCGGGCGCCCGACGCCCGCGTCTACGTGGTCGGCTACCCGGCGATCCTGCCCACCAAGGGCGCCGACTGCCGTGACGATATCCCCCTGGCACCCGGCGATGTGACGTTCCTCCACGAGAAGGAGCAGCAGCTGAACACCATGCTCCGCGATCGGGCGAACGCCGCCGGAGCGACCTACGTCGACACGTTCACCCCGTCCGTCGGCCATGACGCCTGCTCCCCGACGGACACCCGTTGGATCGAACCCCTCAGGCCCAGCAGTCCGGCAGCCGTCGTCCACCCCAACGAACGCGGTGAGCGCGGTATGGCCACCGCCGTGCTGAACACCCTCAAGGACTGAGCACGCCACGGCCGAGTGAACCGGCGGGCCACCAGCAGGCCGTT
Organism: Streptomyces sp. R21; assembly: GCF_041051975.1. Classification (GTDB taxonomy): domain Bacteria; phylum Actinomycetota; class Actinomycetes; order Streptomycetales; family Streptomycetaceae; genus Streptomyces. The sequence continues at coordinate 8,948,032 of NZ_CP163435.1, read as the reverse complement.
CACCGTCAACATCCCAGCCCCGGGCGCCTGTTCGAGCGGAGCGCGCGCCCGGTCCGCGCCGCCGCCCGTGGGGACAGGCACCGGCGCGGGTACAGGACCCGGCCGCGCCCCGGACCAACCCGAGGTCCGCGGCCGGGTCTTCGCCCGACCCACCTCGACGCGCGCAGCAATGGCATCTCCCGCCCGCTGGAGAACTCCCGCTTGGAGAACGCCCGCATGACCACCGTATTCATCGTCAACGACCATGCGCTGCAGCGCCTCGGCCTTCGCCTGCTCCTGGACGCCCAGCCCGACCTCACCGTCGTCGGCGAGGCAGCCCACAGTCCTGAGGCAGTCCGAGCTGCCGCCGAGGTCCACCCCGAGGTGGTCCTCGTGGACATGGACGCGCCCCACCACCAGGGCGTCCAGACCCTGCGCAGCATCGCCCGACCCGACAGCCGCCCGGGTGCCGTCGGCGCTGATCGACCGAGAGGACGCCCGCCCCGTGTGCTGGCCCTGATCCCCTTCGACGTCGACGAGTACGCCGGCGCCGTCCTGCATGCGGGCGCCGGAGGCTACCTCCTCAAGGATGCGCTCCCCGCCGAACTGCTGGCCGCCCTCCGCACGGTGGCCGGCGGGGACTCCGTGATCTCACCCCGGCTGACGAGCGAACTCATCAACGCCGTCCGCCATCGGATCCCCGAGCACACCCCCGAGCGGAAGCTGCGGCTGTCCCTCCTCACCGAGCGCGAACGCGAGGTCCTCATCGCCCTCGCCTCCGGCTGGAGCAACTCGGAGATCGCCGAACGGCTGTCGATCGCCCCCACCACCGTCAAGACCCACATCAGCAGCATCCTGACCAAGGCCGTCGCCCGCACCCGCGTCCAGGCCGTCGTGTTCGCCTACGAGACAGGCCTGGTCAGCCTTCCGTGGCAGCAACGCCGACCGCGCGACGCGGACTTCTCCTCGATACCCCGGACCCCACTCCGCTGAGAGGCGACGACGGCCCGCATCGCCGGATGCTTGCGCATGAACGCGCGAGGCGATGGAGTGATCACCACATGGCACAACCCGACTGCTCCTCGAACAACTCGGGTCAGCCCCGTTCACTTGCGAGCACTCCGCCATCACGAGTTTGCGGTGAGCGCACGCTTCACTACCTTCGCCGCCATGGTCCTTTGGGAAGGCGTGCTGTGGGGAGCCTTTGGCGGCTTCGCCATGGAAGCCCTCGACTACATCATCGCCGTACGGCGACGGAGAATGCTGCCGTGGCTCGTGGGCGCGAGCACGCTGACTCCCGATCGCGGCACGGAGCCGGATTCCCGGGGCCGTCACGTCCCCGACGAACTGCCCGCCCCGGGACTGCTGGCCTACGGCATCGCCGTCTGCCTGCGGATCGTCGTGGGCGCGGGGGCTGCCGCGGCCGTCGTGAGCACGTCGCCGTCGGCCTCCGCGTGGATGGCCGTGGTGACGGGTGCGGCCTCGCTTCTGGCGTTCGAGAAGGTCACCGTCCTGGTGCCGCTGCTGATGCATCTGGGCCGCGAGGCCGCGATGGCGGCGCTCCAGGAGTCCTCGCAGACGGGCACGAGGCCCACGCCCGATCGGGGCCCGCTGGCGCTCCTTGGTACGGCGGCACGAGGGGAGCAGCCTTCCCCACCCGAAACGACCCCTGGTTCAACGGATGTCGACCAAGAAGGAGTGTGACTGCTGTGCGCGTCGACAGCCTCGCCGGCCGGGTCATCGCTGTGATCTCTCGTCGTGCACCGGCCTTCCGACCCGACGGGGATTCCGGCATCCCCCGCGGTTTGCCCGGCAGGCAGCCACTCGCCCACGAACCGAGCACGGCCGTGGTGACGTCAGGGCTGCGGTTGGTCAACGTCGGTCTGCAGAACGCCACTTTGCGCGGTGCCGGCCTGCGGGGCGCCCATCTGCGCGGCGCTGATCTACGGGGCGCCGACCTGCGCGAAGCCGAGTTGCAGGGAGCCGACCTCCAGGTGGCCAATCTGACGTCGGCGACCCTCGAAGGCGCCGATCTGCATCGGGCGGACCTCCGCGACGCCCATCTCGACAGCTGCGACCTGCGCCACGCCGATCTGCGCGACACCGACCTGCGCCACGCGTCGCTGTCCAAGGCCACCATGAACAGCGCCAACCTGGCGGGCGCCGATCTGCGGGATGCGAAGATGCCCAACTGCATCCTCCGTGCTGCCGACTTGAGAGATGCCGACCTGCGCGGCGCCGACCTTCACTACGCGGACCTCCGGGGCGCCGACCTGCGCCAGGCGCGGCTCGACACGGCACTCGGCACGGCGATCCTGGAGGAGACCGACCTGCGCGACACCGACCTGCGCAGGCAACGGCTCCAGGACGGCCGACTTCGCGGTGCGGACCTGCGCGGCGCCGATCTCCGCGGCGGCGACTTCGCCGGCGCGGACCTCCGGGACGCCGATCTCACCGGTGCCCAGGCGTGGAAGGCGGATTTCGAGCGAGCCGACCTCAGTGGCGCGAACCTCATCGACCTGGATGTGGGTCCCGGGGAACCACATGGCCGCAGCCGCCTCAAACTGGCCGGAGCCCGCTGGACAGCAGCCACGCAGTGGCCACCCTCCCTCCACGGTGCCGTGCATGCCCACTCGATCGAGACCAGCCACGGCGTGTTCGTCGTACCCCACGCCAAGGCGCGAGGGTGGGTCTCCGAAGCGGCTACCTCGCGCTGACGTGGAGCGTTCACTCCCATGGGATCGGCCCGCTCCGGCGGCTGAAGCCGACGGTCAGGGTGTCCTGGCCGTCGACCTGCCCAGGTAGGTCAAGGGGCCCGGGTCCGGTACGGAGATCTCGTGGAAGCCGAGGCGGTCGTAGAAGACGCGGGCGGGTTTGTTGGTGGTGACCATGCCGAGGTGGACGGCGGGGACTGCGCGGGCGGCCAGCGCGCCGAGGAAGGCGTCCATCAGGGCTCGGCCGAAGCCCCGGCGCTGCCACTCGGGGAGCAGGTCTATGTGCAGATGCGCGGGGTACGGGGCGAGTTCGGGAAGGATCATGCGTTCCGGGTGGTGCAGTAGGTCGACCATCGCGTCGCCAGGCGTGCGCGGTGGCGTCGTACGCCGGGGGTAACGGTCGGCGACGCGCGGGATCCAGGTGTCCCGGAAGTCGCGGACGAATCTCTCGGTGTCGGCGGTGCCGACGATGTAGCCGACGGCTCGGCCGGTCCCGTCGTCGAGGACGAAGGCAAGGTCCGGTTCGAGGTGGCAGTAGGGATGCGCGAACAGGGTCGGCATCAGCTGCTCGTCCGGGTAAAGGGCCCGCGAGTCCCCTCCGTTGTCCGCGGTCATCACGCACACGTGCGCCACCGCTGCGTGGTCTTCGGTCCTGTGGGAACGCACTCTCGGCTGGTGATCCATGAGTCCCATCCTCTCGACGTGGGAGCGCTCCCACAAGAGGCGTGCCCGGAGACGGCGCCTCCTTCCGCGTCGTACGAGGGCCAAGAGGCCCCCGTACGACGAAGATTCGCCTACCGGGTCAGCTCGAGCGAAATGTGCGGAGCCAGCGCGCGCAGGAAGGCCGGGGCGTCGAAGAGCTCGCCGGCGGAGGCGACACCGACCGCCTTGGCCTGTCCCGTGAGGATGCGGTCGAGCGCCTCCACCACGAGCGGTGCGGTGACGGCGTAGATGTCCTGGCCCCGCGCCACGGCCCGCCGTTCAACGTCGCCGGAGCGTACGACGACGTCGACGAGGAAGGTCTGCGCGGACCGACCGCTGTCGTCGACGGCGGTCGGGGCCGGGGTGTCCGGGGCCGACAGCTCCCGAGCCGCCTCGGTCGCCATGTAGGTGCGTACCTCGGGGATGGGCAGGTGGCTGGGGATGGTGACCACGTCGGCCATCGTGAACTCGCCGATGACGGGCCGGGTGCCCATCGGCTCGGGGAAGGACCACTCCAGGGTGGGCAGGTCGTCGTGGTGGTACTCCAGCCGCCCCTTCGTGTAGCGGACGCGCCGGCCGCCCCGCCGCTCGCCGGAGACCTTGCCCGCGTCGCGCGTCCCGCCCGTGGGGTGCCAACTGCTCAGCCCGTACGCGATGTGCGCCTCGTCGGCCGCGGTCCAGTCGCCCATCGCCGCGGTGGCCAGCAGGTCGCCGAGGCCGCCGAAGAAGGCCATCGCGGGGACGACCAGCGTTCCGGCGGCGCGGGCGCGGTCCGCGAAGTGCGCGAAGGTGTCGGCATTGGCCTCGATCTCGGCCGCCACGTCCAGATACGGGATCCCGGCGCGCAGTGCCGCCTCGATCACGGGGGCGGCCGTCGTGGCGAAGGGCCCGGCGCAGTTGATCACGGCCGCCGCACCGGCCAGGGCGCGGTCGAGCGAGGCCGGGTCCTCGACCGACGCCGGTCGGACGTCGAGTCCGGGATGGGAAGCCGCCAGCGTCCGCAGCTTGTCCGCGTCACGGCCGGAGAGCACCGGGATGAACCCGCGCTCCCGCAGCTCTGCCACCACGAACCGCCCGGTGTGCCCGTACGCACCGAACACCGCGACCGTCTGACCCGTTTCCATGGACTCTCCCCCGCTCGAATGATCAACTGCGTACATCATGCCGGTGACCGGCACCCCACCGCCAGCGTCCGGAACGACATCCCCCGCACAATTCCGGACATGGGTCTTGCCTCGCTGGCCGCACGGACGCCCTTGTGCCGGCGGCGGCCGGCCTGCTGGACGGGAGGCGCGCGACCACGCACCGGGCGCACACCGATGAACTGGCCGCCCGCTACCCCGAGGTGGAGGTCGACCCGGACGTGCTCTACGTGGACAACGGCAGCGTGCTCACCTCCGCGGGCAAGGCCGCCGCGCTGGACCTGTGCCTGCACCTCGTCCGCCTCGACCACGGGTCGTCGGTCGCCGACGCCGCCGCCCGCCGCCTGGTCGTGCCGCCGCTCCGCTGCAGTGGCTGTTCACCCAACACATCCGCCGCGCCCAGGAGTTGCCGGAGAACACCGACGACAGCGTCGACGCCATCGCGACAGCCACCGGCATGGGCACTGCCACGACGCCGCGCGCCACTTCAACCGAACGGTCGGCGTACCCCCCGACACCTACCGCCGCACCTTCCGCACGCGCTCCCGCCCCGACCCGGACGACGGTGGAGACGACTGCTACCAGTAGCCGGCCGTCCGACCATTGAGCCAGGCCCAGGAGGCGTACGTATGCGGGGGCCGCAGCGCCTGCTCGCCCGGACGTGCGGAGCGGCTCAGTAGGATCCGCCGCATGCCTTGGATACGACGCCGTGCGCGCAACACAGAGCCGCCTGAGGAACGCCTGCCCGACCTCGACTTTCTCGCCCTCGTGAAGGCGAGCCTTGAGGAGTACGCGCCCGGCGTGACGCGGGGCACCGAGCTCAAGGGCAATTCGCTGAGCAGCCCGAGCGGATGGGCGGTGGGCGTCGCGCCGCCCCACCATGGGGGCGGCCGCCATTACGACCTCGTCGCGCTGCCGGACGTGAGCGTCCAGCCTGACGTGCCGTGCTTCATGGACTGCGTGGTCGCGATGTCCGGGGATCCCCGCAAGGCGGCCGACGCGTGGGTGCAGACGGCCGGTGCGTGCATGCTGGAACTCCTCGACCGTCGCGAGCGCTTCGCGGACCACGCGGGGCCCGGTCACGAGCGCGGCGTTCCCGGGTGGCACTCGATCATCTCCGGTGCGGTCGGCTTCGGGCTCGACGTCGACGAGAACCGGCGCTTGCAGAATGCTCTGCTGGACGCGAACGTGCTGCACCGCATCGCAGCCACTTTCACCGCGGACCTGGAATCGCCGTTCTTCAACGGGGTCAAGGTCTTCTACGGCGGGCGACCCGGCGCGATGCAGGCTGAGATCCGCGTCAACGGGGAGCGCCACGAAGCCGCCTCCGCCGCGATGGCGGCGCTGAACCTGCCCGAGCCGCCGGTGTTCACGGCCGTTCGTTACTACGCGCTGCTGCTCCCGGTGCCGGCTGACGGCGGGGAGCCGAGCTACCCGTCGGTCCGTCTCGACCTCGCCGACGCCCAGGGTCACAGCCACGGTACGACCTGCGGCTGCGGCGGGCACCCGGACTCGGGACACCCGGGCGGTTCGCCGATGACGCAGCCTCGGTAGCCCGACGCGTGGTGTACCTGGTCACGGGCGAGCCGTGGTCGAGCCGCCCGCCCCGGATCCTGCGGTCCGGAGCGGGCGGGCACTGCACACCGTGGTTACGGCGCCATCTCGTACGTCCCGGCCAGCGCCTCGACGCGCTCCCAGACGCGCGCCGAGCGGGCCTCGTCGACGACCGGGCGGCGGACCGCGCCGAGGGCCCAGTTCTGCTGTTCCGCGGTGGCGGAGTCCTTGCCGTGCAGCTCTACGGCGTGCGCGGAGAAGTCGCGTACGAGCACCCCGAAGAGCTCGTCGAGCACGTCCTGCTCAAGGCCGGTCAGGCGCGCCTGTTCCAGGATCAGCTGTCCGTGCACGACCAGCGCGAACAGCTGACCGACGGCGAGCAGCAGATCGAGGTCGCGGCTCTGCTCCTCGTCGGGTGCGGCCGTGGCGACGAACTCGCAGAGGGCGTCCGCCTGTTCGCGGAAACGGCCGACGTTGGGCACCTCGGCGTACGCGTCGTAGGCGGTGCGCCAGTCGTGGAAGCGGATGGCGCCCAGGCCTCGGGCCGGGCCCTGCCGGAAGAGGAAGTCGTCGTCGGCCGCGTCCAGGCGGGTCGGCACGGGCGCGTACTCGGCCGGGTTGAGCAGGTGGTTGCCCATGAACTTCAGGATCAGCGCGAGGTTGACGTGGACCGTGCCCTCCAGCTTGGGCAGGCCGCGGATCTCGACGGCCGCCTGCGCGAAGTAGTTGTCCTTCTCGAAGCCCTTGGCGGCGATGACGTCCCACATCAGGTCGATGACCTTCTCGCCCTCCGTGGTCACCTTCATCTTCGTCATGGGGTTGAAGAGGAGGTAGCGGCGGTCGTCGGGTCCCGCGGAGCGGAAGTAGTCGACGGCGCGGTCGCTGAACAGCTTCATCCCGACGAGGCGGACGTACGCGTCGGTCAGCTCGCGGCGCACATGCGGGAAGGCGGTGACGGGGCGGCCGTACAGGATGCGGTTGTGGGCGTGGGTGACGGCCTCGTACATCGCGTGCTCGCAGATGCCGATCGAGGCGGTGCAGAGGTTGAACTTGCCGACGTTGACGGTGTTGAGGGCGGCGTCGAAGGCGGCACGGCCGGTGTGCAGTACGTCGTCGGGGCCGACCGGGTAGCCGTCGAGACGGAACTCGCTGACGTACTTCGAGGAGTCGACGACGTTCTTCACCAGGTGGTACGCCTCGTGGCGGCTGTCGGCGGCGAAGAAGACGTAGCCGTCGGGGCCCTCGACGTCGGTGCGGCGGCCGAAGACGGAGACAAGGCCGGCCGCGTTGCCGTTGCCGATGTAGTACTTGGAGCCGCTGGCCCGGAAGCCGCCGTTGCCGTCGGGCTCCAGCAGCATGTCGGTGGAGTAGATGTCGGCGCCGTGGCTCTTCTCGGACAGTCCGAAGGCGAACACCTCGCCCTGGGAGAGGAGTTCGGCCGCGCGCGTGCGGGCAACGGCGTTGTCGCTCTGCCAGACCGGGCCGAGACCAAGGATCGTGACCTGCCACGCGTACCAGTAGTCGAGCCCGTAGAAACCGAAGATCTCGTTGAGGGCGGCGATCCGCGCCGTGTCCCACCGCTTGTCCTGCTGCTCGTCGTCGGCCGCGGAGGCGGGCGTCAGGAAAGTCGCGAACAGCCCTTCCTTGGCGGCGAACGCGAGGAAGTCCGCCAGCCAGGCCCGTGAGCGGTAGTCCTCGATCAGCCGGCGCTTTCCGCGGCTCTCGAACCAGTCGACGGTGGCGCGCAGCAACCTGCGGGTCTCGGGGTCGAAGTGCGTCGGGTCGTAGGTGCGCGGGTTGAACAGCAGCGGGTCAGCCATGGATGTTCGCCTTCCGGCTTGGGAGTTGAAAACTGCGAGTTGAAAGCTGCGAATTGCGGGGATGCGGGGTGCGAGCTGGTGGCCCGGAGGACTCCCGATGCGTGAACCCGGTTCAGAGCTCGGGAGCGAGCCCACGGAGCGTGGCGATCACGTCGTCCAACCAGGCGAGCGTCATGCGTTCGTACGCGATGCCGCCACGCAGCACCACATGCTGGAGCTCCTGGCCGGCGTCCGGTGTTAGCGGCGCCTCGGGTCCGGTGAAGTCACGCCGCTCCCCCGCGAGATAGTGCGCGAGCCGGTCGGTGTGCGCCTGGTGATGTCGCTCGACCTCACAGATCAGCGCGGCCGGGTCGTCGAAGGCCGCGCCGCGGATCTTCACGGCGAGCTCGTGCCGGACGCTCTCCGGTTCGATCGGCTCGTGCAGCCACTGGGACAGGGCGGCCCGGCCGCGGGCGGAGACGGAGTACTCCCTCTTGTCCGGCCGGGACTGCTGCGCCACCTCTTGAGCGTCGAGCCAGCCTTCGCTCTCCATGCGCTTGAGGACGCGGTAGATCTGCTGATGGGTGGCGGCCCAGAAGTAACCGATGGAACGGTCGAACCGCCGGGCCAGTTCGTAGCCGGAGCCCGGCTTCTCCAGCAGTGAGACGAGGATCGCGTGCTCAAGCGCCATGCTCGAATCCTTCTATGCAACTCGTTGCATAGGCAAGTGCCACCACCCGGCTGAGACACGAGTCACGGAACGCGGTGTCACTCGCACCCCCTCATGGGACAGCCACGACGAACCAGCTTCTTCCACCTCCAGGCACCCGCGGACACTCCCGATGTGTGGGACCACCACGTCCACGGAGACGTTGGCGACGCCGACCCCACCTTCACCTGCCGTTTCCTCCCTCTCCCCCTCAAGCAACCACTGGCCGACGAACAGGACTCATGGGTGGGCCACATCAACCTCGGCCGAAGGCCGCCTACCCCCACCGAGCGCGGCCGGGCAAACTGAGGCGTTGGCCGGCCTCGACCGTCCGTCGCCGGGCACACCGTGGCCGTACACCATCATGTGTCCGCTCGGACGCCCCTTCGTACCCGCACACGGCACCACGGCCCCACGGCCCCACGGCCCCACGGCACGGAAGCACAGCACGCCCGATGACCATCCCGGCGTGCCCCGAACCCGACCCATCGTCCTCGGGAGACTTCAGTGATCAGAGCGCGCCGCACCAACATCAGACGCCCACGGCTGATCGCCTCGGTGTTGAGCCTGTTTGTCGTGACCGCTCTCGCGGTGTCCGACACCGGCGCGGCCGCGGCGCCCACGACCGCCGCCGCACCCTCCACCGCCTCGGTGTCCGGGGCGGCTTCGGCCGTCGAGTCCCTGGGAATCGCCGGGACGAGCTGGGCCGTCGACGAGCACACCGGGCAGCTGCGGGTTCTCGCCGACTCCACGGTCGCGGACGCGGACCTGGCCAGAATCCGGCAGGCCACCGGGCACTTCGCGGGTAGCGCGACCCTCGAACGGCTGGACGGTCGGCTGCGCACCCTGCTGTCGGGCGGCGACGGCATCTACGCAGCCGGTTGGCGCTGCTCGGCAGGGGTCAACGTACGCAGCGGCTCCACGTACTACTTCGTCACCGCCGGCCATTGCACCGACGGCACGACCACCTGGTACACCGGTTCCGCCATGACCACGACGATCGGCCCGACCATCGCCACCAGCTTCCCCAGCGACGACTTCGGTGTCGTCCGGTACTCCAACCCGGCCGTACCGCATCCGGGCACCATCGGAACCGTCGACATCACCGGTACCGCGACCGCCTACGTCGGCCAGAGCGTCTGCCGTCGGGGAGCGACCACCGGTGTGCGATGCGGCGTGGTCACCGCACTGAACGTCTCCGTCAACTACGGGAGCGGAGCAATCGTCTACGGGTTGATCCAGACCAACATCTGCGCCGAGCCGGGCGACAGCGGCGGCCCGCTCTACGCCGGCGACAAGGTCATCGGAATCCTCTCCGGCGGCTCCGGGAACTGCACCTCGGGAGGGACCACCTACTACCAACCGATCCAAGAAGTGCTGAACGCCTACGGGCTGTCCGTCTACTGACGAGGCATTGATCACTCCGCGGTCGGCCGGTTCCGGGCGGAAGCGCTCGGCCCGTCAGGCGGAGTTGGTGAACGCCCGGCGAGGGCCATGTCAACGCCTTCGGCACGAGACCGCGCCCGCCCTACAGTCGGCATCCTGATCACGCGAGGAACGACAACCGCACCTGGCTAGGAGCTTTGGCGGCCAGTAGTGCTGAATGCCGAAGATCCTTACGGTGGAGTTGACGGCCGAGCAACAGGCCGAGGTGCAGCGGCGCCTGGCCGGACGCGACCCGTCACGTAGCGAGCGGCAGCGGTTGGAGTGGTTCCGCTTGCTGGGCAGTGGCCTGATCGTGCCGCAGGTTGCCGACCCGCTGGAATGCAATCAGGTCACGGTGCGCGATGCGGTCAACCGCTTCAGCGACGGACAGGGGGACACCCCGGCCGATACCCCGCTTCCGCCGCCCCTCGGTGTCGCCGTAGAGATGCCCTGCGCTGGCACGCTGTTGCCCGCTGCCACGTGGACGTGGCCGGATCATCCTTCGCTGGGCTCCTGGTGCGTGCAGTTGTCGCGTGGGGTGGGTGTGGTCGCGGAAATTCATGTAATTAGTATGTAGAAATTGTGGGCATCACGTGTTCAAGATGTGTTCAGATCATGTGCACGACATTTGGTGAGTCGGCGGATGCCGGCCGTCACGCTCGGAGGGCGCGCGAAAGGCCTGCCGACGCGTCGTGACCTGTCGGACGTACCTTCCAGCTGGACGGACCGGACGAACTATGAGCACGAGCGACTTATCCGACCCCGCGCCGGGTTCGGCGCCGGCGTCACCCACCGCTGGGGCCCCTGTGGCCGGTGACGCCGTGAGCGCGATGCGTAACGCGCGCGCCCAGCTTGCCGAACTTCTGGGCCGCACACCGGAGTCGGTCACGGCCATCAGCCGCGACGGGACAGGCTGGCAAGTCGACATCGAGGTTGTGGAGCTGGAGCGCATCCCCGATTCCACCAGCATCCTTGCCGTGTACCAGGTGAGGCTGGACGCCAACGGCCTTCTTCTCGGCTACGCCCGCAGCCGCCGCTACACCCGAGGTCAGGTCGACCGGCAGTGAGGGCGTGCGAGGTACCCCGCGCAGCGGCCGAGTTGCCGGTGCATCGCTTCCCTCCGCGCGACGCAGACCTCTGTGCATGAATGCTCCGCCTGCTGTCGCGGCGGCCATGTCTGCGACGTCCTCGCCTCCTGACCCGGTTGCGCCGGTCCGGGCCCTCCGTCCAGTTGCCGTACGTCGATCGGGCAACGGCCCATCGCCGACAACCGCCCCGCACGCCTTCGCCCCACCTCTCAGAGGGGACCTCTCCGATGACCGTGCTCGCCCAGACCGCCGCACCCCGCGCCCAGAAGACCGACGGGGGCCTTTACGACATCCTCGACCTGATCCTTGACCGCGGACTCGTGATCGATGTCTTCATCCGAGTGTCGGTGATCGGCATCGAGATCCTGCGCGTCGACATCCGCATTGTCATCGCCAGCGTCGACACCTACCTGCGCTTCGCCGCGGCGACCAATCGCCTCGATCTGGAGAACCGCGGTACTCCCGTGGTGGCTCCGGCGCCCGCGCTGTTCACGCCGGCCCTGCCCACTGCCGTGGCATCCGGAACGCCGGCGCCTGTCTCGCCGGGCGTCGCGGCAGTTCCTGCTCCCGGCACTGTCGTCATGCAGGGGCAGCCCGGCACCGCCTGGCAGCCCGGCACCGGTGCCGCGGTCCCAGTTGTCGGGAACCTCGGACAGACGGTGGAACAGGCGGTCGGGACGGTCGGGCAGACCGTCGGTGGCGTCGTCGGCGCCGTCACCCCGACCGTCGGGGGACTGGTTCAAAACGCGGCCCCGACCGTCGGGGGACTGGTCCAAAGCGTGGCACCGACCGTCGGGGGGCTGGTCCAAAGCGTGGCACCGACCGTCGGGGGGCTGGTCCACAGCGTGGCACCGACCGTCGGGGGGCTGGTCCACAGCGTGGCACCGACCGTCGGCGGAGTGGTCGGCGCAGCGGGCCAGACGGCCGGCACCGTCGTGGGAGCCGTCGCCCCGACAGCGGCGACCGTGGTGAGCGCTGCCGCCCCGGCGGCCAGTGCCGCGGTCCCGGTCGCGGATCCCGCGGCGCACAGCGCCGACGCCACCGTGCAGCAGGTGATCGACGCCCCTGCTTCGACCGAGGCCCGCCACGAGGAGGACACCACCGTCGCACCCGACAAGACCCCCGGTGGCAAGGCCAAGGGACCGCAGGACGGGAAGGCCTGACGGATGCCCCTCTACCTCTATGCGATCACGGACGCCGACCACCCGCTGCCGGTCCACGGGGCCACCGGAATCGGGGCGTCGCCCGCGCCCTTGCGGGCGGTACGCACCGCCCGGGTGGCCGCCGTCGTCAGCCGGGCGCCGGCACAACTACGCGCCAAGCGACGGGATCTGATCGCCCATCAGAACGTGCTGCTGATGCTCGGTGCCGCAGGTGCCGTGGTGCCCCTGCGCTTCGGCACACTTGCCCCCGACGACGGCGCGGTGCGCCGCGCGCTGGCGGACCAGGAGTCGTTGTTCACCGATCGGCTCCGAGAGGTCGAGGACCGCGTCGAGTTCAACGTCAAGGCCCTGCAGGACGAGGACACCGCCCTGCGGGATGTCCTGCGCGACAGTGCCGAAGCCCGACGCCTCAGCGCCCTCACCCGGGACGGCGCAGGGACGCACGACGACCAGGTGTCCCTCGGCACGGTCGTCGCCGCCGGGGTCGAGGCGCTACAGGAGCAGCACGCCCAGGACATCACCCGCCGACTGGAGCCGCTGGCCCATCGCGTCGCCGCGGGTGATCCGACGGGCGAGGTCTTCCTGAACCTGAGTCTGTTGATCGAACGCGGGCAGGCGGATGCGTTCGCCGCGTCCGTGGGCCAGGTTGCCGAGAGCCTCGGACACGGGTTGGAACTCCGGGTGACGGGCCCTCTCCCGCCCTACAGCTTCGTCTGACCGCGCGACGCGCACCGCACCGCGCCCCGCCACCTCCCGACTGGAAGGAGAGCGCCGTATGGGTCTGCTGGGCAGCCTGCTCGGCCTGCCACTGGCTCCGCTGCACGGGGTCGCCTGGGTGCTCGAACAGGTGGTGCAGGAGGCGGAGCGGCAGTATGCCGACCCGGCTCCCCTCCACAGTGAACTGGCCGAACTGGAGGCTGATCTGCTGGCCGGCCGCATCACCGAGGAGGAGTTCAGCCTTCGGGAGGACGAACTCCTGGATCGTCTGGAAGAGATCGCCTCTGGCAACGGCGCGGATCTGGCCGACCTCGAAGGTTCGGCACTACAGGAAGGCTCCCCGTGACCGACGCCCTCGTGCGGCGGGCAGGTGCTCACTCGCCCCAGCCGGGCGGTGCAGGCAATCTGGCCGACATCCTGGAACGCGTCCTCGACAAAGGGGTCGTGATCGCAGGAGACATCAAGATCAACCTGCTCGACATCGAACTCCTCACCATCAAACTGCGGTTGCTCATCGTCTCGGTCGACACCGCGCGCGAGATGGGCATCGACTGGTGGGAGCACGACCCGACGCTGTCCTCTCGAGCCGTACGTCCCGCCCCGTCACCCGACCTCGCCCGCGCGGAGGAACTCGCCGCGGAGAACGCCCGACTTCTCGCCGAACTCCAGTCGCTCAACGCCCGGTTGAAGGAACCCGATGCTCTCTGAGCCCGAAGCCCCGCGCCCGGCAGGCCGCACCGAGGCGGTCTACGCGTACGCCGTACTGCTGCAGAACGAGGCGGCCGAGCGGGCCGCCCGAGAACTACGCGGCGTCGATGGGCTGCCAGTACGGATACTGCGCGGCGCCGACACAGTCGCAGTCGTCAGCGACGTACCCTCCGACGCCTTCACCGAAGAGGCCGTCGCACAGCGGCTCGACGACATCACCGACCTGGAACGCCTGGCCCGCGACCATCACCAGGTGATCGCCGCACTGGCTTCCCATACGACAGTGCTACCCCTCCGGCTGGCCACGGTTTACCTCGACGACGCCAGCCTGCTGCGACGCCTGCACGCCGACGACGGCCACTTCCGCACAACCTTGAACCAGCTGGAGGGCCACGACGAGTGGGGCGTCAAGATCTATGCCCATCCGTCGATCACGCACCCGACCACTGCCACGTCCTCGGGGGACCGGCCACGCTCCGGGCGTGACTACCTGCGCGCCCGCCGCACTAGCCGAGACGGCCACGATGTGGCCCGTCAGGCCGCCGCTGACCTCGGCGCACGAGTGGATCGTACGCTCGCGGAAGCGAACCTGGTCACTGACATTCGGCATCATCGTCCCCAGTCGGCCGCTCTGTCCGCGGACCCGGGGGAGAACGTCGTCAACGCGGCCTACCTTGTCCCGCGAAAGCACACGCGGAGCTTCCAGGACCGCGTGGAGGTGCTCGCGGCCGGGACCGTCGGCGTCCGACTTGAGATCACCGGGCCCTGGGCCCCGTACTCGTTCGCCTCTCCCCCGCAGGAACCGGCCGAAAGGGCGGAACCCGTGATCCCGCAGACGACGCCGTGACGGCCGAGGGCCTGCCCCATGCAGAGGTCGCTCTGGTCGATCTCCTCGACCGGCTCCTGGCCGGCGGTGTCGTCATCGCGGGAGACCTCAGTCTCTCTATCGCCGACGTGGAACTGGTCCGCATCTCCCTGCGCGCCCTGCTCACCTCGGTCGAGGCGGCCACGGAAGGAATCCTGACGTGACACCACGCGACGAACCCGGACTCAGCCGGCTCCCCGATTCGCACACACCGCCCCCACCTCTCGACACGGAACGCCCGCTACCCCTCGGCGCTCAGGCGACACCGGCACCGGACTCCGAACAGTCCGCGCCCCGACGCCTCGACCTGGACAAGGACACGGTCGAACGCGACCTCGTCCGACTGGTACTCACCGTCGTGGAGTTGCTGCGCCAGCTCATGGAACGGCAGGCCATCCGCCGAGTCGAAAAGAACAACCTGACCGAGGAGCAGGAAGAACGCATCGGCGTGACGCTCATGATCCTCGACGAACGCATGACCGAACTACGCGAGCGCTACGACCTGAGCCCCGAAGACCTGAACCTCGACCTCGGCCCGCTCGGCCCCCTCCTGCCGCGGCAAGAGGGGCGCTACTGAGGTTCTCGGCCCAAGGGTGACAGTGAGCAGGTATGGCCGGTTGGAACGGCGGCTCAGGCTCTGCGGATATCACAGCCGACCCCGGGCGGCGCGCCCGTACATCACCGCGAGGTGATCTTCCGGGGCCAGCTCACCCTCACGATTGAGGCGGGCGGCTTCACTGCTCGGCGTGACGTTCTCCGGGTCGGCGAGCATCCGGCGAGCCACATTCCGAATGACCTCTGCCGCGTGCGGGTGGAGTTCAACACGATCGGCCTTCCCGCCCATGACGGTGCGGACGTGCCGGAAGCCGTACGAGGGTTTCTGCTTCGTCCTCCCAGCGACTCGCATCTTGATCGTGGCGTCACGGTTCCGGCGTTGGATCGCCCGCAGTTCCATCTGGGCGCCCCATCACAGGGGCCCCGCTCATCACGCAGCCAGGCCCCGGCTTGGGGCGCGTCACGGGATCGGTCGCGCCCGAGACCTCCCAGCAGGCACTTTCCGCATCCGTCGTTGGGTTGTTCGGTCTCGCCCCAGGTGACATGTGGCATCGCCAACTCCTGTTCCGCATCGAAGCGTGAGGAGTTTCGGCCGCCACCCCCAGGACGGTCTCGTTCATCCCAGGAAGCTCAACCTCACATGACGGTTGGCATTGGAGATGTTGGTGTCGACCAGACACACGGACTGCCAGGTCCCCAGCTCCAGCCGCCCGCCCAGCACCGGCAGTGTCGCGTGGGGCGGGACGAGGGCCGGGAGTACGTGGTCGCGGCCGTGGCCGGGGGCGCCGTGGCGGTGTTGCCAGCGGTCGTCGGCGGGGAGCAGCGAGTGGAGGACGGCGAGGAGGTCGTCGTCGCTGCCGGAGCCGGTTTCGATGATGGCGATGCCGGCGGTTGCGTGGGGCACGTAGATATTGAGCAGGCCGTCGCGACCGGCCGCCGTCTCCCGGAGGAAGGCCTCGCAATCGCGGGTGAGGTCGACGACCCGCTCCGATGAGCCTGTGGCGACGTTCAGGACACGGGTGCTGAAAGCATCGGACATGCATCCATCCTCGCCCATGCGCCGGGTTCCCTGCCTGAGCGACCGTCCGTTCGGCGATATCAGAGGTCCAGTCCGCGAGACGCCATTGACCGTGCACGGACCAGCTGGCTACTTTCTGCCGCATGTTGCGTTCAGTTCTGCTCACCACGCGCGGTCACATCGACCTGCTGCGGGTGGCCTCCGCCGCGTGTCGCCGCGGCTGCTGACGCCCTTCTCCTCTTCCCTCCCGCTTTCGCCTGGGCTTCGCCCTACCCGCACGTCTGATTCCACGTCGACCACCTGACGCGGACCTCCCGACGCGGCGGCACCCCGGCGCATTCCTCTCCGGTCGCTCTCCTCCCGTGGAGCCCTCATGAGCATCAGCCACGCCCCGCCCAGCTCTTCCAAGCCGGATATATCGCCCATAGCGCCATCGGATGTGGTCACCTCCGACCGGACTCCGCCGGAACTCGTCACCCTCGTCCCCGCCTCCACCCGGCACACCCGGGTCCCCCGCTGGCTGCGCCGCACCTCCGGCCCCGTCCTGCTGCTCGCTCTGTGGCAACTCCTCAGCAGCACAGGGGTGTTGACCTCCGATGTGCTCGCCTCACCGGGAACCATCGCGCGGGTCGGCAGCGATCTGATCTCCGACGGTTCACTGCCGAACGCCATGGGCGTCTCGTTGCAGCGCGTCGCGTTCGGGCTGCTGCTCGGCACCGTCGTCGGCACCGGACTCGCCCTGGTCTCCGGGCTGTTCCGGATCGGCGAGGATCTCGTGGACGCGAGCGTGCAGATGCTGCGGACCGTTCCCTTCGTCGGGCTGATCCCGCTGTTCATCATCTGGTTCGGCATCGGCGAGGCACCGAAGATCGCCATCATCACGCTCGGCGTGTCCTTCCCGCTCTACCTCAACGTCTACGCCGGCATCCGCGGAGTCGACTCCCAACTCATCGAAGCCGGGGAGTCCCTCGGGCTCTCCCGGTGGGGATTGGTCCGGCATGTCGTCCTGCCGGGTGCGCTGCCCGGCGCCATGACCGGACTTCGCTACTCGCTCGGCATCGCCTGGCTGGCGCTCGTCTTCGCCGAGCAGATCAACGCGGACGCCGGAATCGGCTTCCTCATGGTGCAGGCGCGCGACTTCCTGCGGACCGACGTGATCGTGGTCTGCCTGATCGTCTACGCCTTCCTCGGCCTGCTCGCCGACTTCATCGTCCGCTCCCTCGAAAGGCTCCTGCTGCAATGGCGACCGACGTTCACGGGCCGGTGAGCACCGTGCCGCTCGACAAGAACACCGCGCCCGACGGACTCACGTCCACCGCTGCCCGCGCATCCGCGGTACGCGTGGAAGGGCTCACCCGCAGCTTCGACGGACGTGCCGTCATCAGCGACCTCCAACTCGACGTGAAGCAGGGCGAGTTCGTGGCCCTGCTGGGCCGCAGCGGCTGCGGCAAATCCACGCTGCTGCGCATCCTCGCCGGGCTGGACCGCGACATCGAGGGCACCGTTCTCGTCCCGCGCCGCAAGGCCGTCGCGTTCCAGGCGCCCCGGCTGATGCCGTGGAAGAAGGTGTGGCGCAATGTGCTGCTCGGCCTGCCCGGGAAGCCCGAACGCGCCATAGCGGAACAGGCGTTGACCGAGGTCGGTCTCACGCACCGTTCGGACGCCTGGCCCAAGACCCTCTCCGGCGGCGAGGCACAGCGCGCCTCCCTCGCCCGCGCCCTGGTCCCCGAGCCCGATCTGCTGCTGCTCGACGAGCCGTTCGGCGCGCTCGACGCGCTCACCCGTATCAAGGCACAGCGCCTGGTGGGCGAGTTGTGGCAACGCCGCGGCTGCGCCGTGCTGCTGGTCACGCATGACGTCGAGGAGGCGGTGCTGCTCGCCGACCGCGTCCTCGTGATGGACGACGGTGTCATCGCGTACGAGACACAGGTCGACCTGGAGCGCCCGCGCGACATCACCGACCCCCGGTTCGCGGAGCTGCGCGCCGGGCTGCTGGAACGGCTCGGCGTCGACACCGCAGCCGCAGCCGCCTGAACTCAGGACCACCGGCGCCTCCTTGGACCCCGGCTCCCCTCCCCCGACCCGACCCGACCCGCCTTCACCCTGCCCCTGCCCCTCACGCTCACCCACACCTGAACCAACCGAACGGATCCGTCATGCGACGACGCCTCGTCCCCGCCGCCCTGCTCCTCCCCCTGGCCCTGCTCCTCTCCGCCTGCGGCGGGAACTCGGCCGCCGACACCTCGACGGGTGGCGGAACCGACGGCAAGGGTTCCCTCACCCTCAACGTCGGCGACCAGAAGGGCGGTTCGGAGGCGGTGCTGCGGGCCGCCGGGGAGCTCAAGAACCTCAACTACAAGATCAAGTGGTCGACGTTCACCTCCGGTCCGCCGCTTCTGGAGGCCGTCAACGCCAAGGCCGTGGACATCGGCGGCGTCGGCAACACACCGCCCGTCTTCGCCGCCGGCGCGGGCTCGAAGATCTCGGTGGTGGCCGCCTGGCACGGGGCGTCCAAGGGTGAGGCCATCCTCGTACCGAAGGGGTCGTCGCTGAAGAAGGCCGAGGAGCTCAAGGGCAAGTCGGTTGCCGTGGCGCAGGGTTCGTCCGCGCACTACCAGCTCGTCGCCTCACTCAAGGAGGCCGGGCTCCAGCTGAGCGACGTCAACGTCAAGTACCTCCAGCCCGCCGACGCGCTGGCCGCGTTCACCAGCGGCAGGGTCGACGCATGGGCGGTGTGGGACCCGTACACCTCGCAGGTCCTCCAGGCCAAGCAGGGCCGCGTCCTCACCACCGGTGAGGGCGTCGTCAACGGCCTCAACTTCCAGGTGGCGGCGCCGAACGCACTCAAGGACACGAAGAAGGCCGCCGCGATCAAGGACTACCTGGAGCGGCTGCGGCGCGCCCAGAACTGGGTCTACGACCACCAGGAGGAGTGGGCCAAGGTCTGGGCGAAGGACACCGGGCTCCCGTACGACGTGGCGCTGGCCTCGGTGAAGCGCAGCAACGCCAGCCGGATCCCGGTCGCCATCGACAAGCCGCTGATCGCCTCCGAGCAGCAGATCGCCGACACGTTCACCGAACTGAAGCTCATCCCGAACAAGGTTGACTTCGCCGACTACGTGGACGACCGGTTCAACGGCGATCTGCCGCCGTCCACCACTGCCGCCCGCGCCCCGAAGGACTCGTGACATGACCGTCCATCTCCACTGGTTCCTGCCGACGGGCGGCGACGGCCGCACCCTCGTGGACCGGCACGCGTATGCGTCCAACCCGGTCGACCGGACGCGGCCGGTCAGCGGGGTGCGCGCGCCCGACATCGAGTACCTGGCCCAAATCGCCAAGGCCGCCGAGCAGTTGGGCTTCGAGGCGGTGCTCACACCGACGGGCACCTGGTGCGAGGACGCCTGGCTGACGACGGTGGCGCTCGCGCAGCACACCGAGCGGCTGAAGTTCCTGGTGGCGTTCCGGCCGGGCGTGATCTCGCCGACGCTCGCCGCGCAGATGGCGGCGACGTATCAGCGCATCACGCGCGGACGGCTGCTCCTGAACGTGGTCACCGGGGGCGACTCCGCCGAGCAGCGCCGTTTCGGCGACCACCTCGACCACGACCGCCGCTATGCGCGTACGGACGAGTTCCTGTCGGTGGTGCGCGGGGTGTGGGGCGGGCAGCCCTACGACTTCGACGGGGCGCACTACCAGGTCGAGGGCGGGCTGACGGCGCTGCCGCCGGACCCGTTGCCGGAGATCTTCTTCGGCGGTTCGTCGGCTGCCGCGGGGCCGGTCGCGGCCCGGCACGCGGATGTGTATCTGACCTGGGGCGAGCCTCCGGCTCAGGTGAAGGAGAAGATCGACTGGATTCGCTCGCTCGCCGAGCGCGAGGGGCGCAGGGTCCGGTTCGGGATCCGGCTGCACACCCTGTCGCGCAACTCGTCGGCGGAGGCGTGGTCGACGGCGAACCGGCTGCTCGACGACCTCGACGGGGACACGATCGCGGCCGCGCAGGCGGCTCTCGGGCGCAGTGAGTCGGTGGGCCAGCAGCGCATGCTGGCGCTGCACGGCGGCTCCCGCGACAAGCTGGAGATCTCTCCGAACCTGTGGGCGGGCGTGGGCCTCGTCCGGGGTGGCGCGGGCACCGCGCTGGTCGGCAGCCATGCCGAGGTCGCCGACCGGATCGAGGAGTATCACGCGCTGGGCGTCGAGCACTTCGTGCTCTCCGGCTATCCGCACCTGGAGGAGGCGTACTGGTTCGGGGAGGGCGTGATCCCGGATCTGGCGGCTCGCGGTCTGCTGCCGCGTACGACGACGGCGAGCGGTGCGCCGCTTCTGGTGGGGAGCGGCCGCTGACGGTCTTTGCGCCGGGCATCAGCGCCCGGCGGGAAGATCCGCACCCCCGCCCCGGTTAGTAGAAGCGTGAACAACACCGGGGTGCAGACACGCGAAGTCGATGTCGTCGTCATAGGCGCTGGTCAGGCCGGACTCTCCAGCGCCTATCACCTGCGGCGCACCGGCTTCGAGCCGGAGCGCGACTTCGTCGTCCTGGACCACGCGCCTCGCCCGGGCGGCGCCTGGCAGTTCCGCTGGCCGTCGCTGACGTACGGCAAGGTGCACGGGATGCACGCGCTGCCGGGCATGGAGCTGACGGGCGCGGACCCAGCGCGCGCGTCCTCCGAGGTGATCGCCGAGTACTTCGACACGTACGAGCACCGCTTCGACCTGCGGGTGCGGCGGCCGGTCGACGTACTCGCCGTACGGGAGGGCGAGGGAGGCCGGCTGCTCGTGGAGACGTCCGATGGCGTCTGGTCCGCGCGGGCGCTGATCAACGCGACGGGCACCTGGGACCGGCCTTTCTGGCCGCGCTATCCGGGGCAGGAGACCTTCCGGGGGCGGCAGTTGCACACCGCGCAGTACCCCGGCCCCGAGGAGTTCGCGGGGCAGCGCGTGGTCGTCGTGGGGGGTGGCGCGTCCGGCACCCAGCACCTGATGGAGATCGCGCCGTACGCGGCCGCCACCACCTGGGTGACGCGGCGACCGCCCGTCTTCCGTGAGGGTCCCTTCAGCGAGGACATCGGCCGTGCGGCCGTCGCGCTCGTCGAGGAACGGGTCCGCCAGGGGCTGCCGCCGAAGAGCGTCGTGTCGGTGACCGGGCTCCCGCTGAACGACGCGATCCGGCAGGCGATCGAGGATGGCGTCCTGGACCGGCAGCCGATGTTCGATCGCATCGTTCCGGACGGCGTCGCGTGGGACGACGGGCGGCGCGTGGACGCCGACGTCATTCTGTGGGCGACCGGTTTCCGCGCCGCCATCGACCACCTGGCACCGCTGAAGCTGCGCGAGCCGGGTGGCGGCATCCGTGTGGAGGGGACCCGCGCGGTCGCCGATCCCCGCATTCATCTGGTGGGGTACGGGCCGTCGGCCAGCACGATCGGCGCGAACCGGGCCGGGCGGGCGGCCGTACGGGACATCAGGCGGCTGCTGACCGGAGAGCCGGTCACCGCGTGATGCCCCCTCGGCTCACTTCGCAGGCGACCCGCTCTTGCGCTGCGCGTTGAACGCGGCGACGTTCTTCTGCTGCTCCTCGTAGCTCGCCGTGAACCGTGTGTCGCCCGGCTTGACCGTGACGAAGTACAGCCAGTCGCCCGGCGTCGGGTTGATCGCGGCGCGCATCGCCTCCTCGCCAGGGTTGGCGATCGGAGTGGGCGGAAGACCCATGCGCTGGTAGGAGTTGTAGGGGCTGTCGAGCCGGGTGTCCTGCTGCGTGGTGTCCAGCGTGGAGCGGTTCAGCGCGTAGTTGATGGTGGAGTCCATCTGCAGCGGCATCCCGCGCTCCAGACGGTTGAAGATGACCCGGGCGACCTTGCCCATGTCCTCCTTGGTGGCCGCCTCCGCCTGGACGATGCTCGCGACGGTGACCGCCTGGTAGACGTTCATCGCGTTGCGCTGCGCTCCGGCGGCGATCGGCGCCCCGTTGAACTTCTTGTTCGCGGTGTCGACCATGAACGACAGCAGGGACTCGGGAGTCGCCTTCTTGCCGAGCGGATAGGTCGCCGGGAAGAGGTACCCCTCCGGGTTGCCCTCCGCGTCGTTCGGAAGCTTCAGGTGGGCCTTGCCGAGGGCCTTCTTGGTGGTGCCGGAGGGCATGGTGAGCGCCTTGTCGACGGCGTCGTACACCTGTCCGGAGCGCCAGCCCTCCGGGATCACGAGGGATGTGGGCTTTGTGTCCCCGCTCTCCACGCTGAGCAGCGGCACCGCCACGGCGGTGGCCGCCACGACGGCTCCGGTCGCGATGAGGGCGGTCCGGCCCCGGCGCGTCAGTCGAATCGTGCTCCGTGGCGGAGTGTTCATCTGCATGCGGGCACGGTAACCCGCTAATGCCTACAAACCCGGCATATCGTCATCTTGTTGGCTCCAGTTGGGCGTCCCTGCGGACCAGGGCCGTATACCGCCCCTCCTGCCCCAACAGCTCCTCGTGCGTGCCGCGTTCGACCGCGCGCCCGGCGTCGAGGACCACGATCTGGTCGGCGCCCCGAATGGTGGACAGCCGGTGCGCGATGGTGAGCGTGGTGCGGTTGGCCGACAGCGCGTCGATGGCCTCCTGCACGGCGTGTTCGGTGCGGGTGTCCAGAGCACTCGTCGCCTCGTCGAGGATGAGCACAGGCGGGTCGCGCAGGATGGTGCGGGCAATGGCGAGGCGCTGCTTCTCACCGCCGGAGAACCGGTGGCCGCGCTCGCCGACCATCGTGTCGTACCCGTCGGGCAGCGACGTGATGTGGTCGTGGATCTGGGCCGCCTTCGCCGCCTCGTGCAGTTCCTCGTCGGTGGCGTCGGGCTTGGCGAAGCGCAGGTTCTCCGCGACCGAGGCGTGGAAGAGGTACGTCTCCTGGGAGACGACGCCGACCGCGCGGGCGAGCGTGTCGAAGTCGAGGTCGCGCACGTCCACCCCGTCGAGTGTGACGCGGCCGCCCGTGACGTCGTAGAGACGCGGCACCAGATAGCTGAGCGTGGACTTGCCGGATCCGGTGGGGCCGACCACGGCGAGGCTGCCGCCGGCGGGCACGGCGACGTCGATGCCCGCCAGGATGGGGCCGCTCCTGTCGTCGTAGTGGAACTCGACGTCCTCGAAGCGGATCTCGCCCTTGACCTGGTCGAGATGGACCGGCTGCTCGGGCTCGGTGATGTCGATGGGCAGGTCGAGGTACTCGAAGATGCGCTGGAAGAGCGCCAGCGAGGTCTGGATCTGGACGCCGGTGGAGAGCAGGCTGACCGCCGGCCGGAACAGGCCCTGCTGGAGCGAGACGAACGCGACGAGCGTGCCGAGCGAGATGGACGGGCCGCCGACCTGGAGGGCCATGCCCGCGGTCCAGTAGATGACGGCGGGCATGGCGGCCATGACGACGCCGATGACGGACATCCGCCAGCGCCCCGCCATGTTCGACCGCACCTCGAGGTCCACCAGGCGCTCGGACTCTTCCGAGAAGTCGCGCGTGAGCGAGTCGGAGCGGCCCATCGTGCGGCCGAGCACGATGCCGCTCACGGAGAGCGACTCGGTGACCGTCGCGGCCATCACGGCCATCTGCTTCTGACGCTGGGTGGTGATCTTCTTGCGTTCGTTGCCGACGCGGCGGCTGATCCACACGAAGACCGGCAGCAGGAGCAGCGAGACCAGGGTCAGGCGCCAGTCGAGGGCGACCATGGCGACGATGGTGGCGACCACGCTGGTGAGGTTGGAGACCAGCGAGGTGGCGGTCGAGGTGACGGTCGCCTGCATCCCGCCGATGTCGTTGGCTATGCGGGACTGCACCTCTCCGGTGCGGGTCCGGGTGAAGAAGGCGAGCGACATCCGCTGGAGCCGGCCGTAGACGGCGGTGCGCAGGTCGTGCATGACGCGCTGGCCGACGGTCGTGGAGATCAGGGTCTGCAGGACGCCGAAGACGCTGGTGAGGACGGCGCTGAGGATCATGCCGAGCGCGAGCAGGCTCAGCAGCCCGGTGCGGCCCTCGGGGATCGCGACGTCCAGGATCTCCTTCAGCAGGAAGGGCGTGGCGACGGAGACGAGGGAGGCGGCGCCGACGAGCAGGCCGACGATCGTGAGCCGGCCGCGATAGGGGCGGAAGAGCTTCAGGATGCGGCGCACCTGCCGCGGCTGTTCGGCCTCGGCGGGTGAAGGGGTCCAGGTGGGTTTGTCGGGGTGCAATGGGCTCCTACGAAGGTGAGCTGAATCGGATTGACGGAGCTTAGCTCATTGTTACCTATACTCACAATGAATAAGGTCCTGATATTGTTCCCGGCATGAGCACCCCCGACGCCGACGGCCTGCTCGCCGAGCAGCTGCTGCGGCTGACCCGCCGCGTGCACCGCATCCAGAAGCGCCATCTGGAGCACCGCGGTCTCGGCATCACCCCGGCGCAGTCCCGGCTGCTGCGTACCCTCGCGCACTACGGCTCACCGCCCCGCATGGCCGATCTGGCCGAGCGGCTGGAGGTGGTGCCCCGGGCCGTGACCACGCTGGTCGACGGCCTGGAGGCGAGCGGCAAGGTGCGCCGCGTCCCCGACCCCACCAACCGGCGGGTGATCCGGATCGAGGTCACGGACGAGGGCCGCAAGGCTCTGGGGGAGCTGCGCGGCGCGCGCCGGTCGGCGGCGGAGGAGATCCTGGCTCCGTTGACGGACGAGCAGCGCGAGGTGCTCGGCGGGCTGCTGGACACCCTGATCGACGGCAGCCCCGAGATGGAGCGCCGCTGCTGAGCCATCTGGTGTGAGGAGTGCGGGATGCCCCTGCTGGAGCCGGACCCGGACGCGCTGCGCCCTGCCGCCCGCCCCGAGACGCCCGCGCCCGACCGGGTGCCCGAGGACCGCGCCGGGGGCACGCCCGAGCCGCTGAGCAGCGACCTTGCCGCTCTGCTCGGCGCCGACAAGGTGCTCACCAAGGTCTCGGACCTCGTCCGCTACGCCTCCGACGCCAGCCCCTACCGGTTCGTCCCGCAGGTCGTGGTGGTCCCCGAGGACATCGACGACGTGTCGGCGATCCTGTCGTACGCGCACGGCAGGGGCCGCGAGGTCGTCTTCCGCGCGGCCGGGACCTCCCTCAACGGGCAGGCGCAGGGCGAGGACATCCTCGTCGACGTCCGCCGGCACTGGACGGGGGTCGAGGTCCTCAGCGGTGGCGAGCGGGCGCGCATCGGGCCCGGCACGACCGTCGCCCGCGCCAACGCCGCGCTCGCCCGCCACGGGCGCGTGCTCGGCCCCGACCCGGCCAGCGCGATCGCCTGCACGCTCGGCGGGGTGGTCGCCAACAACGCCTCCGGCATGACGGCGGGCACCACCCGCAACTCCTACCGCACCCTCGCCTCGCTCACCTTCGTGCTGCCCACCGGCACGGTCGTCGACACGGCTGAGGCGGACGCCGACGAGCAGCTCGCGCACGCCGAACCCGCCCTGTGCGTCGGGCTGATGGAGCTCAAGGCGGAGATCGAGGCGGACCCGGAGCTGGTCGCCAGGATCCGCGCCAAGTACGCGATCAAGAACACCAACGGCTACCGCCTGGACGCGTTCCTGGACGGCTCGACGCCGGTGCAGGTCCTGCGCGGCCTGATGGTCGGCTCCGAGGGAACCTTCGGCTTCATCGCGGAGGTCG
This sequence comes from Streptomyces sp. R21, assembly GCF_041051975.1. Classification (GTDB taxonomy): domain Bacteria; phylum Actinomycetota; class Actinomycetes; order Streptomycetales; family Streptomycetaceae; genus Streptomyces. The sequence continues at coordinate 8,922,263 of NZ_CP163435.1, read as the reverse complement.
TCTTCGACACGCTGCCGCTGGACCGGTGCGTCACCGCGGGGTTGCTCTTCTTCCCGTCCCTGCCCGCGGCGGCGGCCGCCGTGCCGCTCTTCAACGAAGCGGGCGCACGCGCCGTGGAGTTGATGGACGGCAACACACTGCGCGCCTCCGTCCGCGTCGAGGGCGTGCCCGCGGACTGGGCCGGTCTGCCCCGGTCGACGGCCGCGCTCCTCGTGGAGTTCCGCGCCGCGGACGCGACTCGGCAGGAGGCGTACGAGGAGGCGGCCGACCGGGTGCTCGAAGGGGTCGAACTCGTCGCGCCCGCCGCCTCGGTGACCAACACTTTCACCCGGGACCCGAAGACGATCGCGGGCTACTGGAAGGCGCGCAAGGCGTTCGTCACCGCGGTCGGCGGCGCGCGCCCCTCGGGCACCACGCTGATCACCGAGGACTTCGCGGTGCCGCCCGGGCGACTCGCCGAGGCCTGCGAGGCACTGCTCGACCTGCAGACGCGGCACGGTTTCGACGCGGCGGTCGCCGGACATGCGGCGCACGGCAATCTGCACTTCCTGCTCGCCTTCGACGCGGCGCAGCCCACCGATGTGGAGCGGTACGCGGCCTTCATGGACGAGTTCTGCCGCCTCACCGTCGAGCGGTTCGACGGCTCGCTGAAGGCGGAGCACGCCACCGGACGCAACATCGCGCCGTTCCTGGAGCTCGAATGGGGTCCCAGGGCCACGGAGTTGATGTGGCGCACGAAGCAGCTGATCGATCCCGACGGGGTGCTCGCGCCGCGCATCGTGCTCGACCGCGACCCCCGGGCGCATCTGCGTGGCCTGAAGACGATCCCGCGCGTCGAGCCGATCGCCGACCCGTGCATCGAGTGCGGTTTCTGCGAACCGACCTGTCCCAGCAAGGATGTGACGACCACACCGCGCCAACGCATCATGCTGCGCCGGGAGATGATGCGCCAGCCGGACGGCTCCCCGGTGGAGAACGGCCTGTTGGAGGCGTACGGGTACGAGGCGGTGGACACCTGCGCGGGCGACTCGACGTGCCGGATCGCCTGCCCGGTGGGCATCGACACCGGCGCGCTGATGAAGGACTTCCGGCACGCACTGCACTCACCGCGCGAGGAGAGGGCGGCGGCGCTGGCCGCGCGCCACTTCGGGGCCGTCGAGGCGTCGGCCCGGCTGGCCGTGGCCGCCGCGAGCCGTCTCGACGACCGGTGGGTGACGGCCCTGACGCGCGCGGCGCGCAAGGTGCTGCGGCCCGATCTCGTGCCCGAGTGGCTGACCGGCATCCCTGGTGCGGCCTCTCACAAAAGGCCGCACACCGCACGCGTGGGCGCCGTCGCCGTCTACTACCCGGCCTGCGTCAACCGCATCTTCGCCAGCCCCGGTGATGTGTCACTCCCCCGCGCCGTCGTGGCGCTCTCCACGCGCGCGGGGAGGCCGGTTTGGATTCCGGACGATGTGGCGGGCACGTGCTGCGGGACGATCTGGCACTCCAAGGGCTACGACGCGGGCAACGCGGTCATGGCCAACCGCGTCGTCGAGGCCGCCTGGGGCTGGACGGCGGGCGGCACGCTGCCGCTCGTCGTGGACGCCTCCTCCTGCACGCTCGGCCTCGCGCACGAGGTCGTGCCGTATCTCACCGCCGACAACCGGGAGTTGCACCGGGAGCTGACGATCGTCGACTCCCTGGTGTGGGCCGCCGAGGAGCTGCTCCCCCGCCTCGCCGTGCACCGCACCGTGGACTCCGCGGTGCTCCATCCCACCTGCTCCATGCGCCACTTGGGCGACGAGGCAGCGCTGCGCACCCTCGCCGAGGCCTGCGCCGACGAGGTGGTCGTGCCGGACGACGCCGGGTGCTGCGCCTTCGCGGGCGATCGCGGCATGCTGCACAAGGAGCTCACCGAGTCGGCCACGCGCAAGGAGGCGGCGTTCGTCGCCTCCCGGACCTTCGACGCGTACCTCTCCGCGAACCGTATGTGCGAGGTGGGCATGGACCACGCGACGGGCCGCGGCTACCGCTCCGTCCTGCTGGAGCTGGAGCGCGCGACCCGTCCGGATCATCATCCGAGCAACTGAACAGTCACCTGGTCCGTCAACTGGCCTCGGATGCGGGCTCCTTGGCCGACTGGGCGGGGACCACGGCCTTCGGGGTCTCGCCAGCCGTGTCCGTGGCCTTCTCTGCCGCGTCCGGCTCCTCGGCTTCGGATGCGGGCACGACCTCGCCGTCCAGCACCTTCCTCGCCCGCTCCAGGTCCAGCGCGCCCTCCCAACGGGACACGGCGAAGACGGCGACGCAGTTGCCGAGCAGGTTCGTCACGACGCGCATCGAGTCCATGATGCGGTCCACACCGAGCAACAGGGCGACGGCGCCGGCGGGGATGGCCCCGAGCGAGGAGGCGGTGGCGGACAGGGCGAGGAAGGCCGAACCGGGGATGCCCGCCATGCCCTTGCTGGTGAGCATGAGCACCAGGACCACGGTGATCTGCTGGCTCAGGCTGAGGTCCACGCCCACAGCCTGGGAGATGAACAGCGTGCCGATGGACAGGTAGAGCGAGGCGCCGTCGAGGTTGAAGGAGTACCCCGTCGGCAGCACCAGGCCCACGGCGTCGTCGCGGGCGCCGGCCTTGCGCAGCTTCTGCATCACGCGCGGCAGGACGGACTCGGTGGAGGCGGTGCCGAGCGCGAGGAGCATCTCCTCGCGGATGTAGCGCAGGAACTTCCACAGGCTCAGTCCGGTGACCAGCCGCAGAGCGACGGCGAGCAGCGCGATGAACAGCGCGGCAGCGGCGTAGCACAGGATGATCAGCTTCGCGTACGTCTCGATCACGCCGAGCCCGTACTGGCCGATCAGCACGGCCATCGCACCGAACACGGCGATCGGGGCGAGTCGCATGACGAAGCTGACGATCGCGAAGATGATCTCCTGGGCCTGCTCGATGGCGGGCAGGACCTGCGGCACCTTGGTGTGGCCGAGGTGCAGCAGCGCGGCGCCCACCAGGCAGGCCAGAATCAGCACCTGGAGCAGCGAGTTCTCGGCGAAGGCGCCGATGAAACTGGTGGGAAGCGCGTTGACGATGAACTCGGTGGTCGAGGGCAGCGAGCCGCCGCCCGTCTTCGCGTCGACCGCCGACGTGTCGAGCGTGGACGGGTCGACGTGCATCCCCGAGCCGGGCTGGACAACGTTGGCAGCGACCAGGCCGATGAGCAGGGCCACCGTGGAGGCGACCTCGAACCAGATCAGGGCCTTGAGCCCGATCCGGCCGAACGCCTTCAGGTCACCGGCCTTGGCGATGCCGACGACGACCACGCAGAACACGAGCGGCGAGATGATCGTCTTGATGAGTCGTGTGAAACCGTCGCCGAGCGGCGAGAGGTCCGTGGCCACGTCGGGCCACAGCTTCCCGACGACGATTCCGAGCACGAGGGCGCAGGCGACCTGCGCGAACAGTGAGGTACGCAGTATGCGTGCGACGCGACGCGGGGACGATACAGACGGCGGCACGGGGCACTCCTCCGGGGGGATTCCTGTATGCGGAAAAGCACTTCCGCGCCGCTCACTATTGAGGAGGCGATGATTCCGGTGGCTACCTCCGTGTGACGCCCGTGTAAATCATTCAACGTGCGACTTGTTCCGCCCCAGCAGTCGCGGTCTCCCTCAGCAGTCCCTGCGGTCCTGGGTGAGCACTCCCTGAACGGTAGTCAGACTGCGGTCGTAGCAGCCGTTCGAGCCGTACAGCCGGTAGCGCTCGCTCGTCGTGCCGACCGCATGGCGTTGATCGCGCGGCACGTTCGCCGTATACGTCGCGTCGCCCGTGTAGGTGTCGTCGAGCCGGGACCACGCGGTGCGTCGGCCGCCGCTCGTCTCGACGACCGCCGCCCGGTCGCCGAGCGTCAGGACGGTGCGCAGCCGGTCGTCCGCGCCGAGGGTTGTCGTGCCGTCCATGGTGTACGTGCGGTGCGTGCGCGTCGTCCGGGCCGGTCCACGTCCGTCGACGGTGACGCTCTCGTCGTCGCTCCAGGTGGCCTTGAGGCCGTCGGTGCTCTCGCCGTCGGTCCAACGGTGCACGGAGGTGTTCGCGAGCGCCCGGCTGACGGTCGTCCTCACCCGGCCGTGCGAGGTGTCGACGTATCCGGCGACGGTCAGCCGGTGGCCGCCGTCGGTGTCGAGGCGCTGCTCCGAACCGGGCGTGTATGTCGAGGAGTTGGCGATGTCACCGGCCCTGACCTCGGTGAGCGCGCCCGTGACGTGCTCGCGGTGCGTGTCCTGCCAGACAAGGACGTTGACCGGGGCACTCCAGCCGGTCTGCCCCTCGGGAACGCCGACGACGGAGACGTCGACCTGGTGCGGGCGGCCGTCGTTGAGCAACCCCGCGAACGGCGTCAGGTCGTACTCGATGGGCTTGATGTCGAAGGCCCGCGGGCCCGGAATCACGTACCAGAGGAAGGGGTTGGACCAGCCGCCCGTCCACACGGTCGGGAACGGCTCGGCGATTCCGGCGAGTTGGCCGTCGACCTTGATCTGCACCTCGCGGTAGGGACCGTGATCGGCCTTGCAGGAGTACGGCGCGGCGTCGGGCACCGTCAGATACCAGTACTCTTCGCAGCCGCCGCCCGAGCCGGTCGCGTACACCTCGGCGACGATGCGCTCGCTGTTGCGCGGGGTGGTGAGCGTGCCGTTCTGGAGCGTGAGGACGCGGTCGGGTGTCCGGGCGGCCTTGCCCTGGGCGGCGTAGAAGGTCAGCGTCGCCTTGACGTCGATCACCCCGGTGTACGTGTCGTCGACGACGTTGCCGATGAGCATCTCGACGTCGCGGCCTTGCCGGAAGGTGTCGCTGTAGCGCGTCACGTCCTTCTCGACGGACCACTCGATACCGTCGGGGGAGGGCTCCGGGGTCGACGTACGAAGGATCTCGACGCCCCCGACGTGCAGATAGCCGAGCCGGTCGAACTGCCGCCCCTTGACCTTGCCGTCGAGCCGCAGCACGACCTTGCTCCACCGGTCGCCGCAGCCGTCCGGCGGCGTGTACGTGCCCTTGTAGGGCGTGAAGTCGCGGAACTGCGCCTGGGCGAGCGTCACTTCGCAGGACCGGCCGGCAGGCTTGGCGACCGGCGGGGCGGCCGTCAGGGGGTCGTGCCAGTCGGTGCCGAACTCGGCGGGCGGGTCGGCGAGTTGGGCGGCCGAGGCCGATCCCGCTCCGAGGAAGGTGCTCACCAGCAGGGTCACCGCGGCGAGCATGGACATGATGATCCGTCTTCTCATGTGCGGTGTTCTACGGGGGAGTTGCCCCGGCCCGCAATGGGTCGTCACCCGGGCCGCCCCCATCCGGCATGGTCCGCCTCCGGGCGTGCGGTTCCCCTCCGGGCATGCGGTCCGCGTCCTGGCGGTCCTCTGGCGGGGATGCGGGGCCGCACTTCGTGGGTGGTCCTCATTCGGCCACGACGACTACGCCTTCAGGTCCGCCTTGTCCCCCATCACCACGACAGGGTGCTGATTCGGGTCGAGCGTGCGCAGCAGGTACTCCATGCCCGACTTGGACAGGCTCACGCACGCTGACGTACCGCTGCCGTGGTCCATGTGCAGCCAGATGCTTCCGCCCTTGGTCTGCCCCTCGGGACGGGTCGGGTCGTTCGGCGCGGTGCCCTTGACCCTGTTGTAGTCGATGGCGATGACGTAGTCGAAGTCGTGCCAGTGCGACTCGGCCCAGTAGCGGGGCGCCTGGAAGGAGTCGGACTGGGTGTACGGCAGCCTGGCCCCGGGATCCGCTAGGGCGCCGCCCGCGTCGGTCAGCGTGAACACCCCGACGGGGCTGCGCTTGTCGCCCTCCCGGTGGTCGGCGGTCCAGCCCTTCTTCCCGTTGTGGCCCTCCCAACTGCTGGTCAGGTCCCAGGTGGAGCCGGCCTTCGTGTACAGGACGATCTCGGAGTCCGCGGAGTCCGGGCCTTCGCCGTAGACGGCGACGACCTGGCGGGAGTCGGACGGAATCTGCTCCCGCAACCGGTCGCCGACGTCGGGGATGCGCTTCAGGTCGACCGTGTGCGCCGGGGCGTGGCCGGTCCCGGCGCCGGATCCCGCATCCCCCTTGGCACTGCTCTCGCCGCCCGAACTGCCGCAGGCCGCCAGGGACATCACAAGGACACCGCAGGCCACCGCCAGGAAGCCCGCGCGCACCGCACCATCGATCGCACCCGTCCGCATGAGGACCATCGTCGCATCGCGTACGGGACGATTGCACCCACCTTCCGACTTCCCCACCAAATGCGGGTGGTTCAGGACCAAAATGCGCACTCTTCGCGCCGAATCCGCGCCGGCGAGCCAAAAATCGTTTGCTTCTCACCACGCTGCGAGGCGAACCTTTCACGGTTTGTTGCCGACGGTCGCCGTCGGCCGGTCGGCCGGTCACCTGCTCTCCCGGCCTCCCCTTTTTCCCGCCCCACACCCCCAACCCATCACCCCTGACACGAGCCACTGGGACGTCATGCAGATTCAAGACCTTCCGTATCCCGACCCGGGCGTACCGGACGCCCGCTCGGGTCCCCGCTTCCTGTGGTGGCTCGGCCGCAACCAGCTCGGTGGACAGATGAAGGCCCTCGCCTGGGGCCTGCTGCACTTCGTCGCCGTCTCCGCGCTGCCGTTCGGCGTCGGCCTCGCCATCCAGGCGGTCGTCGACCGCTCGGGCACCCGGCTCGCCCTGGCCGGCGGGCTGATGGTGCTGTGCGGCGTCGGGATCGCGCTGGGCGACACCATGCTGCACCGGACCGCCGTCACCAACTGGATCACGGCCGCCGCGCGCGTCCAGCAACTGCTGGCCCGCAAGACGGCCCACCTTGGCTCCGCGCTCACCCGGCGCGTCGCCGCCGGTGAGGTCGTCGCCGTCTCCACCGGCGATGTCGAGAAGATCGGCTGGTTCGTCGAGGCCGTGTCGCGGTTCGCGGCGGCGGCGGTCACCGTGGTGCTGGTCTGCGTGGGCCTGGTCGTCTACCAGCCGGCGCTCGGCGTGATCGTCGCCGTGGGCGTGCCCGTGCTGGCGCTCGCCGTGCTGCCGCTGCTGCCTCGCGCGACCCGGCGCGCCGACGTCCAGCGCGAGAAGGCCGGGCGCGCGACCGAACTGGCCTCGGACACCGTTGCCGGCCTGCGGGTGCTGCGCGGCATCGGCGGCGAGGAACTGTTCCTGGACCGCTACCGCAGGGCCTCGCAGGAGGTACGGCACGCTGCCGTGCGCAGTGCCCGGATGTGGGCGCTGATCTCGGCGATCCAGGTACTGCTGCCGGGCCTGCTGATGATCGCCGTCGTCTGGCACGGAGTGCACCTGGCCCGCGACGGCCGGATCACGGTCGGCGAACTGGTCACCGTGTACAGCGCGGTCATGCTGCTCACCTATCCGCTGCGGCACTTCGAGGAGATCGCCATGGCGTACTCCTTCTCCCGCCCGTCCGCCAAGCGCGCCGCCCGCGTGCTGTCGCTGGAACGGGTGACGGACACCGAGGGCTCGCGCGAGGCCGTCGTACCGACCGGCGATCTGTACGACCCGGCGACCGGACTACTGGCGCCCGCCGGACGGCTCACCGCCGTGGTGTGCGGCGACCCGGACGCGGCAGGGCTGCTCGCCGAACGGCTGGGCGGGCACCCGTCGGAGGAAGGCGCCTCGGCGCTGCTCGGCGGGGTCCCGCTGGACGAGCTGCCGCTCGACTCGGCCCGCACCGCCGTCCTGGTCCAGGACAAGGACCCGGTGCTGCTGTCGGGCGCGCTACGTGAACTGCTCGACGTGCCCTCCTCCGGTGCGGTGAGCGCCGCCGAGGCGCTGGCCGCCGCGCAGTGCGGCGACGTCCTGGACGCACTCGCCCAGGGGTCGCTGGACGCCGAGGACCCGATGGACGCCACGATCACCGAGCGCGGGCGGTCCCTGTCGGGCGGCCAACGCCAGCGTCTCGCGCTGGCCCGGTCGCTGATCACGGACCCGGAGGTGCTCGTCCTGGACGAGCCGACGTCCGCCGTCGACTCGCACACCGAGGCACGGGTCGCCGACGGGGTGCGTGCCCTGCGCTCCGGGCGCACGACGGTCGTCTTCACCTCCTCGCCGCTGCTCCTGGACCACGCGGACCGGGTCGTGCTGGTCCACGAGGGCGAGGTCACCGCGGTCGGCCTGCACCGCGAACTGGTGCACAGCGACGCCCGGTACCGGGCCGTCGTGACCCGCGAGACCGACGACGAGGCCGCGCTGAGCGGCGCCCGGACCACCCTGGACACACTGGAAGAAATCGAGGAGACCGCATGATCGGCGTGGCGCCCCCGGCGTACGACCCGGCCGCCCCGACGACGGCGAACACCCTGCCCGTCGGCGCCCCCGCGACCGTACGCGCCTACGTGACCGAACTGTTCCAACGGCACCGCCGGGCCTTCCTGCTGCTGGTCACCGTCAACACGGCTGCCGTCGTGGCCTCGATGGCCGGGCCCTATCTGCTGGGCGCGGTCGTCGAGCGGGTCTCGGACGGCGCGCGCGAACTCCATCTGGAGCGCACCATCGCGCTGTTCGTCGTCGCGCTGTTCGTGCAGGCCGTGTTCGTACGGCAGGTGCGGCTGCGCGGCGCGATGCTCGGCGAACGGATGCTGGCCGACCTGCGCGAGGACTTCCTCGTACGGTCGGTGGGACTGCCGCCGGGCGTTCTGGAGCGAGCCGGAACGGGTGACCTGCTCTCGCGCATCACCACGGACATCGACCGGCTGGCCAACGCGATGCGCGAGGCCGTGCCGCAGCTGGCCATCGGCGTGGTGTGGGCGGCACTGCTGCTCGGCGGGCTCGCCGTGACAGCGCCGCCGCTCGCCCCCGCCGTGCTGGTCGCCGTGCCCCTGCTGGTGGTCGGCTGCCGCTGGTACTTCAAGCGGGCGCCGTCCGCCTACCGCTCGGAGGCCGCCGGATACGCCGCCGTGGCCGCCGTCCTCGCCGAGACCGTGGACGCCGGACGCACCGTCGAGGCCCACCGTCTGGGCGAGCGCCGCATCGACCTGTCGGAGCGCCGTGTCAAGGAGTGGACCGCCTGGGAGCGGTACACACTGTGGCTGCGGTCGGTGCTCTTCCCGGTCATCAACATGACCCATGTGACGGTCCTCTGCTCGGTGCTGATGATCGGCGGGGTCTTCGTCCTGCAGGGCTGGATCGGAGTCGGGCAGCTGACCACGGGCGCGCTGATCGCGCAGATGCTCGTCGACCCGGTGGGCCTCATCCTGCGCTGGTACGACGAGTTGCAGGTCGCCCAGGTCTCGCTGGCCCGCCTGGTCGGTGTGCGGGACATCGAGCCGGCCGCGGGCGACGCGACGGTGGTCCCGGACGGGCGCGACGTGCACGCGGACGAGGTGCACTTCGGCTACCGGGAGGGCGTGGACGTGCTGCGCAAGGTCTCCCTGGAGGTCGCGCCCGGCACACGGCTGGCCCTGGTCGGCCCCTCGGGGGCGGGCAAGTCCACGCTGGGCCGGCTGCTCGCCGGGATCTACGCTCCCCGCGACGGCCGGATCACCCTGGGCGGCGCCGAGCTGTCCCGGATGCCCGCGGAGGAGGTGCGCTCCCATGTGGCCCTGGTCAACCAGGAGCACCACGTCTTCGTGGGCTCGCTGCGCGACAACCTGCTGCTCGCCAGGACGGGTGCGGTCGATGCCGAGCTGTGGGCGGCACTGGGCGCCGTCGACGCGGATGGCTGGGCACGGGCGCTGGACGACGGTCTGGACACCGAGGTCGGCTCGGGCGGGCACTCGCTCACCCCGGCCCAGGCCCAGCAGATCGCGCTGGCCCGGCTGGTGCTCGCCGACCCGCACACGCTGGTCCTGGACGAGGCGACCTCGCTGCTCGACCCGCGCGCTGCCCGTCACCTGGAGCGCTCGCTGGCCCGGGTCCTGGACGGCCGCACCGTCGTCGCCATCGCCCACCGGCTGCACACCGCCCATGACGCCGACGTCATCGCCGTCGTCGAGGCGGGCCGCATCAGCGAGCTCGGCAGCCACGACCAGCTGGTCGCCGCCGACGGCGCGTACGCGGCGCTGTGGCGGTCCTGGCACGGGTGACCCTCCGGGGGCCGCCGCGTCGCGGCGGCCCCCGGAGCGCGCTCGGGCCCCCAGACACGCTCAGTAGCCATTACCACCGCCGCTGCCGGTGTCGGCCGACTTGGTGATCGCCTTGCCACCGGAGTCGAGGACGTACCAGATCTTGTCGATGCCCTGGCCGTTCGTGTCGCCGACGGCCTTGTCGTTGGCGTAGTAGTACAGCGGATGTCCGGCGTAGGTCGCCTGCGGCTTGTCGCCCTTCGTGGTGGCGATCAGTTTCGCGTCGGCACCGGAGCCGGCCGACGGCTTGCCTTCCACCGGCGGCCACAGCTTCAGACAACTCGCGTCGCAGTTCATCGAGTTGGTGTTCTTGCCGTCGTCGGTGAACAGATACAGCGTGTGCCCGCTGCCGTCGACGAGGATGTCCCCCAGCGACGAGTTGGCGGTCTTGACCACGGACGCGTCCCTGGCCACCGATGCCGTGGCCGTACCACCACCGCTCGTGCCATTTCCGCTGCCACCGCCGCCACCCCCGCACCCCGCCAGTCCCAGTACGGCCGCGCATGCGAAGGCGGCCACTGCGATCCCGCTTCTGCTCATGATCTTCCGTCCCTTCTCTGCCCGGGTTGGTTGTACGAACGGGGAGGACGAACGGATTGCGGAGCCCCTGTCTGCCGCTCTGCGCAATCCCTCCGGCCGTTTCGGACGTACCAATGAGATGTGGAGCTGTTCTCTCGTGCGGACCGGACCGACGACGCCTCACTCGTCGCCGGCTTCGCGCTGGGCGACGAGGCGGCATCGGTCGCGTTCGTCCGCCGCTTCCAGAACGCGGTGTACGGCCTCGCGCTCTCCGTGACACGCGAGCCGGGCCTCGCGGAGGACGTGAGCCAGGAGGTCTTCGTCCGCGCCTGGCGTGCCGCGGGCAACTACGACGCACGGCGCGCCTCGGTGCTGACCTGGCTGCTGACCATCACCCGCAACGCCGCCATCGACGCGGTCCGGGCCCGCCGTGCCACCCCCGTCCTCGCGGAGACACTGGAGCGGCTGATCGACGTGACACTCGAGGAGGAGGGCCCCGAACGACAGGCACTGACCGCCATCGAAAGCAGCCACGCCGTCGCCCGCCTGCGTGACCTGCCCATCGAGCAGGCACGCGCCGTCGCCCTCGCCGTCCTGGGCGGCTGCACCGCGGCCGAGGTGGGACAGCACGAGCAGATCCCTCTCGGCACCGCCAAGACCCGCATCCGCACCGGCCTGCGCAGGCTGCGCGCCTCGTTGAAGGAGGACAGCCGTGACGGACCACCACCCCGATGAGGACGAACTGATCGCCCTCGCCCTCGGCACCCTTCCCGACGAGCAGTCGACGCTCCTCGGCCACCTCAACACCTGCCCGGCCTGCCGGACGGTGTACGACGAGATCTCGGGGGCCGTCGACGCGGTACTGCCGGCGGCACCGACCGTCGCCGCCCCGGCCGGTTTCGACGCCAGGGTCCTCGACCGCATCGAGGTCCGCAGACCTGCCCCGCGCCGCTCGCATCGCATCCCCCTGCTGGTCGCCGCGGCCGCGGCTATGGGCGTGGGTCTCGGCGCGGTCGCCACCACGATCGCCGACCAGAACCCGCCGTCGTCGGTCACCGCGAGTGATCACGGTGCCCTGCTCGTCAGCCGCGGCGGATCCACGGTGGGAACCGTCGAGCCGAGTTACGTGGACAACCATCGGGTCGTGGTCATGCAGATCACCGACAGTCCTCCCGACACCCACTACCGCTGCCGCCTGGTCCTCAAGGACGGCACCCGCCACGACGCGGGCCAGTGGTGGACCCCATCCTCCGGACGGGCCACCTGGATCACCTACGGGGCGACGGCCACGATCGACCGGGTGGAGCTGGTGAACGACGCCGGTCAGGTGTGGTCGAGCGCCGACCTGGCGGACTGAACCACGCTCGTGCCCCCGCACCGGACTCGGCGCCGATCCGGCACCGCCGTCCACGTGGTCGGCGCGTCCCATGGGTGCTCTGGCGTTGCGCGGTGCCGAAAGGGGGTGGAAGGCTGGGTATGGGCACCGGCTCGGGGAGCACCTGGCAACCATCCGGTTCGCGAGGTCGCCGCCTGCGCCGAGCGGTACCCGCGTCCGCCGTGGAGCACGGCGGGACTCGGCCCGCCCCACCACCAGGAGGTACCCGTGGACAGCGCCGACGGATGGGGAGACGACGTCTATCAGCCCGACGGCTCCGAAGTGCAGGACGACTCGGGGCTGCTCGACGGCGAGGACACCCTGGTCGCCGATGGTGTCGACGACCCTCTGGACCGGGGCTGGTCGCCACCCGACCGCCCATGGGCGGTGGAGCGCTCCGGCGTGACCGCGGCCGAGGGGCACCGGGGAGAGACCCTGGAGGAACGCCTGGCGGAAGAGCTGCCCGACATCGCGGCCTCCGACGGAGACGGCATCGGCGACTGCGAGGGCACCGACGGCGAACCCCTGGACAACGAAGTGGGCGCCTCCCGCTCCGGTCGGCTCGTGGCACCCAACGAGGGCGCCCATGAGGACGAGGAGAGCGGGCTGATCGCCACCGACGTGGGCATCGACGGCGCCGCCGCGTCGGCCGAGGAGGCCGCGATGCACATCGTCGACGAGGACTCCCTGTCCGGCTGACGCCGCCGACCCCGCCCCGCCACTCCCACCCGAGGAGCCTTCATGCCCCAGCTTCCCGACTACCGCCCCGTGGTCTTCCGTGACCGCGCCGCCGGCTACGCCTTCCTCACCCGGTCCACCGCGACCAGCAAGCAGACCATCGACTGGGACGACGGCGAGACCTACCCGGTCGTGGACGTGGAGATCTCCTCGGAGAGCCACCCCTTCTACACGGGCAAGGCACGGACGGTGGACTCCGAGGGACGGATCGCCCAGTTCGAGCGACGGTACGGCGGAACGGGCGAGAAAGCCGACAACGACAGCGCGTGAGGCGAAAGCCTTACGTGAGACGGGGGCCTTGCCGGAGGCGAAGGCCTTGCGGGAGGCATGGCCTCTACGGCAGGCACGGACCGCCGGTGTGCGGCCGAGCCGCCCGCTCAGATGAAGTTGAGCGCCGCCGCGCAGCCCACTCCGCCGAGCAGCATGAACGCCGGCATCAGCACCTTGAGCTCGATCCAGCTGCCGGCGCGGAACCGCATGCCCTTGGGCGGGCCGATCGGGTACCAGCGCTTGCGGCCGACCGGGATCGGCCACAGGATCGGGCAGCCGGACACCGTCAGCGCGTCCCCGATGTCGTGCACCAGCGCGCCCAGGACGATCGGCAGCCCGAGCCACAGGTACTCCTGGCCGGGTGCCGTGAACAGCCAGTCGGAGCCGTTGCCCGGCTTGTCCAGCACTCCCGCCAGGATCCACGCGCTCGTCGCGGCCAGCAGCCAGACCAGGACGTCGGCGCTGGAGCCACGGGTCGCCCGCCAGAGCAGACCCTCGATGGCGAGCACAATGTGGACGAAGAGGATGGCCAGGACCGCCCAGCGGCCGCCGGTGATCGCCACGACCGAGGTACCCGCGCCGAGCAGCACCGCCCACAGCCAGGTGTGCGTCAGTGTGCGGTGGCCGCCGGAGCGTCGCGGGTCGCCGGGCTTCCTCGTCCCCTTGTAGACGGCGTACGAGAGTTTGTCGACGATCTCGCACAGTCCCCGCGAGAGGGGCCCGAAGGCCCGCGAGATGGTGGCCGCCTTGTGGTCCAGGTCGGGGGCGAGCGCCGCACCGGCGCAGATCAGCGCGCCGACCAGGAGGACCGGCCAGGGCATCGTGTGGCCGGCGGCGGCAGCCGCCGCGCCGACGCCGAGCCACGCCGCGGCTCCCGACAGTGAGTGTGCTGGTCCCATCATCGCCGTACCCCGCCCCATTCCGCTTGTCCCGCTGTCCAGTTGCCCGCGCACGCTGACACGTCGTCGGCGCCACAGCGTAGCGTTCGTGATCTTCGGACGAGCATCCGATTCCCCCATCGAGCGGGAGGACAGGCAAGATGGGTCCGTGACCCTCATCGATCAGCTGCCGCAGACCGCAGACCCCGACGCCCTCTACGAAGCCTTCGAGTCGTGGGTCGGGGAACGTGGTCTCACCCTCTATCCGCACCAGGAGGAGGCACTGATCGAGGTGGTCTCGGGCGCGAACGTGATCGTGTCCACGCCCACCGGCTCGGGCAAGAGCATGATCGCCGCGGCTGCCCACTTCGCGGCGCTCGCCCGCGACGAGGTCACCTTCTACACGGCGCCGATCAAGGCGCTCGTCTCGGAGAAGTTCTTCGAGCTGTGCAAGATCTTCGGCACCGAGAACGTCGGCATGCTCACCGGCGACGCCTCCGTGAACGCCGACGCGCCCGTCATCTGCTGCACCGCCGAGGTGCTGGCCTCCATTGCGCTGCGCGACGGCAAGCAGGCCGACGTCGGCCAGGTCGTGATGGACGAGTTCCACTTCTACGCCGAGGGTGACCGTGGCTGGGCCTGGCAGATCCCGATCCTGGAACTGCCGCAGGCTCAGTTCATCCTGATGTCGGCGACACTCGGCGACGTCGCGATGTTCGAGAAGGACCTCACCCGGCGCACCGGCCGCCCCACCGCGGTGGTCCGCTCGGCGACCCGCCCCGTCCCGCTGTCCTACGAGTACGTGCTGACTCCGCTGACGGAGACGCTCACCGAGCTGCTGGCCACCAAGCAGGCCCCGGTGTACATCGTGCACTTCACCCAGGCGCAGGCCGTGGAACGGGCGCAGGCGCTGATGAGCATCAACATGTGCACGCGGGAGGAGAAGGACCAGATCGCCGAGCTGATCGGCAACTTCCGCTTCACCACCAAGTTCGGCCGCAATCTCTCCCGTTACGTGCGGCACGGCATCGGCGTGCACCACGCGGGCATGCTGCCCAAATACCGCCGCCTGGTGGAGAAGCTGGCCCAGGCCGGCCTGCTGAAGGTCATCTGCGGTACGGACACCCTCGGCGTCGGCGTCAACGTCCCCATCCGCACCGTGCTGTTCACGGCGCTGACGAAGTACGACGGCAACCGGGTGCGGACGCTGCGCGCGCGGGAGTTCCACCAGATCGCGGGTCGTGCCGGACGCGCCGGCTTCGACACGGCGGGCTTCGTGGTCGCGCAGGCGCCCGAGCACGTCATCGAGAACGAGAAGGCGCTGGCCAAGGCGGGCGACGACGCGAAGAAGCGCCGGAAGGTGGTACGCAAGAAGGCTCCCGAGGGTTTCGTCGGCTGGACGGAGAACACCTTCGAGAAGCTCATCTCCTCCGATCCGGAGCCGCTGACGTCGCGTTTCCGGGTGACGCACACGATGCTGCTGTCCGTGATCGCCCGGCCGGGCAACGCCTTCGACGCGATGCGTCATCTGCTGGAGGACAACCACGAGCCGCGCAAGCAGCAGCTGCGGCACATCCGGCGGGCGATCGCGATCTACCGCTCCCTCCTCGACGGCGGCATCGTCGAGAAGCTCGACGAGCCGGACGCGAGCGGACGCATCGTGCGCCTTACCGTCGACCTGCAGCAGGACTTCGCGCTCAATCAGCCGCTGTCGACCTTCGCGCTCGCCTCGTTCGACCTCCTCGACCCCGAATCCCCCTCGTACGCGCTGGACATGGTGTCCGTCGTCGAGTCCACGCTGGATGATCCGCGGCAGATCCTGGCGGCCCAGCAGAACAAGGCGCGCGGCGAGGCCGTGGCGGCGATGAAGGCGGACGGCGTCGAGTACGAGGACCGCATGGAGCGCCTCCAGGACGTGTCGTACCCCAAGCCTCTGGAGGAGCTGCTCTTCCACGCGTACAACACCTACCGCAAGAGCCACCCGTGGGTGGGCGATCACCCGCTCTCCCCGAAGTCCGTCATCCGCGACATGTACGAACGCGCCATGACCTTCACCGAGTTCGTCTCCCACTACGAGCTCGCGCGCACCGAGGGCATCGTGCTGCGCTACCTCGCGAGTGCCTACAAGACCCTCGACCACACCGTCCCGGACCACCTCAAGTCCGAGGACCTGGAGGATCTCATCGCCTGGCTGGGCGAGATGGTGCGCCAGGTCGACTCCAGCCTCCTGGACGAGTGGGAGCAGCTCGCCAACCCCGAGGAGATGACGGCCGAGGAGGCCCAGGAGAAGGCCGACCAGGTCAAGCCGGTCACCTCCAACGGACGCGCCTTCCGCGTCCTGGTCCGCAACGCCATGTTCCGCCGCGTCGAACTCGCCGCCCTGGACCACGTCGACGAGCTGGGCGAGATGGACGCCGAGTCCGGCTGGGACGCCGACGCCTGGGGCGAGGCGATGGACAAGTACTGGGACGAGTACGAGGACCTCGGCACCGGCCCCGACGCACGCGGCCCCAAGCTGCTGTTGATCACCGAGGAGCCACAGCACAACCTGTGGCGCGTCCGGCAGACCTTCGCCGACCCGAACGGTGATCACGACTGGGGCATCAGCGCGGAGGTCGACCTCGCCGCCTCCGACGCGGAGGGCCGGGCGATCATCCGGGTCACCGACGTCGGCCAGCTGTGAGCACAGGAGAATGCAACCCATGACGAACCCAGCCGAGAGGCTCGTCGATCTGCTCGACCTGGAGCAGATCGAGGTCAACATCTTCCGCGGCCGCAGCCCGCAGGAATCCTTGCAACGTGTCTTCGGCGGCCAGGTGGCGGGCCAGGCCCTGGTCGCCGCCGGCCGCACCACGGATGGCGACCGGCCGGTGCACTCGCTGCACGCGTACTTCCTGCGCCCGGGACGGCCGGGCGTGCCCATCGTGTACCAGGTCGAACGGGTGCGGGACGGGCGGTCGTTCACCACCCGGCGGGTCACCGCCGTGCAGCAGGGCCGCACGATCTTCAATCTGACCGCCTCCTTTCACAAGCCTGAGGAAGGGAGCTTCGAGCATCAGCTGCCGCCCGCTCGCGAGGTCCCGGATCCGGAGTCGCTGCCGACGGTGACGCAGGAGATCAAGGAACATCTGGGCACGCTCCCCGAAGCGTTGGAGCGCATGGCCCGGCGTCAGCCCTTCGACATCCGCTATGCGGACCGGCTGCGCTGGACCCCCGAGGAGATCAAGGACGCCGAACCCCGCAGCGCGGTGTGGATGCGCGCCGTCGGTCCTCTGGGCGACGACCCGCTCGTGCATACCTGCGCCCTCACCTATGCGAGCGACATGACCCTCCTGGACGCGGTGCGCATCCCCGTCGAGCCGCTGTGGGGTCCGCGCGGCTTCGACATGGCCTCGCTCGATCACGCCATGTGGTTCCACCGGCCGTTTCGGGCGGACGAGTGGTTCCTGTACGACCAGGAGTCCCCGATCGCGACGGGTGGACGCGGCCTGGCCCGCGGGCGGATCTACGACCTGGAGGGGCGCCTGCTGGTCTCGGTCGTCCAGGAGGGCCTTTTCCGGGCGCTCTAGGCAGGTGTCCGGCCGTCCGGTCGAAAGGTAAGGGTGTTCCGCCGACTTGGAGTTGGCCTGGTCAGGAGTTTCTGCGGCGCAGCCAGCCCAGCAGTCGTCGCGAGCGTTCCGGTGCCTCGCCCGGGGCCGGCGGTTCCCCGGGCGGAGGCGCCTGGTGTGCGGCAGCCGGCGGTGAGGGCTTCGGCGCGGGGCGGGGAGCGGGGCGGAACTCCCGGGCCTCCTTGACCGCCTGCCCCAAGTCCGCCCTGAGCCAGCTGATCTCATCGGGGTCGCTCGCCGTCATGATCCGCGAGGCGAGGTGTGCGGCGGCGGATTCCGGTGCCCCGTGGGAGGCGAGCGGGGGCCGGAACCGGTTCAGATGGGCCCGCTCGTACGGGTCCCTGACGATCTCCGCCACCTGGACGGGATCGAGCAGAGAGGCCAGGACGGCGGCGCGCGCCCAGGGGTCCTCGGCCTGCCGCAGCAGAAACCCCATGTGCCGTCCCCGCCAGTTGCGCGGGCGCAGGTCCAGGCCCGCCTGCAGTTGGTCGCGGAGTCCCTCGGCAATGCGTCCGCTCAGCAGCCGGGCGCGCTGCTCGTCGGCCGCGAATTCCCGCAGTTCCTCGGCCAGATACAGCCAGACCACCGCCCGGTACCTGTTCAGATAGAACTTCACCGGCACGATCAGGCCCAGGCGCGCGAGACGCGTGAACCTGGTGGTCGTCACCTTCATCAGGGCCGCGCCCTCCGTCGTACCGACGACCGTGACGCGGTCGCGCAGCGCCGCCGGAAAGCCGGGCCCGGAGCGCACCCGGTCGATCTCCGCGCGTGTGACGCGGCGTCCTCCTCCCCCGTCGTCAGGAACGGTCCGGATGCGGCCGAGCTGTACGGCGAGGTCGAACTCGCCTCGTCGAAGGTCCAGTTGGCGCGCCGCGCTGCTCAGCGCGAGCGTCGGCCGGTGTACCGCGGGCACGACCGTGGCGGCAGCGGGCGTGACGGACACCGAAGTGCCGGATGTTGATGGGCCGGACTGCGTGATGGTGTTGCCGGACATGGCGGTTCTCCCCGTGGACCGAGTTGCTCACGCTGGCGTGCGCTTGCTTCGGGAAAAACCGTAGCCGGATCGGCCGATCTCGCGCCGAGCCTGTGGATAACTTTGACGACTACAGCGTTTACGCAGGTCAGAGGTCCATCGTGGATGTCCGCTCGGGCGCTCGCGCATCCACCGCCAGATGCTCACCGACGCGGTTCACCAACAGGGTCATCTCGTAGGCGACCTGGCCGATGTCGGCCTCCGCGGCGCTGAGGACACACAGACAGCTGCCCGCGCCCGCCGCGGTGACGAAGAGGACCGCGTCGTCGAACTCGATCATGGTCTGGCGCACCTGGCCCGCGCCGAAGTGGCGGCCGGAGCCCTTGGCCAGGCTGTGCAGGCCGGACGAGACGGCGGCGAGATGCTCGGCATCCTCGCGCCGAAGTCCCGTACTGGCGCCCGTCACCAGCCCGTCGTTGGACAGCACCAACGCGTGCCGTACGTGTTCGACGCGCTCGGTCAGGTCGTCCAACAGCCAGCCGAGTCCCGCGTTCTGCACCATGATCCGCTCTCCCCGTTCGTCTGTCCTCCCTGGCCGGAGGATCCGACCTGCCAGCCTTCCCCACGGCCGCCGTCCGAGCAAGGAGGATGGGCGGCATGGCACAGAAGATGACCCATGAGCAATGGCGGGCGTTCGTCTCGCACGGCACCCGCACCGGAAAGCTGTCGACCGTCAGGGCGGACGGGAGTCCGCACGTGACGCCGATCTGGTTCCTGCTGGACGGCGACGACGTGGTGTTCAACACCGCGAAGGAGAGCGTGAAGGGGCGGAACCTGGCCCGTGACGGCCGGGCCGCGCTGTGCGTGGACGACGACCGGCCACCCTTCGACTTCGTCGTGCTGCAGGGGCGGGCCGAACTCTCCGAGGATCTCGGCGAATTGCGGGACTGGGCCGCGCGGATAGGCGCGAGGTACATGGGCGAGGACCGCGCCGAGGAGTTCGGGAAGCGCAATGGCGTCCCCGGTGAACTCCTCATACGCCTGCGGATCGAGAAGGTCCTGGCCCAGTCCGCCGTGGCCGACTGACGCTCCGGCCCGGCCGGCCCTCAGCCCACGGAATCGAGCAGCCGGGCGGTGTGTACCCGCCCGGCGTACTCGACCAGACGGATCAACACCTCCTTCCCCGAGTCGCGGTCACGGGCGTCGCAGAGCACCACAGGCGTGCCCCGGTCCAGATCGAGGGCCCGGGACACGTCCTGAGCGCCGTAGGTGCGCGCGCCCGAGAAGCAATTGACGGCCACCACGAACGGGATGTGCCGGTGCTCGAAGTAGTCCACCGCGGGGAAGCAGTCCTCGAGCCGCCGGGTGTCCGCGAGGACGACGGCTCCGAGGGCGCCCTGCGACAACTCGTCCCACAGGAACCAGAAACGGTCCTGTCCGGGGGTGCCGAAGAGGTAGAGCGAGAGTCCGGACCTGATGGTGATGCGCCCGAAGTCCATGGCGACGGTCGTCGTGACCTTCTGGTCCACGCCGTCGGTGTCGTCGACCGACTGGCCGGCCTCGCTCAGCAGTTCCTCGGTGCGCAGTGGCCTGATCTCACTGACCGCGCCCACCAGGGTGGTCTTGCCCACGCCGAATCCGCCGGCGACCAGTATCTTCAACGCCAGGGCGGTCATTTCGCCACCCGAGGCGTCGGAGTTCTCGGAGACCATCGATCACTTCTCTCGGGAGTGCCGGCAACGGTCGACGTCGGTACATTTGTGCGGAGTCTGCATCATGGCAACTGCGACTCCCCTTCGGGGGATTGGACCGCTATTTCACCGTTGTGACCGACTCTCGCCTGTTCGGTGCCCGAATGTATGCGCAAGTCGGCACGGGCCGCGTCCACCTGGTTCATCTACAGCGCCCTCAATCCCGCGATCACCTCGCGCAGAATGCGTTCGTCGGGTAGTTGTGCGGGCGGCACGGGGCGGCTGACGGTGACGCAGCCCAGCTCCAGAAGGTCGCCCAGGAGCACCCTCACGACTCCCACCGGCAGGTCCGCTCCCGCACCGAGCTCGGCCACGGACTGTGTCTCGACGCGGCACAGCTCGATGAGGGCCCGGTGTTCGGGACCCAGGGAGGTGTCGTCGTCGACGCCGGGCGCGGCCGTGTCGAGCGTGACGAGGGCAATCAGGTCGAAGCGCACCCCGGTGGGCCCGGGTTTGGTGCGGCCGCCCGTCATGGCGTAGGGGCGGACGAGAGGTCCGGCCTCGTTGTCGTACCACTGGCTGCCCGGCTGCTCCAGGGCGCCGGGCCTGTCCTCGGTCATCTGCACCGACCGTCCTCGGTCATCCGGCGGCGGGCGGCTGCGCTGCGACGCGCGGCGGCGTGTAGAGGTGTTCGCCGACGCGCTTGACCAGCCGCGCCATCTCGTAGGCCACCAGGCCGATGTCGGCCGTGACGGCGGTGAGCAGGGCGAGGCACGAGCCGTCGCCCGCTGCCGCCACGAAGAGAAAGCCGTCGTCCATCTCCACCATCGTCTGGCGCACGCCCCCGGCACCGAAGTGACGGCCGGCGCCCTTGGCCAGGCTGTGGAAACCGGAGGCGACGGCGGCGAGGTGCTCCGCGTCCTCGCGCCGGAGGTCGGTGGACGCGCCCACCGCGAGGCCGTCGTTGGACAGCACCACGGCGTGCCGCACTTCGGCGACGCGCAGTACCAAGTCGTCCAGCAGCCAGTCGAGTTCGCCCGACCGCTGGGCGGCCCTCATACTCGGGTCCTGGATCATGCGAGGTCTCCTTCGCTGCTGTCACTGCCCGGTTCGGCATCGGGGGCGACGCCGAGCCCGGGTGTCCTTCCGCCGCCACGCGCCCAGCCGTCGCGGTAGGCCGCCATGCGGTCTCGTACGACTTCGGGGGTGCGCTCGTCGTCGGGGCGGGGGCTCGAGGCGTCCGCCCGCTCCTCGGGGCGCTGTTCGCGCAGCTGTGGAGCGAGATGCGCCTGCCGTACGCGCCGCGGAAGGTCGTCGGATGCCTCGGAGTCCTCCGCGGGCCTGTGCAGGCGCAAGGTGGTGACTCCAGGTGGCGGGGTTTCGGATGAGCCGTTCGAGGAGGCCTCGACGGCGGCTTGCAGGGGTACGGCCAGGGCGGGCCGTTCCGTCAGCGCCTGGAGTGAGTCCTGCTCCGGGGCGGCTGCCACGCGCGCGTACTCGCGTTCAGCGGGCCGTCCGGTGTCGGCTGCCTTGGGGGAACGTTCCGCCGCACCGCCGTGCAGCAGGGCCGTGGGGAGCAGGACGACCGCCGTGGTGCCGCCGTAGGGCGAGGTCCTCAGGTGCACCTTGATGCCGTGTCGCGCGGCGAGTCTGCTGACCACGAACAGGCCGAGCCGGTCGCTGTCGAACAGGTCGAGCGCCTCGGACTGCTCGATGCGGCGGTTGGCCTCGGCGAGTGTCTCCGTGCCCATGCCGAGCCCGCGGTCCTCCACTTCCACGGCGTAGCCGTTGCCGACCGGTTCTCCGGTGACGCGGACGCGGGTGTGCGGCGGCGAGAACTGTGCCGCGTTCTCGACGATCTCCGCGAGGAGGTGCGTGAGGTCGGCGACGGCGGCACCGGCCACGGAGGCCTCGGGGAGTTGTCGTACCTCCACGCGCGCGTAGTCCTCGACTTCGGATACGGCGGCGCGGACGACGTTCGTCAGGGAGACGGGCATGCGCCAGGCACGGCCGGGGGCGGCTCCGGAGAGGATGATCAGGCTCTCCGCGTGGCGCCGCATGCGTGTGGTGAGGTGGTCGAGCCGGAACAGGTCGCTCAGCTCGTTGGGGTCGTCGGACCTGCGTTCCATGCTGTCCAGCAGGCTCAGTTGGCGGTGCACGAGGACCTGGCTGCGCCGGGCGAGGTTGACGAAGACGCCCGAGATTCCGCTGGCGAGTTCCGCGCGTTCGACGGCGGCGCGCAGGGCGGCGCGGTGGACGATGCCCAGGGCCTCCGCGACCTGTGCGGTCTCGTCCTCCGCGGGCGGCCCGGGCGGGGCCTCCGCACGGACGTCGATCTCTTCTCCGGCGCGCAGTTTGCGCATGGCCTCGGGGAGTTTGCGGCGGGCGATCTCCAGGGCGCCGTTGCGCAGGCTCACCAGCTCCACGACGAGACCGCGTCCGATGCGTACGGAGATCACCAGGGATGCGGCGACTGCGGCGAGGCCGAAGAGGACGGCGGCACCGGCGGGCGTGAGCAGCCCGCGCGAGAACGGGTCGGCCCGGTCGGCGACACCGCGGCCCGCGTCCGCCTCGATGGTGCGCATGCCGTCCTGCACGCGCGCGTGGGGCGTGCTCCAGTCGGCTGCCGGCGCGGCATCGATCGCCTTGCCGCCGGGCCGGGACACAAGCACCTTGTCCTCGACGGCGCGCACGTGGGCGTAGGCGCTCCCCTCCACGAGGTCGTGCCAGGCAGCTCGTTCGGGCCCGCGCAGATCCGTTGCCGCCGCATCGGTCAGGGTGTGACGCGTGTCGACGGCGCCGGTGAACAGCCGCAGCCGTTCGCCGTCCAGGGTTCCGGCGAGCCGGGCGCTGGAGAGCACCGTGTCCTCCTGGGCCAGCGCCTCCCCCGCCCGGGAGAATTCGAGCAGCACGCGCGCGTCGGAGCCGAGATCGGCGTCCTGGATGCCGGTGAGCGCGCCGCCCACGGAGAACGCCGTCGCGATGGTCTTGGTGTACTGCCCGTACGCCTCGTCCCATCCGGCACGGCGCTCCAGGACGGCGGTCCGCAGGGTCGGCAACCCCTCGGCGCCGGTGACGAAGGCGTCCAGGCGCTCGGCCACTCCGGCAGGCAGGTCGGCGCCGTCGGCAACGGTGTTGTGGTCGCCGAGCCGCAGCTTCGCCAGCGCGCGGTCGGTGCGTCCCGCCAGCTTCTTCAGGTCGTTCTGCTGCACGGCGGCGGGGTCGGTGGCGTAGCGGACGGCGGCCTCGCGTTCCGTCTGGAGCGCGGCGACGGCGTCGTCGACCGGAGCGCGGACCGTCTTGTCCACGCTCTGCAACTGACGCAGCCGTGAGACGTCCTGGGCGGTGGTCACGGTGGCGTACGCCCACAGGGCGAGCAGGGAGACGACCGGCACCATCAGCAGGCAGACGATCTTCGCGCGCACGGTGCGAGGGCGCACGTGCCAGCGCACCGCATGTGCGGGTGTCTCGGGCGACGAGCCGGACTGCATCTCGTCGGGGTCGGTGTACTCGTCGGCAGGAGGGCCCGCATGGGCGCGGCGGCCCCGCGGCGGGGGCTGGGGCGGCGCCTCGGCGGCGCCTGTGGGGGTCCTACGGGGTGTACGCATGGCCTCCTCGCTCGGAAAGGTTCGGGCGTCCTTGCGGGCCGTCGTGGCTCCGGGCCCGCAGCTAGCGGGCGACGCTCTGGACCGGCTGCTGGGCCGATGCGGATGCCTCGCGTTCGCCGGCCGTCGGGGACAGCGCGACGAACGCCGATGTCAGGAAGAGATAGGACCCGAGGCCCACGGCGAGAGGGAAGATGAACTGCATCGCCGTGACTCCGGGCAAGGCCTTGCCGGAGGGGCTGACGCTCACGCTCACCGCCATCATCCCGGTGTAGTGCATGCTGCTCACCGCTCCTCCCATGACCAGGGAGGCGACGGCGACGGCCACGGGCGACTTGATGTTGAGCGCGGCCCACAGAGCCGCGGTGGCAGCCACCACGGCGATGACGACGGAGAGTCCGACGAGCATCGGGTCGTAGTGCACGGCGCCGTGCAGTCGCAGCGCCGCCATGCCCAGGTAGTGCATGCTCGCGACGCCGAGCCCGGTGGTCAGTCCGCCGAGGAAAAGGGCGCGGCCGCGTTCACGGCCGTAGCCGACCGCGAAGACGCCGGCGCCCACGACGACCATGGCGACGACGAGGCTGAGGATGGTCAGCGGCACGTTGTAGCGCATCTCCGTGCCGGTGACGCTGAAGCCCAGCATCGCCACGAAGTGCATCGTCCAGATGCCCGTGCCGATCGCGGAGGCGGCGGTGAGAAGCCAGTTGCGGCGCGAGCGCCCCGTGGTGCCGAGCGCACGGACGGTGCAGCGCAGCCCCAGGGCGGCGCCGATGCAGGCCATCAGATACGACAGCGCGGGGGTCAGCCAGCCGAAGGTGGCGTGGTCCAGGTGTCCCATGGCCCAGGGACGCTAGCGGGGGCAGGGGCGCACGTAGGGGGCGCATTTCGAAAGGTGCTGCAATATGACACGGACATGCACCTGAACGATCGCGTCACGCTCGAACATGTGCACCGCGTTGTCCTTCGTGTCGGTGAGGAATCATGCGGAACATGAGCGACGACCACACACACGTCCAGGAATTCTTCACCGCGCGGGCGGCCGACTGGGACGCCCGCTTCCCCGACGACGGGCCCGCCTACGCGGCCGCGGTCGCCGAACTCGGACTGCGCAAGGGCGATCGCGTCCTCGACGCGGGCTGCGGCACCGGGCGTGCCCTGCCGCCGCTGCGTGCCGCCGTGGGCCCGTCCGGAGTCGTCATCGGGGCCGATCTGACCCCGGCCATGCTGGAGGCCGCCGTACGGGCCGGACGGGATCGTGACGGACAGCTTCTGGTCGCCGACGTGACCGGGCTGCCGTTGCGGACGGGGTCGCTGGACGCCGTGTTCGGCGCGGGCCTCGTCTCGCATCTGCCCGATCCGGCCGAAAACCTGCGGGAGTTGGCACGGGTGGTACGAGCCGGCGGGACGCTGGCGCTCTTCCACCCGATCGGCCGGGCGGCCCTCGCCGCACGCCAGGGCCGCCGCATCACCCCGGACGATCTGCGTGCGCAGGACCGACTCGGCCCGCTGCTGGCCGGTTCCGGCTGGGACATGACGTCGTACGTCGACGAGGACGCCCGCTTCCTCGCGCTGGCCGTACGCCGAGGCTGAGCACTCGCCGTACGGGGGGGCTGAACGGCTGACGGCTCAGCCCCTTCCCGCCACCTCGGCCACGAAGGCGTCGGGGTTGTCGAACATGATGTTGTGCCCGGCGGAGGGCACGGTCACCACTCGTACACCAAACGTCTCCAGACCGTCCCTGCCCGGGAGTTGGCCGGTCAGCTCGCCCTGGAGGTAGACGCGCTCTGCCGCCGACGTCTCGAGCATGCGGCGCATCGTGGGGGTCGTGCCGCGCCTGAGCCCGGCCGCCGTCCGGTACAGGGCGCGCGGGTCGGCGAGCCGCATGGTGGCCGCCCAGGACGGCCCGACCTTTTCCAGCACGCGCGCGTGGCCGCCGTTGTCGACGTAGTCGTCCTCGCTGAAGGAGGCGATGCCGCTGCTGCCCGCGGTGACCGGGGGGTACGGGTCGAGGTTCGCCTCGACGAGGACCAGTCGTGAGACGAGGTCGGGCCGTCGGTGGGCGAGCACGATGGCGACGGCGCCGCCCATGCTGTGGGCGATGAGTTCCGCCCCCGTGACGCGGGCTTCGTCCAGCGCGGCCGCCAGCGCGTCGGCGTGGTCCTCCAGCGTGTAGCCGAAGTCCGCGGGACGGTCGCTGATCCCGTGACCTGGCAGGTCGACGAACAGGGTGCGCCGGCCCGCCAGTTCGGGCCGGGCCGCGATGTGGGCGTTGTAGACCGTCGAGGCCGCGCCCAGGCCGTGCACGTACACCCGCGCGGGTTCGGCACCCTCCGTCTCCGTCCAGCGGATCAGGCTTCCCTTGCCGTCGAACTCGGCCTGCTTCATCGCGCTCTCCCTTGTGCCGCCGCATCGTTCTTCTCGCACTTCGGAGACAATACATCGGTGCCGATGTATTACGGAAGCGATATATGAAGGCAGAGATGTACAGCGGTGGTGGGGCAGAATGAGGGCATGCTGGAGCTGACCATCCTTGGTTTCCTGTTCGACGCCCCGCTGCACGGCTATGAGCTGCGCAAACGCATCACGGCGCTGACGGGGCATGTGAAGCCCGTCGCCGAGAGCACGCTGTACCCCGCGATCAAGCGACTGGAGAAGGCGGACCTGCTGGCGCGGGCGACGCAGCCCGGCGCCGTGGCCGCCCCGCGGCACGTCCTGACCCTCACCGAGGAGGGTCGGGACGAGCTGCGCCGCCGGCTGGCGCAACCGGTGCAGCGGGACATCACCGACGAGAACCGCTGGTTCACGGTGCTCGCGTTCCTGCGGCACCTGGACGACCCGGCGGCCCAGGCCGCGGTGCTGCGGCGCAGGCTCGCCTTCCTGGAGGAGCCGGCGAGCTTCTTCTACGACGGCGACCGGCCGCTGAGCGCGGAGGAGTTGGACGACCCCTTCCGGCGCGGCATCCTCACCATCGCGCGGGCCACCAGCCAGGCCGAACTGGCCTGGCTGCGCAACACGATCAACTCACTCGACGCGGGCGGCAGCTGAGACGGGGCAGCCGCCTACGCCGGGCGTCGGACGGGTGCCCAGCTCGTCGACGCGGTAGCCGTCGGGGTAGCCCTTGATCTCCCAGTTCTGCCGGGCGAAGTGCGGGGCACGGCGCGGCGGCAGCAGGCGGACCAGACGGCCACGTGCGTGTACCGCCCGGCGGACCAGCGCGCGCGTGGCGGCACCCGGCGGCTCGTACCGGAAGGCTCGCAACAGCGGCTCGTCGAGCAGGGCGAGGGTCGAGGTACGCAGCAGGGGTGCGAGGGGGCGCGGATACCAGGAGGCCATCAGGTCCAGCGTTGAGTCGGAGACCCGGCGCGCGCCCTCGTCCCACCCGAAATGGGCCTCTTCGTAGGCGTCGAGGCAGGCTTCGAATTCCTCGTAGGTCTCGGGAATGTCCTTGATCCCCATGTGCCGCCCCAGGGTGCGGTGGTGCACGGTGGAGGCGACGATCTCGTGCCGTGACAGCCTGCGCCAGCCGTAGGCGTCGATCCACCGCCTGGGCATCACCACGAACGTGCAGAGGACGTAACGCATGTCTTCGTTGCTGATGTCGTAGCTGCGGTGCATCTGGTTGATGCGGCGCATCGCGGTGCGGCCCTCGTCGGCGTCGAAGCCGTGCTCCACAATGGTGTCGAGGAGCAGGGCCGTGTCGTCGTAGCGCTTCTGCGGCCGGTCGGTGAGTTCCGCCGTCTCGGCGAGCAACCGGCCGATGCTGGGGACGGCGTAGGTGCGGTAGAGCGCGAGTTCCAGAGCCCGGGTGAAGTCCCAGGGAAATTCGTACGCGGCGGTGAGCCGGTAGATCTCCGACGCGTCCTGCTCCGGATCCATCCGTCGGATCTGTCCGAGCCGCTCGTAGCGCTTCACCGGGCCGTCCCCCTTCTGCCGTGGAAACTTCAACTCTACGTTGAGTAGCAACAGATGAACGATCAGCGATGACCATCGCACAGGGGGAAGGTGGCCCGATGTCCGGCATGATCGACAGGCTCCGCAAGATATGGCGCCCGGAAACGGCCGAGGGTCAGGAAGTCCCTCGGACCGTGAAGCGGCGGCCGGAGAAGAAGCGTACGCACAACGTGTTCGAGGCGGCCGCGGCGTATGTCTCGGCCTGCGCGGAGGACAACCAGGACCAGATCGACGAGGCCTCGGCCTGGGTGTCCCCGGAGGCACTGTCGTTCGGGGTGAACGAACTGGCCTGTCGCGCGGTGATCGCCCTCGCCCGGGAGCGCGATGAGTCGCCCCACACGGTGGCCCGGACGCTCCTCGGGCTGCCCGCGGCATGACCCGCGCGGGCCAGGACGGCCGATTCGCCCCTGTCCAGCCGGATACCTGCAGCTCCGCGTGTACGTACGGCTCGTGACAACCGGCTTCCGGGCGCATTAGGGTGCGCCGACGGGTGAAGCGAAGGGGAGGCAGGGATGGCCGGGACGGACGACGACGCCGTCGTCACCGGGGACGACGACGCGCTGTATGTGCTGACAGCTGTGCTGCTCACACCGGCGAAGTTCCCCAGCGTGCTGGGGGACGACTATCCGGAGGCATGTGCGGCGCTCGGTCTCGCGCCGCTGGCCGACGGGTACGGTCTGGTGATCGGCCAGGACAGCGACGGTGCGCGGTGGACGGTCGTCATCGACGACGTCTCCCTGGTCGCGGTCGCCATCGCCTCCTGGGACTGCGGTATGGAGTACGACCTGTCGCCCGATGAGCGCACGGTCGTCGCCGCGCTGCCCGGCTGGCCCCTGGCGGTCGCCGTCGCGGCCCCCGGAGTGCCGGCCCCGCACGATCCGGAGCCCGAGCTCACCGAGCGGCCTCCGCTGTGTCCGCCCGACACCGCTTCGTGGGGGCCCGCCCAACGGCGCCTCGGCGCCGATGAGATCGCCCTTCAGTGGGCGATCTGGCGCGAGCAGATCGACGACGGCGACTTCGCTGCGCCCAAGGACGGCGAGGCCTCCGCCGAGGAGGACGGCCGGGACGAGGCGGAGGACGGCGAGGGCGGGAGCGAGTCCCGCGGCGGCGTCCGTCGGGTACTCGCGGAGGCGCGCTCCTACGTGGAGACGCCGCCGCCGCTGGGCCGCGTCCGTTCGTCCTTCGCCACCGGCGACGCCCGTACGCTGCGCGCCGACGGTCCCGGCTGGTCCATGGTGGCCAGGACCGACGACATCGCGTTCGTGCTTCTCGACGAGGAGCCGGGCGAGGTCCTGCCGGTGGGCCGCGGACCGGAGCTGCCGGGCCTCCTGGAGGCTCTCGACAAGATGGCGGTACGGCCCAGCTGACGGACCCCGCCCTGCGCGATGCGCCTGGCTGGGCCGCGACCTGCGTCGGGAATGCCGCCAACGCCCGTCTGTATGACACGGGTTCGCCTTCACGGCTGTCTTGATCCCCCATGCGCCGCCGCCATCCCATGTGGTGCCAACCCATGGCCGAGCACGGGGCTCGCCTCCACCATGAGGCAGCCCTCTCTCCCCTGCTCGTTCGCGCCCTGCCATGGAGGCCGGTCATGCGTGTGTCCCGAGGTGTGCCCCTCATCGCCGTCGCCCTGCTGGCGTTGACCGTTCCCGGGCCGGCTCCCGCATGGGCCACAGCGGCGCGGGACGGTCGCTGCGCCCATCAGCAGCGGGTGCACGTGCCGGGCGCCGAGTTCCAGGAGAGGGCCTGTCTGGGGGACTTGACCACGTCCGGCCTCGCCGGGACGCCGTACACGGACATGGCCGACCAGGCGGGGCTGACGGCGCAGGGGACGCGCCATCCGTCCGGGGTGCCCGGAACGCAGATCGACGGGTACTTCCCGGACGACTCGCACTTCAACGCGACGCACGGCTGGCGGCACGACGCCCAGTTCGTGATCCGGCTCCCGGACCGCTGGAACGGCGGCCTGGTGGTCACGGGAGCCCCGGGCACGCGCAAGCAGTACGCGACGGACACGGCGATCTCCGACCAGGTTCTGGCCCAGGGATACGCGTACGCCGCCACGGACAAGGGCAACAGCGGGCCCGACTTCTATCGCGACGGAACCCGGCCCGGGGACGCGGTCGCCGAGTGGAACGCCCGGACCACCCAGCTCACCCGTGCCGCCGAGCGGGCGGTCGCCCATCGCTACGGGCACGCACCGCGGCGGACGTACATGACAGGCATCTCCAACGGCGGTTATCTCACGCGCTGGCAGTTGGAGAACCATCCGGAGCTGTACGACGGCGGTCTGGACTGGGAGGGCGCGCTGTGGACCGAGGGCGGCCCGAACCTGCTCACCTCGCTGCCCACGGCGGTGGCGCGGACACTGGGCCGGGCCGGGGACGAGGACATGCACGCGGCCGGCTTCGCTCACGGCTCGGAGTTCCTGTGGCCGTACCACGAGAAGGCGTACTGGGGCGTCACGCAGAAGATCTACCGCGCCGAGTTCGACCCGTCGTACGACACCGGCTGCCCCGGCGCGTCCGCCGGGTCGACGGCCGAGCAGATCCTGGCACCCTGTGCCTCAGACGCGGCGTACGACTACGCATCGCGCCCCGCGTCCGTCCATCGGGCCGTGGCCCGGGTGGCCCTCACGGGGCGGATCGGCAAGCCGCTGATCACGCTGCACGGCGACCTGGACGCGCTGCTGCCCAAGGCAGCGGACTCCGACGTGTACGCACAGATGATCGATGCGAGCGGCCGGGGGCGGCTGCATCGCTACTACACGGTGCTGGGCGGCACCCACGTCGACGGGCTGTACGACGCCTACCCGCAGCAGCTGAGGCCGATCCTGCCCTGCTACCGGTCGGCGTTCGACGTGCTCACCGACTGGGTGGAGCGAAGCACGCAGCCGCCCGCGGACCATGCCGTGGGCAGGCCCGCGAGCGGCAATGTGGTCAACTCCTGCGCGGTGAACGCAGACGCACCAGGTCGGTAGCGCCTCAGCGGCCGATCTCTTTGCGCGTGACGCGGCGCAGCCTGCGCCGCTGCGAGGGGTCCAGCGTCAGGTACGCGGCCGTCGGGACTCCCAGCACGATCAGAAGGGAGGCCCACCAGGGCAGCCAGATCAGCAGGATGAGCCCGACCGCCACACCACCTGCGGCGATCTTCGCGTTGTTCGACATCTGTGTCGCCTCCTCCGCGGCTGCTGCCGCTCTCTGTCCAAAGAACGGGTCGGTGCCGTCCACGGTTCCGGACCGCGACCCTGATACGTCCCTGAGGCGCGCCCCCTAGTCATCCCTGACAGTGTGCCCCGCTATCGGGTCCTGAGCGGCTCTCCGACCTCGTGCATGTGGCCCAGGGCCTGCCGGTAGGAGTCGACGAGCCCGGTCTCCGCATAGGGGATACCCAGTTCCCGGCAGTGCGCGCGCACCAGGGGCTGGGCCCGCCTCAGATGGGGGCGGGGCATGCTCGGGAACAGGTGGTGCTCGATCTGGTAGTTGAGGCCGCCGAGGAGCCAGTCGGTCAGGACGGACCCGCGGATGTTCCGCGAGGTGAGCACCTGACGGCGCAGGTGGCCCCAGCGATCGCCGTCCGGGTCGGGCATCTCCATGCCCTTGTGGTTGGGCGCGAAGGCCAGGCCCAGGTGCAGGCCGAAGAGCGCCTGGTGGACGGCGGCGAAGGCGAGGGCCTTGCCGAGGGACATGGAGGTGAGCAGCAGGGCGGCGTAGGCGGCGACGTGGGCCACCAGCAGCAGCGCCTCCACCGCTCGCTCGCGCGGCGCCTGCCGACGCAGGTCCTGGAAGCCGTGGACCTTCAGGGCGATGCCTTCTAGGAGGGTGAGCGGGAAGAAGAGCCAGGCCTGGTAGCGGGTGAGCCAGCGCCGGAAGCCGGTTCGTTCGCCGGCCTGTCCGCTGGTGAAGACCAGGACATCGGCGAGGACATCGGGATCCTTGTCGATGTGGTTGGGGTTCGCGTGGTGACGCGTGTGCTTCTCGTTCCACCACGCATAGCTCATGCCGAGCAGCAGATTGCCGTGGATCAGGCCGATCAGACGGCCGACGGACTTGTCGCCGGTGATCTGGGAGTGGCCCGCGTCATGGCCTATGAAGGCGGTCCGGGCGGAGAACACCGCGAGCAGCGGGGCCAGGAGCAGGGCCCACCAGGAGTTGCCGATGAGCACGACGCCTGTCACGAGACCGGCGAGGGCCAGCGTGTTCTCGGCGATCCTGAGTGCGTACCAGCCATGGCGGCGGTCGAGAAGGCCGTGCTCCTTGACGGTGCGCAGGAGGGGTGTGAACTCGCTTCCGAGGGCCTGCCCGACGGGTGCCCCCGGGGGAAGGTCCACGACGGCTGCGGCGGTCTGAGGCATGGTGGGTCTCCGGTCTCTCAAGGAACGAACCGATCGACCCGTGCGGAATGGGCCGGCCTGACGAACGTACGGACGGCTGGCCTTCGGCGACCATGGCGCTACCACCCGTGTAGGGCGGGGGCTGACCCCGCACGATCGGGGGGTTGCAGCCACCCTCAGCGGAGGTGACCCACGTCATATCCTTCGCATCGCCGCCCGGCCTCCGGAGTGTTGTAACCTCGGCGACTCCGCCGACTAGTCAAATTTGAGGAATGCGTCATAGCTGAGCAGAGGATTCCCGCAGCAACTCCCGCCGAGACCTCCGAACTCGCGCGCTGCTGCGCCGTGTTCGTGCCCGCCGATCCACCGCGCACCGGCAGTGTCGCCTTCTGGCGACCCGACGGCGAAGCTCCTCCCACGGTGGCCTCCGGTTCCGCGGATGATCTGGATGTCGTGTTGCCTGCAGACGAGGGCGTCGAACTGGTAACCGTGCCCGCCGTCCTGCTGCCGGTGCGCACCGCGCTGCCGGTCCTCACGCGCGCGCGTGCCGCCGGGCAGGCGCACCGCGCGACCTCGTTCTGGGGCGCGGCCTCGGTGCTCGCCCTCCAACTCGCCGCGCGCGGACTCCTGCTGCCCGGGCTGACCGCCACCGATCACGACGCGTGGCGTGCGGGTCCGTTGCGCGCGGAGGACCTGGAGCGGATCCGGGAGCTGGCCGCCGCCATGCCGCCCGAGGGGCACGCGGTCCCCGTGGACGACGCGGAGCCCCTGCGACTGCCCGATCCGGAACGGCTGCTGCGCGCCTTCCTCGACGCGGCCGCCGACGCGCTGCCCCGCTCCCCCGCGGCGGCGCTCGCGGCGGGCGGAGCGCCGTTCGCGGCGCGGGAGCCGCAGCACGTGCCCGAGCAGCGCGCCTGGGCCGCAGATGTCGCCGCCGGGCACGACGCGGGCGTACGGATCTCGCTGCGCGTAGAGGTGCTGGGGCTCTTGCCGGCCGTGTCGGACGACACGCCGCTGCCGTTCCGCGCGGTGCTCCAGATCCACAGCGTCAGCGATCCGACGCTGGTCGCGGACGCCGCCGCCGTCTGGGCCGGATCCGCGGCCTTCGGCCCGCGCGCGCGGATGGACGCCCTGCTCGCGCTGCGCCGCGCTGCGCGGGCCTGGGCCCCGCTGACCCCACTGCTGTCGGCGGCCGTGCCGGACGCCGTCGAACTGGCCGACGAGGATGTCACCGACCTGCTCGGCGACGGCGCACGCTCGCTGGCGTTCGCCGGTGTCGACGTGCACTGGCCCAAGGAGCTGGCGCGCAATCTGACCGCCCGCGCGGTCATCGGCCCGCCCGACGACGGGGACGGCCCGGACAAGGCCACATCGGGCGCGCCGTCCTTCCTGTCCGCGGATGCACTGCTCGCCTTCGACTGGTGGTTCGCGCTGGGCGATCAGCAGCTCACCCGAGAGGAGCTGGACTGTCTCGCCGAGGCGAACCGCCCTGTGGTGCGGCTGCGTGACCAGTGGATTCTCGTCGACCCTCAGGCAGTGCGGCACGCCCGCGCGCAGCAGGACCGCAAGCTCACCCCCATCGACGCGCTCAGCGCCGCTCTGACGGGCTCGACGCAGATCGACGGCCGCCGGGTCGACGTACGGCCCACGGGCTGGCTGGCGACGCTGCGGGAGCGGCTGGCGGACCCGGAGGGGCAGGATCCGGTCGGGCAGCCGGCCGCGCTGGCCGGGACGCTGCGCGACTACCAGCTGCGCGGCCTGAACTGGCTGGCCCGGATGACATCGTTGGGCCTCGGGGGCTGCCTGGCCGACGACATGGGGCTGGGCAAGACCATCACGCTGATCGCTCTGCATCTGCACCGGCAGAGCGACGCGACGGCCGCGGGTCCTACCCTCGTGGTGTGTCCGGCCTCCTTGATGGGCAACTGGCAGCGGGAGATCGAGAAGTTCGCGCCCGGCATCCCGGTACGCCGATTCCACGGTTCCCGGCGGAGCCTGGAGGAACTGGCCGACGGGGAGTTCGTGCTCACCACGTACGGCACGATGCGGCTCGACGCGTCACGGCTCTCCGAGGTGTCGTGGGGCATGGTCGTCGCGGACGAGGCCCAGCACGTGAAGAACCCGTACTCGGCGACGGCCCGAGCGCTGCGCACCATCGGCGCACGCGCGCGCGTGGCGCTCACCGGCACCCCGGTGGAGAACAACCTCTCGGAGCTGTGGGCGATCCTCGACTGGACCACGCCCGGGCTGCTGGGCAGGCTCGCCGCCTTCCGCACGCAGTACGCGCAGGCGGTCGAGGGCGGTCAGGACCCCGCGGCGGCAGAGCGGCTCGGCCAGCTCGTGCGCCCGTTCCTGCTGCGCCGCCGCAAGTCGGACCCGGGTATCGCGCCCGAGCTGCCGCCGAAGACCGAGACCGACCGCGCCGTCTCGCTCACCACGGAGCAGACGGGCCTCTACGAAGCGATGGTGCGCGAGACGCTCGCGGAGATCGCGGGCGCGGACAGCATGGCGCGGCGCGGCCTGATCGTGAAGCTGCTCACCGGGCTGAAGCAGATCTGCAATCACCCGGCGCAGTTCCTCAAGGAGGACCGGCCGCGGATTGCGGGCAGGTCCGGAAAGCTGGAGCTGCTCGACGAGTTGCTCGACACCATCCTCTCCGAGGGAGCGAGCGTTCTGGTCTTCACGCAGTACGTGCGGATGGCGCGCCTCATCGAACGCCATCTGGCGGCGCGCGGCGTGGCCACGCAGTTCCTGCACGGGGGCACGCCCATCGCCGCCCGGGAGGCGATGGTGGAGCGCTTCCAGGAGGGCGAAGTCCCCGTCTTCCTGCTGTCGTTGAAGGCCGCGGGCACGGGGCTGAACCTGACGCGAGCCGAGCACGTCGTGCACTACGACCGCTGGTGGAACCCCGCCGTCGAGGCCCAGGCCACCGACCGCGCGTACCGCATCGGCCAGAACCGGCCCGTGCAGGTGCACCGGCTGATCGCCGAGGGGACCATCGAGGACCGCATCGCCGCCATGCTCCAGCGCAAACAACAGCTCGCCGATGCGGTGCTCGGCGCCGGCGAGGCGGCACTCACGGAGCTGACCGATGCCGAACTGGCCGACCTGGTCGAACTGCGAGGGGGCGCACGATGACGGACCACAACGACGAACGCACGTTTGCCGCACTGCCGCCCGCGCAGGGGCGCAGTTTCGCGCAGACATGGTGGGGCCAGGCCTGGTTGAAGGCGCTGGAGGACACGGCACTGGACTCGCAGCAGGTGAAGGCGGGGCGCAGGCTGGCTCGCGCCGGGGCGGTGGGAGCCGTATCGGTGCGTCCGGGGCGCATCACGGCCGTCGTCCTGGACCGTGACCGTACGGCGCACCGCGCGGACGTCCTGCTTCAGGAGCTGTCTCCGGAGCAGTGGGACCGTTTCCTGGACATGGCGGTCGAGCGGGCCGGGCATGTCGCGGCGCTGCTCGACCGCGACATGCCGCCGCATCTGGTCGAGGACGCATCGGCCGCCGGCGTCGAACTCCTGCCCGGACTGGGCGATCTGGAGCCCTCGTGCGACTGCGGAGCCTGGGACCACTGCGGGCACACCGCCGCGCTCTGCTACCAGATGGCACGGCTGCTGGACCAGGATCCCTTCGCCCTGCTGCTGATGCGGGGACGCGCCGAGCGCCCACTGCTGGACGCGCTTCAGGTGCGCGGACGGGCGCCCGCAGAGGAGGCGTCGGACGTCCTCCCGCACACCGTGGACGCCGCCGAGGCGTACGCGGCCGGGGACATCCTGCCGCCGCTGCCGGACCTGCCACGGCTGCCCGACGAGCCGGGGCAGCCGCCCTCCCTGGACACCGAGGCCGCGCCCGCGCCGGGGGTAGACGCGACCGCCGTGGAGTTCCTGGCGGCCCAAGCGGCCGTCGAGGCACACCGGTTGCTCGCCGAGGCGCTCAGGCCCGGTCATGGACAGGACGGGGCCGAGGAGTTGACGGCCGCCCAGGACGCCGTGCGGCTCGCCGCGGGCGATCCGCCCAGGGCGGGCGCGCAGCGGCTGGCCGAGGGATCGGGGCGGGACGGCGAGGATCTGGCGCTGGCCGTCCGTGCCTGGCGCTACGGCGGTACGGCGGCGCTGTCCGTGCTGGAGGAGGAGTGGCCCGTGGCGGCGGAATCGCTGGCACGCGCGCGTGCCGCCCTGGAGTCGGCCTGGGACGAGGACGAGCGGCCGCGGCTGCGCGCCTCCGGCAACCGCTGGAGCGTGGTCGGCGCCTCGGCCCAGCTGCGCCTGGGGCGTGATGGCCGGTGGTGGCCGTACCGCAAGGAGCGGGGCCGTTGGATACCCGCGGGGCCGGCGGTCCGCGATCCGGCGACGGCCCTCGCCACGGCGGAGGGCGAGCGGAGCGGCGATCCGATGACCGATGACCGATGACCGGCTGACGCCCCGCATTCACCCAGGGGTCGCATGGCATTCGGCGCGGGGGCGAAATCTGGCCGCTGTCAGCGAACTTGAGCCCAGGAGGCCCGATGTCCCCGCACGGTGGGCGACTACCGGGGCGTCGACCTCGGCGGCATCGGCAGCGACACCTACCCAGCGGGCCGGCGCTCGCGCAGGAAGGCGACGGCCTGCGCGCAGCCCATCGGGGCACGGCGTCACGTCGCTGTACGTCGGCGCCCCGGCCAAGGCGCACGACTACTTCGCCCGGTCAGCCGAGGCACTGCAGGCGCCGCGCGAGCGCGTACAGCGGGCGATCGTGTCGACCGATCAGGCACTCGCCCGTATCCGCCTCGCCGAGCCCGAGTCGGCCGCCGAGCTGCTGCACGGGTGCGGGCAACCTCGGCTTTCCCTTTGGACCCCAGGCCGTGCCCGGCAAGATCGAGGGTGTCGCTCGGGTGGACCACGACACGCTCGCCCTCATCAACGACAACGACTTCGGGTTGACTTCCTCCCCCTCGTGAACGAAGCGGATTCC
The DNA here is from genome assembly GCF_041051975.1 of Streptomyces sp. R21. GTDB lineage: Bacteria > Actinomycetota > Actinomycetes > Streptomycetales > Streptomycetaceae > Streptomyces. Next base: position 8,885,283 of record NZ_CP163435.1, on the reverse strand, counting down.
TACGGCTCGTGCCGTGGGGTTGTCTGCTTCGTCGCCGACTGCCCGCCCGGAGTGCTCCGTTGAGGTCTTACACCGGCTCCACAGACAGAAACCGCCAGCCCGGCGGCCAGAAGGTTCTGTGCCGCGTTCACGTCCCGGTCGTGGGTCGTGCGGCAGGCGCACGTCCACGTGCGGACGTGCAGCGGCATCGCGTTGGCGATGGCGCCGCAGTGGGAGCACAGCTTGGAGGAGGGGAAGAAGCGGTCCACTGCGATCACTTCTCGCCCGTACCAGGCGGCCTTGTACTCCAGCATGTTCCGGAACTCCGCCCATGCCGCGTCGCTGATGGCGCGGGCGAGTTTCCGGTTTTTGACCATGGTGCGGACGGTCAGGTCCTCGATCACGAGCGTTTGGTTGTCACGCACGAGACGAGTGGTCAGCTTGTGCAGCATGTCCCGGCGGCGGTCGGCGATCCTCGCATGGATCTTCCCGACCTGGCGCCGGGCTTTGCGCCGGTTGGCTCCGTCGCCCTTAGCCTTGCGGGACAGCTCCCGTTGGGCCTTGGCGAGCCTGACGCGGTCACGGCGCTCGTGCCGGGGATTGGCGACCTTCTCGCCCGTCGAGAGGGTCAGCAGGTGATCCAGTCCGACATCCACGCCGACCACCGCATCCGTGGCGGGAAGCGGCTGGATCGACGGATCCTCGCACAACATCGACACGAACCAGCGCCCGGCCGCGTCCTGCGACACCGTCACGGTGGACGGCGCGGCGCCCTCCGGGAGCGGGCGCGACCAGACGATGGCCAGGGGCTGAGCCATCTTCGCCAGCCTCAGTCTTCCGTCACGAAAGCGGAAGCCGCTGGTCGTGTACTCGGCGGACCTGCGCGACCTCTTCCGGGACTTGAAGCGCGGGTACTTGGCCCGCCGGGCGAAGAAGTGGGTGAACGCGGTCTGCAGGTGCCGCAGCGTCTGCTGCAGCGGCACCGACGACACGTCATTGAGGAACGCCAGTTCCTCGGTCTTCTTCCACGCCGTCAACAGAGCCGAAGTGGCGTTGTAGTTGACCCGTTCCTGCCGCGCCCACGCCTCGGTACGGGCCGCGAGCGCCAGGTTGTAGACCTTCCGCACACACCCGAACGTGCGCGACAGCTCCGCCGCCTGCACATCGCTCGGATAGAAGCGGTACTTGAACGCCCGCTTCACCGGAGTGGTCACAGCTCACAAACTAACTCCACCACAGGTAGTGATCAAACCTGCGGGTGGGGGCACTGCGATCCGCCCCGACGGCGCATCGCAGCCCTTGCCCTACGCCGCAGGAGTCCGCTCCCTCCCCCGCCTGAAGGCGGGGGTATCCACGGAGGAATCAGATGACGGACGGGGCGGGCACGTTCGACACCTAGGGCCGGCTGGTAGACACCCGGCTTCGAGACGACGGTGACGTACGTGCGGCTGCCGCGCGTGACGCTCACGTCAGGGGCTTGGTGAGCTTGTGATCACCGGCGCCGACGTCCCCGGAGAGGCTGCAGGCGACGTTGTCGATGCCGATCTTGTAGCCGGTGGAGTCCGGGTACTGCACCAGCGTGCCGCGCACGGTGGCGGAGGGCTGTTTGGCCGCCTTGCGGTTCAGGGGCTTCTCGCACAGTGCTGAGGCAGCCTTCTTCAGGGCAGCGTCGGTTGTGTAACTGCCCTGGAGTTCCGTCACCTTGACGACTTCGGCGTCGTGCGGCTTGGTGCACGAACGTTTGGTGGCCTGGCCAGGGCGCTTGTCGTCGGTGTCGAAGCAGTCGCCCGACTTCAGTGTGTAGTACGGGATTTGGTCGCTTGCCAGGGATGGGAACAGCGACTGCAGATCACTGGGCACACCACTGGGTACCTCCGACGGGAGGGTCGGCGTCACACTGGGCAGCTCGGAGGGGATGCTGAGCGACGGAGTGGGCGAGCCCTTCGTGCTCGCGCTGCTGGCGGAGGGCGACTTCTTGTCGCCCGGCGAGCCGTCGCCGCGGGTGGTCACCAGCACCACGGCGACCACGACACCGACGGCCACGATCACGGCGAGCAGGATGAACAGGGTCCGCCGCCCACCGGGACGAGGCCCACCCGGACCGCCGGGCGACTGAGGCGGCTGCCAGCCCCCGCCCTGCCCCGGCGGGCCGTAGCCCCCGGGCGGCGGACCATAACCACCGGGCGGCGGTCCGTAGCCTCCGGACGGCGGGTCGTAGCCCCCAGGAGGCGGACCGAATCCGCCACCTCCGGGAGGCGGGGTGCCTCCCGGCGGCCGCGGGGGCTGGGGCGGTAACGGTGGCGTAGCCATACCGTCAAGAGTCGCCGCGAACCGGTCATGAGGCGACCCCCGTGCGGAAGTTGATACGCACTCATGCCGCGGATCGCGTGATTCCGGTGAATTCCACGCAAAGATCCACGGATCTCAGAAGGACCGATCCCAGGGAGCGGCCGGACCGGCCCGAGGAATCAGCCCTAGGGATCAGCCCGAGGACCCGGAGGCCCGCTCCCGGCCGGAGCGGGCCTCACGCGCGTCCTGGCGTCAGCCCCGCGCACCCAGCAGGTGGTCCATGGCGAGCTGGTCCAGGTGCTCGAAGGCCATACCGCGCGCGGCGGCCGCCTCCACGTCGAAGTCCTCGAAGGCGGACCGGTCCGCGAGCAGCCCGGCCACGCCCTCCGCCGCGGTGGGCTGTGCCAGCTCGTCGAGCCGGGAGGCCCGCAGCGCCTCCTGTACCTCCGGGTCAGCCCGGAAGGCGGCCGCGCGCTCGCGCAGGATCAGGTAGTTGCGCATGCAGCCCGCCGCCGACGCCCACACCCCGTCGAAGTCCTCGGTGCGCGGCGGCTTGAAGTCGAAGTGCTTCGGCCCGGCGTAACCGGCGCTCTCCAGGAGGTCGACCAGCCAGAAGGCGGATCGCAGGTCCCCCGCGCCGAAGCGCAGATCCTGGTCGTACTTGATGCCGCTCTGGCCGTTGAGGTCGATGTGGAAGAGCTTGCCCGCCCACAGGGCCTGCGCGATGCCGTGCGGGAAGTTCAGCCCGGCCATCTGCTCGTGGCCCACCTCGGGGTTGACGCCGTACATCTCCGGGCGCTCCAGGCGCTCGATGAACGCGAGCGCGTGGCCGACGGTGGGCAGCAGGATGTCGCCGCGCGGCTCGTTCGGCTTGGGCTCGATCGCGAACTTCAGGTCGTAGCCCTGGGTGGTCACGTACTCACCGAGGAGGTCGAAGGCCTCCTTCATCCGGTCGAGTGCCACCCGTACGTCCTTGGCGGCGCCGGACTCGGCTCCCTCGCGTCCGCCCCAGGCCACGTACGTCTGCGCGCCCAGCTCGACGGCGAGATCGATGTTGCGGATCGTCTTGCGCAGCGCGTAGCGGCGTACGTCGCGGTCGTTGGCGGTGAACGCGCCGTCCTTGAAGACGGGGTGCGTGAAGAGGTTGGTGGTGGCCATCGGCACGGACATCCCGGCCGTGTCGAGGGCCTGGCGGAAGCGCTTGATGTGCGACTCGCGCTCGGTGTCCGTGGACCCGAAGGGGATCAGGTCGTCGTCGTGGAAGGTCACTCCGTAGGCACCGAGCTCGGCCAGGCGCTGCACCGTCTCGACCGGGTCGAGGGCACGCCGGGTGGCGTCGCCGAACGGGTCCCTTCCCTGCCAGCCGACGGTCCACAGGCCGAAGGTGAACCTGTCCTCGGGGGTGGGCTGGTAGTTCATGCCGCGGCTCCTTGCTAGCTCCGACTATTTCGTCATGGCAGTTAACAAATTAGTATGCGAACGCATCTCTGGGAAGAGACGAAGTGCGAGACCCGGGCCACGATGGTCCGGGGAGCCCCACCCACCAGGACAAATACCGCGGAGTCGCGGAAGAGGGAGAGCCCGATGTCAGCAGCCGAGGGTCCGCTCGTCGTCGGGGTGGACACATCCACCCAGTCCACCAAAGCCCTGGTCGTCGACGCATCGACCGGACGGGTGGTAGCGAGCGGGCAGGCCCCGCACACGGTCTCCACCGGCGCGGGCCGCGAGAGCGACCCGCGGCAGTGGTGGGACGCCCTGTGCGAGGCCCTGCACCAGTGCGGCGACGCCGCCCACGAGGCAGCTGCGGTGTCGATCGGCGGGCAGCAGCACGGTCTCGTCACGCTCGACGCACAGGGCAGCCCCGTACGACCGGCGCTGCTGTGGAACGACGTACGGTCCGCGCCGCAGGCACGCCGGCTGGTCGAGGAGCTGGGCGGTGCGAAGGCGTGGGCCGAGCGCACCGGCAGCGTGCCGGGCCCCTCCTTCACGGTCACGAAGTGGGCCTGGCTGGCCGAGCACGAGCCCGACGCCGTGCGCGCCACCGCGGCCGTCCGACTGCCCCACGACTACCTCACCGAACGCCTGACCGGACAGGGCACGACGGACCGGGGCGACGCCTCCGGCACGGGCTGGTGGGCATCCGGGACCGAGGCGTACGACGAGGAGGTGCTCGCCCACGTCGGCCTCGACCCGGCGCTGCTCCCCCGCGTGGTCCGCCCCGGCGAAGTGGCCGGGACCGTGCGCGACAACCATGAGCTGCCCTTCTCCAAGGGCACCCTGGTCGCTCCCGGCACCGGCGACAACGCGGCCGCCGCGCTCGGACTCGGCCTGCGCCCCGGCACCCCGGTGCTCAGCCTCGGCACCTCCGGCACGGTGTACGCCGTCTCGACACGGCGACCCGCCGACCCGACCGGTACCGTGGCGGGCTTCGCCGACGCACGCGGCGACTGGCTCCCGCTGGCCTGCACCCTCAACTGCACGCTCGCCGTCGACCGCGTCGCCGCGCTGCTGGGCCTGGACCGCGAGGCCGTCGAGCCGGGCCGGGACGTGACCCTGCTCCCCTACCTGGACGGCGAGCGCACGCCGAATCTGCCGCACGCCTCGGGCCTGCTGTCCGGGCTCCGGCACGACACCACCGGCGGACAGCTGCTCCAGGCGGCGTACGACGGTGCAGTCCACTCGCTGCTGGGCGCCCTCGACCTGGTGCTCGACGCGGACGCCGACCGCTCCGCGCCACTGCTGCTCATCGGCGGGGGCGCACGCGGCACGGCCTGGCAGCAGACCGTACGCCGCCTGTCGGGGCGGCCCGTCCAGGTTCCCGAGGCGAAGGAGCTGGTCGCACTGGGGGCCGCCGCGCAGGCCGCGGGCGTGCTGACCGGCGAGGACCCGGCCGCGGTCGCCCGCCGCTGGGACACCGCGCGAGGCCCCGTACTGGACGCCGTGGAGCGGGACGACGCGACGCTCGCGCGGATCGCCGGGGTACTCTCCGACGCGGCCCCGCTGCTGGAGCGCGAGCCCCACCAGCGCTGACGAAGGTCGGCGGTCACGACCGCCCCGAGGGGCCCGGCCCAACGAGGATTGACGGAGGAATGACCGCACCGCTGCACGAGAACGGTCCGACCGGTTCCGGCCGCCGACTGCCCGACACCCAGCAGGGCATGCGGCGCCGCAACCTCTCTCGGGTGATGCACACGGTCAGCGCCGAGGGGTCGCTTTCGCGGGCCGCCGTGGCCTCGCGCATCGGCCTGACCCGGGCCGCCGTCTCGACCCTGGTCGACGAGCTGATCCGCTCGGGGCTCCTGGAGGAGCTGGGCCCCGAGCGACCCGGCCGGGTGGGACGCCCCGGCTCGGCGCTCGCCGTCAGCGGGCATGGCCCCGCCGGGATCGGCGCGGAGGTCGGCGTCGACCATCTCGCCGCGTGCGCGGTCGATCTGCGGGGCCAGGTGCGGGCGCGGGCCGTACGGAACGGCACGAACCGCGGCCGGCCGCCCGAGCCGGTGATCGAGGAACTGGCCGGTCTCATACGGCAGGTCATCGCCGAGGCGGACCGGGAAGGACTGTGGCCCGCGGGCCTCGCGGTCGCCGTGCCGGGCCTCGTGGCACGCGACGCCCGCACCGTGGTCCGCGCCCCCAACCTCGGCTGGCACGACACCGATCTCGGCGCGCTGCTCCCGCACGACCTGCCCCTGACCGTGGACAACGAGGCGAACTTCGGCGGCCTCGCGGAACTCTGGCTCGGCGACGCCATGCCGCGTGACTTCCTCCACGTCTCGGCGGAGATCGGCATCGGCGCGGCGGTGGTCGTCGACGGGCGGCTGCTGCGCGGAACGCGCGGTTTCGCGGGCGAGCTGGGGCATGTGCCGGTCCGCCCGGACGGACCCGAGTGCGCCTGCGGCGGGCGGGGGTGCCTGGAGCAGTACGCCGGTGAGGAGGCCGTCCTGCGCGCGGCGGGCCTCGAACCGGGCACGGACCGCGCCGGTCTGCTGGCCGAGCGCGCCGCCCACGGCGACGCCGCCGTACGACGTGCCCTGCACGACGCCGGGACCGCGCTCGGCATCGCCCTCACCGGGGCGGTCAACCTCCTGGATCCCGAGACCGTCGTCCTGGGCGGCGAGCTGTCCGGCCTCGCACCGTGGCTGCTGCCCTCATTGGAAAGCGAGTTGGCGCGACGCACCGCGGGTCCCGCCTGCGCCGTGTCCGTGTCGCGGCTGGGGCCGGAAGGTCCGCTGCTGGGCGCGGCGCACTCGGTGGTGCGGGCGGTGCTGGACGATCCGGCCGCGGTGGCGGGCCGCGCCTAGCGCACGGCCGGGTGCTCGGTCCCGCAGACGCTGAACGTCTGCTCACGCCGGCAGAGAGCACCCGTTCCCGCCGACGCAGAGCTCTCATTCCCCCGTGTGAGTGACGGAGTTGTCCACAGTTCTGGAGTTCTCCACCGCCGCACACCGCGCTCTTCCTGCCCAACCGGCAGGCGCCGTACCGTGATTCACGCGAGGCGCAGCCATCCGGCAGATGGCGGTGTGTCCGGGGGAATCGGGGGGTTCACATGTCGGAGGAGACAGCTCCAGAGCTGCGGCGCGAGGCCATCGGGCTGCGCGAGGTCCTGTTCCAGAGCATCACGGCCATGGCACCGGCCGCGGCAGTCGCGGCGTCCATTCCGTCCGGCGCGGCCTTCGCGGGCGGCAGTCTGCCCTTGTCCGTACTGATCGCCCTGGCGGCATGTCTGCTCACCGCGTCATGCGTGGCGGAACTGGCACGGCAGTTACCCGCCGCCGGTTCGGTCGCCACGTACGCAGCGCAGGGACTGCACCCGGCCGTCGGCTTCCTCGTCGGCTGGGGGTACGTGTTCGTGGAGGCTCTGGTACCGCCGCTGCTCCTGCTCCAACTCGGATTCACCACGGCGGGCACACTGCACCAGGAATGGTCCTCGTATCCCGGCGACCTGTGGTGGCCGTGGTCGCTCGCGGGAGCGGCGATCATCGCGATCGCGGGGTACTTCGGAGTGCGCGCCTCGGCCCGCTTCGGCACCGTCCTCGGCATCTTCGAGGTCCTGGTCTTCCTCGTCTTCACCGTCTGGCTGATCGCCAAGGCGGGCAGCGACAACACGCTGTCGGTGTTCGGGACGTCGCACACGGCCAAGGGATACGAAGGCATCGGCGGGGTGTTCGCGGGATCCGTGTACACGGTGCTCGCGCTCGCCGGGTTCGAGGCAGCGGCACCCCTCGCCGAGGAGACGAAGGATCCGCGCCGCACGATGCACCGTGCGGTCCTCGGCGCGGCCCTGGCCATCGGGCTCGTCTACGTCGTGACCACGTACGCCATGACCGTGTACATCGGCCCCGACCGCTTCGCGGGATTCGGCGCCTCGGGTGCCGCGTCCTGGGAAGGCGTGGCCCGCGCGTCATTCGGCCTCTTCTGGGTGCTGGTCTTCCTGGCCGTGATCAACTCGACGATCGCCAACGCCAACGCCTGTGCCAATGTCTCCACACGGACAGCCTTCGCCCTGAGCCGCATCCGGGTCTTCCCGCAGCTCTTCACCCTTCTGCATCCCAAGCACCGCTCCCCCGTCGCCGGAGTCGCCGTGCAGTGCGCCATGGCCGTCGCGGCCATGCTGGCTCTCGGCTTCGCCTACGACCCCGTTACCGCCTTCCTGCTGCTGGCAACAGTGATCGTCACGGTCGTCATCGGTGTGTACATCGTCGTCAACCTCGCGTGCGCGGGCTACTTCCTGCGCCGCAGGCGCGAGTTGTTCCACCCGGTGCGGCATCTGGTGTTCCCGCTGCTCGGCTTCGCCGCGTTCGTCCCCGCCCTGCTGACGGCGGCGGGCTTGCCGGTCTTCGAGTTCGTGTCCGAGCTGACGCCACCCGTGTCCTACGCGGGACCGGTCGTCGGAATCTGGATGGCCGCCGGTGTCGTGGTATTGATCGTCTTGTTGCGTCGCCATCCGGGGCGCATAGCCGAAACCGCCCGCGTCCATCTCGACGAGACCTCGTCCACCGACCTTCGGCAGAGCGGAGCCGTACAGCCTTGACTTCCTCCCCCTCGTGAACGAGGGAGATTCCTACGGCTTGTGCCGTGGGGTTTCCTGCTTCGTCGCCGACTGCCCGCCCGGAGTGCTCCGTTGAGGTCTTACACCGGCTCCACAGACCGTCACCGCCAGCCCGGCGGCCAGAAGATTCTGTGCTGCGTTCACGTCCCGGTCGTGGGTCGTGCCGCAGGCGCACGTCCACGTGCGGACGTGCAGCGGCATCGCGTTGGCGATGGCGCCGCAGTGGGAGCACAGCTTGGAGGAGGGGAAGAAGCGGTCCACCGCGATCACTTCCCGCCCGTACCAGGCGGCCTTGTACTCCAGCATGTTCCGGAACTCCGCCCATGCCGCGTCGCTGATGGCGCGGGCAAGGCTCCGGCTTTTGACCATGTTCCGGACGGTCAGGTCCTCGATCACGAGCGTTTGGTTGTCACGCACGAGACGAGTGGTCAGCTTGTGCAGCATGTCCCGGCGGCGGTCGGCGATGCCCGCATGGATCTTCGCGACCTTGCGCCGGGCTTTGCGCCGGTTGGCTCCGTCGCCCTTAGCCTTGCGGGACAGCTCCCGCTGGGCCTTGGCGAGCCGGACGCGGTCACGGCGCTCGTGCCGGGGATTGGCGACCTTCTCGCCCGTCGAGAGGGTCAGCAGGTGATCCAGTCCGACATCGACGCCGACCACCGCATCCGTGGCGGGAAGCGGCTGGATCGACGGGTCCTCGCACAACAGGGAGACGAACCAGCGCCCGGCACTGTCCTGCGGCACCGTCACGGTGGACGGCTTGGCGCCCTCCGGGAGCGGCCGGGACCACACCATGTCCAGCGGGTCGGACATCTTCGCCAAGGTCAAACGGCCGTCACGGAAGCGGAAACCACTGGTGGTGTACTCGGCGGACCTGCGGGACCTCTTACGCGACTTGAAGCGCAGGTATCCGGCCCGCTTGGCGAAGAAGTGGGTGAACGCGGTCTGCAGGTGCCGCAGCGTCTGCTGCAGCGGCACCGACGACACCTCGCCCAGGAAGGCCAGTTCCTCGGTCTTCTTCCACGCCGTCAGGAGGGCCGAGGTCTGGTTGTAGTTGACCCGTTCCTGCCGCGCCCAGGCCTCGGTACGGGCGGCAAGCGCCAGGTTGTAGACCTTCCGCACGCACCCGAACGTGCGCGACAGCTCCGCTGCCTGCACGTCGCTCGGATAGAAGCGGTACTTGAACGCCCGCTTCACGCACGTCGCGGTCACGTTCACAAACTAACTCCACCACAGGTAGTGATCAAACCTGCGGGTCAGAGCACCGCGATCCGCCCCGACGGCGCATCGCAGCCCTTGCCCTACGCCGCAGGAGTCCGCTCCCTCCCCCGCCTGAAGGCGGGGGTATCCACGGAGGAATCAGATGACCGACCCACGGATCCTGACCGTGCGACCCGAACCGGGCGAGTACGCGTGGACGTTCGGCGGCGCGCCGCCCGTGGCCCGCATCGCGCCGGGCACCGTCCTCGACCTGTACACGGAGGACTGCTTCGCCGGGCGGGTGCGGTCGGAGAAGGACCTGGTGTCCGAGGTCTGCGAATTCCCCTTCCTCAATCCGCAGACGGGACCCTTCCATGTGGAGGGAGCGGAGCCGGGCGACACCGTGGCGGTCCACTTCGTGTCGATCGAGCCGGCCCGCGACTGGGCGGCGTCGACGACGGTCCCCCTGTTCGGCGCGCTCACCTCCACGCACACCACGGCCACGCTCCAGCCGCCACTGCCTGAGACGGTGTGGATCTGGCAGCTCGACCGGGCCCGGCGCACCGCCCTGTTCAGCGCGCGTGACAGCGACATCCGGATCGAGCTGCCCATGGACCCGATGCACGGAACCGTGGGCGTGGCGCCCGCGAATCTGGAGGTGCGCTCGGCGCTGGTGCCGGACGCGCACGGCGGGAACATGGACACCCCGGAGATGCGTGCCGGCGTCACCTGTTACCTCGGAGTCAATGTCGAGGGAGCCCTGTTGAGCCTGGGTGACGGGCATGCGCGGCAGGGCGAGGGCGAGACCTGCGGAGTCGCCGTCGAGTGCGCGATGAACACGGTGGTGGTCGTGGAACTGCTCAAGGGGATCGCCACGCCATGGCCGCGCATCGAGTCCGACACCCACATCATCTCGACCGGTTCGGCGCGCCCTCTCGAGGACGCTTTCCGAATATCCCAACTCGACCTGGTGCAGTGGCTGGTGCGTGACTACGGGTTCAGCGAGCTGGACGCCTACCAGTTCGCGACCCAGGCGGTCGAGTCGCCGCTGGCCAACGTGTGCGACACCAACTACACATGCGTGGCCAAGCTCCGCAAGGAGTGGCTGCCCGCTCGCGAGACGCATCGCGGGCTGCACGCCCAACTGCGCGAGACGGCCGCGGTGCTGCGCCGTTGAGCTGCGCACTCCGGCGCCACCGGAGGTGCCGGCTCGGGCATGTCTCACCCCCCACTACCGAAAGGGCGGATGCTCCATGGAGCGCGCCAGATCCTCTCCGAGCCGGCGACGGTTGCTGAAGGGCGCTGCCCTCGCCGCCATTCCGTACGCGTTACTTCCCGGCACCCGGGCCGCGGCTAAGGTCGCGGCAGTCGACTATCCGCTCGCCGAATGGGCGCCGGCGACCACGTCCAACTACACGGCGTCGAACCGGCCGGCGACCTACCCGCTCGACTACGTGATCATTCATGTCACGCAGGCGACCTACCCCACCACCCTGTCCATCTTCCAGAACCCGCAGAAGAAGGTGTCCGCGCACTACGTGGTGCGCTCGGCCGACGGGCATGTCGCCCAGTGCGTCCGGGAGCACGATGTCGCCTGGCACGCTGGGAACTGGGACTACAACACCCGCAGTATCGGCATCGAGCACGAGGGCTGGGTGGACCAGCCCGCCTACTTCACCAACGCGCTCTACGAGGAATCGGCCAAACTCACGGCGGCGATCTGCGCCCGGTACGCCATCCCCAGGGACCGCGCGCACATCCTCGGGCACTACGAGGTCCCGGGCACCGACCACACCGACCCCGGTCCGAACTGGGACTGGACCCGCTACATAAGGCTCGTCAACTTCGCTTGACCAGCGGTCCGCCGGGGTGCCGGAGTGCATGGGAGGAGCCGAGTGGTGCGTGCGACAAGAGGGCACCGCAGTCACAAAGCTTGTCCGCGCCCCCACCGGGAGTGACGATGGCTTCAGCCGTATCGCCTTCCGGGAGGACGAGTTGACCGATCCTTGGGTGGCCCTGGAACCGGGCGCCGACCCCGTCGAGCGGGCGCGGGCACTGCGCCGCGCCCACGCGACGTTCGCCGAGGCGGGCACGGTGCCGCGGCCGGTGCGGTCCGTGGTGGCCGACTCGTGGCGGCGTTCGGCGCGGGCGGGCGTGGGACCCGACGGCACGGCGAGCGTCGAGCTCACCGACGGTGACCTGGGCACGTACCGGGCAGAGCATCCGCTGGCGCGGGTGATGCCGCTGTTCCGGGAGCTCCTGGGCACGTTCGCGGCGGACGGCGAGCACCTGCTGGCGGTGTGCGACGCGCAGAGCAGGCTGCTGTGGGTCGAGGGGCATCCGACGACACGGCGGCGGGCGGACCGGATGAACTTCGTGCCGGGTGCGCGCTGGTCGGAGACCTCGGTGGGTACGAACGCACCGGGTACGGCGGTCGCCGTGGACCGGCCGGTGCAGGTGTTCGCGGCGGAGCACTTCAGACGGTGCGTCCAGCCCTGGACGTGCGCGGCGGCGCCGGTGCACGATCCGCGCACCGGGCGCGTGCTCGGCGCGGTGGACATCACCGGAGGGGACGGGCTCGCTCATCCGCACAGCCTCGGTTTCGTCCAGGCGGTGGCGCGCGCGGCGGAGTCGCAGTTGGCGCTGCTCACACCGCCGACGGCGGACACCGGCACGATCGAGCTGACCGCTCTGGGCCGCGACGAGGCCCAACTGCTCGCGGAAGGGCGGAAGATCAGACTCAGCCGTCGGCACAGCGAGATCCTGGTGCTGCTCGCCCGGCATCCGGAGGGGCTGACGGGCGACGAGCTGCTGTGCGCGCTGTACGAGGACGAGTCGGTGACGCCCGTGACCCTGCGCGCCGAACTGGCTCGGCTGCGCCGACTCCTCGGCCCCGGCCTGCTGGCGTCCCGGCCGTACCGGCTCACGGCGGCGGTCGAGTCCGACGTCGCGATCGTGGAGCGACGGCTCGCGACGGGCGCGGTCACGGCGGCCGCGTCGGCGTACGCCGGTCCGCTGCTGCCCGGTTCGCAGGCACCGGCCGTGGTGCGGCTGCGGCGCAGGCTCGCCGATGGACTCCGTACGGCGCTCATCGCCCGCAGCGACCCCGATCTGCTGGCGGACTGGGCACACGCGCCCTGGGGTGAGGACGACCTCGACATCTGGCGGGCGCTGGCCACGGTGCGCCCGGCACCGGCCGTACGGGCGCGTCTGGCGGAGCTGGAGTCCGAACAAGCGGCGCCCGCGACCTGGACACGCCCCGCATCCGCGGGCCGGGCCCGTCCCGGCACACCGCCTCGGCGAACGCCACCGGCGCCACGCTGAGGGGCGCGCCCTCGGCCCGCACGCGCACGGCTGCCGCCTGCTGCCTGCTGCCTGCTGCCTGGAACTTGGCGCTTCCCGCGCAGAGGTGGCACGAAGCGACGGAACGAGCCGGACGGAGCCCGCCGTCGGACCAACCGGCAGCGGCAGCGCAACGTGGTTGCAACGTCCGCGTTCCTAGCCTCGCGGGGAGAGCTGCCCAACGGCGGGCAGCGCTTCTCCGGGAGGCAGACCAGCATGACTCGTTACACGGCGCCCGGCGCGGACGGCGCGATCGTCTCCTACGAGGCGCGTTACGACCACTTCATCGGCGGCGAGTACGTGCCGCCGGCGCGGGGACAGTACTTCGAGAACCCGAGTCCGGTGAACGGGCAGCCGTTCACCGAGATCGCACGGGGCACCGCCGAGGACGTGGAGCGCGCGCTGGACGCGGCACATGCGGCCGCGCCCGCCTGGGGCCGCACCTCCGTCGCCACGCGCGCCGGCATCCTCCTCAAGATCGCCGATCGGATGGAGGCGAACCTGGAGAAGCTGGCGGTCGCCGAGAGCTGGGAGAACGGCAAGCCGGTGCGTGAGACGCTGGCCGCCGACATCCCGCTCGCCATCGACCACTTCCGGTACTTCGCGGGGGCCCTCCGCGCCCAGGAGGGCTCCCTCGGCGAGGTCGACGAGGACACTGTCGCGTACCACTTCCACGAGCCGCTCGGCGTCGTCGCGCAGATCATTCCGTGGAACTTCCCCATCCTGATGGCCACCTGGAAGCTCGCCCCGGCGCTCGCGGCGGGCAACACGGTGGTGCTCAAGCCCGCCGAGCAGACCCCGGCGTCCATCCACTACTGGATGAGCCTGATCGCGGACCTGCTGCCGCCGGGTGTGGTGAACATCGTGAACGGGTTCGGCGTGGAGGCGGGCAAGCCGCTGGCGTCCAGCCCGCGGGTGGCGAAGGTGGCGTTCACGGGCGAGACCACGACGGGGCGACTGATCATGCAGTACGCCTCGGAGAACATCACCCCGGTCACCCTCGAACTCGGCGGCAAGTCCCCGAACATCTTCTTCGAGGACATCTGGTCGGCGGACGACGACTTCCGCGACAAGGCGCTCGAAGGCTTCACGATGTTCGCGCTCAACCAGGGCGAGGTGTGCACCTGTCCCTCGCGGGCGCTCGTCCAGCGGGGCCACTACGCCGAGTTCATGGAGGCGGCGGTCGCCCGTACCGAACAGATCAAGACCGGTCACCCCCTCGACACGGACACGATGATCGGGGCCCAGGCCTCCAACGACCAGCTCGAGAAGATCCTCTCCTACCTCGACATCGGGCGACAGGAGGGCGCCAAGGTCCTCACCGGCGGCGAACGCATCGAGCACGACGGCGAGTTGAAGGGCGGCTACTACGTCCAGCCGACCATCTTCGAGGGCGACAACCGCATGCGGATCTTCCAGGAGGAGATCTTCGGCCCGGTCGTCTCCGTGACGTCGTTCAACGACTTCGACGACGCCATCAAGATCGCCAACGACACGCTGTACGGCCTCGGCGCCGGCGTCTGGACCCGCGACATCAACACCGCCTACCGGGCGGGCCGTTCCATCCAGGCGGGCCGCGTCTGGACGAACTGCTACCACGCCTACCCGGCCCACGCGGCGTTCGGCGGCTACAAGGGCTCTGGCATCGGCCGCGAGACGCACAAGATGATGCTGGAGCACTACCAGCAGACGAAGAACCTCCTGGTGTCGTACTCGCCGAAGAAGCTCGGCTTCTTCTAGAAGCACGAAAAGAGGCGCCTGACCTGGCATTTTGCCGGTCAGGCGCCTTCCGCTTGACTTGCTCAGCGCGAGGCCCTGTCTACGTCGTAACTCCCAGTTCCTCCCACCCCTGTCCCACTCCCGACCAGCTCTTCCGGACCGGTCACAGACCAAACCCTCAGCTCCCAGGCTGTTGGCCCTGGCTGACGCGGTCCCACTCCTGCATGGACTGCTCGATGAGGCGGTTGGCCTGCTCCCGGACCCCGTCCAGGAACTTGGCGTAGTGGCGGAAAAGGACCTCGATGCTCCGACCGGCGCGGCGAGCGCATTCGGCGGGTACAGCCAGAACGAGATCCCGGCATGCCGGAGATCGTAGGGCCGCTTGGCCAACCCGGAGGCGAGTTCCGTGCAGGTCAGAACGTACTTCCGTGCCCGCGCCCAGGTCGTGCCGTAGGGGGCCGGGTCTACGTAGTTGCCGGCCTGGTGGAAGTCGCTGCCACGAAGATCGATGTGGTCGTCGTACCCAGCGGTCACGGGAAGTGCGACCTCGGCGGCCGCCCTTCCGGGACTTTGCCGGAACCGGGGCGTACCGCCGCACCCGGGTGCGATCCCCCAAAGCCGCTAAGCCCGTTTCGCTCCATTCTGCTCCCGGGCGGCGTCGAACAGGGAGGTCAGAGTGGGACTTCCCGCGAGGCTGCCCAGCAGGGCGTGTAGCGAGTCTCGTTCCGTGGCACCCAGGTCTGCGAGGACTTCACCGTCGAGATCGACGAGTGTGCGGTTGAGGTCGGCAAGAACCTTGCGGCCTTCGGCGGTGATGTCCACGGCGTAGCGGCGACGATCCTGTGGATCTCGCGTCCGCTCGGCGTATCCGGTGCGCTCCAGGTCGTCGAGAGTCGTCACCATCGTCGCCGGGTCGATGCGCAGGAATGAACCAAGTGCCAGTTGCGGCATGGCGCCGTTGTCCGCAAGCGCTTGCAAGACGCTGTAGTGCCGCACTCGCAGACCGGTCCCGCCGATACCGTCCTCAGCGATCCTGAACGCCACCTGCCCGAGCTTGACCAGCAGGCAGATGGTGTGTTCGGCCACTGTCCCTGGTACCAGCGGAGCCTCGGACATCGTTTATCCCGCCCATGGTTAGTCATACGTATGGTCCTGTCCATCGTACGAGAAAGCCCGAGGGGGCGGGACCGCTGCAGGCCGACGGGATGCCCCACCGTCCGTCGACTTACTGCACCGGCGCGTCCTGGGCGATCAGCCGACGATGGCCCGACCGAAGATCTGCCGGGCTATGACCCACTTCTGGATCTCATTGGTCCCCTCATAGATCTCGCCGATCTTGCTGTCCCGGTAGATCGCCTCGACAGGGCCGGGGCTGCCGTCGGCACCCAGCTCGCGCGCGAAGCCGAGGCCTCCGAAGGCCTGGACGGCGTCGCGCGCCATGTCCACCGACAGCTTGGTGGCGTAGTACTTCGCCATCGCGGCCTCGGGCTCCGGGGACGAGTCACCGGCGTCCAGACGCAGGGCGGCCTTGGTACAGAGGGTGCGGGCGTTCTCGATCTCGGTGGCCCGTTCGGCGAGCAGGAACTGCCAGTGCTGGTTGGCGGCCACCGGTTTGCCGAAGGCGTGTCGCGTCGACAGGTGGGCCACGGTGTGATCGAAGGCGGCCTGCGCCATGCCGACCCCGGCAGCCGCGATGCCGATCCGGCCATAGGTCAGAGTCGACAGTGCATGGCGCAGTCCGTGCCCTTCGACGCCACCGAGGAGGTCGCCGTCGGAAAGCTGCACTCCCGTGAACCGGATGTCCGCGGTGAGCTGACCGCGGTTTCCCATCTTGCGGTCGGGAAGGCCGACTTCCACGCCCGGAAGTGCTGTGTCGACGATGAACATGCTCAGCCGCCTGCCGGTGCGGGCGAGAACCACCACGAACCCTGCGACGGGCGAGTTGGAGATCCACCGTTTGTGGCCGTTCAGCACCCAGCCGGCCTCGGTGCGTATCGCCTCGGTCTGTACCGCTTGCGGAGACAGGTCGCTGGAGGCATCCGGCTCAGTGGTGGCGAAGGCACCGACCACTGAGCCTTCTGCGACCTTTCGCAGCCACCGCTGCTGCTGCTCCTCAGTACCCTGCCGCAGGGCGTTGCCCGCCAGGATGCAGTGCACATCGAAGACGGCCGCGACGCTGCTGGAGTAGTAGGCCAGTTCCTCGATGGCCGCGGCGGTGGCGGTCGCCGGGTGGGTCAGGCCATCGCCGCCGACCTCGCCGGGGAAGGGAATTCGGAAGACCCCCGCCGACGCAAGCCCTTCAAAAACATGCCGAGGGAAGCCGTCCGCGCGCTCGTCGCCACCGGCGATCGCCACGGCGTGCGGAGCCACTTCGCGTTCTGCGATCCGGCGCACGGCAGCGCGAACGGACTGTGTCTCTTTGGGGGCCAGGAGCTCGTGGTAGAGCCGGTCGATCTGGCGTGTGGGAGTCGAAGTCATACGTGGAAGATACCATTAGCATCGCGTATCATTAGTCCGACAATCTATTTTGGAGGTTCAGCCATGACTCAGACGCTGGCCGGCAAGACCGTCCTGATGTCGGGAGGCAGCCGCGGCATCGGACTCGCCATCGCCCTGCGCGCGGCCCGCGACGGTGCGAACGTGGTGATGCTCGCCAAGACCGCCGTGCCGCATCCAAAGCTCGAAGGCACGGTCCACACCGCCGTCGACGAGGTTGAGCGCGCGGGCGGCAAGGGGCTGGCCGTGGTCGGCGACGTCCGCGAAGAGGACGATGTGCGCACCGCCGTCAACGCGGCGGTCAGCGCCTTCGGCGGCATCGACATCGTGGTCAACAACGCCAGCGCGATCGACCTGTCGTCGTCGGAGCAGCTGGAGATGAAGCGGTACGACCTGATGCAGGACATCAACACGCGTGGCACGTTCCTGCTGAGCAAGGCAGCGATCCCACATCTGCGCAAGGCGAGCAACCCGCACATCCTCACGCTCTCCCCGCCGTTGAACCTCGCGCCGCACTGGGTGGGGAAGCATCTCGGTTACACGCTGTCGAAGTACGGCATGAGTCTGTGCACCATCGGGCTCGCCGAGGAGCTCGCCGCCGACGGCATCGCCGCCAACTCGCTATGGCCGCGGACCCTGATCAACACAGCCGCCGTGCGCAATGTGGTCGGCGGCGCCGGACAAGCCCGTAGTCCGCGGATCATGGCTGACGCCGCGTACGCCATCGTCACGCGTGACGCGCGGAAGTGCACCGCCAACCTGTTCATCGACGACGAGGTCCTCTCGGACGAGGGCGTCACCGACCTGTCCGCCTACCGCCCTGCCGGCTTTGAGGGTGATCTCGCGCTCGACATATTCGTCGATCCGAACTGATCCCGCACCGCCCAGCACATGAACGCGAGGGGCGTCCTCAAGGACCTCGTCGGCGAGCTTCGAGCCGAAGGCGACGCGGGACAGTTGCAGCGACCCCGCCATCATCGCGACGAGTCCGAGGGCCTTGCCGTGTGCGGGCTTGGGATCCTCGGGTGCCAGATGGCCAACGAGCTCGCCCACCATGGCCCGCGCGCCGTCGCTGCCGACCCCAAGTGACCGCGCCCGGGCAGCGGCAGACTCATCGAGCAGGGCGACGGAAGCACATCCGACGCCGCGCTGGTCCCGGCGCCACCGACACCGTCCCCTCTGGACCGTCGCCCGGCTGCTCTTGGCAGGCCTGTGCGAGGGCAACCAGATCATCGCCGCCGCGGCGGATCGGGAAGATGCCCTGGCCAGGACGTTCCGCGCGATCACCCTGCTGATGTCGGGCCTGGCCGCCGACGACATCAGCGCCCGCGGTTGACCTGACCGGGACCCCGTCGACGACGCCGACGCCGAGCGGCCCTCGTTGGCCGGCAGGACCCGTCGCTACTGTGCCGCCTCGTCCTCGATGTCGCGGACCAGGTCGATGGCCCGGCCCAAGGTCGCGAGCCGGGCGTCGAGGGTCTCGCCGGCGGGATAGAAGCGAACGGTGTCGACACCGGTGTCGCGCCACACCCGCAGCCGCTCGCGCACCATGTCCTCGGTTCCGATCAGCGTGGTAGCCAGCACCATCTCGTCGGTGACCAGGCCGGCCGCGCCGTCCCGGTCCCCCGCCTGCCAACGTGTCCGGACCGCGGCCGCCACCTCGGCCCAACCCTGGCGGCTGTAGGCGTTGTTGTAGAAGTTCGTGGTCGCCGAGCCCATGCCGCCGAGGCTGAAGGCAAGCTCCTTCTTGCGCCCGGCGACCATTGCGCGCAGCGCGTCCTCGTCCTCCGCGAACGCGACTTCGGCTCCCTGGCAGATGTCGAGGTCTGACCGGGTGCGGCCAGCGGCGGCGAGGCCGTGGTCCAGGTGGTCGAAGTACGCCTCCTTGGCGCCCTCGGGTACGAAACTGGTGCCCAGCCAGCCGTCCGCGATCTCACCGGTCAGGTGCAGCATCTTCGGGGAGAGGGTCGCCAGGTAGACCGGGATGTCGTACTCGGCGCGCATCGACAGCCGCATGGGCTTGGCTTCCCCACCCGGCAGGGGGATCTGGAACTCCCGCCCGGAGTAGGCGACTTTCTCCCCCGACGCGGCCCGCCGCACGATCTCGACGGTCTCTCGCATCCGTGACAGCGGACGGTCGAAGGGCACTCCGTGCAGTCCTTCGATCACTTGCGGCCCGGAGGGTCCCAGTCCGAGAAGGAAGCGTCCGTCGGAAATCCGGGACAGCGTGATCGCGGCGCGGGCGATGGCCATCGGCGTGCGGGTGCCGAGCTGGATGATTCCCGATCCGAGCAGCATGCGCTCGGTCCTCGCGGCGAGGTAGCCCAGCGGCGAGGGCGCCTCGGAGCCCCACGCCTCCGCCACCCAGCAGATGTCCAGACCGGACTTCTCCGCCTCGGTGACGTAGTCGACGATCTCCTGCCAATCGGCGCCGGAGGCTTCGATCGTGGTAGAGGTGCGCATCAGTGAGTCGCCTCGCCATAGACCCCGGCGCCCTCAGCCAGCTTCTTGATCCCCTCGACAGTGGCAGTCATGTTGGCCTCGAACTCCCGCATGCGCACGAAGACGATCTTCTGCTCCTTCTCCGGCATGCGGTCGATGGCGAAGGAGAGACCCGAGCGAGCGGGCCCCATCTGCATCCATTCCCGCAGCAGAGTGCCGCCGTCCTGCGGCTCCAACAAGAACCGCCAGATCGCTGTCGGGTTCAACGGGTCCTCCACCGCCCAAGCGAGCCTCCTCGACGGCTCACACTCGACGATGTGGGACGTGGTGGCCCACTCCCCCAAGGACTCATGACTGCTCCGGCCGATGAATCGGGCCCCCAGAGCAGGGCCGCCTCCACCATCCAGCCACTCAACCGATTGCAACTCGGGACTCAGGCGCGGCATCAGCTCAATGTCGGACACCAGCGTCCACACCTCTGTCGGTGGGGCAGCGATCCAGGTGTGGACCTCAACCGTCGGCTTGTCCGCATAGCGCGCGCCCGTCCACTCCATGATCCCGCAGCCTCTCGCTAATGACATCCACGTGAGCTTTTGACCTGTAAAGTTGCGTAGATAGACTTACCTGTCAAGGGTGAGTGCGGATCTGCGGAACCGCTGAGTCAGCCCGCGAAACGCTCCTTCACGTCCGGCCGCTCGGCCAGGTGCAGCGGATAGCCAGGGCCCATCCGAGCGCGGGTGTTGTCTGCGGTCATCGGCTCACCACAGGCGGCGCACACCACCTCAGCATGGGTTTCCTCCCCGCACACCTCGTGATGCATGGCGACCGGCGGGCCCGCTTCACCAGCCAGCCAACGGTCCCCCCAGCGATTCATCACCAGCAGCACGCCGTAGAAGTCGCGCCCCTTCTCGGTGAGCACGTAGTCGTAGCGAACCGGCTCCCCCTGGTACGGCCGCTTCTCCAGCAGCCCCTCCTCCACCAGCCGGCACAGCCGGTCCGTGAGCGTGTTGCGTGCGATCCCCAGCGACCCCTGGAACGCGTCGAACCGCCGGATCCCGTAGAACGCCTCGCGCAGCACCAAGGGCGTCCACCAGTCCCCGAGCAGGTCCATGGTCCGCGCAATCGAGCAGGGCCACTGAGCAAAGGATGTCCGCCTCATGACAGCCAGCATAGGTTCGTCCAGTCATGAGACCCAGCAGGTACAGCAAGTACGGAACCTGCGCGCGATGCCTTGTGTTTCATAAATAACGAAGTTATGTTGCCGCCATGAAACGTGACTTGCTGGGCAGAAAGCTGGTTGTCACCGGAGCGGCACGCGGGATCGGCGAGAAGGTGGCCCGCCTGGCCGCCGCGCGAGGTGCTCGTGTGACCCTGATCGGCCTGGAGCCCGATCGACTGCGCGCCCTCGCCGATGATCTAGGCCCCGCCGCGTCATGGTGTGAGGCCGATGTGCGCGACGGCGCCGCCCTCCGGTCAGCGATCGATGAGGCCGCGGAGATCATGGGCGGCGTCGACCTCGTCGTCGCCAATGCCGGCGTCGTGGCGTACGGAACGGTGCGGCAGACAGATGAGGCGTCGTTCGAGCGGGTCCTGGACGTCAATTTGAACGGGGTGTTCCGCACCCTCAAGTACGCGACGCCCCATCTGGAGCGCAGCCGGGGCCACGTACTGGTCGTGGCGTCCGCGCTCTCCTTCATGCCGCTGGCCGCGATGGCCTCGTACGGCGCGAGCAAGGCCGCGGCCGAGTTGCTCGCCCTGACCTACCGCCAGGAGGTGGCACACCTCGGGGTCACGGTCGGCCTCGTTCACCCCTCCTGGATCGACACGGACCTCGTCCGGGGGGCCGAGGCAGACCTCCCGTCGTTCCAGAGGCTGCGCCGGCGGCTGCCATATCCGGGCAATGTCACCACCAGCGCCGACCGGGCTGCCGCTGCGATCGTCGACGGGCTCGTGCGCCGACGCAGCCGCGTGTACGTCCCGCGCGCCGTCGCCGTGGCCAACTGGGCCAAGGGGGCGCTGAACTCGCCGCTGGCCTGGCCCTGGGCTCGGCGTTTCGCGGCCCGCGCGGTTCCGTCCCTGGAACGGGAGGTCGAGGCATTGGGGAGGCATGACCAACTCACGCCGGGTACCAACAGCCCCACCGTGGAGACAAGGTCGCCCTAGCGTGGAGCGCATGGGGCGGCACCCGGCCGCCCGCCTCCTCACCGGCCTTGGACGATCGAGTCGTAGAGGCGCGTGCCGGCCTCGTGCGAGGCCTCGGCGCGTGCGCGCTTGTCGCCCAGCCCGACAGAGAAGTTCACACCCATCGGCAGGAGCACCTGCGCCACCGCATCGTCGAACTCGACGAAGTGCTCGGCCAGTTCAAGGGTGATGTAACCGTGCACGAGACTCCACAACTGGGCGGCGATGACCTCGGGTTCCTGCTGCTCGACCCTGCCGGAGCGCACGAGTCGTTCGCATGCCGCGGTGACATGGGCGTGGGCTTCCCTGAAGGCCGGTGAATGCCCACTCAGCCGAAGGTCCGCATCCGACAGGGGCCGGTAGGTCGCGCGCATGGACAGGCCGAACATCAGGTCGTACAAGTGAGGGTTTTCGCGGGCCGTTCGACGACAAGTCAAGGCCATGGCGAAGAGATCCGCGATCGGGTCCTCTGTCTCCGGCACCTGGGCAAAGGCTCTGCCGAGTTCCTTGAACCCGTGGTCGGCAACGGCGCTCATCAGCTCCGGGATGCCGCCAAAGTGGCTGTAGACCACCATCGTCGACAGTCCGCTCGCGGAAGCCACCGTGCGCGCCTTCACGGCCGACGGCCCCTGCTCGGCCAGTAGGCCGATGGCCGCCCGCACAAGGCGCTCCGGTGCGTCATCGACCCTCGCCCGCCCTGCCATGTCTCGCCCGCCTCCACCGTTGACACATTGAAAATAACTTGGTTATCTAACTCTTCACGGCAATGTTACACATTGCGCGTAACCCGCCGCCTCGGACACTGGCGTGCGCCCTTGAACACGTCATCACGCGCTGTCCCAGTCTCCTGCCGCCGGTGCGGACACAGCCCCTGGGGCGATCCCGACCGCATCGCTGCGACACGCGGCCGCGACTGCCGCCACGTACCTTCCACCCCGCTCATGAACTCAGCACGGGAGCAGACTTCATGCCGTACAAAGACAAGGGCCATCTCAAGATCGAGGACCGGGGAGCCGTCCTGGTCGTCCGTGTCGACGGTGGCCCGCACCAGGAGTTCGGCCTCGACATCTCCACCCAGCTGGACAAACTGGTGGACCGGGCCGACCGCGATCCGAACATTCGTGCCGTCGTCTTCACCGGGGCGCATCCCGAGCGATTCGTCAGCCATGCCGCGGTCCGATGGCTTCAGGAAGAGGGCGCCGCCAGCCCGACGGTCGGTCGACGCGGCGCCGCGGCCGTGGTGCGCATGGCCAAGCACGTGGACCGATCCCGTCTCCTGGGCACCTTGATGCGCAGGACTCCGATGCGGGGTGCCCTCCAACTGGAGCGCCTGCACACAACGTTCCTCCGGATGAACCGCAGCGGTGTCCTCTTCGTCGCCGCCCTCAACGGTTCGGCTCTCGGCCTCGGCGCGGAGTTCGCCTGGGCATGCGATCTGCGGGTCATGGCCGACGGGGACTTCTTCATCGGCCAGCCGGAAATCCTCCTCGGCATCATCCCGGGCGGAGGCGGCACCCAACGGCTGACCCGCCTGATCGGCACCCACCGTTCCTTGGCCGCGATCCTCGAAGGCAAGCCCTTCACGCCTGCGGAGGCTCTCGCCAACGGGGCGGTCGACCAGGTCGTTCCGCAGGACAAGGTGGTGGCACAGGCCATCGAACTCGCAGAACGCTTCGGCAAGCGGCCGAAGGGGTCGGTCGAGGCCGCCAAGCGGTCGGTGTACTTCGGCGGCTCGATGTCGCTGGAGGACGGTCTGCACGTCGAACGCGCCGAGTTCTTCACCAGAGTCATGTCCAAGGAGGGGCAGGAACTGATGCTCGACTACCAGGACACGACAGAGGCCACCGGCGAGCTCCCGCTCTACAGCCCGGACACGTACGCGCAGGCGCTCGCCTCGGGCAGCGTGCCCGGGCGCCGCTCGACGAATGGACAGTGAGCCGACATGACCGCTCCGCAGCCCTTCATCCGGCACAACGTCACCTTCCCTTCCGGTGACAGCACCTGCACCGGCTGGCTCTACCTGCCCACAGGCGTCACCGCCCCGCCCGTCGTCGTACTCGGACACGGCCTGGGCGCCACCCGCGAGATGCGCCTCGACGCCTTCGCCGAACGTTTCGCCCAGGCCGGCATCGCCTCCCTGGCCTTCACATACCGGCACTTCGGCGACAGCGGCGGCCACCCTCGCCAGCTCCTGTCGATCAAGCGTCAGCTGGCCGACTGGGACTCCGCACTCGCCTACGTCAAGACACGCCATGATGTCGACCGCGCACGCGTCGCGGTGTGGGGCAGCTCCTTCGGCGGCGGCCACGCCATCACGGTGGCCTCTCGACATCCGGAACTACGCGCGGCCGTGGCCCAGTGCCCGTTCACCGACGGTCTCGCCTCCGCGCTCGCGCTCGGCCCGGTCGCCTCGCTCAGAATGACCCCCGTACTTGCCCGGGATCTGACAGCCAGAGTGCGTGGTAAGGCACCCGCGATGGTTCCCATCGCCGCCGCCCCTGGCTCGCCGGCCCTCATGAACGCTCCGGACGCCCTCCCCGGATACCAGGCACTGCAGCCACCCGGGAAGACGTTCCGCAACGAGGTCGCGGCACGCGTGATCCCGACCATCGCCGGCTACCGGCCCGGGCGGGCCGCGAAGAAGGTCGCCATGCCGATCCTCTTCTGCGTCAGCAACACCGACTCCGTCACCCCTCCCGCCCAGACCCTGCGGTACGCGCGCACCGCGCCCCAGGGAGAGATCAAGCGGTACGACGCCGGTCACTTCGACTTCTACACCGGCGAGACGTTCGAGGAACTGGTACGCGACCAGATCGAGTTCCTCGCCCGCCAGCTGCACCCGGCACCCGCCGCATCGACGACTTGACCGGATCGCATCACACCGAGACAGGTATGCCCGCCATGAATTTCGCTTCTCTGCCCGATCGCCGAGCCGAGGTCGACCCCCAGGGGGCCGCGGTCTCGGACGGGCGGCAGTCCCTCACCAACGCCCAGCTATTGAGCCGCGTCCGACGGACAGCACGTCAGCTCCACGATCTCGGAATCGGTCCCGGTGACGTCGTCGCCCTCAAGCTGACGAACCGCGTCGAGTTCGTCCTTCTGCTGTTCGCCGCCTGGCGGCTCGGCGCCACCATCACGCCGGTCAACCCGAGCATGACCGACGTCGAAGTGGTCCGACAGCTCAACGACTCCGGTGCGCGCCTGCTCGTGGTCGAGGACGGTTCGGAAACCACGGCCGGCCCGGCCACGCTCACCGTCAGTGAACTGCGCGAACAACAGGCGCCGGAGTGGGATCAGGCACCGCGTCTGGACTCGTCCGCGCTGGCTCTCCTCATCTACACCAGCGGCACGACCGGGGTACCCAAGGGCGTGATGCTCGACCACGCCAACATCGACGCCATGGTGGAGATGGGACGCCAGGCTCTCGAGCTGGGGCCGAGCGACCGCTGCCTGCTGATTCTGCCGCTCTTCCACGTCAACGGCATCGTGGTCAGCATCCTGACGCCGCTTCTGGCCGGCGCCAGTGTCGTCATCGCGGGCCGCCGGTTCGACCCCCACCACTTCTTCGACCTCGTCGAACAGGAGCGCCCCACCTTCTTCAGCGCCGTCCCGACGATCTACAGCATGCTCGCAGCACTCCCTGACGACGTGCGGCCCGACACATCGTCGGTGAGGTTCGCGGTCTGCGGCGCCGCACCTGCCTCCGCCGAGTTGCTGACCCGGTTCGAGGCCCGGTACGGGTTTCCCCTCGTCGAAGGATACGGGCTCTCCGAAGGGACCTGCGGCTCCACCATCAACCCCGTCGCGGGACCCCGTCGCGCAGGAACCGTGGGGCTTCCCTTCCCCGGCCAGGAGATCCGGATCCTCGACGCCGACGGTACCGAGGCGGCGCCGGGCACGGACGGTGAGGTCGTCCTGAGGGGCCCCAACATTATGCGCGGCTATCTCGGCCGTCCGGACGAAACGGCCCGGGTCGTCGTCGACGGCTGGTTGCACACGGGCGACGTGGGCCACCTCGACGCCGAGGGCTATCTGACCCTGGTCGGACGCTCGAAAGACATGATCATCCGTGGTGGGGAGAACATCTACCCCAAGGAGATCGAGGACGTACTCGCGAGCGACCCGTCGGTCCTCGAGGCCGCAGTGATCGGCGTACCCGACGAGAAGTGGGGCGAGGTGGTGGTCGCCTACGTTCAGCCCCGGCCTGGTTCGACCGTCGACCCCGCGGCGCTCGAAACGCATTGCGCGCGCAGCCTGACCGGCTTCAAGCGCCCGGCCTCATACGTCGTGGTGGAAGCCATCCCGAAGAACGCGGTCGGCAAGATCGACAAAGGCTCCTTGCGGGCAGCCCACACCTCCGTCCTTGCAGGGTCCTGATCAGCACAGTTGGGGTTATGGGCCGCACCTGTCCGACCGCATCGGCGGCGCTCCCGTTGTCACAGTCGGCATGGGTATGTTCTTCGCTCCCAGCGCGAACCTCGTCATGAGCACGGTCCGCCCGGAGGAGCAGGGCATAGCCTCCGGTGCCGACAACGCGATCCGCGAGGTCGGCGGTGCCATAGGCGTCGCCTCGCCGGCGGCGGTGTTCTCCGCGCAGGGCGGCTACGAATCGGCCTCAGTGTTCGTGGACGGGCTGGTGCCGGCGCTCTGGGTCGGTGCCGGTGCGAGCGGCCTGGCGGCGGCCCTGACTCTCCGGATGCCCCGGCGGCACGGGGCTGACGGCCCAGCTACCGGCCTTGCCACGGAAGACGCTCCGGCCGGCGCATCGGTCGCAATCTGAGCTCCACGCCGGGGGGTGGCCCAGCCTGTTGCAGCTGGGCCACCCCTCGGCGCTCCCGTCCTTCACGCTTCAAGCTCATTCGCCGCGCGCGGAGGCACCGCACCGTGGCCGAAGCCCCTCCGACGACTTGCCCATGCGGCCAGTGCGCACCTTCCGGAGGAACGCAATGTCCGTCACCGCGACGGCGTCAGCGGTTCGTCTCTCCGGCCAGGAACGGGCGCAAGTGCGCCAACAGCGCCTCCGGCTGCTCTTCCGGGATGAAGTGACCGCATTCCGGGATCTCGGCACCCGTGACGTCATCCGCGTAGTCGCGCCAGATCTCCAGCGTCGGCAAGCGGGCCGGCAGCCCCGCGGCACCCCACAACGCCAGCACCGGCATGGCGAGGCGGCGCCCCGCGGAGGCGTCGATGTCGTCCAGCGCGATGTCCTGCTCCATGGCCCGGTAATCGTCGAAACTCGCGCGCATGGCACCCGGACGGGAGAAGGCGCGGACGTACCCGTCGACTGCATCGGGCGTCAGTCCGTGGCGGTTGTAGGTCCACCGCTCGAAGAAGTACTCGAGATACCCCCGCATGTCATGCCCCACCAGCCGCTCGGGCAGATCGGGCTGCATCTGAAACAGCCAGTGCCAGTACCCGGAGGCAAGCGAGGCGTCCAGGCGGCGGAACATCTCCCGGGTGGGCACGATGTCGAGCACGGCCAGCCGTTCCACCTGCTCCGGGCGGTCCAGCGCCCAGCGGTGCCCCACCCGCGCGCCGCGGTCGTGCCCCACGACCGAGGCCTTCTCGAAGCCGAGCGCTTCGACGAGGCCGGCGATGTCGGCGGCCATCCGTCGCTTGTCGTAGCCGGTGGCGGGTTTGTCGCTCAGGCCGTAGCCGCGCAGGTCAGGTGCTACGACGGTGTGGTCGGCGGCGAGATCCGCCAACACCGGCCGCCAGCAGTCGGAGGTCTGCGGCCAGCCGTGGAGCAGTACGAGCAGAGGGCCGGATCCCGCGCGGAGGTAGTGCAGACGGACCCCGTCCACCTGACTCACTCCGGTCGCCACCGTCGGCTGTCCCATGGATCTGCCTCCTAGCACGAACTAACCCTCTTAGAGGGTTAAGCTAACGTGCAGAATAGGGACGTGGCAACGGACGACATGTGGATCTGGGACGGCGGGCGGGTCTGCCTGGACCTCGTCAACACCCTGCGCAACCGTTGGCGGACCCCGCCGGCCGAGACACTGCAGAGTTCGGGCGACCTGGTCCTCTGGCTTCAAGAGGCCGGGCTGCTCGCACCGGACCCCCCGCGCTCCGCCGCTGCCGCCGTCCTGGCGTCGGGCCTCCGACTGCGCGAGACGGTCGACCGGGCCGTACTGGCGGTCGCAGACGGCCGGCTGCCCGCAGCCGACGACATCATGGCGCTCAACCGATCAGCAGCGCAGGCCCCGCGCCCCGCCCTGCAGATCGCCGTCACGGACGGACGCCTGGAGCCTGCCGGCACCACGAACCTGGCCACCGACCCCGCGGTCGCCTTGGCGCTCGTCGCTCAGGATGCCGTCGATCTACTTCTGTCCGCCGAGATCCGGCGCGTACGCGTCTGCGGCGCGGACACCTGCGCCCTGCGCTTCTTGGACCGCTCCCCTGCCCACAACCGCCGCTGGTGCTCCATGGCGCGCTGCGGCAACCGCACCAAGGTCCGCCTCCACCAGGCCCGGGCCAGACGGAGCGAGCACACCCCGAGAGGCTGAGGTCCTCCACCCGGCACCCTCGTCCACAGCCGGCGACGTCGCGCCGATCGCCCGACGCAACCGCGTTCAGCTCACTCGGCGGCCTTCATACGAAAAGCGGGCCCAGGAACGCTCTCGATGTCTTCCTCCCGCACGGAGTGGCCTTGTTCGCAGCGGACGTGGACGTTGACGTGCGCGCCGCACCCACGGTGCCGCGTCAGCACGGCCGGCCCCTCCGGATCGGCGCGATACCGGTCGCCCCACTGCAGGAGCCCCATCACGGCCGGCACGAGATCCATGCCCTTCGGGGTGATCACGTACTTCGGCCGGCTCCGCGCACCCGGCTCCTTGTAGGTCTCGGTGGCCAGGATCCCTTCCTCCACCAGCATCCGGAGTCGCGCCGCGAGCAGGTTGCGAGGACAGCCCAGGACGCGTTCGAAGTCACCGAAGCGGGACGAGCCGTACCAGACCTCGCGGAGGATCAGGATCGTCCACTTCTCCCCCACGACCTCAAGGGTCCGCGCGATCGAGCAGTTCGACATGTCCCGGTCGAGACGGGGGTCCATGCCGGAGTCCTGAAGAGCTTCGGTCCACACATCCATGGGGTGATACTAACCTCGCCTAAGTTTACTTTCCTATACCCAGCAAGTAGCGTCACAACTGGCACATCAACCCGGCCGCGCACGCGAAGCGGGGCCTCCCAGAAAGGCGGCCGGCATGAAGGCATTCGTCGTCGCGAAGTACGGCAAGGACGGCGCCCGCGCCGCACAGGTACCCGAGCCCACCGTCGGGGACCGCGACGTCCTGGTCAGAGTGAGCGCTGCCGGCATCAACCCGCTGGACAAGATGGTCCGCAACGGAGAGTTCAAGCAACTCCTGAAGTACAGGCTTCCGTTCACCCTCGGCCACGACGTGTCCGGCGTCGTGACGCGTGTCGGTTCCGCCGTACGCGGCTTCGAAGTGGGGGACGAGGTCTACGCCCGTCCCCGCGACCTGCGGATCGGCAGTTTCGCGGAGTTCATCGCGATCGACCAGGACGATGTCTCGCCCAAGCCGGCCTCACTCACCTTTGAAGAGGCAGCCGCAGTACCGCTGGTGGCCCTGGCTGCCTGGCAGATCCTCGTCGACCGCGCCCGCGTGCAGCCGGGCCAGAAGGTACTCATCCACGCCGGTGCCGGTGGCCTCGGATCGACGGTCATCCAGCTCGCCAAGCACCTCGGCGCCACAGTGGCGACGACGACTGGCACCGACACCGAGAAGCTGGTCAGGAGCCTCGGGGCCGACGTCGTCGTCGACTACACCAAGGAAGACTTCTCCAAGGTGCTGTCCGGCTACGACCTGGTGCTGGACTCCCTGGGCGGGACAAACCTCGAGAAGTCCCTGACGGTGCTGAGGCCCGGCGGTCTGGCCATCGGTGTCGTCGGCCCGCCGGACGCCGGGTTCGCCAAGCAGCTCGGCGCCCCCTCGTTCATGGGCCTGGTGATGAACACGCTCAGCCGCAAGGTCCGCAAGCAGGCCAAGGCGCTGGGCGTGCGCTACCAGTTCCTCTTCATGCAGGCCGACGGCTCCCAGCTGCGCAAGCTCAGCGCCCTCTACGACAGCGGGAAGCTCCGCCCGGTCGTCGACAGGACCTTCCCGTTCGACCAGACGCTCGAGGCGATGGCGTACGTCGAGCAGGGCCGTACCAAGGCCGGCAAGGTCGTGGTCTCGATGGTGACCGACGGCGACTGACGTCAGGCCGGGCCACATCGCCGACCCGAGCCGTGGTCAATACCTCGCATCCATTGCGCGTCAGGGTTGGTCACGGCCCAGAACCGCCACTCCTGTGCGAGCCCGCCGAGGTGAACAGACGCAGATGTCGCCGTGCGAGGCGAAACCCCGTACGGCTCGCGGTCATCGACGCTCATGACGGACACGGCCTGACAGGCCTGCATCGACGACGCGTCGGCGCCGTGGACATCGCCGTATCCCCCGCATCCCCCGCCGTCCGACCGGCCCGTGACGCAGCGCTGCTGCGGCCCAGGGGGTGTCGAGGTGGTGCAGGCGTTTCTCGATCTCGCCGAGGGTCGGCGCACCGAACGCCCAGTCCACGTCACCGCGTACGTCCGCCAGCCTGCTCTCCGTCACCGGGGAACGGTCGGCGAGACAGTTCAGGACGACGTCCACTGGGTCACCGGGGCTGTCGGCCAAAGCGTCCGCGACTGCGGCGAGCCGGTCGCTGGGGGCGAAGTGTATGGCCAGCCCCGTGTACAGGGCGTCGGCCGCGTCGAGCCGGTGCCCGGTCAGCCTCAGATACATGCCGATCGCGCCGGGCAGCCTCGGCAGAAAGTAGCTGGCCCCGATATCCGGGAAGAACCCGATCCCGGTCTCGGGCATCGCCGGCACCGCGCTCTCGGTGACGACGCGGAAGCCGCCGTGGACGGACAGCCCCAGACCGCCACCCATACAGACGCCGTCGACGAGCGACACGATCGGGACGGGATACTCGGCGATTCGGGCGTTGAGCCGGTATGCGGAGGCGAAGAACCCTTCACTGGCCGCGGCATCCCCGGCGTGACTGTGCTCTCGGATCGTGCAGATGCCTCCGCCGGCGCAGAAGGAGATCGGACGAGCCATCTCGGACAGCGCGCGCGTGATCGAGGAGGCCATCGACCGTGTCGTCGACACCGTGGAGGGCCAGGACTCGCCATCCCTGCACGGCACGGTGCGCGTCAGCGCGCCCGACGGCTTCGGCACCGCCTTCGCCACACCCGCCCTCGTACGGGTGCGCCGCCACCACCCCCGGCTCCAGGTCGAACTCATCACCGCGACACGGCAGCTCGCCCTGCGCCCGTCCGGTTTCGATCCCGCCGTAGTCATCGGCGTTCCCTCCAGCAGCCGCCTGGTGACCGAGCACCTCACCGACTACACGCTGGGGCTCTGCGCCTGCGACGACTACCTGGCCAAGTACGGCCGGCCGAAGTCGCCGGCCGAGCTGCGCGAGCACCCGCTCATCTTCTACATCGAGTCCATGCTGCAGGTCGGCGACCTCGACATCGAGCGCCACCTTCCCGGCATGACCCCCGCCTTCTCCTCGACGAACGTCTTCGCCCAACTCGAAGCCACCCGGCAGGGATCCGGCATCGGCGTCCTTCCGGCCTTCCTGACCCAGCGGACGCAACTGCGCCGGCTGCTCCCCGACGAGATCGACATCCGGCTCCCCATCACCCTGGCCGTCCGCCGGGAGGCGGTGACACACGCCGCCGTGCGCGTCCTGTGGGCCGCGCTACGGCAAGAGGTCGCCGAACGGGCCGATGAACTGCTTCCGGAGTGAACGCCGGCGAGATGCAGGTGCGGTGGAATCCCGCCGATGGAACCACAGTCGCCGCCTGGTCGCGGCGGTCAGGATCAGAGCCATGGGGTAGCCGAGAACCATTCTGATGATCGCCTGGGACGGAGGCCGGCCGTGCTTCAGCGAGGCAGCAGGACGTCGACCTGCCCCCGGATGTCCTGCACGATCTCCTCGACGCTCAAGGCGATGTTCACGCTCACCGCCATGCTGAGGAACATCACGGCGGACACGATGTGTGCCAGCGTCGCGGCGTCGCCCTCTGCGACCCGCTTGTCTCGGCGGAGCACGGCGGCGATGGCCTCCTCGGTCTGCGCGACGATGGCGAGTGCCGCGCCGTGCCGGGGCTCCTCGGGGTCGCCGAAGACCATCTCTCGCAGGTAGGTGCGTCCGTTGTCGATCTGGGTGCGATTGCACTCCACGATCGGCCGGACGATCGCCATCACCGCGTCCAGCACGCCGGGGACGGTCTCGGCGTCGGCCCGGCCCTGCTCGAGCGCTTCGATGTACTTGGCGTTCTGCACGAGCAGGAGGAGTTCGCCCTTGGTCTTGGCATAAAGGAACAGGGTCCCGGTGCCGATGTCGGCCTTGTCGGCGATCTGCTGGGTCGTGACCTCATCGACGCCGTGTTCGGCGAACAACTCCGTCGCGGCAGCGACGATGCGGTCGAATTTCTCCTGCTTGTTCCGCTCGCGCCGTCCGACCGGCCGGGGGGCGACAGACATGGCGATGTCCTCCAGCAATAGGATTCTGACCTTAGTCAGTTATGATTACACTCGGTACCGCGTGGGCTCGAATATGGCTACGCTCATTCTCCCATGACAGGGCGAGCAGTCATTGCTCCATCCGTGCAGAGCCACGCACTTCACATCCCCCTGGAACGAAGGAACACCCATGCCCTCCCTCGATGGAGCAGTCGTCCTCGTCACCGGCGCCAATGGCGGTATCGGCACCCACTTCGTCCACGACGCCCTGGCTCGCGGCGCCGCCAAGGTCTACGCCACCGCCCGTTCCCCCCGCGCCTGGGACGACGAACGCATCGTCCCCCTGACCCTTGACGTCACCGACCGCGCGTCGATCGACGCGGCCGTCGCCGCCGCGGCGGACGTCACCGTGCTCGTCAACAACGCGGGCGCCACCCCGCCGAGCGCGAGCCTGCTGGACGTCACCGAGGCGGACATCCGGGCGAACATGGAGACCAACTTCTTCGGACCGATCTTCCTTGCCCGCGCCTTCGCACCGATCCTCGCCGCCAAGCAGGGGTCGATCCTCATCGACGTGCACTCCGTTGCCAGTTGGTACGCCTTCGGCGGCGCCTACAGCGCGTCCAAGGCCGCACTGTGGTCGGCCACCAACTCGCTGCGCATCGAGCTCGCACCCATGGGCGTCCACGTGACGGGCGTGCACATGGGCTACGTCGACACCGACATGGCCGCGCACGCCGAGGGGCCCAAGATGCTGCCGACGCAGCTGGTGACGGCGGTCTACGACGCGGTCGAGGCCGGCGAGTACGAGGTCCTGGCCGACGAGTTGACCCAGGGGGTCAAGGCGGCTCTGAGCGGCCCGGTCGAGGCGCTCTACCCGGACCTGCGCGGCACGAACGCCTGAACTTGTCCTTCGGCCCCGATCGTGAGGACAGACCATCGCGGCTGTCAGGCCACTGGCGCAGGCGGTGCCAGGTGCCGCGAGTTCACCCCGGTTGGTGTCGGTGAAACTCGGACAGGCCATGCCCGGCGAGCGCCTCGCCGAGCATCATCCGGTGCACTTCGCCCAGCGACCGTCAAGGACACTTCCCCCACGCCCTGTCGGCGTACAGGCCGCGCCACTGGGTGGTGAGCCCTGGACCACGGTACGGAAGACGTCGAACACCGCACCGCGTCCGCAGCAGCCCCGATCCGTCGGTCGTACTCGATGGTGACCGGGCTTCGCGCCATCGTTCGCCTCCCCCATCGGGCAGGCGTACGACGACCCAGATGGGACTCGCGACAAAGCGAGCACGGCCGCGGCATCTGCTGCGTACGTGCTCGCTTCCTGCCGGGTGTCAGCGTTGCTGGTTGGCGACGCCGATGTGGTGCCCGAGACGGTATTCGAAGTCGATGCCGGCCTGTTCGGCGAGGGCCTGCGTGCCTGCGGCCCGGGTGAGGAAACCGGGGAGGGTGAGGGAGTGGGCGAACTCGCCGTACGCGGCGACCAGGTCCGCGTCCGGGGGCAGGGACGCCCGGTTGATCTGGGCTTTGGCCGAGGCGAGTGAGATGCGGTCGAAGGAGGCGAGCCGGGCGGCGACGGTGGTGACGAAGGCGTCGAGTTCGCTGTCGGGGAGGGCGCGGGTGACCCAGCCCCAGCGCTCGGCGGTGTCGGCGTCGTAGTCGTCGCTGGTGAGGATGGCTTCCAGGGCGCGGTCGCGTCCGATGGCCCGGGGGAGGCGTTCGGCGCCGCCACCGCCGGGCAGCAGTCCGCTGCCGACCTCGGGCTGTCCGAAGATCGCCTTCTCACGACTGGCGTAGCGCAGATCGAGGGCGAGGGCGAGCTCGTTCCCGCCGCCGCGGGTACGTCCCCGGATGGTCGCGATGGTGATGTAGGGCGCTTTGGAGAGTTCCAGGACCAGATTCGTCCATGCCGGCGCCGCTTCCGGGTCCTCGGGGGCGGGGAAGTCGGCGGCGGCAGCCAGGTCGAAGTGGTTGTAGAAGAAGTCGGGGGTGGCGCTGTCGAACAGCACGACCTGGATGTCCGGGTCGGTGGCCAGTTCTTCGACGATCTCGATGAGGCGCAGGACGGTCTCGCCGGTGATGAGGTTGACGGGCGGGTTGGCGAAGGTGATCTTCGCGATCTGCGGTGAGGTGCGCTCGTAGTGGATGGTGCTGTGCTCGCTCATGACTGGCTCCGGATACGGATTCGGATACGTGACGGGTGTCAGACGGCGACGGGGACGCGAGGAGGGCGGGGAAGCGTGGCGCAGATGCATTGCTGAGCAGAGCCCACGCCGCTCACTCCTCGTAGTGCGGGAGGATGTCGCCGTTCTTGACGTAGGTGAGGGCGGCGGTGACGTCGTAGGCGTGGATCGCGGAGACCTGCGGTGCCAGCCGGTCGGACAACTCCTGGACCAGATTGCCGGTGAAGAAGGCGTCCCGTGCCGCGGTGTCGGTGAACCCGAGGCTGACCGAGGCGTGGAAGCGCTGGTCCTGGGGGTTGTCGTGGGCGACGTCCGGGGTGTCCCAGAGCTTTTCGCTCCAGGGCAGGAACGTCTGCGTGCGCAGTTCCCTCAGTACTCCGGTGCCGGCGAGCGCGGGAGCGAGCTGCTCGTTGACGAACTTCCGGAAGGCGCCGGCGCCGACGCCGTCCCTGCGGCGCAGGTAGATCAGAGCGCGGGCACCGACCATCTGTCCGGGGCCTGCGACGTCGTACCAGCGGGCTGAGTTCGGCGGGCCGGCGTAGAGCAGGGTGCGGCGGAACACGTTGATCTCGTCGGCGTAGGCCAGCTTGGTCTGCTTGCGCCCTTTCAGGGGTGCGAGCGCCGATTGGAAGGTGACTTCCGCGACGCCGTCGATCTTCCGGTCGGCGGGGATCGCGGTCTGGACCCCGTCGGTGGCCGGCCACCGGCCCGGGTTGTGCTCGGCGAGGTGGATCTGCCGGTACTCCTCCAGGCCCGGAGTGGCGGAGATGATCCCCGAGTGCGGGCCCTTCCAGTGGTCCATGCCGGTCTGGCGGGGCTGGTCGGTCCGCACCCACAGCAGGATCGAGGAGGTGAGAGGCTTCTTCACTGCCAGCGGCGCGACGGCCGGTGACGTGCTCATGATGGTGCCCTTCTCTTCCTGGTCAGACGGTTGTCACGGGGCGAGGAACTCGACCGCCACGGGGGCGAACCGGTCGTGGTACTGGAAGATGCCGCCGTGCCCGGAGTCGGGGTAGATGATCAGCTCACTGCCCTTGATGCGCCGGTGCAGGTCCTCCGACAGGACCGAGGGCACCATGCGGTCGTTGTCGCCGTTGGCGATCAGGGTGGGCTGCGTGATCGACGACAGGTCGTCGGGGGTGGAGCGCCCCCACTTCTTGATGGCCTTCAGCTGTGTCTGGAACGCCTTGGTCTTGATGTCCACGTCGCGGTCGACGGTGCGCTCCTTGAGCCGGTTGACGAACGCGCGTGCGGCGGGCTTGCCAGTGGCGTTGCGGTTGAAGAACAGGAACTCCTTGGGGTCCGAGCGGGTCAAGGTGGCGCGCAGGATGTCCCAGTAGGTGATTCTGGCGACCTTGTCCATGTCCTTGCCGCCCTTGGGCCCGGTGCCGGTGAGGACGAGCTTGCGGACGAGCTCGGGGTGCTTGACCACCAGGGCCTGGGCGACCATGCCGCCGAGGGAGAAGGAGAAGACGTCGATCTTGTCGTATCCGAGCGCCTTGATGAAGGTGTAGGCGTCGTCGGCCATCGCCTCGACGCTGTCCGGCACCTGGCCGGTGGAGGCCCCGACACCGCGGTTGTCGAAGGCGATGACGTGACGGCCCTTCGCGATGGGATCGATGATGCGGGGGTCCCAGTTGTCCAGGGTCGCGGCGAGGTGGACGAAGAAGACGACGGGGATGCCGCCCTTCGGTCCCAGCTCGCGGTAGGCGTAAGTGACGCCACCAGTGGTGACGGTGCGGGCCGGGGCCTTCGCGTAGGAGGTGATGACGGCTTCGTTCGGGGTGTCGGTGCTGCTCATGGCGGATTCTCCTGGTCTGTTTTGTGTCGCCCGTCGCGGTTGCGGCGGGTCAGCTGTGGCCGATGACGGCCTTGCCGCGGATGCCGCCCTGGGACAGGGACTGCAGCGCCTGCGGGGTCTGGTCGAAGCCGACCACCTTTCCCACGACCGGACGCACCACGCCCTGGTCGATGAGGGTGGTGATCTGGCGGAGCTGGTCGCCGCTGGCGCGCATGAGCAGGAACTCGTACGTCACGCCGAGCTTCTTCGCCTGCTTGCGGATCTTGCGGCTCAGGACGGCGACCGCCAGGCGCAGCAACGGGTTGAGGCCGGCCTCGCGCGCGAAAGTGGGCTCCGGCGGACCAGCGATCCCGATGGCTTTGCCGCCGGGCTTGAGCACCCGCAGGGACTTCTCGAGAGTCTCCCCACCGAGGCTGTCCAACACCAGGTCGTAGCCGCTCAGGAGCTGCTCGAAGTCCTGGGTGCGGTAATCGATCACCGTGTCCGCGCCTAGCGCGCGCACGAAGTGCTCGTTGGAAGCGCTGGCGGTCGTGGCGACGTGCGCACCGAGGTGCGCGGCGAGCTGGATCGCGATCGAACCGACCCCGCCGGCGCCGGCGTGGATGAGGACCTTCTGCCCGGGCCGTACCTTCCCGCGCCCCACCAGCGCCTGCCACGCCGTGAGCGCCACCAGCGGCAGCGCGCCGGCCTCATTCATGCTGATCGAGGCGGGCTTGAGCGCCAGGTCGCCCTCCGCGACGGCGATGCGCTCGGCGAAGGTGCCGATGCGGTCCTGGTCGGGCCGACCGTAGACCTCGTCCCCGGGCTTGAAGCCGCGAACCGCTGTCCCGACGCCGATGACGGTGCCCGCGACGTCGTTGCCCAGGATCAGCGGCAGCTTGTAGGGCAGGATCTGCTTGAACTCGCCGGCGCGGATCTTCTCGTCCAGCGGGTTCAGCCCGGCGGCCTCCACGCGGACCAGCACGTCGTGCTCCCCGACGGTGGGCTCGGGGACGTCCGCCTCCTGCAGCGGCTCCTTGTACTTGGTGACGACGAACGCTCTCATGGGGCGCCACTCCTAGAATTTTTCTTATTTATCCACGTTTGCGATTGGACCGGCCAACCCGGTGTGGCATCCGGGGTCTCGCCCCGCTCAACCAATCCGAGTACACTCAACTATGAGTCCACTCAGAAATTTTGTCAAGGGAGGTCCCCATGGGAAGCGGCGACATGCCGATCGGGCGCCGTGAGAGGGCCAAACAGGACAAGCGCGAGCGCATCATGACCGCAGCCCGCGAGCTGTTTGTCGAACACGGCGTCGACAAGGTCACGACGCAGCAGGTCGCCCGCCGGGCCGATGTCGCGATCGGGACGCTCTACCTGTACGCGTCCACCAAGGCCGAGTTGCTGATCATGGTGCAGAACGAGAAGTTCGCCGCCGCCGTCGATTCCGGCCTCGCCGCCGCGAACACCGCCGTCGGACAGGGCGCGTTGGAGCGGGTCATCGCCCTCATCCGTCCCGTCGTGGAGTGCGTGAGGGAGCAGATCGAGAACGGCCGCACATACCTGCACGAACTCGTCTTCGGCGACCCGGCCGAGCCCTACCGGCAAGCGGGCCTGACCCTTGCCGGCCGCCTCGAGGACGGCATTGCCGGCCTACTCACCCGCTACGAGCACGTCGGCGCCGCCGACGCGGCGACGCTGGCACGGGTGATTACCGCGATCGTCCACGTCAGCACCACCGCCACGCTGTACCTGCACCGCAGCGACGATGCCGTCCTCGCCGACATCCGCGACCAGATCCACGCCACCCTGGCGCCCCACCACCGCGCCGCATGACCGTTCGCTCCACGCGCCACCCACCAAACCCCCGGAAAGGGGGCACCTCATGAGCACGCACTACGGCGTCGTCGCCCTCGGCGCCGGAACAGCGGGTACGTCACCGCGATCCGCACCGCGCAACTCGGCAAGACCACTCGGCTGCGGTCAGGCTTCCGGGCCCCCCGCCTCCGACCCGTCGACGTTGCCGTGTGTCAGTGACGCAAGAATCCCCGCACGGCAGACATCGAGGATTTCGTCCGCCAGCGGAGAACCGTCCGGGCATGCGCGCGACAACACGACCGCGCCGACCGAGTGGGCGAGCATGTCGATCACCATGGTGCGGGTCGCGCGCTGGTCCGCATCCCCCGGCGTATCACTCTGAGCCTGAAGGGCCGTCAGCAGGTTCTCGATCCCGGCTGCGAACTCTGTTTTGATGTCCGCCGGCTGGCGTGCGGCGTCGCCGCTGAGGGCCGCGATGGTGCAGCCGTCACCGCGCCCGTCGCGATGCTCCCGCGAGACGTAGCGCTCGACGAACTCGGCGGGGTCCAGGCCTTCCGCCCGTTCCGCGGTCTGCGCGAGCCCGCTTGCGGACGCTTCGGCCATCAGGTCGGCCTTGGAGCGGAAGTGCTTGTAGAACCCGCCATGCGTGAACCCGGCGGCCGCCATCAGTTCCGCCACACCGACACCGTCGTAGCCGCGCTCGCGGAACAGCCTGGCGGCTGTCGCGACGATGTGGGCACGGTTGCGCTCTGCCTGCGCCTTGGTGACCCGCACGATCGGCCGCCCCTTCCTCAATTGACGCTCAGCGGTCAAGCGTACATAGATGTCGATCGACATCAAAGGTCTTGACTTATTGGATTACGATCGTCATCGTATTGCTACCTGCTCCAGAAAGGCCCAGACCATGAGTGACACCCATGTGACCGCACCGACCCAGTACATCGATGTCGACGGCGACCGCTTCGCCTACCGACGCTGGGGCAAGCCCTCCGGCGTCCCGATCTTCCTGCTCCAGCACTTCCGCGGGGGAATGGACAACTGGGACCCGCTGCTCACCGACGGCCTGGCCGAAGGCCGTGAGGTCATCCTGTTCAACGGGCGCGGCATCGCCTCGTCATCGGGCACGCCGCGTAACCGGATGGAGGACATGGCCGACGACATCGCCGCGGTCATCCGCGCACTGGGGCTGGAGCAGGTCGACCTGCTCGGCTTCTCGCTCGGCGGTTTCCAGGCGCAGGAGGTCACGCTGCGCCACCCCCAGCTGGTACGCAAGCTCCTCCTGCTCGGCACCGGCCTCCGCGGCGGGGACCCGACAAGTGACCCCCAGGTGCCTCAGTACGCCCTGAACCCGGTCCCCACCCTGGAGGACTTCCTCTTCCTGTTCTTCGGCCGCTCGGAAGCCGCGAAGCAAGCAGGCAAGGCCTTCTGGGAGCGCCGCCACCAGCGGGCCGACCAGGACCCGCCGAGCTCGCCCGCAGTCGCACAGGCGCAGTTCGAAGCGACCATCGCCTACGCGGAACCGCTGCCGGGCGAGAACCCCTACGCCCACCTGAACGCGATCACCCAGCCGACGCTGGTCCTCAACGGCGAGAACGACGTGATGATCGCCTCGATCAACTCCTGGCACCTCGCCCAGAACATCCCCAACGCTCAACTGCTGATCTACCCCGACGCCGGGCATGGAGCGCAGTTCCAGTACCCCGAGCGCTTCCTGAAGCACGCCATTCAGTTCCTCGAGGAGTAGCACCCGTGCAGTCGCTGATGCCCGGTGTGCAATGACGGCCCAGCCCAACGGATCCCAGGACTCCGACAAGCACGCCTTCTCATCCATGAAGTCATGTGCGCCTCCACGGTCGCGGACACAGGACAGTCCGGCGGCCGGATCGCCGCCGATTCCGTCGGCCTGACCAGTTGCTCGGCAAGCCGACAGGCCTACCGGTACGGCCGGCCGAGGCAGGCAAGCCCGCGCGATGCAGGCAGGGCGCACTCGCGCCCTGCTGTCGCGCCCGCACCCACCGCCACGCGACCGCACCGAAGCCAAGCTGGACGCGGCGGCAGAATCCCCGGATCGCCGGCGCGGGCGCCGCCCACAGGCGCGTCGCACGCACTCGCCCCACCGGCCCCGGGCGGTCCGGTCCACAGGTCGCGACCCGCCCGGCAGGCGCCATGAAGGATCCATGCCCGATGCCCCGTCATGGGCCTCCGCACATCCATCAGGTGACTCCGACTCACCTGAGTTCACTTTCACATACTCAGCTACTAGCGTCATGACCAGTACATCGACCCGCCCGCCGCGGGGGAACGCGGCACGGCACCCGCCCGACAAGGAGCAGCACCATGGGAGTAAGCCAAGAGGCACACGAGTTCGCGGAGTTCCTCGCGAGTGTGAGCGCGAAGTCGTCGACACCCGGTCTCGACCTGGCCGTCATCCGCGACATCGTGGACTCGAACCACAAGGCGTCGACCGAGCCGGAAGGCGTCACGTACGCCGAGGTGGACGCGGGCGGCGTCCCCGCCCTCTGGGCCATCCCCGAGGGCGCCGACCCCGACAAGGCACTTCTCCACTTCCACTTCGGCGGATCCGTCACCGCCTCCATGCACTCCGACCGCAAGGCAGCGGGCCACATCGCCAAGGCCGCCGGAGCCCGCTCCCTCGTCGTGGACTTCCGCCTGGCGCCCGAACACCCCTACCCCGCGCAGCTCGACGACGCCGAGACGGCCTACCGGTGGCTGCTCTCGCAGGGCTACGAGCCGCGGAACATCGGCAGCACGGGCCATTCGATCGGCGGCACCCTCGCGGTGCTGCTCCCGCTGCGCCTACTCGCGCAGGGCGAGGCGACCCCGGGCGCGATCGTCAGCGTCTCGCCGTGGACCGACCTCACCATCCAGAACGCGTCGGTGGATGAGAACGAGGACAACGACAAGATGCTCAGCAGGAACACCCTGGAGCTCTTCCGTGGAGCCTGGCTCCAGGAGCCCGGAGTGGACTTCGCCGATCCGAAGATCAGCCTCGTGAACGCCGATCTGACCGGCCTGCCGCCCACGGTCGTCCACTACGGCGAGTACGAGACCCTCGCCGACGACGGCGCCCAACTCGGCCGCCGCCTCGCGGACTTCAAGGTCACTTCCGAGGTCCACTCGCTGCCTGAGGGACAGCACTCGTTCGTCCTGGGCGCGGGGCGCGTACCCGAGGTGGACCAGGCGATCCAGCAGATGGGTCAGTGGCTCCGCAAGCACCTCGGCGCGTGAGCTGAAGCCGCACCTGGCGGAGAGGCCTGTCGGCCGGACGGCCGCACCACCGCGATGCCGGCGACCGGACCGCCGGTCGCCGGTCGCCGGTCGCCGGTCGCCGGTCGCCGGTCGCCGGTCGCCGGTCGCCGGTCGCCGGTCGCCGGCATCCTGCTCGACCATATCGGCCGGCATGCGGTACTTGTATCCGACACGGTTCCGCACACAGCCACACCACCGTCCCTTTACCCGCACCTCCTGCGCGCCCTCGCCCCCCTCAACCTCGCCTACCTCCACATCGGCCACGGCAGCGACGAGGAACTCCTGCACACCCTCCGGAAGCTGTGGCCGACCACGCTGATCCTCAACCGGGGCGGTGCCGATCTCTCCACCCGCGCCAAGGACATCGAAGACGGCCTGGCCGATGTGGTCACCGTCGGCACCATGGCACTCGCCAACCCCGACCTCGTCGAGCGCGTACGCTCCGGCGCACCCCTGAACACCCCGGACCCCGCCACCTTCTACGGCGGCGGCGCGACCGGCTACACCGACTACCCCACCCTCGCCGCCTGACGAAGGACCGCGCATCGGGCGAAATCATCGCCCTCGCATGCCTGGAACAGGCCTACGCCGCACGGTGGTGACGACCCGAGGAGCAGCGGGCCGTCACCACCGTGCCCGTAGGCATTTCCCTCGCACCTTCGAGAGGGAGACACACCGAAAAGAGCCTGCGGTTGCTGGAACCATGGACAAGAAGGAGGTCCGCCCGGGCTGCCAACTGCGCCTGGGCCAGGGTGGTTTGACAGCCCTTGCTGACAACGGCGCCGATGGCCCGCACCGTGCCCGTGTCATGGAAATGGACGTTGCCGATCCCGCGTGACGCGACCGAGGAGTCCGACGCTTCGACGACTTCCACCGCCACATCGGCCTGCCGGAGGCGTCCCCAGTGACCGTTTCCAGAAGTTGATCTCGGCCGGCATCCTGAAGGCCGTCCCACTGAGCCAGTGGGGCGAAGCATACGTACTCGGCCCCGAGGGTCCCGTCCGGAGAACCGGCACCCGAATGGCCTGCGGATCGTAATATTACGTACATCAGGTCATGGATTAGGCTTGACTGCGAGGCATCGGCCTTACGGAGCGAACGGAGGATTCTCGTGGTGCGCTACGCCAAGGAGCACAAGCAGGCGACACGGCAACGGATCATCGAGACGGCGGGCCACCGATTCAAGCAGGACGGCATCGACGGTTCGGGCGTCTCCACTCTGATGTCGGATGCCGGGCTCACCAACGGAGCCTTCTACGCCCACTTCGCATCCAAGGACGACCTCGTCGCCAACGTCGTGACCGACCAACTGCGCACACAGGTAGCGAGGTACGGCACTCTGCGGCCCGGCCGCCAGGGTCTCGAAGACCTGGTTCGCGACTACCTGTCGCCTGAGCAACGGGACCACCCCGGCGACGGATGCCCCTCCGCCGCGCTGCTCGACGAGATCAGCCGCTGCGGGGACGAGACGCGGCAGGCTTACACCGACGGCGCACGAGACATCGTGGACGAGATCGCCGCCCGCCTGACGCCTGCGAATCCGCAGTCCGCCCGGGGCAAGGCCATCGGGCTCTTCACCATGATGGTGGGCACGTTGCAGCTCTCCCGAGCCCTCTCCGACCAGAAGTTCTCAGACGAGGTCCTGGCGCAGGGGATCGAGAACGCCCTCTCCTTCATGCGCTGAGGGGAACCGTTCACGGCCTCGCACAACGCCGCCGAGGGCAACGGCCGCGAGGCTGGAAGCCGCCCGATGCGACGGTCACAGCCACTGGAATCACGATCATCGCGGACGGCGGCCATCCCAGGGAAACGCCATCGCCCGTGCCACGAGGCTCGTCCCCGCGTGGACCACGCCCTCGCTCCGCTGACGGACGGGGGCGGCCGGGCGTCCACCAGGCCAAGCCTCACCGGGATGCCCGGGAGGTAAGCAGGGCTGCACCTCCGGAGGGTCTGCCCGATTCGCTCATACCCGGAGCGCCACGGCCCTGAGGCGACACCCCCCGTCTCATACGGCGACCGCACTCGACGCCTACTACCGTTCGAGGAACTCGAGAGCCGTCTGCACGAACTGTCGGTGGAACTGGAAGATGCCGCCGTGACCGGCGTCGGGGTAGATCACTAACTCGCCGTTCGACACCCGCCCCGGCCCGGTCGGCCCGCCAGGATCCTGAGTCCCGAGGACCGCGCCGAGCTGGCCGACCTGCTGGATACATCGGCCGCCGCAGGGATCACCTGGACCGCCCCGGCCCTGCGTGACTGGCTCCGCGACGAGCGGGGCGTGGAAATCTCCGCGTACTGGCTGTGGGAACTGCTGCGCCGTGACGGGTTCCGCTCTCTGCCGTGACATCCGGCGACGGCAGGGAGTAGCAGAAGACATCAACGGGTGATGATCTGCCAAGTCAAGCGTCCGTCAGCTGTTGTCGGCAGGCGTCGTTCCAATGGCGTGCTGGTCTCCAGCGCGGTGGCAACGGAATCGAGCAGGTGACTCAGGGATTCCCACATTTCGTGTGGGTCGAAGGTTGTGGTGCCGAGCTCATCGTGCCGTGCGATTCGGCGGGTTGCACCGTCCGGCTTCGTATCGAGTACCCAGTAGCTGCTGCCGGCGTTGCCGGCGAAGGGGAGATCGTGTGGGTGCCACAGGGCGTAGCCGTCACGGAGAATGAAGTGGCCGGCTCGGCCTTCGCGCTGAGTGTCCTCTTCAAGCTGGGTTGCCAGCCGGCGTGTGGACACCATCTCTTGCGCGCTCAGGAGCTGGAAAGAACCCAG
Organism: Streptomyces sp. R21; assembly: GCF_041051975.1. Classification (GTDB taxonomy): domain Bacteria; phylum Actinomycetota; class Actinomycetes; order Streptomycetales; family Streptomycetaceae; genus Streptomyces. The sequence goes on along the minus strand of NZ_CP163435.1, from coordinate 8,841,249 downwards.
GACGTCGAAGTACCCGCTGCCGTCGTGACGGAGGAGGGATTCTGCAAGCCACGTCTCAAGGCGGTCCCATGAGCTGTTGATGGGCCTCGGGGTCATGGATCCCCATGATGGCACCGGCGCTTGTGGAGTGCCGGTGCCATCGAGGAATCAGCGTGGAACCCCCATACAGAAGGAGCATCCCGGGGTTGCGAAGGTATCCCCTACGGAGAGATGCGAACCGCCGCTTTCACTGATCGCGGCAGCGGTCATGCCCGAGGGGCCCTGCACCGTGAAGGCCGAACTCGACCGCAGTGCGCCGGATTCGACCAGCCGGAAGGACACGAACCGGGGTTTGTAGATGCTGGGGCGCGGTAGTGCGCCCCGTCATGGCTCACCCGGCTGTCGAAGCTGTTGACGTTGTACGAGAGTGTCCATGTATCGCCGGACGCGAGGGTGGGATGGACATGCGCGTTGTACGTGAACGCCTTGCCCTCTTCGCCATAGGTGCCGTACGGGCCGGCCTCGGGGGTGTAGTACACCTGGTCGTGGTCCACCCAGAATGCGAACGGGCCGTACGGATCGCAGCCCGACCAGACGCGGATCCTGGCGCTGAACGCCTCGGTGGTGTCCTGGCTGACGAGGGCGAAGTCGCCGTGCCACGGCGTGACGCTGTACTCGTTGGCGATGCCGGAGAGCGCATCGGTCGCTTCGGTCTCGCCGCGCATCCACGCCTGCTGGTCGGTGTTGAGGTACTGCCACTGGTCGGTCTGGGAAAGGTCGCTGCCCGCGACGCGGGCGATGCGCATCTTCTTGTTCACCGCGGAGTCGTCCACACCGTAGATGTAGGTGTAGCCGTCGCCGCTCATCGAGGCGGGCAGAAGCCCGGCCCCCCACTGGGTGTTGGAGTCCGATGGGATGGGGTCAATGGCGATGGGGTGGGTCAGGTCACTGAGGGAGAAGGTGGCCACCACCAGTCGGTTGATCTCGAAGTCCCATAGGCCAGGGCCGAACTTGTGCCATTCATGGAAGATGATCTGCAGGTAGTCCGTGCCGCCGATGTTCCCGATCATGCCGTCGCCGAGCCAATACCAGTACGAGGTCTCCGGCGAAGGCATCAGCGCCTGAGGGCTGGCCGAGGTGCCGCCGGTGACGGCCCGGAGGCCGGCATGGACCTCGTGTCCGAGGCTGAGATCCGGGCCATTCGCGGACCAATTCACTATCCGTCACCGACAACACTCCTGTTTCCGCAGGTCAGATCAGGTTCCTCGCGTGTACCACCATGAGACCAAGAACCTGCTGGTGAGCTACTCGCCGAAGAAGCTGGGCTTCTTCTAGGGCCTGAAGTCGGTTGCCTGGAGGCATCGTTGTACTCCAGGCAATCCGACACGGTGGGTACGCCCTAGGCTCAGACCCGCCCCGCCGCCTACGCGGCCGCGAAGCGGCGAGCTGCGTCGGCGGCGGCGCGCGCGAACGGCCAGTTGAACTGGAGGGTCATCATCCTGACGACCCGACGCCCGACTGCAAGAGCCCTCGCGTGAGCGTTTAGACGGGAGACCCATCGGGAGCGTGGTGGAGGCAGATCGCCGGCTCACGGGTCTCTCCCGCTCAGTTCTCGGCGGCGTTCACGTCGACGACCTTGCCCTTGGTGTCAGTCCTCAGGTATCCCGCCCGGCTGTACTTGTCGGTGAGGTAGACGCCCAAGCCGAACTCGGGGTAGAAGACGTTGGGCATCATCACCACGACGTACCGGTTCTCCGGGTCCTTGACGTTGAGCTTCTTGTCCGCCTCTTTCATGAGCGCGGGAACCTTGTCCCAGTTGAAGCGTTCGGGGGTGAAGGGCTTCTCGAGGCTGCTCAGGCTGCCGTCGATGATGCCTTTCTCCACGCCTTGGCCCGGGCGGTAGGTGTAGCTCTCGTACGCGACGTTGCTGCCGTTGACCATCACGTCCGCCGACACGTAGTCCGAGTAGGCGGTGAAGTCGCCGAACCGCTTGCGGCCGGTCTCCTTCTCGATCGCCTTGATGGCCGTGCGGATGTTGTCCGGAGTGAGCATGTCGGTGTTCGCGGACTGTGTCTCGGAGTCCTGCGACTTCTGGGAGGTGGGAGTGGCGCTCGGCGAGCTGGTGGCGGTGGAGGGCGAGCCGCCCGCGCCCGCGGAGTCGTTGCCGCCCAGGGGCAGCACCCACCACAACCCGGCGAGGACCCCGACGAGCGAGGTTCCCGAGAGGCTGAGCAGGACGGGCCGGGCGGGACCGCGTCTGCGGGGTGCACTCGCAGGGGCAGTGGGCGCGCCGGTCGGAGCGCCGCCGTAGGGGACGAAGGTGGGTGGGGAAGCGAGGTTCCCCGGGTGGGTTGTCGGGGTGGACAGGGGCGCCGGCGGGGTCAGTTGGTACGAGGTCGGCTCGTTCCGCGTGCTTGTGTGTCCGGTCGGATCCGCCTCGATCTCAGCCAGGCGTCGGTCGAGCACGGCGGCGGACAGGCGCGCCTCAGGGTCTCGTTGGAGGACATCCATCAGGACGGCGCTCAGGGGGCCGGCTTGCGTCGGCGGCGGGACGTCCTCGTGGAGGACCGCGGCGAGGGTGGCGAGGGTGGTGCCGCGGCGCAAGGGGTGGCGGCCCTCGACGGCGGTGTACAGCATCATCGCAAGGGACCACAGGTCGGAGGCGGCTCCGCCCTCGTGGCCGGCTATACGTTCGGGTGCCATGAAGTCGGCTGTGCCGATGATGGAGCCGGTGGCGGTGAGGTTGGTCGTCTCGCGGATCGCGGCGATGCCGAAGTCGGTGAGGACGGGTCGCCCGTCGGGCCGGAGCAGGACGTTGGCGGGTTTGACGTCCCGGTGCTGGATGTCGGCGTCGTGCGCCGCGGTCAGCGCCGCGAGGACGCCGCGGCCGATCCGTGCGGCCTCGGCCGGGTGCATGGGTCCACGGGCCAGGCGGTCGGCCAGAGAGCCGCCTGCGACCAGCTCCATCACGAGCCACGGGTACGTGCCTTCGCCGCCATCGACGATGTGGTGGATGGTGACGACGTTCGGGTGGTCGATCCGGGCCAGGGCCCGAGCCTCGCGCAGGACGCGTTCGCGCAGCATCCGTGCGCTGTCGGGGTCGTACTCGGCGAGGTCCCGATCGGGCGGACGGACCTCCTTGACGGCCACGAACCGGTGCAGAACCAGGTCCCTGGCTCGCCAGACCGTACCCATCCCACCGCCGCCGAGGCGGGCCTCCAACTCGAAGCGCCCGTCGACGACTCGTCTGGCGGGACCTCTTTCTGCCTCACTCATGGGCGGGAGCCTAGTTGGCGCCGACGACATCGCTCACCTGCCCCGCTACCAGACGCGACGGCTCCGTCCATCGGTGCGTGTCGCGAGGCCGGACATCCCGGCTGCGGCTTCGATCTCCAACCTGCGGACTGCGCATCGCGTGTTCCACGCCGCGCTGATTCGGGGAGCGCCGTTCCGGGGTGCCTTGCTCGGCGCCGTAGACGAGCAGGCGAGGGCCTGGCGTTCCAGTCGCGCGCGGGGCGGCGGGGCAACATCAGCCAGCCGTTGGTACGCCACGACCCGGGCCGGGAGCAGGCGCACACGTTCCTCACGGCGCCGGGCCCTGTCCATGACCTCGTCGACCAGCCCTCTGGGCCTCGCCCGCCCGACCACGCTGACCAAGCGGCATTGTCATCAGTCCCGGAGCACTTCAAGGTGTCCACCGCGAAGTCTTTCCATCCCGCAGCGAGCCCTTCGCCCGCGGGCCGCGCCCATGAACGCCCGTCCGCCCGGCCCGAGGCCGACCGGATACAGTGCGCGAGACGGCAGCCTGGTCAGAGAGGGAAGCGTGACCGACACCAACAACACTCGACCGGCCGACAGCGAAGTGCAAGCTCCGCGCCCGAGCCGAGTGCACCGCCTGATGCGCTTCATCCCCCTGATCGCCCCCGTCCTGCTGTGGGCCGTGCCCTGCTGGGTGCTCCTGCACGCCGGCCAGCACTGGCCGCTGCCCGTCACGCTGGTCGGCACCGTCCTGTTCGTCCTCGGCCTCGTCGGTATGCCGCTCGCGATGGTGCGCGGCCACGGCCGACGCCAGCAGGACCGGGCGGCGATCGTCGGTGACACTCTGCTGGGCACCAGCTGGGTTCTGTTCACGTGGTCCGTTCTGCTCGGCGTCTTCTTGCGGCTCGCCCTGACCGTGGCCGGCGTCGGCGAGAGCCAGGACCGGGCCCGAACCGTCACTTGGGCCGTCCTCGGCGTAACCGCCGTACTGCTCGCCTGGGGGTACGCCGAAGCCCGCCGCGTGCCACGCGTGCGCCGCCTCGACGTGCAACTCCCGAGGCTGGGTGCCGGGTTGGACGGAATCCGCGTCGTCCTCATCACCGACACCCACTACGGCCCCCTCGATCGCACTCGCTGGTCGGCGCGGGTGTGCGAGACGGTGAACACGCTGGAAGCCGACCTGGTCTGCCACACCGGCGACATCGCGGACGGCACGGCCGAACGCCGCCGCGCCCAGGCCGCCCCACTCGGAACCGTGCGAGCCAGCTGTGCCCGTGTCTACGTCACCGGCAACCACGAGTACTACAGCGAGGCCCAGGGCTGGGTCGACCTGATGGACGAGCTGGGCTGGGAACCGCTGCGCAACCGCCATCTGCTGCTCGAACGCGGCGGCGACACCCTCGTGGTCGCCGGCGTGGACGACGTGACCGCCGAATCCTCCGGCCTGGCCGGCCACCGCGCCTACCTCGCCGGAGCCCTGGACAGCGCCGACCCCGATCTCCCCGTTCTGCTCCTGGCTCACCAGCCGAAGTTCGTCGACCAGGCAGCAGACGCGGGCATCGACCTGCAACTCTCCGGCCACACCCACGGCGGCCAGATCTGGCCCTTCCACCACCTGGTCCGCATCGACCAGCCCGCCGTCGCCGGCCTCAGCCACCACGGCCCCCGCACCCTCCTCTACACCAGCCGCGGCACCGGCTTCTGGGGCCCGCCGTTCCGCGTCTTCGCCCCCAGCGAGATCACCCTGCTCGTACTCCGCTCCCCGCACCTGCCCACCTCGCCATAGTTGTCGTTCCGGCGGCGTGCGTCGGCATCCTGCTCATCGAGGTGAGGCCGGTGGCTTCCGGTGCCTCCGGGAACTTCCACGTCGGTTGCACGGGCACCGCCTGCGACGGCGCCGGATGTGCAGGCGGTGCGCGTCGCCGAAGCCGAACAACTCCAGCACCCGGCCGTCGAAGGTGAGCAGGGTGGTGTCGCTCTCCGGCACTTCGTACGGCAGTGTCGTCACGGCGTCACTCCGTCTCCCGCGTAGAGGTAACCGCCGCGGTTGGCGGGATCCGCGACAAGCAGTACCTGATCACCGACGCGGGGGATGCGCAGTTTCGAAACGATGGTCTGGAGCGTGATCGGGTCGGCGGTGCCCCCGGTCAGTTGGAGGACCAGGTCGACGACCGGGTCGAAGTTGACCATCTTGCCGGTGTCGCTGATCGACACGACGACGGCGGGGACCGTCGGTACGCCCATGGCGAGCAACTGCTGCACAGTGGCACCGGATTGGTACGCGCCGAGCGACTGCTGGAGCTTGGCGTAGTCCTCGCCGCCGAGCGTCGCGCGCGTCATGCGGCCGTAGAAACCCTTGCCGCCGGCCACCTGCTCCGCGATCTTGGCGGCCTTCTCCTCGCGGCTCCTGCCCTTGCCGAAGATTCCCATGCTGTGCCTGCCCTTCCGGTCCGTTCTGCCTGGTGGTGTGGACGTTAGGAGGCGGGCAGCGCCTACCGATCCCAGGTTCGACCGCCAGTTCCCCCAGGACGTACGCTCTGCCCATGCCGTCCCCGAGCCAGCCGTCGACCGGCGAGCGCCGTCCGCGCGCCATGGTCATCGACCGGGCCTGGCGCGGCCTCGGGCCGGGTCCCCAGGCGCTGAGCGGGCCCGGTGGCGCGCCGTTGACCCGGACGGTCAAGCTGATCGTGCTGCCGCTGATCGTCCGGCCCGCGCTGCGTCCGGAGCTCGCCGCCGACTTCCTCGACGCGCGGGAGGTGGAGCAACTCGACGCGCTGATACGGGAGTCCGGTGCGGTTCTGGAGGCGACGGCACGGTGGTTCACGCTGCTGAAGAAGACCCGCCGGGCACTGGGAATCGTGGCGGGCAACCCCCAGGACCTGTATTTCCAGCGGTGCTTCGAGCTCGCGACCGAGCACGGGGCGCCGGGGCCCGACGCGGACGCGGTGGCGAGGGCGGTACTCGAAGACGTCGTGGACTCTTCCGGCGGACGGACGGTGGAGGCCCTGAAGGAGCATCTGGCGGACTCCGCCCGGCGCGCCCGGCTCGACGTCGAGCTGGAAGCGGCGTGGGACGGGCGCGAAGCCGTACCGGGCGCCGCCGATACGGGCCTGGCGGCCGAGGTTCTCGAAGCCTGCGGTGCGGCGGGGGCTGATTCGCCTGCCTTCGCCGCCATGGTCCGGGCCGGGCACGGCAGTCTGCTCGGGCGAGCCCTGTGGGCGGCGCACCCGGCCGACGTCTGGGACCGCTCCGACGTACCCCCGCACCTCGGACTGACCGCGCACCGCGTGCCACCGCGCCCCGAGGTCGGCCGCAGCGCCTCGACCGCCACGCTGCCGGCGCCGTTCGACCGCACGCTCTTCGAACGGCTCTTCACCGTGCTCCAGGCGTCGACCCACCGCGAGCAATTGCCGACCGTGCCGGAGCTCGTCCGGCGGGAGGCCGGCCGCAGCTGCGCCCCGCTGGGCCTGTGCGACGAGAGCCTGCGCGTCACCGTCGTGCTCGGCGGCCGACTCGCGGTGGGCCTCGATCCCCTGGGTGCCGGGACCTCCGTGGCGGGGTCGACGGCAGCACACCGCATCGTCAACAGCCGCTGGCAGCGGGAGGCTTCGGTCCTTAGAGCCCGCAGGATGACCGTCTCTCCCCGCCCCGACCCGGACGGCGGTGTGCTGGGCGCCCTCGCCCAGGACCTGCGCACCCCTTGGACCGCGTACATGCGGCGCCTCTGGGTACGGCTGCACGGGCGCGACGTCCGCGACGCGGCACTGCCCGACGCGGCAGCGGCCTGGGGCGTGCTCGACGGGGTCGCCCGCTCGGTGATGATGGATCACCGCGCACGAGTCCGTACGGCATTGCGCACCCTGTCGGCGACCACCGCGACCGCCGCACCCGCCGCCGAGCCGAGGAGCGCGTGATGCCTGTACGGCGCTGTGCCATCACGAGAGCCGAGGACGGCACCGTGCGACTCGCGGAACCCTCCGCCGGGCCCGCCTTCACCCGGGCCGTTCTCGATGTCGCGGGCGCCGTCCTGACCTGGCCCGTCCTCGGTCCAACAGGTCTGCCGGCAGCGGAGATTCACGACGTGGGGCAGGCCCAGCAGTGGCTGTGGGCGGTCTACGGCGAGCGTACGGCCGCCGCTGTCGACGCCGTCGCGTCGGGAACGCCGACCACCGAACCGACCCTGCTCGAGCAGCCGACCGCCCTCGCCGAGGCTGCCGCCCGCCTCGCCCTCGGGCACTGGGCGGCCCGCTGGTGGCCGACGTCGTACCTGGACGGGACTGCGGCGCTCGAACCGGACGTACTGGGGCTGGAGTTGGCCGCGCTGACCCACGAATGCCAGCAACTCCTCGACGAGTCAGGGGAGGTGGAGGGTGTCGAACTGCTGGAGGAGCACCTGGCCGCGCTCGACCCGCTGATCCGTTGGCGGCAGTCGGCGGCCCCGCCTCGCCAACTGGACCGTGTCCTAAGGCTGATCGATGACGCGGCCGACAACGCGGGGCTGGACGGGGAGGCACTACGGCGCCTGCGGTCGGCCCTGGAACAGGACCACGGGCCGACCGCCACGCTGCTCGACCTCGCCGAACTCTTCGTCCGGCGGCAGGAGTTCGCCCTCGCGGCCGGCAGTCTCCGCACCGCGACCGCCCGCGTGATCGCCCGGGGCTCGGGGACCAACGACTGGTGCCGCTATCCTCCCGGCTTCGTCGACGCGGCCGAGGAGGCCGTGTCCTGGACGGCGTACGCGCTCGGCGCCGGGCGGCGGCTCGAGGTCGAGGTCGTCGCCGACATCGCGGCCCCCGTGGGCGGGGTGCACCTCGCGGCGGAGGTCCACGTGGACGGCGGCCCGCCGAACCGCGTTCCGCTGGCCAGGCGGGACGACGTGTGGGCCGGCCGGGCGGACCTGGACATCCCGGCCTCGACGACACCGAGCATCGAAGTCGGCATCCTGCTGCCGGGGTTCGACCCGGGACCGGGTACCGATGACCGCGCGGCACGTGAGGCGGTACGAGCCCTGGCCCGGCACCGGCTCGGCGTCGCGGCGGCACCGCACGACGGCCAGGCCGCACACCCGGACCCGTTCCTCGCCGAGATCGTGGCCGCCGCTGCCGTGGAGGAGGACTTCTAGCTTATGCCGGAGGACACGGAAGACCCTCAAGACCCTCAAGACGCAGCGGAACAGGAAGAGCAGGCGGCGGGGCTCAGCTACGGCGAACCCTTCGACAGCGGCTTCGCGCTCGCCGAACGCCATCAACTCACCCCGGATCTCCCGGCAGCGCTGGCCGTCTACGGCGAACTCCTCGCCGTGGCCGAGTCGTTCGAGGACTCCCCCGACGTACAGCTCCTGCGCGGGCACCTGTTGTCCGACATCGGGACGGTTCAGCTCGCGGCCACGGAGCTGCCTGGGGCGGCCCTGTCCATCGGGCGGTCACTCGATCTGGTGCGGGGCATCGCGTCCGTGCCGATGGGACCGAACGGCCGCCAGCTGTGGCTGGAAGTCCTGTTGAAGACACTGCTGGCCAGGGCCGAACTGCTGCGCAGAACCGGGCAGTTCGACCAGGCGCAGGAGGCGGTGGACGAGGCGACGGCCCTTCTGTCCGAGTTCTGCGACCCCGAGGGGCTGCGCACCGCCGAGATCGGCCTGAGCCGGGTGCATCTGCTGATGGACCGCAACGCCTGGGGCGCGGCCGAGGAGCTGGCCACCGCGCTGCTCGCCGACGCACCACTGGCCGAGCCGTATCTGCTGGACTGTCTGGGGGTCGTCTGCGCCTCGACCGTGCGGTTCGAGCAGGCGGAGGACTACTTCGCCCGCGCGGAGGAGGCCTATCTGGCGCTGGGCCACCACGCGGGGCGCCAACAGGTGCTCTCCCACCGGGCGTACGCGGCACTGCGGGCCGGCGGCCTCGACCGCGCGGAGGAGTTGTACGCGGAGGCCGCCGAGGTCTTCGAACGGCAGGGCCAGGCCGAGGACTTGGCGGTCTGCGAGCAGGCCCGTGCCGCCATCGCCGCACACCGCGGGGACGCGGCCGGCGCCGCCGCTCTGACGGCGTCCAGCCTGGCCCGCTTCCAGCAGGTCGGTGCCGCGATCGCCGCCGCCGACACCATGCTGCTGGGCGCCCGGCACGCGTACGAGCGGGGCGACATCGATGAGATGAAGCGGCTGGCCCAGGGCGCGCGGGACGTGTACCAGGAGCGCGGGGTGTACGAGCGGTGCGCCCAGGTGGACCTGATGCTCGCGCGAACTCTTGAGGACAACCTGAACCGGACCGACCACGGCGTCCACGAACGCACCTCGCTGGCCAACGCGCTCTCCCTCGCCCTGCCCGCCGCCCTGACACTGGAAGCGGCCCGCTACGACTTCGCCACCGCCCACGCCCGCAGCCAGTGGCTCCAACTGGCTGACGAAGCCATGCAGTTGGTCTTCCGCCTGGCCCTCCGTAGCAACGACCAGGGGCTGATCTTCGAGCTGGTGGAACACCGGTGCGCGGGCGCCGCCCTGGCACTGAACCGCCCGTCCGCCGCCGACAAGGCGGCGGTCTTCCCGGACGCCGCCATGAAGACGTACGCCCCCGATGACGGCGCTCCCCTGACGCTGGGCGGGATCGCGGCCGAGGCCGCCGCCTCCGTCGGCCTGCGGGTCGCACCGCCGCCGAGGATCGTGATGTCGGCGGAGGCGGGCGGCCGTACCGCGCTCCAGGAGTACGTCCAGGCGGCCGAGTTCCGCTATCACCGGCGGATCGTGAGCGAGGAAGAGGTGCCGTTCTGTCCGCCGACGATCTGACCGACCGGAACCGTCCGGTGGTCCAGGTCCGCCTCGCCGACGCCGGTGACCTGCACATGACCTGGACGTGGGCCCGTGGGGCGCAGGGCTTCGGCACCGGGTACACCCCGGAGCCGGACGTGGACGAGGCGATCCGCGCGCTGGCCGCCGAACTGCCGGGCGGCGGTGCGGAAGGCATGCGGCGCGTGTTCGAGTCCGGCGCGCTGGCCACGTACGAGGAAGAGCGCCGCCTCTCCCGCATGCTGGCCGAGGTGCTGTGGCCGCCGGGCCTGACCGACCAGATCCGCCAGGTGTCCGCCCACCTGGGCCGTCCGCTGATGCGGCTCCAGCCGTCACCCCGGGTCGCCCAGGTCCCGTGGGAGCTGCTGGCCGTGGACGGCGACGACAGCGACGTACGGCTGATCGACCTCGTGGACATCGCCACCACGGCACCGGCATCGCTACGACGGGCAGGCACCACCCCGACCGATCAGAACCCGGACTCGGACACCGTGGTTCTCGTCCTGGACCCCCGCGTCCCCGGCTTCCGCGCCGACTCCCCGCTCGGCTCGGTCCTGGGGCAGCCCGGCTCGGACCCGGCGCTGCTGTCCCTCGTACAGCGGAGGCTCGACGCGGGCACCGTCGTACCGTCCGTCGCCACCCCCGCCGAGGCCTTCCGCCGCACCGACCTCGACCGCGACCGGCTGGGCGAGGCGCTGCGCAAGGGTGCCCGTCGCCTGATGTACGTCGGTCACGTCAGCGGCGCCCCGGTCGCGGGCGGGCAGAGCGAGGACGTCACTCTCCATCTGTGCTGCGGCCCGGAGACCACGGGTATGGCCGAACCGGTGCGGACCCACCGCCCGTTGTCCGCCAAGGACCTTCTCCTGGGCACGCTTCCGCTGCGCGCGGACGGCGTACCGGGCGCTCAACTCTGGCCCGCACCACCGCGCGTCGCGCTGATCGCCTGCGAGAGCGGCGGCGATCTCCGCTTCGCCGAGTCCTTCGGCCTGGCGACGGCGATGATCCACAACGGCGCCCAACTGGTCACCGCCACCCGTTGGGTGCTCCCCACCAGCTTCGCCTTCCACCGCCTGGCCGGTCTGCCGGAGTCCGTACGGCCACTCACGGAGGCCGTGGTCGCCGTGGACGCGGCCCACGAGGACCACGACCCGGTCCGCCGGCTCGGCGCCTGGCAGCGACAGCAGCTCGACCAGTGGCGCACCGACGGCCACATCGAGCACTCACCCCTCCTCTGGGCGGCCCTGACCTGCATCGTCAGGTAAAGGGCCAGGGGTGGTGGAGGCAGTAACCGCCCACCCCGATCGCGGCGATCCCGGTGACCAGCAGGGAGACGACGAACCGGATGTGCGACGTGCGCTCACGGCGTTCGTGGTCGGGGTCGGCGGTGAGGAGGGACGGGTCGGCGGGCGCGTAACGGAGGGGGATGTCACGGCCGAGGGACGCGGCGATGTCCCGGATACCCTGCACACACAGCGCCGTGACCTCGACGCCCTCGTGGGTGGTGAAGGCGACGACGGAGGCGTGGCTGACGCTCTCGACGCCTTCGGCGTCGGTGTGGACGTCCCTGGTGACGGCGACCACTCGGCCCTGGACGGTGACGCCCTCGGCCAGTTGAGCAGCGCGGGCGCGGGCGTACTCGCCGTCCCGGCTCAGTGCGACGACGAGGAGCAGCAGGCCACCGACGCAGATCAGCCCCCACTGCCAGCCCCACGCGAAGAACGACTGGACGACCAGTCCCAACACCAGCAGGATCACCATGCAGTTCGGCCCGCCGACCCCGGAGGTCCGCCCCTCGCTGTCCAGCATGAGAGAGAACCGCTCCGGCCGCCGCCGCGGAAACCGGACCGGGAACTCCTGCCCCACCCAGGCCACTTGCACCCGGTCGCCACGCTTGTTCTCGTGCCGCAGCCTGAACTCCCGCCCGGTGCCGGGGTCCTGGTACACGATCGTCACCGGTATCCCGTGCTCCCCCGACTCACCGTGTCCCGGCGGATCCACCTCCACGACCCGAGCCGTCACCCACACCGCCCGCTGCGGCCGGGTCAGCCCGGCCAGCGAACACGCATAACCCACCAACGCCAGCCCCGCGGGCACCGTCCACCACAGCCCGAGCATCTTCTGCAGGTCCATGCGGCGAGGCTCTCGCTGCCGGGACTTCTACCGATCCCAGGTCGGGAAGGCGCGGACGTTGGCCCCGTACCGCCCGCGTTGTCGGACAGGGCCGGGGGTGAGGGGCACCCGCGGCCAGGCCAACCGTCCACACGGCCCGCCTTCGACCCGCGGGGATCCATGTCTGTCCGCGCGTTCACCGTCGTCGCACGGTTCGCGGACAGCCGCCATCATGCGGGCGCCGAAGAGACGATCACGATCCGGACCATGCCCTGGCCGAGGGCCTGCCCGAGTCCACCGAGTCGTGAGCCGATCTTCTGTGCGACTGCCGCCGCCGGGGCACGCGCGACCCCGAACTCGTCGTCGGCGACGGCGCGACGGACCGGTGAAAGGCGCCGTCCGATGGACATCGGCGAAGCCCGGGGAACCGGCACCGAGAACCGCCGCATCGAAGGCGCCCGGACCAAACTCAAGCAAGCCGGGCTTGGCACAGGAAGGCCAAGGTCAGGGTGCGTCGAACAGGGTGGGGAAGCGGGGGGCGAGCCAGGGTTTGCGGCCCCAGGCGAGCACGCCTCCGCGCGCCATGGCCTGCCACGGGCCCAGACGTCCCAGCGCGATGAGAAGAAAGGCGACCGGCTCGGTGAGGATGGTGCAGTCCGAGCGCTCCGGCGGGTCAGGAAGCACCTCGACCGTGCCGTCGGTGAAGGTGACGCCGAATGCCGCGCCGCCTCGGAGGCGCAAGGTGTAGCGGGCCGTCAGCGCGGACGTGGCTGCGATGCGCGGCATCGCCGTCTTCAGGAACGGCAGGCACAGCCCGACCCGCATTTCGTTGATCATGTGCGGCCGACGCAGCCCACGGGCGAGATCGTAACCGTGGCCCAGCATGTGGGTCAGCAGGTACGAGGCGAGTACGTCCTGGTCCATGGGACCGAGCGGGGTCAGGAGCGTCCGGTCCGCGGTCCCGGCCGCCACGGCTCGGTCCACCGCGTCCAGGAACCCGTCGGCCTGCTCCACGAGCATCACGGCCAGCGGTTCCGCCCCGCGCTCGGGAAACTCGATGAGACTCTGCGCATTGGCCGCCGCGATGCTCTGCGGTGTGCCGTCCCCGTAGAGGCGTTCTTGGCCGGACGCGAGATCGGCCATCAGGCCGTTGGCGAGTGCCAGGTGGGCGGCCGTCTCGCCGACGGTCCACTCCAACCCCGGTACGGGAACGGTCATGTCCGTCGCACCGTCCAGGAGCGCGGCGATGGCCCTGGCGGTCTCCCGTATCGCCTGACCGAGCCCTTCCGGCAGGGAGTCCCTGGTGCTCGACCGCGTTCCCTGCTCCACGCCGCTCGTTCTCCTCATGTCTCCGTGATCACGCACTTGTAGCGCGGTACAAAACCAGACCCACCGGTCCGGGGCAAGGGTCCTGGACGCCCGTATGTCGAACACTGCGCGCGACTTCGCCGGCACCAAGCTGGCAGACCTTGGCGGTTCGACCGTGCAGGCCCTCACCAACACCTGGGTCCGCTGGACAATGCCCTCACCGTGGTACACCGGCGGTGCCTGCAGGCCCCGGCACACCACCCGGATGTGCGTCACTTCGGCGCCGCACTCCCCGTGACGGCGCAGGCCGTGCCGTTGAGGGCGTAGGAGCTCGGCGGAGCGGTGTTGCCGGTGTGGGTCGCCTGGAAGCCGATGTCGACCGACGCGCCTGGAGCGATGGTGGCGTTGTGGGCGACGTTCCTGGCCGTCACCTGGCCGGAGGCGGGCGAGTAGCCGGCGTTCCAGCCGGAGGTGATGGTCTGGCCGCCGGGCAGGGTGAAGACGAGGGACCAGCCGTCGATCGCGGTGGTGCCGGTGTTGGCGATGATGATGTTCGACGTCAGGCCGGTGTTCCAGGCGCTGACGGTGCTGGTGACCCGGCAGGTCGCCGTCCCCGGCGGCGGGTCGGAGGTCTGGAACTGCGTGAAGAACTTCCACACCTCCTGCGGCACCCAGGTGGATCCGCTGTCCCCTGGAGCCCCGTCCCGCGGAGCGGCGATGTGCCCTTCGTCGAAGGCGGCCCAGGCGACCGGATGTCCGGCCGAGCAGCCCGCGTAGGTGGTGACCCGGTGCGTCAGGCTGCCCTGGGCCGGCTCCGGCGGAGTCTGGGGGGTGCAGCCGTTGTTCCTGACGAACCTGTCCCGCAACTCCCGTCCGCCGGAGATGCCGAGGACGTTGTCACGCAGGCCGTGCACCCCGAGGTACGCGATGGGCTGGGTGCCGCCGCTGCATCCGCTGAGCTGCCCGCCGCTCTGGACGGCGACCGCGCGGAAGACCGTCGCGCGGGAGCAGGCCAGGGCGTACGACATGGCGGCGCCGTAGCTGAAGCCGAGGGCGAAGCGCTGTGTCGTGTCGACGCACAGGTCGGTCTCGATGCGCCGGAGGATGTCGTCGACGAGGGTGACGTCCTCGCCACCGGCATTGGCCCAGCCGTTGTTGAGCCCTTGGGGTGCGACGAAGATGGTGCTGTTGTTCGCCAGTCGTTGGAGTCCGTAGTAGGCCCAGGTGCCCGTTTCCACGGTGCGGCCGGTGGCGACGTCGGTGGAGGTGCCGCCCAGCCAGTGGAACCCGAAGACCAGCCGGTAGGCGTGATTGCGGTCGTAGCCGTCCGGGACCCGCAGGATGAAGGTACGGCTCTTGCCGCCGCTCTGGATCGTGTAGGTGCCGCTCGTCAGGGTGGGAGCCTTGCCGCACCCTGCGGTCGGGGCGGCGGCGCCGGCGCGCGCGGCGACCGTTTCGGGGGCCGTGAGCGACGTGTTCGCGCCGTGAGCGCTGCTGCCGACTGCCGTTCCTCCGGTGGCCAGGACGAGCAGCGCCGCCAGCACGGCGCCCCATAAGGGATGTCTTTTCCCTTTCATGGCAAATCCCCTTTCTCTGTTGGATCTACGCCATCTGCAGACAGGGGGCTGGGTCACCGTCGTGCAGCCACAGCGCCAACGGGGGTGAACTGCCACCAGTTCATGTTGAGCAGATAGCCGCTGCCGCCGGTGAAACGAAGGTAGAGGTCCTGGGTCCCGGTGGCGCCGCTGACCGGGCAGGTCACCGTCGTCCAGGCCTGCCAGCCACCGGTGTTGGGCACGCCGCACCGGCCCACGACCGGTCCGTTCAGACCGCCGAGCCGCACTTCGACGGTGCCGCTGCCGGTGGTCGAGGCGACGCGTGCGCGAAAGGAGGAGGCGCCGGTCCCGAAGGCCACGCCCTTGACCTTGATGGAGTCGCCGTTCTCGATCCAGCCGACGTTCATTCCGCCTTCACTGGACGGTTCGGTCTCGATCCCGGAACCCCAGGCGATGGTCTCGGCTTCCTGGCGCACGTACGGATCGAGCGTGCCGGCCTGTGGAGCGCCCGTGCCTGTCATGGTGATCGTGGGGATGGTGCCGTCGGCGTTGTAGGAGAACTTCTCCACCGCGACGGAACGGGTGTAGCCGCCTCCGCCCGGGAGTGCGCCGTTGTGGTAGAAGAAGTACGAGTTGCCCTTGAAGTCCACGATCCCCGGGTGGTTGGTGAAGCTGCCGCCCTGGGTCGGCATGACCGTCCCCCGGTAGGTCCACGGGCCGGTGGGAACGGGCGCCGTGGAGTAGGCGATGAACTCCGAGCAGCACTTGGCCGCGAACACCAGGTAGTACAGACCGCCCCGTTTGTAGACCCACGGGCCTTCCTCGAACAGTGTGGGGCGGTTGGGGTCACCGGTGCGGGTGCCGAACCCCGCGGTGGTGAGCGGGATCTTGGTGGGGCTGCCCGAGTAGGACGTCATGTCGGCGTTGAGCCTGACGTACCACAGGTTCGGGTTGCCCCAGTACAGGTAGGCCTGGCCGTCGTCGTCGATGAAGACGGTCGGGTCGAACTCGCCGTTCTCCACCAGCGGGTGGCCGAGGGCGTCCCGGAACGGTCCGGTGGGGCTGTCCGACACCGCCACGCCGATGGCCATTCTGCCGGTCGCCCGGGTTTTCACCGGCACGTACCAGTAGAACTTGCCGCCCCGTTGGACGGCTTGGCCCGCCCACGCGTCGGCGGACGCCCAGCTGAAGGTGGCCAGGCTGAGCGGCGAGCCGTGGTCGGTCCAGTTGACCATGTCGGCGGAGGACCACACCCGCCAGTCCTTCATGGTGAAGTAGGTGGAGCCGTCCTCGTCGTGTCCGGTGTAGAGGTAGACCCGCCCGTTGTACACCAGCGGGGCCGGGTCGGCTGTGTAGACGTGCTGCACGATCGGGTTGTCGGCCCTGGCCACCGTGGGCTGCACAGCGGCGGGGACGACGGCGAACGCCAGCACGAGGGCCAAGGTCCAGGCGACCGCCCGGGCCGGCCTCGTGCCGGTGGTGGGTAAGGTTCGGACCGGAATCATCATCGCCTCCAAGAGTCGGCGGCCGACGGGTGATCGCCCCCGGCGGGGAGAGGAACGCAACTCCCTCACGACCGGCTCCACTTCTGTCCTGCCCGGCCGTCGCAGGTCCACAGGACCAGCGGGGTCCCGTTGGCGGTGCCGGCCTGGTCGGCGTCGAGGCACAGCCCGGCGTGGACGTTGCGGAGCGACCCGTCGGAGCCGACGGTCCACTTCTGGTTGTCCTGGCCGTTGCAGGACCAGGTGATGACACGGGTGCCGTTGGCGGTGCCCTGGTTGTAGGCGTCCAGGCACTTGTCGCCGAAGACGCGGATCTCGCCGCCGCCCCACGTGGTCCACAGCTGGTTGGCGGCCGTGTGGCAGTCCCAGAGCAGTACCGTCGCCCCGGCCGCGGTGGAGGCGTTGTCCACGTCCACGCAGCGACCGGATCCGGTGCCGCGCAGCCGCGAGGTGGTGGCGGCCAGCGGGCTGCCACCGCTCACCCGGAACACGGCCACGCCGTGCGCGGGGACGCTCGCCGAGATCTGGCCGGACGTGCTCGACGTACCGCCGGTCCACAGGTCCGTGAGGGTGAACGACCCGCCCGACAGGCCGACTTGAGCCGCTGTCGAACTGACCGTCGCGGTGCTGCCACCCCGGTTGAACAGGCCGACCGCGACCGAGCCGTCGGACAGGGGTTTGGCGAACACCTCGGTGCTGCCGTCGTCGCGCACCCTGCGCCCGCCCGCGCCCAGCGGGTCCTGGTTCACTGCCAGCAGGCGCGGGTTGCGCAGGATCGCGCTCACGTCAGGGGACATGGTGCGGATGTCGTTGCCGGCCATGAGCGGGGCGCTCAGCAGTGCCCACAGGGCGAAGTGCGAGCGGGACTCGGTCAGTGACAGACCTGGACGGCCGACGACCAGCATGTCGGGGTCGTTCCAGTGTCCCGGGCCTGATTGCGCCGCCAGCGGTGCGGTGACGTCCAGGACGTTGCCGACGCCCATCGGATAGCTGTTGGTGTTGCCGTTCTGCCAGATGTCGAGCAGATCCTCGGTCGTCCGCCACAGGTCGGCGACCTCGCCCCAGTTGTATGTGGCGCCGGTGATGGCGTGGAAGCTGTTGGGGTTGATGCTGTAGACGATCGGCCGCCCGGTGGCGCGCAGGGCGTCGCGCATCAGCGTGAACCGCGCGACCTGCTCGTCACGGGTGCCGCTGGAGGAACACCAGTCGTACTTCAGGTAGTCGACGCCCCAGGAGGCGAACGTGGCGGCGTCCTGGGTCTCGTGCCCCCCGCTGCCCGTCGACCCGGGATAGGCGCCGCTGGTCTGCGCGCACGTGCGTTCGCCCGGCACCTGGTAGATGCCGAACTTCAGGCCCTTGCTGTGGATGTAGTCCCCGAGCGCCTTCATCCCGCTGGGGAACTTGGCCGCATTGCCCCGCAGGTTGCCGGCCGCGTCGCGCTGCGGGTCGAACCAGCAGTCGTCGACCACCACGTAGCGGTAACCGGCGTCCCGCATCCCCGAGGACACCATCGCGTCGGCGGCCTGGCGAACCTGAGCCTCGGTGACCCCGCACCCGAAACTGTTCCAGCTGTTCCAACCCAACGGTGGGGTGAGCGCCGGACTGCCAGGCGCGGACGAGGCGGTGGAGTGAGCGGAGGCCGTCACGGACGCGGTGACCGTCAGCACGATGGTCGCGAGGAGGCGGAACAGCCGTCCGCCTGATCGTCTGGGCACCAAGGGCTCCATTTCCGGAAGGGCGGCATGGCAGGTGACACGAAGATCGATGTCACGTCCATGACACTGGACAGAAGAGAGATGAGCGGTTCGAAATTTTGTGAACCATTCGGAAACTAGGACCTCATGGATACTAGGGAGGCCGTCGAACATGTCAACACTCATCACCGCACCGCCTTGACGATCCGGCCACACAGGCTTGCCGAATGTGATGTATCCGCATTATCCGGGCAAGTAACCCTCGCTGACATGGGATCAAATATCTTCGAATGTTTCGAAGACTCCAACGATTCGTGCGCGAAGTATTGACGGGATTCACCGGCCCCCTATCATCCAGAATGCTCGGCAAGCCGATCCGCGTTCGACATCTCGTATACAGAGCAGCCACTCCGCGCGATCCAGCAGGGCACCTCCGGACAACTCCAACCACCAACGGCTGGGCCACAGAAGGAGAACGCCACGCGTGCAGATGTCATGGACTCATCAAGCAATGTCCCGTCGCCGCGCGCTGACGGCCGGCACAGGCTTGGCCGCCGGTGCCTTCCTCCCGCTGACCGCGGCCTCCGAGAGCGTGGCCGCTTCCGGTACAGACCTCGAGGCTGCCGCGGAGTACACCAACCCGGTGATCTGGCAGGACTTCGCGGACATCGACGTCATCCGCGTCGGCAGCACCTACTACGCCTCGGCCTCGACGATGCACTACTCGCCGGGCGCACCCGTCCTGCGCTCGTACGACCTGGTGCACTGGGAGATCGCCGGCCACTCGGTACCCGTCCTCGACTTCGGCGCCAAGTACGACCTGAACGGCGCCCGGGGCTACGTCCGGGGCATCTGGGCGTCCTCGCTCGCCTACCGTCCGAGCAACCGGACCTTCTACTGGCTCGGCCAGATCGACTTCGCCAAGACGTACGTCTACACCGCCACCGCCGTCGAGGGACCGTGGAACAGGCTCGCCACGATCGGGACGCCGCACTACGACGCGGGGCTGCTCGTCGACACCGACGACACCCTGTACGTGGCGTACGGCAACACCACCATCAGCGTGGCCCAGCTCTCGCCCGACGGCCGCAACCAGGTCCGCACCCAACAGGTGTTCACCACACCGTCGAGCGTCGGCACCCTCGAAGGCTCCCGCTTCTACAAGATCAACGGGCAGTACTACATCTTCGTGACCCGGCCCGCGAACGGCCAGTACATCCTCAAGTCGTCGAGCGGCCCCTTCGGCCCGTACACGATGCGGCAGGTCCTCCTCGACCTGCGCGGGCCGATCCCGGGCGGCGGCGTCCCCCACCAGGGCGGGCTGGTGCAGACGCAGAGCGGCGCCTGGTACTACCTGGCCTTCGTCGACGCCTACCCCGGCGGACGGATGCCCGCCCTGGCACCGGTCACCTGGACCCCGGACGGCTGGCCCGTCGTGCAACTCGTGAACGGCGCCTGGGGCACCACGTATCCCAGCCCGGCCGTGCCCGCTCCACCCCGCCAGGTCACCCCCATGACCGGCGTCGACACCTTCGACGGTACGACCCTCAAGCCCAGGTGGGAGTGGAACCACAACCCGGACAACACCAAGTGGTCCGTCGACAACGGACTGACCCTGCGGACCGCCACCGTCACCAACGACCTCTACGGGGCCCGCAACACCCTCACCCACCGCATCCAGGGCCCCACCTCGACCGCCACCATCCAGCTCGACTTCTCGGCGATGCGCGACGGCGACCGCGCCGGACTCGCGCTGCTGCGTGACTCCTCCGCCTGGATCGGCGTCAAACGCGACGGCGGTACGACACGGGTGGCGATGGTCAACGGGCTGACCATGGACGGCAACTGGAACACCACCGGCACCGGCACCGAGGCCGCGAGCGCCACCATCTCCGGCAGCCGCATCTGGCTGCGCGCGAACGCGGACATCCACCCCGGCGCGCCCCGCCCCGGAACCTTCTCCTACAGCACCGACGGCACCAACTTCACCCGCCTCGGCCCCGCCTTCTCCCTGGGCAACAACTGGCAGTTCTTTATGGGCTACCGATTCGCCCTCTTCAACCACGCCACCCAGGCACTCGGCGGCTCAGTGCGCATCGCACGGTTCGAGCTGACCACGCCCTGAAGACCCACCGATCGCACCACCCAACCCCCCACCCACCCGAGGAGAACCGTGAACCCGCTGAAACGGCTCGGCTGTCGCCGAGCCTCGGTCCTGGGCCTGCTGGCCGCGACCGTCCTGGTGACACCCGGGACCGCGACCGGCGCGACCGGTGCGCCCGACACCGTTCGGGCCTCCACCCTGGGCGCCCAAGCGGCCCAGTCCGGACGGTACTTCGGCACCGCGGTGGCCGCAGGCCGCCTCGGCGACGGTACGTACACCCGCATCCTGGACCGCGAGTTCAACATGGTCACACCCGAGAACGAGATGAAGTGGGACACGACCGAGCCGTCCCGCGGCTCGTTCAACTTCGGTCCCGGCGACCAGATCGTCAACCGTGCGACGTCCCACGGTCAGCGCATGCGTGGCCACACCCTGGTGTGGCACTCCCAACTGCCCAGCTGGGTCAGCTCCATCAGGGACGCGAACACCCTGCGATCCGTGATGAACAACCACATCACCACCGTGGCGAACCACTACAAGGGAAAGATCTACGCCTGGGACGTGGTCAACGAGGCCTTCGCCGACGGCGGCAGCGGCCAGCACCGCTCCTCGGTGTTCCAGAACCTGCTGGGCGACGGCTTCATCGAACAGGCCTTCCGCACAGCTCGGACGGCCGACCCTGCGGCCAAGCTCTGCTACAACGACTACAGCATCGACGACTGGAACGCCGCCAAGACCCAGGGCGTCTACCGCATGGTGCGCGACTTCAAGGCGCGCGGCGTGCCCATCGACTGCGTCGGCCTCCAGGCCCACTTCGGCACCGGCGGTCCCCCCGCCAGCTTCCAGACGACACTGTCGAGCTTCGCCGCCCTCGGCGTGGACGTCCAGATCACCGAACTGGACATCGCGCAGGCCTCGCCGACCGCGTACGCGAACACGGTCAGGGCCTGCATGAACGTCCCGCGGTGCACCGGCATCACGGTCTGGGGCATCCGCGACAGCGACTCCTGGCGCAGCAACGAGAACCCGCTGCTGTTCGACCGGGGCGGCAACAAGAAGCCGGCCTACAACGCGGCACTGACCGCGCTGGGCGGCACGCCCACCGCCGCGAGGGGATCAACCACCGCTCAGAGCAAGGCAGTTCGCTCGGCCAAGCCTGCCGCCGCCCTGCCCGGCAGGTACTCGTGGAGCTCCAGCGGCCCGCTGATCGCGCCGAAGCCGGACGCGACCCACAACATCGCCGGCATCAAGGACCCGACGGTCGTCTACTACAACGGCAAGTACCACGTGTTCGCCAGCACCGCGAGCTCCTCCGGCTACAACCTGGTGTACCTGAACTTCAGCGACTGGTCCCAGGCCGGCTCGGCCACCCACCACTACCTGGACCGCACCGCCATCGGCACCGGCTACCGGGCCGCGCCGCAGGTCTTCTACAACGCGCCGCAACGCCTGTGGTACCTCGTCTACCAGACCGGCAACGCCTCGTACTCCACCAACCCCGACATCAGCAACCCCAATGGGTGGAGCGCCCCGCGCAACTTCTACTCGTCGATGCCCGACATCATCCGGCGGAACATCGGCAACGGCTACTGGGTCGACATGTGGGTGATCTGCGACAGCGCCAACTGTTACCTGTTCTCCTCCGACGACAACGGACACCTGTACCGCTCCCAGACGACCGTCGGCCAGTTCCCGAACGGGTTCACGAGCACGGTCATCGCGCTGCAGGACTCCAAGAACGCGTTGTTCGAAGCGAGCAACGTGTACAAGGTGCAAGGCAGCAACCAGTACCTGCTCCTCGTCGAAGCCATCGGGTCCGACGGGCGGCGCTACTTCCGGTCATGGACGACGAGCAGCCTCGCCGGCTCCTGGACGCAGCTCGCCGCATCCGAGAGCAATCCCTTCGCCCGGGCCAACAACGTCAGCTTCCCCTCGGGCGCCTGGAGCAAGGACGTCAGTCACGGCGAGATGATCCGCGCAGGCTACGACCAGACACTCACCATTCCCGCCTGCCGACTCCAGTACCTCTACCAGGGCGTGAATCCGGGCGCGGGTGGCGACTACAACCTCCTCCCGTGGCGGCTCGGACTCCTGACCCAGACCAACTCGACCTGCTGACCGATCGGGCCGTGGGGAGCGCTTCCGATGGGAGCGCTCCCCACGCTCACCGCCGGCCATCGGACGCATCCCTGTCAGAAAGCCGAGGTACCGTCATGCGCCGCAGACTGCTCGCCCTCGTAGCAGCGCTCTCCTCGCTGCCGCTGGCGCTCGCCACCGCAACGTCAGCCCACGCGGCGGACCCGACGACCATGACCAACGGGTTCTACGTGGACCCCGACTCCAGCGCGAAGCGGTGGGTCGCCGCCAACCAAGGTGACGGCCGGGCGCCCGCGATCAACGCCTCCATCGCAGGCACCCCGACGGCGCGCTGGTTCGGCTCCTGGAGCGGCACCATCGGCACCGCCACCGGCGCGTACGTGGGCGCCGCGGACGCCCGGGACAAGCTGCCCATCCTTGTCGCCTACAACATCTACAACCGCGACTACTGCGGCGGGCACTCCGCGGGTGGAGCCTCCTCGCCGTCCGCCTACACGAACTGGATCGCCCAGTTCGCGGGCGGGATCGCGGGCCGCCCGGCCGTCGTCGTCCTCGAACCGGACTCCCTCGGGGACTACGGCTGCATGACCCAGGCCCAGATCGACGAACGCGAGGGCATGCTCACCGGCGCGCTCGCCGAGTTCAACCGCCAGGCTCCCAACACCTGGGTCTATCTCGACGCCGGCAACCCGGCCTGGGCGAGCGCGCCGACCATGGCCCGGCGCCTCCACGAAGCAGGCCTCCGACAGGCCCACGGCTTCTCGCTCAACATCTCCAACTACCTGACCACGGCCGAGAACACCGCGTACGGCAACGCCGTCAACAGTGAACTCAGTGCCCGGTACGGCTACACCAAGCCGTTCGTCGTGGACACCAGCCGCAACGGCAACGGCTCCAACGGCCAGTGGTGCAACCCCTCAGGCCGCCGGACCGGCACCCCCACCCGGCTGGGCGGAGGCGCCGAGATGCTCCTGTGGATCAAGGTTCCCGGTGAGTCCGACGGCAACTGCGGCGCCGGCACCGGCTCCTCGGCCGGACAGTTTCTCCCCGAGGTCGCCTACAAGATGATCTACGGCTACTGAACGGAGCCACCGCCGGGGCAGGCCGGAGCGGCTCCACGAGCGGCCCGTCACTTCCGCGCTGTCGTTCCGAAGGGGAGGGGTTCGCCGGAGCGCAGGTGTTCCCTCAGCCACTGCTCGGTGTTGCTCACGTGCAGCAGTGCGGCGGCCTGGCTGA
The DNA here is from genome assembly GCF_041051975.1 of Streptomyces sp. R21. GTDB lineage: Bacteria > Actinomycetota > Actinomycetes > Streptomycetales > Streptomycetaceae > Streptomyces. The sequence continues at coordinate 8,817,631 of NZ_CP163435.1, read as the reverse complement.
GGGCGGAGTCACGGGTGGCCAGCGCGTTGAAGATCGCCTCGTGCTCGGCGAGGGTGCGGGCCGCGGCCTTGTCGTCGACCAGACCGCGCCAGATGCGGGCGCGCAGGGTGCGGCCGGAGATCCCTTCGAGGAGAGTGAGGAGGGTCTCGTTGCCCGTGGCCGCGACGACGGCGCGATGGAACGCGGCGTCGTGGGCGTTGAGCTGTTCGACGTCCTCGCGGGCCTCGCGCATCGCGTCCAAGTGCCGCTTCACCTCGGCTAGTTGGCCGTCCGAGATCCGGGTGGCGGCCAGGGCCGTGGCCATCGGTTCGAGGAGCCGCCGTACCTCCATGAGGTCCTGCAGCGCGACCGAATCGCCCTGCAGCAGCTCCACCGCGCCGCCGAGCCCCTCCAGCAGCAGGCTCGGCTGCAGGCTGGTCACATACGTGCCATCCCCCCGCCGGACCTCCAGGACCCGGGCGACGGCCAACGCCTTGACCGCCTCGCGGGCGAGGTTGCGGGACAGGCCCAGCTGGGCGGCCAGGTCCGGCTCCGGTGGAAGCTTCGACCCCGGGGGCAGCGCACCGGACCGGATCAGCTCACGGATTTCCTCAATGGCCTTGTCCGTCAGAGACACCGCACATCCCCCCACCGTGCCCCATGAGCACATCCGACCTGATCAGCCCCTGAGCGCGGAGATCGTCCCAGAGTCCGTCCGGGACGTGCTGATCATGGAGTTCCACGTTCCGTCCGACCTGTTCCGCGGTCCGCATGCCGAGGGTGACGTTGATGATACTGGGATGGGTGTACGGAAAGGCGATCGCGACGGCGGGCAGAGTGGTCCCGTGGCCTGCGCAGACCTCGGCGATCGCCCGTGCGCGGGCGACCAGCTCCGGCGGGGCGTCCTGGTAGTCGTACTTCATGCCCTGGGCGGGCCGGTCGCGGGAGAGCAGTCCCGAGTTGAAGACGCCGACCGCGACGACGCTCTTGCCGTGTTCCTGTGCGGCGGGCAGGACGTCATCCAGCGCGGACTGGTCGAGGAGGGTGTAGCGCCCGGCGAGCATGACCACGTCGGCTGCGGTCTCGCGCAGGAAGCGGGCGAGCATCGCCGACTGGTTCATTCCGGCGCCGATCGCGCCGATCACACCCTGGTCGCGCAACTCTGCGAGCGCGGGCATGGCCTCCTCGGCCGCCTGCCGCCAGTGAGCGTCCGGATCGTGCAGGTAGACGATGTCCAGCCGGTCCAGACCGGTCCGCTCCAGCGTCTCCTCGATGGAGCGGAGCACGCCGTCCCGGCTGAAGTCCCACTGCCGGCGCAGGTCGTCCCGTACGACGAAGCCCTCGGTGTCCACGCCGCGCGGTTCCTCGTTGGGCACCAGCAGTCTGCCCACCTTGGAGGAGATGGCGTACTCATCGCGCGGGCGGCCCCGCAGGGCGGCGCCCAGACGACGCTCGGAAAGACCGAGGCCGTAGTGCGGTGCGGTGTCGAAGTACCGGATTCCGGCCTCCCAGGCCGCGTCGACGGCGGCTGCCGCCTCACCGGCCGGGGTGACCCGGTAGAGGTTGCCGATCACGGACGCCCCGAAGCCGAGCTCGGTGACGGAGCCGGACGTGTTCTGAATCTTCCGCTGGTGCAAGACGTGCTCCTGGGATACGGGCGACGGGGCACGGGTCAGCGACTGACGTGGGCCGACCCGCCCGCGATGAGCGCCTCGACCTCGGCGAGCGAGGCCATGGAGACGTCGCCGGGGGTGGTCATGGTGAGCGCGCCGTGGGCGGTGCCGTAGGCCAGGGCGCGTTCCAGGCCGGTGTCGCTGAGCAGTCCGTGGATCAGGCCGGCGGCGAAGCCGTCGCCGGAGCCGATGCGGTCCAGGACATGCAGGCCGGGCATCCGGGGGCCGGTGACGAAGCCTGTTTCGGCGGACCAGGCGGCCGAGGACCAGTCGTTGATTCCGGCCGAGGGCACCTCGCGCAGGGGCGTCGCCAGGACGGTCGCCTCGGGCAGCAGGGCGGCCACCTCGGCGAGCGCGTCGGCCACCTCGTCGGCCCCGACGCGCGCCTGTCCGGGGTACGTCCCGGCCAGGCCCAGGGCGCCCACCACGACGTCGGCCTGCCGGGCGAGCCGCAGGTCGATCTCGCGGGCGGCGTCGGCGCCGCCCCGGCCGGCCCACAGGCTGGGGCGGTAGTTGGGGTCGTAGGAGATGGTGACGCCGTGGCGGCGGGCCGCGGCCATGGCCTCGTCCGCGACGTCGACGGTGGTGTCGGACAGGCTGGCGAAGATGCCGCCGGTGTGGAACCAACGCACCCCGCCGGAGAACACGGCGTCCCAGTCGACGTCCCCTTTACGGAGCTGGGACACGGCGGTGTGCGCGCGGTCGCTGACGCCGAGGGCGCCGCGGATGCCGTAGCCGCGTTCGACGAAGTTCAGCCCGTTGCGGGCGGTGCGGCCGATGCCGTCGTCGGCCATCCAGCGGATCAGCGAGGTGTCGACACCGCCCTGGAGGATCAGGTCCTCGACGAGCCGGCCCACCGCGTTGTCGACAAGCGCGGTCACGACCGCTGTGCGCAGGCCGAAGCAGCGCCGCAGCCCCCGGACGACGTTGTACTCGCCGCCGCCCTCCCAGACCTGGAAGGAGCGGGCGGTGCGGATCCGTCCCTCGCCCGGGTCGAAGCGCAGCATCACCTCGCCGAGGGCCACCACGTCGATCACGTGCTGCTCCTCTCCACCGCATCGGCCGTCAGTCGGCGGATCTCGCCGTAGTCGCTTCGCCGAAGGTGGTCGGCGGTGGCCATCCAGCTGCCGCCGACGGCAAGGACCGCCGGGTCGGCGAAGTAGGCGGCCAGGCGGGAAGCGTCGATCCCGCCGGTCGGCACGAAACGCATCCCAGGGAAGGGGGCCGCGAGCGCCCGTAGTGTCCGCAGGCCGCCGAGCGGCTCGGCGGGGAAGAGCTTGACGGTGTCGAGGCCCGCCTTCAGGGCGCGCATCAGCTCGGTGGCGGTGGCGATGCCGGGCACCACGGGCACGCCCAGCTCGCGGCACTTCGCGACGACCTCCTCGTCGAAGCCGGGCGAGACCACGAAGCGGGCCCCGGCCGCCACGGCCCGCTCCGCCTGCTCGGGCGTGAGGACCGTGCCCGCACCGACGGTGAGCCCGCCGTGGGAGGCCATCTCCTTGAGCACCCGCTCGGCGCTCGGCGTGCGGAAGGTGACCTCGGCGCACCGGGCACCGCCCGCGGCGAGGGCGTCGGCCAGTGGGCCGGCAGTCGCGGCGGACGGCACCGTCAGCACGGGCAGGAGACGGGCTCCGGCCAGTACCGAGGCCGGATCTGTGGCGGTCATCGGCCGAGCCATCCGCCGTCGACAGGCAGGACGACGCCGTGCACGTAGGCAGCCGCGTCCGAGGCGAGGAAGACCGTGGCGCCCGCCAGGTCGTCCGCGCTGCCCCAGCGGCCGGCCGGGATACGTTCCAGGATCGCCCTGCTGCGCACCGCATCGTCCTGCAGGGCCTGGGTGTTGTCGGTGGCGATGTAGCCGGGCGCGAGGGCGTTGACGTTCACGCCGTGCGGGGCCCACTCGTTGGCCAGCGCCTTGGTCAGACCGGCGATGCCGTGCTTGGCGGCGGTGTAGCCGGGCACGGTGATGCCGCCCTGGAAACTGAGCAGCGACGCCGTGAAGATGACCTTCCCCTGGCCGCGGGCCACCATCGACGCGCCGACCGCCCGGCTCATCGCGAACTGCGCGGTGAGGTTGACCTGCAAAACCAACGCCCAGTCGGCGTCGGTGTGTTCGACGGCCGGAGCACGGCGGATCGTGCCCGCGTTGTTGACCAGGATGTCCACCGGCCGCTCACGCCCGGCCAGATCCGCGCCCAACGCCTGTACGGCGGCGGGGTCGGCGAAGTCGGTGCGGATCGCTTCGAAGGTGCGGCCGACGGCGGTCACGTCCTTCTCCACCGCGCTGCCGGTTTCCTCCAGGTTGGCGCTGACGCCGATGATGTCGGCGCCGGCCTCGGCCAGCGCGCGGGCCATCGCCCGGCCGATGCCACGCCGCGCGCCGGTGACGACGGCGAGTTTCCCGGTGAGGTCGAAGGCGCTCATACGGCCACTCCCTGGGTGTCGTCGGTGCAGTCCACGAGGATCTTCATCACGTCGCCGCCGCCCTCCAGGGCCTCGAAGGCGGCGGGCGCCTGCGTGAGCGGCACGACCTTGCTGATCAGGCGTTCGGCCGGAATCGTGCCGTCGGCGACCAGCGCGACCGCCTGCTCGAAGTCACCGCGGTCGTACAACCGGGCGCCGACGAGGGTGAGTTCGCGCCAGAAGAATCGGTGCAGGTTCACCTCGCGGGGGCGAGGGTGGATGGCGACCAGGCACAACCGGCCGCGCACCCCGAGGACGTCGACCGCCGTGTCCACGCCGCCCGCCGCGCCGGACACCTCGAAGGCGACGTCCGCGCCCGCATCCCCCGTCCACTCCCCCACCAGTGCCGGTATGTCGTCGTCGGCCGGACTCCACGCTGTCAGCCCCAACTCCTCGGCCAGCAGCCGCCGGTGGGCATTCAGCTCCACCACTCGCACCTCGGCGCCCGCGCCCCGCGCGACCAGCGCGATGAGCATGCCGACCGGCCCGCCGCCGACCACCACGACCTTCTCGCTCTCCCGCACTCCGGCGCGGCCCACGTCGTGCACGGCGACGGCGGTGGGCTCGACGAGCGCGGCTCGGTCCAGGGCGAGCGTCTCCGGCAGCCTGATCAGTGTCGAGGCAGGCACCGTCCAGCGCTGCTGCATCGCGCCCGGGGAGTCGATACCGATGAAGTCCAGGTGCTGACAGATGTGCTGATGGCCCGCGCGGCAGGCCGGGCAGGTGTCGTCCCAGCGCAGCGGCATCACGGTGACCGCGTCGCCGGGCTCCCAGCCCTCCACGCCCGGGCCGACGCGGACGATCCGGCCGGACATCTCGTGTCCCAGGACGGCGGGCGCGGCAACCCGGGCGTCCATGTCGCCGTGGAAGATGTGCAGATCGGTGCCGCAGATACCTACAAAGGCCGGGGCCAGCTCCACCTCACCCGGACCAGGCGGCACATCGAGTGCGGGAGCCGTGTCCAGGGTGCGGGCCGATGTGTAACGGACGGCGAGAGTCATCGTGTGGTCAGGGTCCCTTCAGCGCGGACACCGATGGTCAGCAGCAGGTTGGCGTAGGTACGGGTGTCGGCGGTGACGATCGCCAACGCCAGGTCGGGCGAGCGGGCGGCGTCGTAGAACTCGAAGCGGCCGAGCGTGTCGACCGGGACGGGCGCCAGCATCGAGCGGTACTCGGCGATGGCGGGTGGCTCCGGATCACCCTCGGGCGGCACCATGACGTGGGCCGACTCGACGGGCAGGGCGTGCAACAGGACGTCGAGCACGGTGGTGACGTCGAGCAGGCCGGGGGCCAGGTTGAGGTGGACGGTCCGGGCGCGGTCACCGGTGGCGGTGCTCGCGGGGTAGTGGCCGTCGGCGAGCAGGACACGGGCACCGTGGCCGGCGCCGGCCAGGGATTCGAGGATCCCGGGGTGCAGCAGTTCGGTCAGGAGCACGGCGTCCTCTCCTTTGTCGGGGCGGGGTTCAGGCAGTAGAAGGTGGTCGCGGTGCCGGCGAGTACCGCGTGGGTCTCGGTGCCGGAGCAGCCGTCCAGGAGTTCGTCGACGGTGGCGGCCCAGCGGTTCCAGCCGCCCGCGAGGTTCGCGACCGGCCAGTCGGAGCCGAACATCAGGCGGCTGGGGCCGAAGGCGGAGAGCAGGACCTCCCACACCGGGCGGATGTCGTCGACGGTCCACTTCTCGTGGTCCGCCTCGGTGATCAGCCCCGACACCTTGCAGACCACCTGCGGGTACCCGGCCAGCAACCGTAACTGGCGTTCCCAGTCGGCCAGTTCACCGTCGGCGATCGACGGCTTGCCGGCGTGATCCAGGACCAGCGGCAGCTCGGGGAACCCTTCCGCGAGGTGGATCGCCTGCGGGAGCTGGTGGCTGCGGATCAGCACGTCGTATCCGAGCCCGCGTTCGCCGACCGCTCTCAACCCCCGCTCGACGTCGGGGCGTTGGAGCCAGTGCGGATCCGACTCGCCCTCCACGACGTGGCGTACGGCCCGCAAGTAGCGCCCCCCGGTCCCTGTCCGCAGGTCGTCGAGTGCGTCGCCGATCGCGGGGGACGTCAGGTCCGCCCAGCCGACGACGGCGCCGATCAGCGGGTCGTTGTCGGCCAGGGCGAGGAGGTCGCGTGTCTCGGGCACGGAAGCGATGCACTGGACGACCACCGTGCTCGTCAGTCGCCGCCCCGCGATCGGCCGGGTCGCGGCCGAGCGCAGGTTGTGCAAGCTGAAGTTGCGGCGGATCGGCTCGTGGCCCGGCTCGTCCAGCCAGGGCTGCGGCCGGACGTCCAGGTCCCACACATGGTGGTGGGCGTCGACGAGTTCGTGGGCGTCAGACACGAGCGGTCCAGACGGGGCCGTCCGGGTACGTGTACTCCTTGAGGGACTCGGGGTGCATCTGCGCGCTCAGCCCCGGGAGGGTCGGTGCGAGGTAGTGGCCGTCGACGATGCGGACGGGGTCGACGAAGTGCTCGTGCAGGTGGTCGACGTACTCGATGACGCGGTCCTCGGTGGTGCCGGAGACGGCGACGTAGTCGAACATCGACAGGTGCTGGACCATCTCGCACAGACCCACGCCGCCGGCGTGCGGGCAGACCGGCACGCCGAACTTCGCGGCGAGCAGCAGGATCGCGATGTTCTCGTTGACGCCGCCGACCCGTGCGGAGTCGATCTGCACGATGTCGACCGCACCGGCCTGGAGGAGCTGCTTGAAGACGACCCGGTTGGCGATGTGCTCGCCGGTGGCGACCTTGATGGGGCTGACGGCCTTGCGGACGGCGGCGTGGCCGAGGATGTCGTCCGGGGAGGTGGGCTCCTCGATCCAGTACGGGTCGTAGGGGGCCAGGGCGCTCATCCAGTCGATGGCGGGCTGGACGTCCCATCGCTGGTTGGCGTCGACGGCGATGCGGATGGAGGCGCCGACCGTCTCGCGGGCGGTGCGCATGCGCCGTACGTCGTCCTCCAGGTTCGCGCCGACCTTCAGCTTGATCTGGGTGAAGCCCTCGGCGACGGCCTCGCGGGCCAGGCGGGCCAGCTTCTCGTCGGAGTAGCCGAGCCAGCCGGGGGTGGTGGTGTAGGCGGGGTATCCGTGGTCGAGCAGGTCGCCGATGCGCTGTGCGCGGCCGGGTTCGGCGCGGCGCAGGATCTTCAGGGCCTCCTCGGGGGTGAGGGCGTCGCTGAGCCAGCGGAAGTCGACCTGGGCGACCAGCTCCTCGGGCGACATCTCGCCGAGGAAGCGCCACACGGGCTTGCCGGCCCGCTTGGCGGCCAGGTCCCAGGCGGCGTTGACAACGGCGCCGGTGGCCATGTGGATGGCGCCCTTTTCCGGTCCCAGCCAGCGCAGTTGGGGGTCGTGGACGAGGGAGCGGGAGAACGCTCCGAGGTCGGCGCAGACCTCCTCGACGGACAGGCCCACCACGTGCGGCGCCAGGGCCGCGATGGCGGAGGCCTGGACGTCGTTGCCGCGGCCGGTGGTGAACGCCAGGGCGTGGCCCTCCAGTTCGTCACCGGCGTCGGTGCGCAGGACGACGTAGGCGGCGGAGTAGTCGGGTTCGGGGTTCATCGCGTCCGACCCGTCCAGGTGCTCGGACGTCGGGAAACGCACGTCCAGCACGTCCAGGGCGGTGATGCGGGCAGAAGCCGGGGAAGCGGACGGGGCGGATGACATGACGGCAACTCCTGTGAGGTGCAGGGGCGATACGGCCCCGTGCGACGAGATGTGGGCGGCGGCGGGTGTCGGGCGGCCTGGACGGCTGCCCGATTCAGTCCTGGACCTTGCCGCCCGTGATGCGCGAGATGGTCAGCGCGACCAGGATGATCAGGCCGTTGAGGGCGCCGATCCACTGGGCGGGGACGCCACCGAGTGTGAGCACGTTCTGGATCATGAACAGCAGAAGGATGCCGCTGAAGGCCCCGAACATGGTGCCTTTGCCGCCGTTGAGGCTGATCCCGCCGATGACGGCGGCGGCGAAGACGGTGAAGATGTAGCCGTTGCCCTGTGCCGAGGCCACGGAGGCCAGGCGTCCGGAGAGCATCAGTCCGGCGAGGGCGGCGAGCACGCTGCCGGTGACGATGACGATCCTCAGCACCCGGTCGGTGCGGATGCCGGCCGCCTTCGCTGCGTCGACGTTGCCGCCGATGGCGTACAGCGAACGCCCGAAGCTGGTCCAGCCGAGCACCACGATCGCGACGGCGAACAGCACCAGGCAGATCCAGATGGACGCGGGCATCCCGAACCATTGGGCGGTGCCGAGGTAGAGCATCGACTCCGGCAGCTGGAAGAAGGTCTGGCCGCCGGAGATGCCGGTGAGGACACCGCGCAGCACGATCAGCATGCCAAGGGTGACGATGAAGCCGTTGAGGCCGAAGCGGATGATCAGCAGGGCGTTGAGCACGCCGACGAGCGCGCCCACGGCGAGGGTGACGGGGATGGCCCACGCGCCGGGGAGCAGCCCGAGTCCGTGGCCCGCGCCGGTCGGCACCACCATCCAGGCCGCGACGCCGGGTGCGAGGCCCATGGTGGACTCCAGCGACAGGTCCATCTTCTTGACGATCAGGATCATCGTCTGGGCGAGGACCAGCAGGGCCATCTCGGACATGGTCTGCAGGACGTTGATGAGGTTGTCGGTCTGTAGGAAGACCGGGTTGACGATCTGTCCGACGACCGCGATGACCACGATGGCCGGGACGAGCGCGAGGTCGCGCAGCCGGGCCAGGGGTATCCGGCCGCCGAGCAGCGTGATCCGCTTCACTCCGGGCTCCGGGGTCTTGGCCGCGGCGGTGTCCGCGAGGACGGTTTCAGGCATGGAGGTCCAGTCCTTCCATCGCGGCCACGAGGTCGTGGTCGTGCCAGCCGCGGGCGATCTCTGAGGTCACACGGCCCTGGAACATCACCAGGACCCGGTCGCACATGCGCAGGTCGTCGAGTTCGTCGGAGGCGATGAGCACTCCGGTGCCGGTCCCCGCGGTCTCCTCGACCTTGCCGAGGAGGAACTCCTTGGAGCGCACGTCCACGCCCGCGGTCGGGTTGATCAGGACCAGCAGCCGGGGGTCGTCGGCCAGGGCGCGGGCCATCACGACCTTCTGCTGGTTGCCACCCGACAGGGCGGAGACGGGCAGGTCGGGACCTGGGGTCTTGATCGCCAGATGCTCGATCATGCCCGCGGCGAGCCGGTCGCGTCGGCGGCTGCTCAGGAACCCGCCCTGGCCGAGCCTCTTCGGCACGGACAGGGTGGCGTTGTCCGCGATCGACATGTCCGGAACGAAGCCCTGGTGGTGCCGGTCCTGGGGGACGAACCCGGCGCCGGCGGCGAGCGCCGCGGGGACGCTGCCCGGCCGGGGCCGCTGCCCGGCGATCGCCACCTCGCCGCCGTCCGCCGCCCGCAGTCCTACGACGGTCTCGGCGATCTCGGTACGACCGCTGCCTGCGGCGCCCGCGAGCCCGACGATCTCGCCGGCCCCGATCCGGAAGCTGACGTCGTCGTACTCGCCGCTTCGCAGAGCGCGGACGCTCAGTGCGGCCGTGGCGCCGGGGTCGAGGGTGCTCGCCCGTTCCTCGCGCCGGTCGGCTGCCGCCTCACCGGTCATGGCGGCGACCAGCTCGGTTCGGGGAACTTCCGTGACCGGGGCGGTGAGGATGTGCCGGGCGTCGCGGAACACCGTCACCATGTCGCAGATCTCGTAGACCTCCTGGAGATGGTGACTGATGAACAGGAAGGTCACGCCCTGGCGTTGCAGGTCGCGGATGCGGTCGAAGAGACGGTTGATGGCCGCCCCGTCGAGCTGGGCGGTCGGCTCGTCGAGGATGATGAACCGCGCTCCGAAGGACAGGGCCCGGGCGATCTCGACGAACTGCCGCTGCTCGACGCTCAGATCACCGGCCGAAGACTGCGGGTCGACGTCCACGGACCAGGTCGACAGGAGTTCCTGTGCGCGGTGACGGGTGGCCTGCCAGCTGATGAGCCGGTTTCGTCCGTGGTCGTGCCGGTTCAGGAAGAGGTTCTCGGCGACGGTCAGCGTGGGGATGATCGTCGACTTCTGGTAGACGCAGGCCACGCGCTGCCGCCAGCCGTCACGGTCGTTGAGCCGGGGCGACGGCTCACCGCCGAAGGTCACCGTTCCCTCGTCGGGAGCCTGCAGGCCGGTCAGGACCGACACCAAGGTCGACTTGCCGGCTCCGTTGCGGCCGACGAGCGCGTGGGTCTCGCCGGGCCTGATGGTGATCCGGGCGCCGTTCAGGGCCACCGTCGGACCGAACCGTTTGACTATGCCCGTCGCCTCGACGACGGGCGGGTCGGAGGGGGCCCGTCCGTCGTCCGCCGGGGCGGGCGCGGGAGTGACTGCTCGCTCCCCGTCGCTCATCTCAACCGCCTTGTTCTCGTACGCCGTTGCGTTCCCGATGAGGAATCAGAGAGATCAGCCGAGGTTGTTTCCCCACAGCGACTTGTCGTCGCTCTTGACGCTCGGCACACCGCCGTAGCTGCCGCCGTCGATGGTGACGAGAGGAGCGGACAGCTGGTCCTCCAGCACGCCCTTGCGAACCTGGATGATGTTGCTGTCGTGGTCGGTCTTGCCGGGCTTGAAGGTCTTTCCGTCGATCGCGGCCTTGAGGTAGTACAAGGCGTACTTCGCATAGAGGTCGGCCGGCTGGGAAACCGTGGCGTCGATCTTGCCCGCGGCGATGGACTTGAGCTCCTCGGGGATGCCGTCGTTGGACACCACGAACACGTGTTTCTTGTCCTTGGGGTCGACCAACAAGCCCTTCTGCTTGAGGACTTGGAGCGTCCCGGACAGGGCGAAACTGGACTGCATGTAGATGCCCTTGACGTCCGGGTGGGCGGTCAGGTCGGTCTGCAGCTTCTGCGCGGCGACGGCGCCGTCCCAGTTGGTGGCCTCACCGAGCACCTTGATGCCCGGGAAGCTCTTCTTCATGCAGTCGTTGAACGCCTCTGTGCGGTCACGGCCGTTGATGGAGTCCAGGCCACCCTCCAGCATCACCACCTTGCCCTTGCCGCCGAGCTTGGCGCCGAGGTACTGGCACGCCTTCTCGCCGTAGGCGCGGTTGTCGGCGCGCACGACCATGAACACGTTGCCGGTGTCGGGGCGGGTGTCGACGGTGACCACGGGGATCTTCTTCGCCTCCAGTTGCGCGAGGGTGGGGGCGATGGCGGCGGTGTCCTGCGGGGCCATCGCGAGGCCCTTGACGCCCTGGCTGATGAACGTCTGGGCGTTGGCGGTGAGCTTGGCGACGTCGTTCTGGGAGTTGGTGGTCTTCAGGTCCAGGCCCAACTCCTTGCCGTACTGCGGCGTGTACTTGATGTAGGAGTTCCAGAAGTCGGTGTCGGAGCGGGGGTAGTCGACGCCGATCAGCGGCTTGTCGCTCGACGCCGAGGTGGTGGAGCTGCTGCACGCACTGAGCAGAGCCAGTGCGGACAGGGCGGAGACGGCTGAACAGAGGGCGGTTCTGACTCTCATCGGTGCTTCCTCGCGCCGGTCCCGTAGCGGGAGATGTTTCGCCTCGACGACATTTGCGTATCGCCGTGCAGCAGAGATGGGATGTTTATAGGCGTGTTCCGGGCGCGCTGTCTAGCCCCTCGCACAACACGCCCTGAAACCCCAGCCCACAGCTCACCAAGTGACGCCACCGAAAGAAGATCCATCCCATCAATCCTCGGCGATGATTACTCCGGATCGACCACGAGACCCTGACAGACATGCCATGTCTGGGCAGTCGTAAACCTGGACAGACATGCAATAAACGTGGTTAATTGCCCGACCGCCCAACGCTTTTCATCCCTGCACGCCAGTTGACATCCCAGGGAGACATGACGGACCTTCATGCGTAACAAGCGGCGCTCTGTGCACAGCAGCGGCACGCCGACTCGCGCCCTCGCGCGTTCCCCCTGCCCCTTCCGTACCAGGGATGTCTTCATGTCGAGTTCGATCAACAGACGCCAGTTCCTGGCCGGTGCCACGTGTGTGGCCGCGGCGGCCGTAGCCGGAGGTGTGTTCGGTGCCGGCATCGCCCAGGCGGCGCCCAGCACGTACACGCCCGACTGGAACTCGGTCGACCAGCACCCGCCGGCCCCGGAGTGGTTCCAGGACGCGAAGTTCGGGATCTACTTCCACTGGGGCGTCTTCAGCGTCCCCGCCTACGACAACGAGTGGTACCCGCGGAGCATGTACCAGGCGGGCAGCTACGCCAACCAGCACCACATCGCGACCTACGGCCAGCCATCGGCATGGCCGTACCACAACTTCATCAACGGGGCTCAGGACCTGGCGGGCAACTTCGTGAAGTTCGCGCCGAAGCTGAAGTCGGCCGGCGGCAAGTTCGACCCCGACGAGTGGGTGCAGTTGTTCGTCGACGCCGGCGCCAGGTTCGCCGGCCCGGTCGCCGAGCACCATGACGGCTTCTCCATGTGGGACAGCCAGGTCAACGAGTGGAACTCGGTGGACAAGGGTCCGGGACTGAACCTGCTGCGGCTGTTCTCCACGGCCATCCGCGCCAAGGGTCTGAAGCTACTGGTGGCCATGCACCACGCGTACCACTTCAACGGCTTCTACGAGTTCGTCCCCGCCCAGACGGACTCCAGCCTCAAGAAGCTCTACGGGCAGCTGGGTCCATCCGCGGAGAACCAACTCTGGTTCGACAAGCTCAAAGAGGTCATCGACCGCGCCCAACCCGACATCCTGTGGCAGGACTTCAAGCTGGACGCCGTCGACGAGACACAACGCCTGAACTTCCTGGCGTACTACTACAACCAGGCAAACGGCTGGGGCCGTGAAGTCGTCGCCACCTACAAGGACGGCATGAACGGCAAGGGTGAGGTCTTCGACTACGAACGCGGTGGTCCGGCCGAGCTCACCACTCCGTACTGGCTGACCGACGACAGCATCTCCAGCTCCAGTTGGTGCTACACCCAGGGCATCGGCTACTACACCATCCCGCAGATGCTGCACTCGTTCCTCGACCGGGTCAGCAAGAACGGCAACGTGCTGCTGAACATCGCGCCGATGGCCGATGGCACCATCCCCCAGGCGCAGAAGGACATCCTGCTCGGCATCGGCGACCACCTGAAGCGCTTCGGCGAGTCGGTGTACGCGACCCGCGCCTGGACGGCGTACGGCGAAGGCCCGACGAAGATGGGCGGCGGTGCGTTCACCACCCCGCACGCCGGCACGCCGCAGGACATCCGCTTCACCCGCAACAAGGCCGACAACGTCCTGTACGCCACCGTCCTGGGCTGGCCGGGCAGTTCGCTCACGATCAAGACCCTCGGCTCGGACCGGATCAACCTCTCCTCGCTCACCTCGGTGAAGCTTCTCGGGAACACCGCCGGCACCTACATCGACCTGCCCACGCCGGCCCAGAACTCCTCCGGCCTCACCATCACCCTGCCGTCCTCTGCGCCGTACAGCGCGGGCGCCTACGTCCTGAAGCTCAACTTCTCCGGCACGATCCCCGGCCTGCGGCCGCTCGCCGGCGCCATCGCCTTCAGCGACGTCAACTACACAGGCAACGCCGCCGTGTTCACCGTCGGCGACCACACCGCGGCCGACCTGACCGCCGCCGGACCGGGCCCGCGCACCCTCTCCTCCCTCCGGCCGGCCCCCGGCTACCAGGTGATCGGATACTCCGGAGACAACTTCACCGGCACCTCCTGGACCTTCACCGCCGAGAACCCCGACCTGCGCGTCACCGGCAACAACGACCAGATCACCTCGCTGAAGGTCCAGTTCAACCCGGTCACGTATTTCCGGATCACCAACGTCACCAACGGACTCGCCCTGGACAGCGGCGGCAATGTCGCCTCCGGCTCCAACCTCAAGCAATGGACCTCGGGCGACAGCACCAACCTGCAGTGGCAGGCGGTGGCGGTCGGCGGCGGCTACTACAAGCTGGTCAACCGCACGAACGGCATGGTCGCCGACGGCTGGGGCGCCACCGCCGACGGCTCCGCCGCCAGACAGGCCGCCTGGAACGGCGGCACCAACCAGCAGTGGACGATCACCCACCGCGGCGGCGACCACTATTCGATCGCCAACCGCACCACCGGCCTGGCCCTCGACGGCGGAGGCAACGTCGACTCGGGTTCCATCGCCAAGCAGTGGACCTACGGCAGCAGCACCAACCTGCTGTGGACCTTCACCGCGCTGTAGCCGGCAGAGCCCGCTACCGCTGACGTGGCGGCGCACACCCGAAAGGGACACGAACGCAGAAAGATGGCATGCATATGACATTAGGTGCGTCGTGGTGGGGCCGCGGGCGGCGTACGGGGGTGCTGACCGCGGTGACCGCCTTACTGGCGGCGCTCCTGACGGGACTTGGTGCCGCGGGGACGGCGCGGGCGGCCACGGTGGATACGACCGTGTCGTACGTGCTGGTCAACCGTGGCAGCGGCAAGGCGCTGGATGTGGCCGGTGCGAGCACTGCCGATGGGGCGGGTCTCACGCAGTGGACGCGTACCGGCAGTGCCAACCAGCAGTTCCGGTTCGTCGACTCGGGCGGGGGCTATTACCGGCTGAGGGCGCAGCACTCCGGCAAGGTGCTGGACGTGCTGAACCACTCCAGCGCCGACCATGCGGACATCGCGCAGTGGAGCGACCTCAATGGCACCAACCAGCAGTTCCGGCTGGCCGATTCACCGGACGGTTATGTCCGGTTGATCAACCGCAACAGCGGCAAGGCCGTCGAGGTCGACAACGCCTCCACCGCGGACGGCGCCAAGGTCGTGCAGTTCACCGACTGGGGCGGGGCCAACCAGCAGTGGCAACTGGTCCGCGCGGCAGGAGTGCTGGCACAGGTGCACACCGCCGGACGGGTCAAGGACGCCGGAAACACCGTGCAGTACAGCTGGCCCGGCGTGTACTTCGAGGGCCGCGTCAGCGGCACCGGTGTGGGCATCGTGCTGGGCGACTCGGCCGCCGACTACGACGTCCAGATCGACGGAGCCACCGTCGCCACGCTCGTCACGCCCGGCAACACCACGCACTGGATCAACGGCCTGTCGAACGGCACGCACACCGTCCGGCTCGTCAAGCGCAACGACACCCCCGGGGACACCAGCACCTTCGGAGGCTTCGTCGCCGCGCCCGGCGGTGCCGTGCTGAGCAGACCGGCCGCCCGCAACCGCCAGATCGAGTTCATCGGCGACTCCCTCACGGTGGGCTACGGCAACCTCTCGACCTCCCGCACCTGCACCTCGGAACAGCTCAAGCGGAACACCAACACCGACGTGAGCTACGGCGCCCTCACCGCCCGGCAACTGAACGCCGACTACCAGATCAACGGCTACTCGGGCCTCGGCATGGTGCGCAACTACAACGGAGACCGGACGGACGTCACGTACCGGACCTTCTACGACCGTGCCCTGCTGAACGTGTCCGGCGACGTCTGGCAGAACCCGGGCACCTGGCGCCCCCAGGTCGTGGTGGTCAACCTCGGCACCAACGACTTCTCGACCGCCATCAACCCCGGCGAGCCGTGGACGCCCGACAGCCTCGCGGCCGCCTACCGCAGCGCCTACGGCGACTTCATCCAGAAGCTGCGCACGCGCTACGGGTCCGACACGACCATCGTGGCAGTCGGCGCCGGCCAGTACGCCGAACACGTCCAGCAGGTCGTCAAGGCGCGTAACGACGCCGGCGACAGCCGGGTCCGCTCCTGGGCCCTCGACGACTCGGGCCTGGACTTCCTCGGCTGCGACTGGCACTACTCGGCCCACGACGACCGGCTCATCGCCGAACGGCTCACCTCGTACATCGCCGGACTGCCGACCGGCTGGTGACGACACCGACCACCCAGGAGCACCACAGGTCCGGCTACGGGACATCGGCGGACGTACCGCGGTGGTCGTCGAGCGGGGCGCGCAGGCGCCGGCCCCGCTCAGCCCCGCACCCGGCGGTCAGGAACGCACCGGCCGGAGCGCCGCGGAGCAGAAGCGGACCTACGCTGGAAGCTGTGGCTGAAAACCAGCCCTGACGGAGACAGCTGTCAGGACGGAGGCGTAGCGAGTGGACCCTGCCGGCAAGCAGGATGCCCGCACTGCCGCGCTCGTGGTGGGCCCGGACGGCGTGGTGAGCGGCTGGAGCGAGAGCGGGCACTCGCTGCTGGGCTGGACGGCGGAGGACGCCGTAGGGCGCCCCGTGACCGACCTGCTGGCCGCTCCCGCGCCACCCGGCTTCCCCGAGGGCTACGGCAGCGGCCCCGACCCCACGGGGCTCATCGCCCTGCGCCACCGGGACGGTTCCACGGTGAACGCCCTGCTATCGGCTCACCCGCTGTTCGGCGCCCACGGCCGGGCGCTGGGCCACGCGGTGACCGTCCAGCGCTGGGAAAGCCGCCCGGTGATCGCAGATCTGGCCTTCGAACAGTGCCCCTTCGCTCTGGGCGTCTACGACCCCGATCTGCGGTTTCTGTGGATCAATGCCTCCTCGGGCCGGGTGATCGCGCACTCCGAGGAGCAAGTGCTCGGTAAGAAGTACCGCGAGCTGTTTCCCGATTTCGACCGCTCGCTGTTTCCGGAAAGGGACGACAAGCCCTACACCGACCAGCTGTCCGAAGTGGCGAGGACAGGCAAACCCGCACGTCTCATCACCGTCTTCCGCCCGCTCGGCAGCGACTACGCCAACGCCTGGGCCACCAGCATCTGGCCCGTCAGGGATGCCGAGGGCAGGGTCCGCGCGGTCGCCAACTGGGGATTCGACATGAGCGCCGAGTACTGGGCCAGGCAGCGCCTGCTCATGCTCAACGAGGCCAGTCGTGGCATCGGCCGGACTCTCGACGTGATCGGCACCGCCCAGGAACTGGCCAGGACCCCCGTGCCGGGATTCGTCGACCTCGTCACCGTGGATCTCTTCGACGAGGTACTGCGCGGAGAGGAACCGCCTCTTTCCCCCGCCTCCGTCTCCGGCGAAGCCATCGCGCTCAGCCGCGCCGCCCAGCACAGCGCGAAGCATGACATCGACCGGGACCCCGGACCCCCGGTGCCGGTGAGTCACGCTCCCGGTTCCGTCGCCGCCCGCTGCATGGCCACCGGCAGGTCCACGGTGCAGCTCGCGGCCGAACCCGGCCACGGCAGTGAATGGGCCTTCGGGCCCGGGCTCGCCGCCGATCCGGCCCACTGGCCGCCGGGCAATCCGTTGATCGACAAATCCATCACCGCGGAGGGGCTGACCGGCCGGATCACCGTGCCGCTCCGGGCCCGCGGCGTGCTGCTCGGCGTCGTCGCGTTCTCCCGCAGCGACCGGCCCGAGGCCTTCACGGCAGACGACCTGATCCTCGCCGAAGAGCTGACCGCCAAGGCAGCCGTCGCCATCGACAACGCCCGCCGGTACTCGCGCGAGCGCACGACCGCGCTGACCCTGCAACGCAGCCTGCTGCTGCAACAGCTGCCAAGCCAGGAGGCGGTCGAGGTGGCATCCCGCTACCTGCCTGCCGGGACCGACGCGGAAGTGGGTGGTGACTGGTTCGACGTCATTCCGCTCTCCGGTGCCCGGGTCGCCCTGGTCGTCGGCGATGTGGTCGGTCACGGCCTGCACGCCGCGGCCAGCATGGGCCGGTTGCGCACGGCGGTCCGCACGCTCGCCGACGTGGACCTGCCGCCGGACGAGCTGCTGACCCACCTGGACGACCTCGTCATCCACCTCGCCAGTGACCTCCGGCCCGCCGGCCACTTCCAGCCGACCGGCGAGTTCGGGGCCACCTGCCTGTACACCGTCTACGACCCGGTCTCCCGCCGCTTCACACTGGCGAGCGCAGGCCATCCGCTGCCGCTCATCATCTCCCCGGACGGCACCAGGACCCCGGCACCCGCACAGCCGGGACCACCGCTCGGCATCGGCGGGCTGCCCTTCGAGGCCACCGAACTCGAACTGCCCGAGGGCAGCCTGCTCGCCCTCTACACCGATGGACTGGTGCAAAGCCGCGAGCGCGACGTCGACCAGGGAATCGCCGAACTGCAGCAGGTCCTGAACCACTCGGCCGCCTCGCTGGAGGCCCTGTGCGACACGGTGACGGCCGCGATGCTTCTCGAACGCCGCACCGACGACGCCGCCCTGCTGCTCGCCCGCACACACGCGCTGAATCCCCAGCATGTCGCCGACTGGGACGTCGAGCCCGACCCCGCGCAGGTGCCGCGCGCCAGGAAGTTCGCCGTGGACCAGCTGGAGGCCTGGGGCCTGGAGGAGGCGTCATTCGTCACCGAACTGGTCGTCAGCGAGCTGGTCACCAACGCCATCCGATACGGCGAGCCGCCGATCAGGCTGCGGCTGATTCGCGACACCTCCCTGATCTGCGAGGTCTCCGACGCCAGCAACACCGCCCCGCACCTGCGCCGGGCGCGCGCCTTCGACGAGGGCGGCCGGGGCCTGCTGCTCGTCGCCCAGCTCACCCAGGGGTGGGGCACCCGGCACACCACCGACGGCAAGACGATCTGGTGCGCACAGACCCTCACCGAGCCCGAGCCGCGATGAGATCCGAGCCAGGCGGACCGTCGCCGGGCTCCCGGATCTCACACGAGGTGAACTGACCGACTCCGCGGTTCGGCACTGAGAGGCTCGGCCTTTCCGGACGTGCCGCTGACCGAGCCGTCCGCCATCACGCCCCGGCGGCCCCGATGAACTCGCGCACGGCGGTGGTCGGGTCCCCCGAGCGGACCAATGCCTCGCCGACCAGTACCACGTCGGCTCCCCAACCGCGGTACTCCGCGACGTCCTTCGGGCCCGTCACTCCTGATTCCGCGACCCTGACCGTGCCCTCGGGGATACCCGTCACGAGGTCGGCGAACACGGCGCGGTCCACGTCCAACGTGGTCAGGTCCCGCGCGTTGATGCCGAGGAGCTCGGCTCCTGCGGCGGCAGCGCGCCGCACCTCGTCGGCCGTGTGCGCCTCCACGAGCGGCGTGAGACCCAACTCCTTTGACAGCCCCATCAGGTCCGCGAGTTGGCCGTCGTCGAGCGACACGACCATGAGAAGCGCGAGATCGGCGCCGTGGGCGCGAGCCTCCCACAGCTGATAGGGGTCGACGATGAAATCCTTGCGCAGGACGGGCACGTCGACCCGGGCGCGTACGGCGTCCAGATCGGCGAGGGAGCCGCCGAAGCGCCTGCTCTCGGTGAGCACGCTGATCGCAGCGGCGCCGCCGGCCGCGTACTGGGCCGCGAGGGACGCGGGATCGGGGATGTCAGCCAGCGCGCCCTTGCTGGGGCTCTTGCGCTTCACCTCGGCGATGATGGACACCCCGGGCGCGCGGAAGGCGGGCAGGGGGTCAAGCGCGGCTGCCGCGTCCGCTGCCCGGGCGCGCAGCTCCGTCAACGGCGTCGCACGCTTGCGCTGTTCCAGATCTTCGCGAACTCCCGCGAGGATCCCGTCAAGAACGGTCATGGCCCTCTCCCTGTCGAATCGACTGATCCATCACCCACGTCCAAGCCGGTCTCGGAACGCGGGTTGCTCGGATCGATCATGGCGAGGGTATCGGCCTGCCTCGGAGCGCGGGAACTGAACTTCAGGCATGGGATGTTGAAGGGTCAGCGCAGGAGAGGGAGAGAGCGGCGAACAGACCGCCGGAGCCGCCGGAACAGCCAGAGTCGAACCCGCTCCGCACAGGAGGCCCGGGGCACACGCGACGCCGCCGGATGGCTCGATGTTGCCATCACTCACAGCACAAGAGGCTCTCCACCACGTCGTTCTGGTGCGTGGAGTCGTACACCCCTCAGAAGCTAAGTGTGGACCGTCCCGGAAGCACGACTGTCGAAGCGCTTCAACACTGACATTCCCCCTGGTGAGCTGCCAATGGGTCAGCAAAGCAAAGAGCCTCTCTTGTAGAGACTCTTGTTTCGCACGAAACATGTCCGTTAACTTGCGCCTGGGATTGAAGCGCTTCGACAGCCGCCGCAGGAAAACACGATTCAACCCTCCGTACCCGAGGAACCGTCATGACGACTCGCAGCATCACCGACCGCCTGGGCGGCCTGGCCTTCGGCGGGGACTACAACCCCGAGCAGTGGGACGAGCCGGTCTGGAAGGAGGACGACGAGCTGATGCGCAGGGCCAGGGTCAACCTCGCCACGGTGGGCGTCTTCTCCTGGGCGCTGCTGGAACCGGAGGAGGGACGCTACGACTTCGCCTGGCTCGACGCCCACATCGAACGCCTGCACGCGAACGGCGTGACCGTCGACCTCGCCACCCCCACCGCCTCACCGCCGCCCTGGTTCACCCTGGCCCACCCGGACGCGCTGATGGTCGGCCCCGACGGCACCCGACTCGTCCACGGCAGCCGGGACACGTACTGCCTCACCGCACCCGCGTACCGCAACGCCGCCCGCCGGATCGCGTCCGCGCTGGCCGAACGCTACGGCGACCACCCCGCCCTCGCCCTGTGGCACGTGCACAACGAGTACGCCACCCTCTGCTACTGCGACCACACGGCGGCCGCCTTCCGGGTGTGGCTGCGCGCCCGTCACGGCTCGCTCGACGCCCTCAACGAGGCCTGGGGAACGGCCTTCTGGAGTCAGCGCTACACCTCCTGGGAACAGGTGCTGCCGCCGCGTGCGACGAACTGGCACAAGAACCCCGGCCAGGAGCTGGACTTCCGCCGCTTCTGGGCCGACGAGGTCACCGCCGCCTACCGCGAGCAGCGCGACGTGATCCGCGCGCACAGCGACCGGCCCGTGACGACCAACCTGATGCTGCCCGCGTACCAGAACATCGACGTGTGGGCTCTCGCCCGGGAACTCGACGTGGTCACCATCGACCAGTACCCCGGCGCGCCCGGCCTGGCCGCCGCCGCCGACGTCGCCTTCCACGCGGATCGCGCCCGCTCCCTGGGCGGCGGCCGTCCCTGGCTGCTGATGGAGCAGGGCACCAACACCGTCTACGACGGCGACCGGGTCCTCGCCAAGGACCCCGGTGACATCCTGCGCCACACCCTCGGCCACATCGCACGAGGCTCGGAGGGCGCCCTCTTCTTCCAGTGGCGGCAGTCCCGGGCCGGCGCCGAGACATGGCACTCGGGGATGGTTCCGCACGCGGGACCCGACAGCCGGATCTTCCGCGAGGTCACACAGACCGGGGAGGCCGTCGCCCGCCTCGGTGAGCTGGCGGGCTCGACAGTGTCCGCGTCAGTGGCCGTCCTGCACGACCCGGACGCCTGGTGGGCACTCGGCGTGGACGGCCTGCCCTCCCCGGAGCTCGACTATCACGCGGCACTCGGCCGGGCCCACCGCGCACTGTGGGACGCCGGCGTCATGGTCGACTTCGCCCACCCCGCACACGAGTTGAGCCACTACCCGCTCGTCGTCGCACCGGCCCTGTTCCTCCTCTCCGACGCGGTGGCCGAGAAGCTGCGCCGATACGTCGCCGACGGCGGGACGCTCCTTGTCCAGCACGCGAGCGGCTACGTCGACGAGCGCCTGCACGCCCACCTCGGCGGCTACCCGGCCGCTCCCCTGCGCGAGGCGCTGGGCATCCGGGTGGAGGAGTACCGGCCGCTGCGGCGCAGCGAGCGGATCACCCTCTCGGACGGAACACAGGGCACCGCCTGGAGCGAGTCCCTGCGCACCGAAGGCGCCGAGACGCTCGCCGCCTACACCCACGGGATGCTCACCGGCAGCCCGGCGCTGACCCGGCACCGCCTGGGCACCGGGCAGGGCTGGTACCTCTCCACCCACCTCGACGACGCCGACTACGGCGCCCTGGTCGCCCGGCTGCTCGACGAGGCCGGTGTGGGCCCCGAGATGCCGGGCCTGCCCCCGCAGGTCGAGGCCGTCACCCGACGCACCCCGGACGGCCGCAACTGGCGCTTCCTCATCAACCACAGCGCCGAACCCGTCTCGTTGCCCGAGCCCGCCCACGACCTGCTCACAGACGGCGCAGTGTCCCAACTGCCGCCCGGCGGCTGCGCGGTACTGCGCGGGCACTGACCTCGAAAGGGCCGACATGACCAAGGGACAGCCGACATGAACAAGGAACAAGGGCCCTTCTTCCGCTGGGGGCACGAGGCCCTTCACCTGGAGATCGTCCTCAATGACGACGGCAGCCCGCGCCTCACTCACCTCGGACTGCCCGGCGAAGCGCAGAGAATCCCCGGTGCGTCCCTGCCCCTGGTGGAGGTGACGGCCGCGGGTCACGGCCGCGGCTGGTCGGGCAACCGCCTCGTGGGCACCGATCTCGGCGGGCGTCTGCGCCACCGGGCCCACGGCGCGACCCGAGACGGCGACTGGCACACGCTGACCGTGCACCTCCACGATCCGGAAACCGGGCTGGTCGCGGAGGTGACCTATCGCTCGCCGGACGGCGTCCCTGTGCTCCGCAGCGAGGTGACCCTGCGCAACGAAGGGCGGACCACGCTCCACCTGGAGTCGGTCAGCTCCCTCGCGGTGGGCTGCCTCACCCCGCAGGACCCGGCGGCCATCGACACCGCGGACCTGCTGTGGGCGGAGAACGACTGGCTCGCCGAATGCCGCTGGCAGCGACAGCCGATGCGCCTGACCACGCCGGCCCACAGCGGACGGGTGAGCAACGGGCACGGCAGAGCCGGCTTCGCCCTCAATGGACAGGGCACCTGGTCCAGTTGCGGACGCCTCCCCATGGGCGGCCTGACGGACCGACGCACCGGCCGCACCTGGGTGTGGCAGATCGAACACAACGGCGGGGGCTGGCGCTGGGAATGCGAAGAGCGGGACAGCGCGGCCTACGTGGCGCTGTTCGGCCCCACCGACACCCACCACGGCTGGCGGCACCCCCTTGAACCCGGCACCGTCTTCCGCACCGTACCCGCCGCCCTGTCCTTCAGCGACGACGGCGGCCCCGACGAGGCGTTCGCCGCACTGACCCGCTACCGCCGCGCCCAGCGCCGCCCGCACGCCGACCACCAGCGCCTGCCCGTCATCTTCAACGACTACATGAACTGCCTGATGGGCGACCCCACGACCGAGAAGCTGCTGCCGCACATCGAAGCGGCGGCCGACGCGGGCGCGGAGTACTTCGTCATCGACGCCGGCTGGTACGACGGCGAGAACGGCGGCTGGTGGGACAGCGTCGGCGCCTGGGAGGCCGCCGCCTCCCGGTTCCCCGGGGTGCGCGGGATCCACGAGGTCCTTGACCGCATCCGGGAGCGCGGCATGGTCCCCGGCCTGTGGCTGGAGCCGGAGGTGATCGGCGTCCGCAGCCCCATGGCCAAGTCCCTGCCCGACGAGGCGTTCTTCCGCCGCGACGGCATCCGCGTCGCGGAGGCCGGCCGGCACCACCTGGACCTGCGCCACCCGGCCGCCCGTGCCCATCTGGACGAGGTCGTGGACCGCCTGGTCGGCGAGTGGGGCGTCGGCTACCTCAAGCTCGACCACAACATCGACCCCGGCTCCGGCACCAGCGCCCACCCAGGCGAGACCCCGGGCGCCGGACTGCTCGGCCACAACCGCGCCCACCTCGACTGGCTCGACGGCGTCCTGGACCGCTACCCGCACCTGGTGCTGGAGAACTGCTCCTCCGGCGGCATGCGTTGGGACGACGCCCTGCTGTCCCGGATGCAGTTGCAGTCCACGAGCGACCAGCAGAACCTCCACCTCTACGCGCCCATCGCGGCCTCCGCGCCCACCGCCGTCACCCCTGAACAGGGTGCCGTCTGGGCGTACCCCCAGCCGGAGGACTCCCTCGACGAGGTGGCCTTCACGATGGCGGGCGCGCTCCTCGGCCGGATCCATCTCTCCGGCCGCCTTCCCGAACTCGAGCCGGATGCCCGCGCCCTGGTCCACGAGGCGGTTGCGGCGTACAAGGCCATCCGCGCCGACCTGCCGCGGGCCGTGCCGTCCTGGCCCCTGGGCCTTCCTGGCTGGGACGACCCCTGGATCGCCCTGGCCCTGCGCACCCCCGCCACCACCTACCTCACCGTCTGGCGCCGCCCCGGAACCGACACCACAGCGACGCTGCACCTGCCCGACCTGAGGGACACCGCCGCCCGTGTCGATCTGCTCTACCCCTCGGCCAGTCGGGCCGTCTCCGCCTGGACGCCCGCCACGGCCGAGCTGAGCCTGACCCTGCCCACCGCGCCGTCCGCCGTCCTGCTCCGCATCACCGGCACGGACCACGGCGCTCCCTGAACCACCCCACCACCGCATCACGCATCGACGAGAGGACCTATCGGGTGCCCCCTCTGCACCAGCCGGCCGGACGCTTGACCAACCCCGTGATCCCCGGCTTCCACCCCGACCCCAGCGTCTGCCGCGTCGGCGACGACTACTACCTGGCCTGCTCCAGCTTCGAGTACTTCCCTGGGGTGCCCCTCTTCCACAGCCGTGACCTGGTGCACTGGACGCAGATCGGCAACGCCCTGGACCGGCCGGAGCAGCTGCGTCTGTCGGACGCCCGGTCCTCCGGCGGGATCTACGCCCCCACCCTGCGCCACCACGACGGCCGCTTCTGGCTGATCGTCACCAACTGCACCGAGGGCGGCGGCAACTTCATCGTCACGGCCACCGACCCCGCCGGACCCTGGTCGGACCCCATCTGGGCGCCGGGTGTCCCCGGCATCGATCCCGACCTGGTCTGGGACGAGGACGGCACCTGCTGGTGCACGGTCGCCGGGGTCTCGCAGGTCCGTATCGACCCGTCCACCGGGCAGACGTACGGCACTCCGCACAAGCTCTGGTCCGGCGGGCCCGGCGCCAAGGCCCCGGAAGCGCCGCACCTGTACCGGATCGGCGACTACTGGTACCTGCTCATCGCCGAGGGCGGCACCGAGCGCTGCCACGGCGTCTCGATCGCCCGCGGCCGTACGCCCAACGGACCGTTCGAGCCGTGCCCCGACAATCCGATCCTCACCCACCGGGGCACCGACCACCCCGTCCAGAACACCGGGCACGCCGACCTGGTCCAGGGCCCCGACGGCTCCTGGTGGATGGTCTTCCTCGGCGTCCGACCGGGCGGCGGCACGCCGGGCTGGCACGTGCTCGGCCGGGAGACCTTCCTGGCCCCCGTGACCTGGGTGGACGACTGGCCGGTCGTCGGCGAGGTCACCCTGGACCTGCCCGAACTCCCGTGGCCGCTCTCCCCCAGCCCTGTCGAGGAGCACCGGGACGACTTCGAGCTCGCCGAACTGCGACCGTCCTGGGTCTCCCTGCGCGACCGGCCCGCCGAACACGTCACGACCAAGGAGCGCCCCGGATGGCTGACGCTCCGCGCGCGGGGCGGCTCCCTGGACGAGTCCGACGTGGTGTTCACCGGCCGGCGCCAGCAGCACCTGTCGTGCCGGGCGCGCACTCTGGTCGATGCCGCGGAGGGAGGCGGTGGCCTCGCCGTGCGGCTCGACGAGCAGCACCACTACGCGATCGAGGTGTCCGGCACGCAGGTGCGGGTGATCGCGCGCGTCGGCTCCCTGCGCACGGTCGTGGCCGAACAGTCCGTGCCCGCCGGGCCGGTGGTCCTCGCCGTCACGATCACGGAACCGCCGTCTCCGCACGGGCCGTGCACGGGACCCGACGTCGTCTCCCTCGGCGTCGAGCAGCCCGACGGCACGCTCACCGAGCTCGCGACCCTCGACGGCCGCTACCTGTCGACCGAGGTCGCCGGCGGCTTCACCGGCCGGGTCATCGGCATGTACGCCGCGGCAGGCACCGTCCACTTCGACTGGTTCGACTACGAGCCCCTCGACGGCTGAGCCAGGCCTCTCCTTCCGCATCTCTCTGCACCCCTCCGCCTCCCTCTGCTCACCATGAGCCGGCGGTGGCGTCTGATCGCTGCCCGGCCAGGGACCGGATCACCCGCACCACCGACCGAAAGGCATGACACATGAAGGACATACGGAGACCCGCACACCAGCGCGGCCGCGGATCCGGCCGCCTGGCCGGCCTGCTGATGGCGCTGCTCGTCGTCCTGGGACTGTCCGGCAGCACCGCGCTCGCCGCGACCGACGGCACGGCACAGCAGGCAAGCGCCACGGTCAAGGTTCCGGCCGGTGCCAAGGACGCCGTGGCCGCGATGCAGCCCAGTTGGAACCTGGGCAACACCCTGGACGCGATTCCGGACGAGACGTCCTGGGGCAACCCCAAGGCCACCAGGGAGCTGTTCAAGACCATCCGGGCGCAGGGCTTCCACAGCGTCCGCATCCCGGTGACCTGGAGCGCACGCCAGTCCACCACCGCGCCCTACACCGTCGACGCCGCGTACCTGAGCCGTGTCAAGGAGGTGGTCGACTGGGCACAGGCAGAGAACCTCTACGTCGTGCTCAACGTCCACCACGACTCATGGCAGTGGGTCTCGAAGATCTCCACCGACCACGACAACGTGCTCGCCCGCTACGACGCCCTGTGGACCCAGATCTCCGCGACGTTCCGGGACGAGCCGCGCACCCTGCTCTTCGAGAGCATCAACGAACCGGGCTTCGACAACGCCACGGCGGCGCAGAAGACCCAGTTCATGAACGAGCTGAACACCTCGTTCCACGAGATCGTCCGCTCTTCGGGCGGCGCGAACAAGGGCCGCCTGCTCGTCCTGACCACGCAGGGCGGCACTCCCTCACAGGACCTCATGGACGACCTGTACACGACGATCAGCGCGCTGCACGACAGCAACCTGGTCGCCACCGTGCACTACTACAGCTGGTACCCGTTCAGCGTGAACATCGCGGGCGGCACCCGGTACGACGCCACCCCCCAGAACGACCTGACCGACGCCTTCGCCCGCATGCACGACACCTTCGTCGCCAGGGGCATCCCCGTCTACCTCGGCGAGTACGGCCTGCTGAGCTGGCCCGACCATTTCCATCCCGACCGCGTCGAGCGGGGTGAGGCGCTGAAGTACTTCGAGCACCTCGGACACGCGGCGCGCCAGGCCGGCGTCACCACCGCCCTGTGGGACCCCTTCGCCTACCTGAACCGGGACACCCTGAAGTGGCGGGACCCCGCCCTGTTCGCCTGGATCAAGTCGAGCTGGACCACCCGCTCGGGAACCGCCTCCTTCGACAAGGTCTTCGTGGCGAAGTCGAGCCGGATCACGGCCCAGTCGCTCACACTGAACCTGAACGGCACCAAGTTCCAGGGTCTGTGGAACGGCGACACCAAGCTTGTCCCGGGCAAGGACTACACCGTCTTCAAGGATCGGCTCACCCTCACGGCGCAGGCGCTGACCCACCTGACCGGCGAGCGGGACTACGGGGTCAACGCGACGCTCCAGGCCCGGTTCTCCCGCGGCCTGCCCTGGAAGATCGACGTGGTCACCTATGACACGCCGGTGCTGTCGAACGCCACGGGCACACCCGATTCGTTCACCCTTCCCACGAAGTACCAGGGCGACCTGCTGGCGACCATGGAGTCCACGTACGCCGACGGCAGCAACGCCGGCCAGACCAGCTGGACTCCGTACCAGGAGTTCAACGCGGCCTTCTCGCCGGACTACCCGAACGGCACGATCATCCTGACCCCCGAATTCCTGAAGGCACTGCGTGACGGCGAAGCGGCGACGCTGACCTTCCACTTCCACAGCGGCGCCAAAGTGAAGTACAAGGTCACGAAGTCCGGAGACTCCGTCACCGGTACGGCTGTCCAGGAATCCTGACCGCCCGGCCCTCGCCCTGGTTGCCCAACTACCGGGGCATCGGCCCCGCCTACGAGGCCGCGGACGGAAACGGCGCCTGCCTGTTCGGCCCCATCCCCGACCTCATGATCGCGGCCATGAACACCACCGACTACGAAACGTCCAGGCAGAGCTCACGCTGTCCCCGGGTACGGCCGGGCCCTACGACTACGCCACGGTGAGCGCCTCCGTTGCCGTGCCGGCCGGTGTGCACGACGTCCGCCTCGGGCTGCGTGGCACGGTGCGGCTCGCGCGCGTCGCCTTCTCCGTCTGAGGTCC
The DNA here is from genome assembly GCF_041051975.1 of Streptomyces sp. R21. Classification (GTDB taxonomy): domain Bacteria; phylum Actinomycetota; class Actinomycetes; order Streptomycetales; family Streptomycetaceae; genus Streptomyces. Next base: position 8,789,683 of record NZ_CP163435.1, on the reverse strand, counting down.
GCATCGACCCCGTCCATGTGCACGGGAGTCCGGCACCGGAAGGCTTCGGTGCCGGACTCGGCCTCTTGTGGCCCGCGTTCTACTCAACCGCCGCGGCGGACCCCGGTGCGGCGGCGAGGACGCGGACGTCCCAGGCACCGAGCGTCACGGGCGTGCCGGCCGGGACCACGCTGCCGTCCAGGGCGTCGGTCAGGTCCACCGGGGCCTGGGCGGTGGCCGGCTGCCAGCTCCAGTTGTGGACGACGTGGACGCGCCGGCCGTCGGGGGCGGTGCCGGTGGCGACGGTGACCGAGTCCGGCAGGCCCTGCCAGCCGCTGCATGGGGCGGGCGCGAGCCACGCGGCGAGCGCGCGGGCCAGATCGCGGCCGGGCACGGTGCCCACGCAGGTGACGCGGCCCGCGCCGTGGCGGCGGGTGGTGACGGCGGGCCAGCGCCCGAAGTGCGGGTGGTCGTACTCGGCCAGGACGTCGGCGTCCTCGACGGCCAGGCCCTCCACCCAACGGGTGGCCACCGCGTCGGCGGGCAGCTGGAGCGGGCTGTCCGGTGCGGTGCGCAGCGGCAGGTCGGCGTGCAGGTTGCTGAACTCGTCGTACCGGACGCCCGCGGCCCGGGCCAGTCGCGCCGGTGTCACCTCGTGGCGGGCCCGCGCCTCATGGTCGCCGTAGCCGGTGCGGGGACCGAGGACGAGGTGGCCGCCCGCCTCCGCGTAGGCGCCGAGCCAGTCGAGCATGCCGTCGTCCGCCACGTACAGCGCGGGAGCGATGAGCACGGGGTGCAGCTCGGCCGCCGACTGCGGTGTCAGGCCGGGGCGTTCGCCGCGTGGGTCGTGCAACTGTCGGGCGTGCAGGATCCGTACCTGGCGCCCCGCCTCGAACGCGCCCCGGTAGAACGGCTCGAAGATGCCCTCGTACGCACCCCCGTCCGGACCGCCGTCGGGGCCCGCGAGCGGCGGATACTTCTGCATCAGCCATCTGCTCGGCGCCGAATACACCATCGCGATGTCCGCGTCCGGTGTGATCCCGGCGACCAGGTCCCCGGCCCGCTCCAACTCGGCTCCCAGACGGGCGAGTTCACCATAGGCGCGACCCGGTCGTCCGCTGTGCGGGAGGATCCCGCCCCAGTACGTCTCGGCGCCGAAGTGCAGCGTGTGCCAGTGCCAGTACTCGATCATGCGGGCCCCGCGCGCGACCAGCGCCCACGCGGCCTGCCGCCACTGGCCGTCGAAGGCGGGCCGGTTGTCCGAAGTGCCGCCGATGGCCTGGGCGTTGGTCTCCGTGATCAGGAACGGCTCCTGGCGCGAGGAGTAGATCCGGTCGGCGCTCTGGTGCAGCGCCCATGCCCCGTACGCCATCCACTGCCCCGGCAGCCTCTCGCGCGGCGGCTCGGGCATGGTGAGGCTGTCCTGCATGTCGTAGTACGGGTTGCCCGCGGTGATGTCCAGGCTGTCGGTGAGCTCCGTCGTCCTCCAGGCCGGGAGAGCCGTAGGCCAGGCACGTGGTGACGAACTGGCCGGGCCGCGCGTACTCGCGCACGATGCCCGCCTGCCAGGCGATGAACTCGGTGGTCTGCCGGGCCTGGAACGCCCGCCAGGCCAGGTCGTACTGCGGCTGCGCGTTGCCCTCCGGCTTCCACAGGTCGGCCCAGGTGGACAGCCGGTGCGACCAGTACACCAGCCCCCACTCCCGGTTGAGGGTCTCCACATCGCCGTAGCGCTGCCGCAGGTCGTCCACGAAGCGCTGGAAGACTCCGTGGTTGTGCGGCAGTCGCGGGCCCGGCTCGTTGTCGACCTGGAAACCGATGACCGCGGGATGGCCGGCGTAGCGGGCCGCGATCGCGCGGATCACCCGCTCCGCGTGGAAACGGAAGGCCGGGTGCGTGAAGTCGACCTCCTGCCGGGCGCCCCACGCGGCGCGGCGCCCGGTGGCGTCCTCGGCGGCGATCTCCGGGTACTGCCGGGCCAGCCATGGCGGCACCGCGTAGGTGGGAGTTCCGAGGACGACGGAGATGCCGCGATCGTGGGATCCGTCCAGGACGGGTTGCAGCCAGTCGAGTTCGAACCGGCCGTTCTCCGGTTCCCAGGTGGACCAGACCGACTCGCCGACGCGGATGACGGTGAACTTCGCCTCCGCCATGAGGTCGAGGTCGGTCTTGAGCCGCTCGTACGGCTGGTACTCGTGGTAGTAGGCGGCGCCGAACAGGACGCGCGCGGGCAGATCAGTCATGTGAAGCCCTCAAGGAGACGGATGGGTCCCGGCCGCCGGAATCCGGTCGTTGATCCCGGCGGCCGGGACGGGGAGGTGGTGGGTGTCCGGAGGTCGAACCGGTCACGGACGTACCGGACTTGGTCACGTGGTGGGTGAGGGTGGCGCCGCCCCTCATCGGATCGTCGAAGCGCTTCACCTGATCACGCAAGTTAATGAGGAATTTCTGGCGGAGCAAGAGGGCAACAGACAATGGAGCCCTCTTCCTCGCTGGGCATTGACATCACATCTTGGGTGGTGACAGCGTCGAAGCGCTTCACCTACTGATATCTCTCCCGCTCGTTGAGGTGTCCCTCCCATGGGTTCCTCATGGGGTCACCAACTCGCCCGCCCGACTTGCCTGGCCGCACCGGCGCGGCCCGGCGATGGAGCTCTGAACACCCTGTCCGACGCATCCGGGCCCGCCGTGCGCCCATTCCCCTTCCCCGAACTGCCCGTCGGGTTCCGCTTCGGAGCCGCGACCGCCGCCTACCAGATCGAGGGCGCCCACGATGAGGACGGCCGTGGCCCGTCCATCTGGGACACCTTCAGCCACACCCCTGGCCGCACTCTCGGCGGCGCCACTGGTGACGCCGCCTGCGACCACTACCACCGCTCCCGCGAGGACATCGGCCTGCTGCGCGGGCTCGGCGTCGACGGCTACCGCTTCTCGATCGCCTGGCCCCGGCTGCTGCCCCAGGGCACCGGTCCGGTCAACGCCAAGGGCCTGGACTTCTACGACCGGCTGATCGACGGTCTGCTGGCCGCCGGTGTCACCCCCGCGGTCACGCTCTACCACTGGGACCTGCCCCAGGCCCTGGAGGACCGCGGCGGCTGGCGCGTCAGGGAGACCGCCGAGGCGTTCGCGCAGTACGCGGCCCTCGCGGCCGAGCGCTACGGGGACCGGGTGGAGCGCTGGATCACCCTCAACGAGCCGTACTGCTCCGCCTTCGTCGGCTACGCCGAGGGGCGGCACGCACCCGGCGCCGAAGAGGGCCGCGGCGCGCTGGCCGCCGCCCACCACCTGCTGGTGGGCCACGGCCTCGCGGTACGTGCGCTGCGCGCCGCGGGTGCCCGCGAGATCGGAGTCACCCTCAACCTCGACCGCATCCACGCCGCCTCCGGCCTCCCCGAGGACCGGGCCGCCCTGCGCCGGGCCGAGGTCCTCCACAACGAGGTCTGGGCCGAGCCGCTCCTCGCCGGACGCTACCCGGAGCACGAGGACGAGACCTGGGGCGGTCTCGCCGCCGGTGCCTGGCGGTTGCCCGGCGACCTGGAACTGATCGGCGCCCCGCTGGACTTCCTCGGCGTCAACTTCTACCGCCCCGTGACGGTCGCCGCCGCCCCTCACCGCGAGGCCGACCCCGAAGTGCGCACCGCCGTGGACATCGGTGTCACCGAGCTGGACCCGTACGGGACCCGGCACACCACCATGGGCTGGCCCGTCGTCCCGGAGGCGCTCACCGAGCTGCTCTGCGGACTCGACGCCCGCTACCCGCACCTTCCACCGGTCTGGATCACCGAGAACGGCTCCGCCGAGACCGACACCGTCGGCCCCGACGGCAGGGTCCACGACACCGAGCGGATCGACTACCTCACGGACCACCTCGCCGCTGTCGCCGCCGCTGTGGCCGCCGGGGTGGACGTGCGTGGCTATTACGCCTGGTCGCTGCTGGACAACTTCGAGTGGGCGCGCGGCTATGACCAGCGCTTCGGTCTCGTCCACGTCGACTACGACACGCTGACCCGAACGCCCAAGGACAGCTACCACTGGTACCGGGGCCTGATCACCGCGCATCGCGCGCGGACGGAGGAAACCACCCCATGAAGTTCACCGACGGCTACTGGCTGATGCGTCCGGGCGTCACCGCGTGCTACGCCACCGAGGTCGCGGACGTCCGGGCCGACGAGCACCGGATGACCCTCTACGCGCCGGTGAAGCACGTCGACCGCCGCGCCGGCATCCTCAACAGCGCGCTGCTGACGGTCGAGTGCTGGTCGCCCGCCGAGGGCGTGATCGGGGTACGTGCCACCCACCACGCAGGTTCGGTGCGGCGGGCGCCGGAGTTCGCGCTGCCCGGTGCGCAACCGGATGCGGGAAAGGTTCGCCGGGACGGCGCGGTGGTCGAGCTCAGTGCGGGTGAGCTGTCGCTGCGGGTGGACACCTCCCAGCCGTGGCACCTGGAGTTCACCGCCGGCGGGCGGATGCTGACCTCCGTGAACGAGCGCGGCACCGGCTTCGTCACCGACGCCGCCGGCCGGCACTTCATGCTCGGGCAACTCTCCCTGGGCGTAGGGGAGTCGGTGTACGGACTGGGTGAGCGGTTCACCCCGTTCGTCAAGAACGGGCAGACGGTGGACATCTGGCAGGCCGACGGCGGCACCAGCAGCGAACAGGCCTACAAGAACATCCCCTTCCACCTGACCAACCGCGGCTACGGCGTCTTCGTCAACCACCCCGGCAAGGTCAGTTACGAGGTCGGCTCCGAGTCGGTCGGGCAGGTCCAGTTCAGCGTCGAGGACCAGTCACTGGAGTTCTTCGTCGTGTACGGCCCGACCCCGAAGGAGATCCTGGCGCGCTACACCGCGCTCACCGGCCGTCCCGCGCTGCCCCCGGCCTGGGCGCTCGGCCTGTGGCTGACCACCTCTTTCACCACCGACTACGACGAGGCCACCGTCAACCGCTTCGTCGACGGCATGGCCGAGCGCGGCATCCCGCTGAGCGTCTTCCACTTCGACTGCTTCTGGATGCGCGGCTACCAGTGGTGCGACTTCGACTGGGACTCCGAGACCTTCCCCGACCCCGAAGGCATGCTGGCGCGGCTCAAGGAGCGGGGCCTCAAGATCTCCGCCTGGATCAACCCGTACATCGCGCAGAAGTCCCCGCTGTTCGAGGAGGGCATGCGCGAGGGTCATCTCGTACGCCGCCCCGACGGCAGCGTATGGCAGTGGGACCTGTGGCAGGCAGGCATGGCCCTGGTGGACTTCACCAACCCGGCCGCGCGCGACTGGTACACCGGGAAACTGAAGACGCTGCTCGGCCAGGGCGTGGACTGCTTCAAGACCGACTTCGGCGAGCGCATCCCCACCGACGTCGTCTGGCATGACGGCTCCGACCCCGAGCGGATGCACAACTACTACACCCACCTGTTCAATCAGGCGGTCTTCGAGCTGCTGAGGGAAGAGCGTGGCGAGGGCGAGGCGCTGCTGTTCGCCCGCTCGGCCACGGCGGGCGGTCAGCAGTACCCGGTGCACTGGGGCGGCGACTGCGAGTCCCACTTCGGCGCCATGGCCGAGTCGCTGCGCGGCGGACTCTCCCTCGGCCTGTCCGGCTTCGGTTTCTGGAGCCATGACATCGGCGGCTTCGAGGGCACCCCGACCCCGGCCGTGTTCAAGCGCTGGGTGCAGTTCGGGCTGCTCTCCTCGCACAGCCGCCTGCACGGCAGCAAGTCGTACCGCGTGCCGTGGGACTACGGCGAGGAGGCCGTCGACGTCACGCGCGAGTTCACCCTGCTCAAGCACCGCCTCGCCCCGTATCTCCAGCGCGCCGCGCAGCAGGCGCACAGCACCGGTGTCCCGGTGATGCGCGCCATGGTGCTGGAGTTCCCCGACGACCCGACCGCCGCCACCCTCGACCGGCAGTACATGCTCGGTGACGACCTGCTCGTCGCCCCGGTCTTCACCGAGGACGGCACGGTCGAGTACTACGTGCCGGAAGGCACATGGACGAATGTGCTGACGGGTGCTCAGGTCACCGGTCCGCGCTGGGCCCGTGAGCAGCACGGCTTCCACACCCTGCCGCTGCTGGCCCGCCCGGACTCGGTCATCCCGATGGCCGCCGACGATCAGCACCCGGTCTCCGCATGGGCGGACGGCGTCGAACTGCGGGTGCACGCCTTCGCCGACGGCGCCGAGCACACCGTGGTGATCCCCCGCACCGACGGCCCCGGTGAGACGGCCCGCTTCCAGCTGCGCCGCCGGGGCGACCGCCTGCACGTGACCACCGACAGCCCGCACCCGTGGCAGCTGCGGATCGGCGGCCCGGACGCAACCGTGTACACCTGGCCCGCCGGCACCTCGGAGGCCGGTCTGCCGTACCCGGCCTGAGCCCGACAGTCAGGGTGGGGTCCCCGCGGGGCCCCGCCCTCGACGGGGTTCCTCGCCGACCGCGCCCTCGCACCCGCTCCTTAAGCGCGGCTTCGGAGTTCGTATGCCTCGGCGAAGAGGAGGTAGCTGCTGGCTGTCCAGGTGTAGGCGCGGTCGCGCAGGCCCATGCCGGTGAGGGCGTCGAAGTTCTCCGCGAAGCCGTGTCTCTCGCACAGCGCCCGGAAGCGGGCGCTGATCTCCTCGGCGAGGCGATGGTGGCCGGCACGGCGCAGGCCGTCCTCGACGAGAACCGTGGCGGGTGCCCAGATCGGGCCGCGCCAGTAGCCGTCGGGACGGTAGTGCGGTGAGGTGGGGAGTTCGGTGGCGAGGCCGTACGGGGTCAGGTGTGCCTCGATGCGGGTGGCCAGGGACTTGGCGACGTCCTCGGGCAGGTGCTCACCCAGGGCGATCGGCATCAGGTCGAGGAGACTGGAGCTGCTCCAGGTGCTGCCACTGCCGACGCCGCGCGCCATGAACCGCTCCCCCGTCCACAGTTCGTCGAGCAGGGCCGCCTGAGTCCCCTCGGCGAGGCGTTGCCACTCCCGCGCCTCTTCGGCGAGACCGAGTTCCGTTGCCAGGACGACGAGTTCGTGTAGTTGCAGGACGAGGAACGCGGCGAGGTCGGCGGTGACGACGACGCGCTCGGGGTCGAAGGTCGTGGCGTTGTCCCAGCCGCTGTCGTTGCCGTGCTGGTAGTGGGGCAGAGCAGCGCCCGGCGCTCGGCGCGCGGTGAGCCAGAATTCCGTCCAGCGGCTCAACCTGCCGTAGACGTCGGCGAGTTCCTCGCGGCCCAGGGGCTCGGCGAGCCGTCGGCGCAGCCGGCCCAGGGTCCAGCCGTGGATGGGCGGTTTGACGAAATTGCGGAGGACTTCTGAGTGGGTCACCGAGTCGGGCAGGGCCCCACTCTCGTCCTGGTGGTCGAACGGCAGCGAGAACTGGTCCCACGCCAGCGCGGGCAGTCCGGGCGCCAGGGCAAGGGCGTTGAAGCAGTGGTCCCAGCTCCAGACCTTGTCCATCCAGTGCTTGGACATCAGCACCGCGGACCGGGTGACGAAGCCGACCGGATCCACCCCCGCCGACCAGACGACGTAGGCGGCGAGTTCGGCGGCCGGGGTACGGGACGAGCGCCAGGGCGCCACCATGTCGACGAAGTCGGCGAAGGCCTGCTCCGCAGCGGTCACGACCGCGTCGAACGTCGTCCGGGCTGTGTAGGGGCGCCGTGCGCTGTCGAGTTCCTCGATGGCGGCCTCCCAGGTCCCGCCCGCCTTCGCGCCGATCGTGACACCGCGCTCGGCACTGCCCAGGGCCTGGCCTCCGCAGACATCGCTCACGACTCCCGACAGCACGGTCACCCGGTAGCGGCGGCCGGTCTCGTACGAGGTGAAGACGTACGCCCCGTCCACCGGGTCCCGGTAGAAGTACGTGCCCGTGAAGGGTGTCAGCGTCCGCGCCGCAGCTGCGACGCGCAGGCTCGTTCCTTCACCGCGCAGGCGTACGGTGTCCGGCGATGCGTAGGCGAGGTCGATCCGTCCTCCCCCGTGGGTCCAGCTGAGCAGACTCGGTGTCGGCGTCACAGCGGTCTCGGTCCGCTCACCTGTCGTGGGGTCGAGGGGCACGAGGCGCAGGACCGGGTGCATGCCGTTCTGGTGGGAGACCAGATGGAGGTCTTCGGCGCGCGTCTTCTCCGCGAGCACGGGGGAGATGCCGAACCAGGAGCCGTGCGTGCTGAACGGAATGTCATGGAAGGAGAAGGCCGGGCCGGATCGGGCGGCGGTCATCAAGCGTTACTCGTTTCTTGAGCAGGAATTACCGGCGATCAGCGCAGGGATCAGTCCTTGACGGCTCCGGCGCTCACGCCGGCGGCGACGTAGCGCTGGGCGAGGACGAGGATGACCGCGGCCGGCAGCGAAGCCACGACGGCGGTGGCCATGATGGCGTTCCACTGCTGGTTGTTGTTGCCGATGTAGTGGTAGATGCCGAGGGTGATCGGCTCGTGTGCGCCGCCGCCCGCGAGGGTGCTGGCGAAGACGAAGTCGGACCAGGACCACAGGAAGGCGAACAGCGACACCGTGACGATGGCGTTGCGGCTCATGGGCAGGACGATCGACCGGAAGGTGCGCACGGGGCCGGCCCCGTCCATCTGAGCGGCCTGGAGCAGTTCGCCCGGGATGCCGGACATGAAAGCCGTGAAGATCAGTACGGCGAAGGGGACGGCCAGCGTGGAGTCCGCGACGATCAGGCCGGGCGCCGACTGGAGCAGACCGAGGCTGAGGTAGATGGCGTAGAAGCCCATCGCCATGATGATGCCGGGGATCATCTGGGCGACCAGGAAGAGGAAGCTGAGCACGCCGCCGCCGCGTGGGCGGAGTTTGGCCAGCGCGTAGCCCGCGGGGGCGGCCAGCGCCACGGTCAGCACAACCGTGCCGATGCCGATCACCAGGCTGGTGCCGAGGTAGGGCAACTGCTGGTCCAGGACGGCCCGGTAGCCCTCCAGTGTGCCGTGCAGGGGCAGCAGGTCGGGGGGACTCTTGCGCATGTCCTGCTCGCGGGTGAAGGACACGTTGAGCATCCAGTAGACCGGGAAGAGCATGACCGCGGTGAGCAGGAGTCCGGTGGCCGTCTTCCACCAGGTGCTGCGTCCCCGGCGCGGGCGGAGTGCGTTCGTGACGGTTGTCATGAGGCGTACTGCTTTCGCTGGACCCGCAGGTACACGAGGCCGAAGACCAGGGCTGCGACGACGAGCAGGTTGCCGACGGCGGCGCCGGGGCCGAAGGCCGGCAGGAGGTTGCCGAAGCCGAGCTGGTAGGACCAGGTGGCGAAGGTGGTGGACGCGTCGGCCGGGCCGCCCTTGGTCATGATCCAGATGATGTCGAAGACCTTGAGTGTGTAGACCAGGCCGAGCAGGAGGGTGATGGCGGACACCGGGCGCAGCAGCGGGAAGGTGATGTGCCAGAAGCGCCGCCAGGCTCCGGCGCCGTCGAGGGCGGCGGCCTCGTACAGGCTGCTGGGGATCGCCTGCAACCCGCTGTGCAGGACGACCAGGTTGAACGGGACGCCGATCCAGATGTTGGCGATGATCACCGAGGTCAGCGACCAGGACGGCGAGGTCAGCCAGTTCACCGGGCTGATGCCGATGGCGTGCAGGGCGGTGTTCACGATGCCGGAGTCGCTGTTGAGCATCCACGACCAGGTGGAGGCCGACACGATCAAAGGCAGCAGCCACGGTACGAGGAACAGGGCGCGCAGGGTCGCGGAGAGCCGGAAGTTCTGGTTGAAGAAGACCGCGAGGGCCAGTCCGATGGCGTACTGGAAGAACAGGCAGACGACGGTGAACACCACGGTGTGGGTGAGCGCCGGGCCGAAGGTCGGGTCGTCGAAGACCTTCCGGTAGTTCGCGAGGCCGGTGAAGGGCGCGTCGCCCTGGACGAAGGAGCGGACGGTGTAGTTGCGCAGGCTCAGGTCGAGGTTGCGGTAGAGCGGATAGGCGTAGAAGAGGGCGAGGTAGAGGGTGACCGGGGTGAGGAAGGCCCAGGCGGCCCACTGCTGTGAGGTGGGGCGGCGGCGCGCGGTGCGGGCCGGGGGCGGGGCGGCGGTGGCCGCCCCGGTCCGGTCGAGCGCGGGCCGGCGGTCCGGCGGGTGTGTGGTGCGGTTCATCAACAGACCCTGTGCTTCCGTTACTTGACGGCGTCCTGGGCCGCGGCGAGCGCGTCCTTCGGGGACTTCGCCCCGCTGAGGGCCGACTGGACCGCCTTCCACATCTGCTCCGAGATCTTGGGGTACTTGGTGCCGAGGTCGTCGCTGGTGCGTCCCTTGGCCGCCTTGACCGCGTCGACCCACGGCTTCAACTCGTCGTTGGCCGCCACCTGCTTGTCCTGCACCTCACTCGTCGGGGCCACGTAGGAGAGCGTGGTGTCGGTGGCGAGGAGGTTCTCGCTGCTGGTCAGGCAGGACACGAGCTTCTGCGAGGTGGCGTAGCGGTCGGTCTTGTCCTGGACCGGGATGGTGACGAACTCGCCGCCGGTCGGGGCCGCCGCGTTGCCGCCGGTGGCGGCCGGGATGGGCAGGACGCCGTAGTCGAGGCCCGCCTTCTTGGCGTTGGCGAGCTGCCAGGTGCCGTTCTCGGCGAAGGCGTATTCGCCGGTCGCGAACTCCTGCCAGCTGGTCGTCTGGGTGTTGTTGAGCACCGAGTTGGGGGCGTAGCCCTTCTTCAGCCAGTCGTTCCACAGCGACAGCGCCGACTCGCCCTGGGAGGAGTCGAGTTGGGTCAGCTTCGCGCCGGAACCCCAGAACCACGGCAGGAACTGGAAGCTGCCCTCCTCCGTGCCGATCGCGGAGAAGGTGATGCCCTTCTTGCCCGCCTTCTTGGCCTTCTCCAGTGCCACCGTCAGCGACGGCCAGTCCTTGACCGAGGCGATGTCGACGCCCGCGGCCTTGAGGACCTTCTTGTTGTAGTAGAGGGCGAGGGTGTTGGCGCCGACGGGCGTTCCGTACGTCTTCCCGCCCGACTGGCCGGCGGCGAGCAGGTTGGGGTCGGCCTTCGAGGTGTCGAGCTTGTTGTCCTCGGTGGTGGTGAGGATGCCGGCCTCGGCCAGGGTCGACACCACGGGGTTGTCGACGATGAGCACGTCCGGGGAGTTGCCCTGCTGGGCCGCCAGCAGCGCCTTGTTCGGCAGGTCGCTGGTGTCGAACGCGGTCCGCTTGACCTTCACGCCCGCCTTGCTGCCGCAGCCGTCGAGCAGCTTCGCCCACGCCGAGCCCTTGGCGAACTGCGGGTAGGGGTCCCAGATGGTGTACGTGCCGCTGCCCGACCCGTTCGCGGACGAACTGTCGCCGGAGGAGCAGGCGGTGGAGCCCGTGACGAGGGCGACGACGGTCAGGGTCGCGGCGGTGAGCCGCCGGCCGGCAAGTCTGTTCATGTCGCGTTCCTTTGGGATGTCGGCATGTTTTGGGCAAGGGCATGCCGAAGAGAGAGGCAGGTCGGGAGATGTCCGGCCGTGCAGGGCCGGTGAAGGAGCGGCGTGGATGGTCCACGAGGACTACGGGCCGCCGAGGTGATGGTGTCGAGGAGTCAGAAGTGTGCGAGGTCGGGGGAGTTCGGGGTCAGCTGTTCACTCGGACCCGGGTCCCGGGAGTACGTGGGCGGGCCCGGTGCTGGCCCGCAGCGAGATGGGCGGCGCGAGCAGGTGGTGGCGCGGGGTCGCGTCGGGATGGTCGAGCTGCTCGACGAGGAGGTCGACGGCGAGGCGCCCCATCTGCTCCGCCGGTACGTCCGCCGCGGTGAGCTGCGGGGTCACCGTCTCCGCCCACCGCCCAGCCACGACCCCGGTGACGGAGAAGTCGCGCGGTACGTGACGGCCCGCCACGGCCAGGCCCCGGTAGAGACCGCCCAGCGCGGCCTCGTTCAGTGTGACCAGTCCTGTGGTGGCGGGATCGTCGTGCAGGATCCGCTCCAGGCAGGCCTGACCGGAGGAGGCGTCGTCACCGCAGCTGTACGTGCGTACGGTGAGCCCGCGCTCGGCCGCGGCCTTGGTGAAGCCGTCCAGCCCGCGGTGCGCCGACTCGTACCCGGCACGGAGCAGATGCTCGGGCCGGTTGACGAAGGCGATCCTGCGGTGGCCCAGATCGGCGAGGTGGTGGACGCAGGCCGCCGCGAGCGCGGTGTGGTCCAGGCCGACCCACCAGTCACCGTGCGGTCGTGCGGTGCGGCCGATGCAGACGGCGGGGAAGTTCTCGGCGACGAGATGGTCGACGCGGTCGTCCTGGAGCCTGATCTCCATCAGGATCGCGCCGTCCACCCGCCGCTCGGCCAGCAGCCGCTGGAAGGAGCGGTCGCTGTCCACGCCGCTCGGTGAGAGCAGCACGTCGTAGTCGTGAACCGCCGCCGCTTCCACCACACTGCCGATGAAGTCGAGCTGCATCCCGGTGTAGTGGTTGCCGGCCGGCGGGAAGACCAGGCCGATGGTGCTGGTCCGGCCGTTGGCCAGGGCACGCGCGCTGGCGTTGGGCCGGTAGCCCAGTTCGTCGATGACCTGCTGGATCCTGCGGCGGGTCTCCTCCGACACCGAGCGCTTGCCGCTCAGGGCGTAGGACACGGTGCTCCGCGAGACACCGGCCCGCTTGGCGATCTCTCCGATGTTCACGGCGCTCCTTCGTCGAACCGGTTCGAGCGCGAGCCGACTGTCGAACCGGTTCGCGTGACTGGAAGGTAGGAGCGACTCCACACAGGTGTCAATGCCTTGCGCGTATTTCGTGCAACCCGCCGGAAACAAGCCCGTCGATCCGTGTCAGAGGTATTGCTGGCCTGTTTCCCGTGGTGCTAGCTTCCGGCGAACCGGTTCGACAGAGCCGTTCGTCATCGCCATATTCCCCGAGCTGGGCCTCGCAGTTGCAGGTACACCCAGCCTGGCGTTGATCGAACCGGTTCGTATTCGGGATGACACGGATCACCCAACGGAGACTTCAGTGCCACGCAGACGCAGCATCAGAAGAGCGAGCGCCGGTGCCACCGCCGTAGCAGCCCTCGCCGCCCTGCTCGCCATGCCCGCCGCCGGCACGGCAAGCGCGGCGGAACCGGAGCAGCTCACGATCGACCTCGCCACGGATACCGGCGCCTTCCACGGCGGCGCCTCCGGCTCGCTGTACGGGATCTACGGCGACGGCGCGCCCAGCCGCAACGTCGTCGAGGGCATGCACGTCCGTACGGTCTCGACCAAGGCGCAGGACGGGCCCCAGCATCCAGGGGCGGACGCACTGGAGGTCCTGCCGCCGTTCGTGGACTCGGGCGGCAAGGACGTCTACATCTACATGACCGACATCTACCGCGGCTTCCCCTATCAGTGGCCCGGCGCCGACGGCCCGGCGCGGCTGGCCGACTTCGAGGCGAAGATCAAGAAGCAGGTCCAGCAGGTCCTGACCATGGGCGACTACAAGGACCACGTCGTCTTCGTGCCCTTCAACGAGCCCGAAGGGAACATGTTCGGCACGGGCGAGTGGAGCTACAACAAGACGTCCTGGCTGAACGACCCGCAGTACTACTTCGCGGCCTGGAAGGAGGTCTACCACCTCATCAAGGGCCTCGACCCGCAGGCCCGTATCGCCGGCCCCAACACCAGCGTCCTCTACGACCAGGTGAAGGGTTTCCTGCAGTACGCCAAGGCCAACGACGTCGTACCGGACGTGATGACCTGGCACGAGCTGTCGTCGCCCGCCGCGGTCCGCACGAACGTGGCGAAGTACCGGCAGATGGAGAAGGACGTCGGCGTCGGCCCGCTGCCGATCAATGTCAACGAGTACGGCCACAACTACCACCTCTCCGTGCCCGGCCAGGTCGTGCAGTGGGTCTCCGCCATCGAGGAGTCCAAGATCGACGCGGACCTGGCGTACTGGAACATCGACGGCAACCTCAACGACTCGGCCGTCGAGGCCAACAAGGGCAACGGCCAGTGGTGGCTGTTCAACGCCTACGGCCAGATGTCCGGCCACACCGTCGAGGTGACCGCCCCGCACCCCAACCAGCAGTACACCCTCCAGGGCGTCGCCACGCTCGACGAGAGCAAGAAGCAGTCGAGGGCGATCTTCGGCGGCAGGAGCGGCGACGCGAACGTCGTCTTCAAGAACATCGACCCCAAGCTGTTCGGCGGGACGGTGCACGCCACCGTCCAGGAGATCCCCTGGACCGGCCAGGTCGGCGACTCGGCGCAGCCGCTGCGGCTTGCGGACGAGGAGTTGGCGGTCGGCACGGACGGCACCGTGACGCTCCCCATGACGGGCATGAACGAGATGTCGGCCTACCAGGTCATCCTCTCCCCCGGCGGCAACGGCGGCGTCCCGGACGACCCCTCCGTCAGCTGGCGCAAGACGTACGAGGCGGAGAACGCCGCCTACACCGGCGGCGGTTACTCGAAGAACGGCCCCGAGGGCACGCCCTCGAACGTCGGCAGGTTCGCGACCTCCGGTGCCTACAACGTGGGCGGCCTGCGCACCGGCTCCGACGGGATGCTGGGCTTCGACGTGGACGTACCGAAGGACGGCACGTACGACCTGAGTGTGTTCGCCAACTCCTACAACCTGTACGGCCTGGTGAAGGAGCAGGGGCCCACCAACGTCTTCCTGCGCGTGGACGGCAACGACCCGCAGGAGCTGCGGCTGCCGCTCGGCTACAAGTGGGTGGTCTGGGGCCACACCGACACCACGGTGAAGCTGACCGCGGGCAAGCACCGCATCACGCTCGCCGCGAAGGACGCGGACCTGGGCGTCACCAAGGGCGACGCCATCATCGACAAGGTCGACCTGTCGTTGCGGGACGAGCACGTCACCGCGCCGGCGGTCTACGAGGCCGAGTACGCCACGCTCTCCGGAACGCAGCCCAGCTACACCCACCGCGGCACCTCCGGCCCCGGCGCTGTGCCGCTGGGCAAGGGCGACTCCGCGACCTTCTGGGTCTACTCCCCCACCGACCATGAATCGACCGTGTCCGTGAACCACTTGGGCGGCGGCCGGGCGAACCTGTCCCTCAACGGCGAGAAGCTCCACGTCTCCCAGGTCGGGGGCGGCAAGAAGGGCACCGACCGGGTCCGGATGTTCCTGTCCGGCGGCATCAACAAGATCACCGTCACGGGTGCCTCGCACGAACTCGTGCTGGACCGGGTGCGGGTCATGTCCTCCAGCGGCGCTCTGACCACCGACGTGTACCAGGCCGAGGACGGGGCGCTGACGGGCGCCGCCAAGGTCACCGACGCCTACACCTTCGCGTCCGGCGGCAAGGCGGTCACCGATGTCGGCGACGGCAAGGCCAACGCCCTCACCGTCGACGTCGTCGCCAAGCACTCCGGCCGGCACGCTGTGACCATCCGCTACTCCAACGCCGAACAGGCGCCCGCCACCCACTACAACCCCGACCCGATCGCCCGCCACGCCGACCTCTCGGTCAACGGCGGACCGGCTCGTCGCGTGCTGTTCCCGACGACCTTCCACTTCGACGACTTCCGGGAACTGACCGTCCCGGTGACGTTGCAGAAGGGCGCGAACCGGCTCTCCTTCACCGCGGCCGAACTGCCCGACTTCAACGGCGACACCTACAACCAGTACGACCAGCGCTCCCCGTACGCACCGGTCATCGACCGGATCGCCGTCACCCCGCTCGCCGAGAAGTAGCGAGCGAACCTCCCCCTCCCTCCCCAGGTGAAAGAGCCGCACATGTACCTGAGTTCACCACGCCCACTTTTCAGAACCGCCGCCGTCCTGCTGACGACCCTGGCCGCGAGCCTGCTCCCCGCCACCTCCTCGCACGCCGCCGACACCAGCGTCACCGTCGACTTCGCCACCGCCGGGGGCGCCCCCACCTACCGCGCCTCCGGAATGATCTACGGCATGACGCCGAACGGCTCGCTCCCGCAGGACCACTTCTTCAAGGACATCAAGTGGCACTTCATGCGGGCCGGCGGCGCCCAGCTCAACAGCGGCGGCTACGCCACCAGCCTCGCCGAGTACCAGACCCGCTGGAACTCGACCCTGGCGCAGTACAAGCGCACCGCCGCCCTCGGCGGCACCTTCGTGATCCTGCCGCACGACCTGTGGGGCGCCGACAGCACCACCCACGTGGGCTGGCCCGGTGACAACGGAAACTGGACACAGTTCGACAACTTCGTCACCCAGCTCATCGGCGACGTCAAAGCCAACAACATGACGGTCCAGTGGGACCTGTGGAACGAGCCCGACGGCAGCGGCTTCTGGGGCGCCTCGCAGGCGCAGTACCTGCAGATGTGGTCGCGGTTCTACGCCCGCGTCCGGGCGGCGTTCCCGGGCCAGCTCATCGTCGGCCCCAGCATCGCCGGCCAGCCCACCTCCTCCAACAGCTGGTGGACCACGTATCTCAACTACGTCAAGGCCAACAACGTCGCCCCCGACATCTACAGCTGGCACGACGAACCCGCCGACCCCGTCCCGGGCGTCGCCGGCGCCAACTCCACCCTCGCCGCCGCGGGACTGACCAACACCCGCCCGTACCAGATCAACGAGTACGCCGCGCTCTCCCAGCAGAACCCCGGCGGCGGCGCCTGGTTCATCGGCCGCCTGGAGCGGGCGGGCGCCGACGGCCTGCGCGGCAACTGGGCCTCCGGCACCGCTTTGCACGACAACGAGGCGAACCTGCTCACCAAGAACAGCGCAGGCCAGTACCTGCCGCTGGGCGAGTGGTTCATGTACCGCTACTACGGCTCCCAGACCGGCAACATCGTCAACCTCGTCCCCGGCTCCGGCACCGACGGCCTGGCCACCAAGGACAACTCCGCGAAGAACGCCAAGATCCTGCTCGGCAGCAACGGCAACACCGGCACGGTGACCGTCAACCTCACCGGTCTGAACACGACTTCGGTGGTGGAGAGCGGCAAGGTCCGCGCGGTCGTCCAGCGCGTCCCCTACAACAACGGCGCCGCGGTGGCAGGCCCGGAGACGATCTCCGACACCACCCTGACGGTCAGCAACAACGCGGCCTCGGTCAGCCTCCCCTGGAGCAACGCCAAGGACGGCTACACCGTCACCCTGCTCCCGCCGTCCGACACCACCGTGTCCACGGTCGCCGTCAGCCAGAACAGCGGCCAGTGCCTGGACGACACCGACCTGAGCACCGCCAACGGCACCCAGTACCAGCAGTGGAACTGCGAGGGCGGCTACCAGCAGATGCTCGACCTCAAGCCGGTGTCGGGCCGGACGAACACCTACACCGTCGTCAACGAACTCAGCGGCAAGTGCCTCGACGTCTCCGGAGCCTCCACCGCCGACGACGCCGCCGTCATCCAGTACACCTGCAGCGGCGCCACCAACCAGATGTTCACCCTCAACCCCGTCACCGCACTCGGCAACAGCCACGACTACCAACTCGTCGCCGTCCACAGCGGCAAGTGCGTCGACGTCAGCGACATCTCCACCGCTCCCGGCGCCCGGATCCACCAGTGGACCTGCGACCCCGCGAGCGCCCTCGCTACGAAGAAGAACCAGATCTGGCGCCTGTCGGGCAGGGTCTGAGACACGGGCGCAGTCCTGCCGGGCCGACCCGCGCGACCCGGCAGGACTCGCTGCCCTCTCACGCGCGCCCCCAATGCCGGGGAACGGTATTCCGGGGTGTGACAGGGCCTCCCAACCGCCTACCGGCCGGTCACTTGTGACCGCAGACTCGAAGACATGACACGTGAGCAGCCCACGAGCGGGGGCACCGAGCTGGGGCGCTTCCTGCGCGCCCGCAGAGCGCGGATCTCCCCCGCCGAGGCCGGTCTCACGGTCGCCTCCGGGATGCGCCGCACGCCCGGACTGCGCCGTGCGGAGCTGGCCACCCTGGCGGGGATCAGCCTCGACTACTACACCCGCCTCGAGCGCGGCAGGGAAACCCGACCCGGTCCGTCCGTCCTCGACTCCCTGGCCCGGGCACTGCGCCTGGAGGACGACGAACACGAGCACCTGCGCACGCTGGCCGTGATCGCCGCCCGTATCGCCCCGGAGCCTGCGCCAGCGCCCAGCCGGACCGTACGGCCGGGCGTGAAGCTGCTGCTGGAGAGTCTGCGGCCGAACCCCGCCCACGTGGTCAGCCGCACGGGCGACCTGCTCGCCGCCAACCCCGGCGGACTGAGACTGCTCGCCGGCATCGAGGAGTGGCCCGCCCGGCAGCGCAACCTCGCCCGGTACGTCTTCCTGCACCCCGCCGCGCGCACCCTTTTCCACGACTGGGCCACCCAGGTCCGCGGCTGTGTCGCCCGCCTGCGCGCACTCGCGGGCACCGACCCGGACGCGCCCGACCTGACCCGGCTCGTCGGTGAACTCCTGCTGAAGAGCCCCGAGTTCGTCCGCCTGTGGGAGCGCTACGACATCAAGAGCCGCGCCCACGGCCGCAAGTCCTTCCACCACCCCGAAGTCGGCGACTTCACCCTCGGCTACCAGACCATGGAGCTGGAGGGCACCCCCGGCCACCGTCTCGTCACCTACTACGCAGCGCCGGACACCGCCGAGCACGACGCCCTCGTCCTCCTCGACCTGCTCGGCTCCCAGCCGACACCGCGCGACGCGGCTTCGAACCAGAACGAGGCCACGTCGTCCTCGCCGTGACCCGCAGGGTCAGGGCTGGAGGTGCCGTTGCTGTTCGGCCTTCGTGTCCGGTTGCCCGGCGGGCCCCGGCACGGCCAGGTCGAGCAGGATCATGGCGTCGTGGTCGGCAGTGCCCGGTTCGGCGGTGTAGACGCCGAGGCGTTGGCCCGGGGTGTCCTCGATGTGCATGCTCTGCCCGGTGAGGGTGAGGGCGCCGACCTGCGGGTGGTGGAAGGTCTTCTGCGCCTTCTTGCGCCCGACGACGTCGTAGCGCTCCCACAGTCTGGCGAAGTCGGGGCTCTTCAGCAGGAGTTCACCCACCAGGCTGGTGAGGTCGGGAGCGTCCGGGTCGATGCCGGCCTGGGCGCGGAGCCGGGCGACGCAGCCGCGGACCTGGTACTCCCATGCATCGTGGAAAAGGGTGCGCGCGGTGGGGTGCAGGAAGAGATACCGGGCGAGGTTGCGCTGGGTCGCGGGCCACTCGGCGAGGCCCGCGTACAGGGCGAGGCCGCCGGGGTTCCAGGCGAGCAGGTCCATGCTGCGGCTGATGACGTAGGCGGGGCTCGGCCGGAGCGTCTCCAGGACCAGCTTCAGGTGCGGGCGCACGGTCCGGCTGGGCGGCGGCGGGGGCTCGGGGGCGTACCGGGCGGCCTGGGCGGCGAGTTCGCGCAGGTGCTGGTGCTCCGCGTCGTCCAGGCGCAGGGCGCGGGCGAGGGCGTCGAGCACGGAGGGGCTGGGCCGGGTCTCCTTGCCGCGCTCCAGACGGACGTAGTAGTCGATGCTGATGCCGGCGAGCGTGGCCAGTTCCTCGCGACGCAGACCGGGGGTACGGCGCAGGCCGGTTCCCATGGTCAGGCCGACCTGGTCGGGGCGGGTCTGGGTACGGCGTGCGCGCAGGAACCGGCCCAGCTCCATGTCGCCGCTCCTGCTGGTGCTCTGCTCGGGTGACATTCCGCAAGTCTCACACCGCACTGACCTGCGTGGCAGGCGTGTGGGGGGCCCTGTCGCACCCCCGAACACCGCTCCCCGGCACAGCCCGGCCTGCCACCGCTTCCGGAATGGCGGGAGGCTCGATCTTGTCAGCATCCTGCCCTTCCAGCACAGGAGAACGTCCCGTGTCCGTGCCCGCCTCGTCCACACCCCTGCACCCAGGATCGGTCGGCCTGCCGCCGCAGAGCCGGTCGGGCGGGCGTATGGCGCTGGCCGCCGTCCTGATCGGCTTCTTCACGATCATGGTCGACGCGATGATCGTGAACGTCGCCCTTCCCTCGATCGGGCGCGGCTTCGGCAGCGGGATGACCGGCCTTCAGTGGGTGGTCGACGGCTACACGCTCGCCTTCGCCGCGTTCCTGCTGTCCGCCGGCGCGATCAGTGACCGTATCGGCGCCCGGCAGGCGTTCGCCGTCGGCCTGGGGCTGTTCGTCGCAGCGTCCGCGGTGTGCGGGATCGCGCCGAATCTGGGCGTTCTGGTGGCGGCGCGGCTGGTGCAGGGAGCCGGGGCCGCGATGGTCGTCCCCTCCTCCCTCGCCCTGCTGCGGGAGACCTTTCCCGACCCGGCGGAGCGAGCGAAGGCGATCGCCCTGTGGGGTGTG
Source organism: Streptomyces sp. R21 (assembly GCF_041051975.1). Classification (GTDB taxonomy): domain Bacteria; phylum Actinomycetota; class Actinomycetes; order Streptomycetales; family Streptomycetaceae; genus Streptomyces. The sequence goes on along the minus strand of NZ_CP163435.1, from coordinate 8,769,633 downwards.
AGCGGCTCGGTCGGTGCGGCCGCCGGACCGGTGGCCGGCGGACTGCTGACGGTGGTCGACTGGCGGATGATCTTCTTCGTCAACGTGCCCGTCGGCGCGGTGGCCCTGCTGCTTCTCCGGCGCGCCCAGCCTTCCCCCCGGCAGGAGTCGCCCTTCGACTGGACCGGCCAGGTGTCCGCCGTCGCCGCCATGGGTGCGTTGACGTACGCCGTCATCGAGGCCGGTGCGGACGGTTTCGGAACTCCACGGGTCCTGGCCGCCTTCGCCGTGGCCGTCGTGGCGGCCGTGGTCTACGTGGTCGCACAGGCCCGCGGCAGGCATCCGATGACGCCGCTGCCGCTCCTGCGCTCCCGCACGATGTCGCTCTCCGCCGCCATCGGCTTCGCCCTGAACGTCGGCTTCTACGGAATGATCTTCCTGCTGGGGCTGTACCTCCAGCAGGTGCACGGCCTCAGCGCGCTCGCCACCGGTGTGGGATTCCTGCCGATGACCGTGCTCACCTCCTTCATGGGCCCCGTCGCCGCCCGCCTCGCGACCCGGTTCGGTGCGCGGATACCGGTGACCATCGGCCAGAGCCTGATGGCGGTCGGTCTGCTGGCCATGGTGATGGTGCCCGCCGGGGCGCCGGTGTGGCTGTCGGTCGTGCTGATGGTGCCCGTCGGTGCCGGCGGCGCGATGGCCGTGACCGCGCTGGTGGCCCTGCTGCTGGAGAACGTGCCCGCCGAGCGGGCCGGTGTCGCCAGTGGTGTGCTGAACGCGGCCCGCCAGCTCGGTGGCGCCCTGGCCGTCGCCGTCTTCGGCGCGATGGTCGCCGACCGGGCCGGGTTCGTCTCCGGCCTGCACACCAGCCTCCTGATCGCCGCGGGGGTCGTGGCGGTGAGCATCGTGGCCACCGTGCTGCTGCGACCCGAACGGAAGGCGTGATGAGCACGCCGACATGAACCGGACTCCGACCGGCCAACTGTCCCCAACTCGCCCCGTACAAAAGGAAAGTCGCATGCAGACCGTCACCCTCAACAATGGCGTCGAGATGCCGATCCTCGGCTTCGGCGTCTTCCAGATCGCCCCGGAACAGACCGAACAGGCCGTCACCGAGGCCCTGGCCGCCGGCTACCGGATGATCGACACCGCGGCCGCCTACGGCAACGAGGAGGCCGTCGGCCGCGCCATCGCCGCCAGTGGCATCCCGCGCGACGAACTGTTCGTCACCACCAAGCTGTGGGTCCAGGACACCGGCGAGGAGAACACCGCGCGCGCCTTCGAGACGTCGCTGGGCAAGCTCGGCCTGGACCACCTCGACCTGTACCTGATCCACCAGCCCTACGGCGACGTCCACGGCTGTTGGCGTGCGATGGAGAACCTGAACCGCGAGGGCCGGGTCAGGGCGATCGGCGTCTCCAACTTCTACGCCGACCGGCTCGTCGACCTGATCGACCGCAACGAGATCACGCCCGCGGTCAACCAGATCGAGACCCACCCGTTCTTCCAGCGCGCCGACGACCAGGAACTGATGCGGGAGCGCGGCGTGCAGATCGAGTCGTGGGGCGGGTTCGCCGAGGGCAGGAACAACCTCTTCACGCACCCGGTGCTCAGCGCCATCGCCGACCAGCACGGCCGTTCCGTGGCGCAGGTCGTCCTGCGCTGGCTCGTACAGCGGGAGGTCGTCGCCATCCCCAAGTCGGTCCGCGTGGAGCGGATGAAGGAGAACCTCGACGTCTTCGACTTCGAGCTCACCGACGACCAGATGGCCGCCGTCGCCACCCTGGACACCGGCAGCTCCCTGTTCTTCGACCACCGTGACCCGGACCAGGTCAGCCGGATCGGCAACCTGCGCATTCACGGCTGATGACAGCCGCTGAGCCCGACGCCGGGACAGCGCGACCGGCCGCGCCGGGGCGTCGCACGCTCCTTCGTGGCGTACTTCTGGGAGGAGCCACCGCCATGACCGGTCTCCAGATCACCGGTTGTTCCACGTCCTCACCCAGCGGGGCCGCCTCGGAGAGCGCGGAGCGTTCTGCTGCAACGGCCTCGCCCGGAAAGCGGGTCCTGCTGGCCTACTTCTCCCGGCCGGGCGAGAACTACTCCTACGGCGGGCGCGCCGACCTCGAAGTCGGCAACACCGAGGTCCTCGCGCGCATGATCAGCGAGCGCATCGAGTGCGACGTACATCGCATCGAGGCCGTCGACCCCTACTCGGACGATTACGAGGAGACGGTCGCGCGCAATATCCGCGAGCAGGACGCCGATGCCCGGCCGGCCGTCGCCGACCTCCCGTCCTCGATCGAGCGCTACGACACGGTGCTGCTGGGCAGTCCCATCTGGAACGTACGAGCACCCATGATCATGACGACCTTCACCGAGAAGTTCGACTTCCGGGGCAAGACGGTCCTTCCGTTCACGACGCATGCCATGAGCGGGCTGGGCACCACCGAGCGCGACTACGCGGCGTCGTGCCGGGGCGCGACCGTCGGCGAAGGACTCGCGGTACGCGGCGAGGAAGTCCGGGACGCCGACGCCGCGGTCCAGTCGTGGCTGCGCCGCACCGGCCTCCTCCGGGACTGAGCAAGGCGCTGCCGGCAGCGCGCCGGTTCGCTACCGCTCGTGAGCCGGGCCCGCGGCGTCTTGAGCCCGCCCGTAACAAACCCCCGATCCACTTGGTCGACATGTTGGGGGCCCTGTCATTCCCCCGAACAGCTCGGCCCGTCATCTGAGGCGCTCAGGCGCCGTGACGGGCGGGACCTGCCCATAGGCTTCCCATGAGGCCCACGATCGCAGTGCCGTACGGCGCTTGGTGCCGTGCCCGGTCCGGCCCTGCCGCCATGGGCCGAGGGCACGCGACAAGCGGAGGCCGGACGCCTGGGCCAGAGTGGAAGCGGCTCCCGAACGGCGAGCGCCCAGTCCGCAAGCACCTGCGAAGAACCGGCCCGAAGACGACGGAGCGGAGAGCACTGATGCACCACATCCACCTGCGTGACCTGGAGGTTTCCCGGATCGGTCTTGGCGCGATGGGCATGTCCCAGGGATACACCGGCGCCGGGACCAACGAGGCGGAGTCCATCCGTACCGTGCACCGCGCCCTGGAGCTGGGTGTCACCTTCATCGACACCGCCGAGATCTACGGCCCGTACACCAACGAGGAACTCCTCGGGCGCGCCCTCAAGGACCGCCGCGACAACGTGGTGCTGGCCACGAAGTTCGGCCTTGTCTCCCACGGGGACGACGGGCCCGGGCACCTGGACTCCGGCGCGGCCAACATCCGCACCGCCGTCGAGGGCTCGCTCCAGCGTCTCGGCACGGACCACATCGACCTGTACTACCAGCACCGCGTCGACCCGAACGTCCCGATCGAGGAGACGGCGGGCGCCGTGGGCGAGCTGATCGCCGAGGGGAAGGTCCGCGCGTTCGGCCTGTCCGAGGCCGGGCCGGAGACGATCCGCCGCGCGAACGCCGTCACGCCGGTCACCGCCGTCCAGTCCGAGTACTCCCTCTTCACGCGCGACCCGGAGGCACAAGTACTGCCTGCGCTGCGCGAACTCGGCATCGGCTTCGTCCCGTTCTCGCCGCTGGGACGCGGCTTCCTCACCGGCGCGATCCGCTCCACCGACGGCTTCGCCGAGAACGACTTCCGCAAGGACAACCCGCGCTTCACCGGCGAGAACTTCCAGCACAATCTGCGCCTGGCCGACGAGGTCAAGGCCGTCGCCGATGAAGTCGGCGCCACGCCGGCCCAGGTCGCCATCGCCTGGCTGCTCGCGCAGGGCGACGACATCGCCCCCATCCCCGGCACCAAGCGCGTGAGCCGCCTCGAAGAGAACGCCGGCGCCGACGCCGTTCGGCTCACCCCCGCCCAGCTCGACCGCCTGACAAGCCTCCCGCCTGCGGCCGGCGCCACCCATACCGAAGCCCAGCTCAAGATGCTCGAGCGCTGACCCTCCCCCGCTGAACCCGTTGAAGGAAATCCCATGCAGAACGTCACCCTGAACAACGGCGTCGAGATGCCGATCCTCGGCTTCGGCGTCTTCCAGATCCCGGCCGAGGAGACCGAGCAGGTCGTCACCGAGGCCCTCGCGGCCGGCTATCGGCTGCTCGACACGGCGGCGTCGTACGGCAACGAGGAGGCCGTCGGCCGGGCGATCAAGAACAGCGGCATCCCGCGCGAGGAACTCTTCGTCACGACCAAGCTGTACGTCCAGGACGGGCCTGCCGAGGAGAACACCAAGCGTGCCTTCGAGGCGTCGCTGGCCAAGCTCGGGCTCGACTACCTGGACCTGTACCTGATGCACCAGCCCTACGGCGACGTGTACGGCCAGTGGCGGGCCATGGAGGAGATCAACCGGCAGGGCCGTGCCAAGGCGATCGGCGTCTCCAACTTCTACCCCGACCGCCTGCTCGACCTGATCATCAACAACGAGGTCACGCCCGCCGTCAACCAGATCGAGACCCACCCCTTCTTCCAGCGTGCCGACTATCAGGAACTGATGCGCGAGCAGGGCGTCCAGCACCAGGCGTGGGGTGGCTTCGCGGAGGGCAAGAACGATCTGTTCGCCAACCCGGTGCTGAGCGAAATCGGCAAGAAGTACGGGAAGTCGGTGGGCCAGGTGGTGCTGCGCTGGGCGGTCCAGCGTGGGGTTGCCTCGATCCCGAAGTCGGTACGCGCCGAGCGCATGGCGGAGAACATCGACGTGTTCGACTTCGCGCTCACCGACGCCGAGATGGCGTCCGTCGCCGGCCTGGACACCGGAGCCACGCTCTTCTTCGACCACCATGACCCGAAGATGGTCAACTGGCTGAGCGCGCGGCGCCTGGACAGCTGAACCACACCCTGAGCGGCAGGCCGCGGCGGCACACACCGCTCCGCGGCCTGCCGCTCCCCGTTCCGGTGAGCAAGTCCCGTCTCTGACCGCGCAGATCACTCGGGCGAGCCCGCGGCGCCGCACTGTCTTCCTTTCGGTACCGGATGCCAAGTGCCGTGGGGGGCCCTGCTGTTACCCCCTCACAACAGGGCCTGGTAAAGGACTGGTCAATTCGCGAGGCTGACGGTGCGATTCCGCATCGCTCGTGCCCGTGGGCCCCGCACGTACCCGCAGCCACGAGTCCCTCCGCCCGGTTCCGTCGCCGAAACGAGAGAGTGGGCATGTCTACCGAACCCCCCGCGTCACCCGTCGCTCCTGCCGAGGGACCACCGACAGCGCCGTCCCGGCGCACGTTCATCGCGACGACCACCGCCGTCGGTGGTGCCGTCGTGGCCGGCGGTCTGACCACGGTCGCCTCCCCCTTCGGCACCCAGGAGGCGGCCGCCGCCGAAGCACCGCCCGCCAGCCGCGTCTCCTTATCGGTCAACGGCAAGCGGCACACCGTCACGGTCGACAACCGGACGTCGCTGCTGGACCTCTTGCGCGAGCACCTCGGTCTGACAGGGTCCAAGAAGGGCTGCAACGCGGGGGCCTGCGGCGCCTGTAGCGTCCTGGTCGACGGACGCCGGGTCAACTCCTGCCTCACCCTGGCGGTTCGCCTGGAGGGCTCCGAGGTCACCACCATCGAGGGCCTGGCCGACGGCGACCAACTCCATCCCCTCCAACAGGCGTTCATCGATCAGGACGCCTTCCAGTGCGGCTACTGCACGCCGGGACAGATCCTGTCCGGCGTCGGCTGCATCAAGGAGGGCCACACCGGCTCCGCCGAGGAGATCCGGGAGTGGATGAGCGGCAACATCTGCCGCTGCGGCTGTTACGTCAAGATCGTGCGCGCGGTCGAGCAGACCGCACAGGGGAAGTGAGCCGATGCACCCCTTCTCCTACACGAAGCCGTCCGACACCCGCGAAGCCCTCAAGGCCGGGCGCCGAGGCGGCCGTTATATCGCCGGCGGCACCACACTCGTCGACCTCATGCGGGAGACGGTCGAACGCCCCGAGACCCTGGTCGACATCAGTGGCCTGCCGCTGCGCGAGGTCACGGTCACCGAGCGCGGCGGTCTGCGCATCGGCGCACTGGTGAGTATGGCCGAGACGGCCGCGAACCCGAAGGTGCGCACCCTCTACCCGGTCATCTCCCAGTCCCTGGAACTCAGCGCCTCGGCCCAACTGCGCAACATGGCCACCATCGGCGGCAACATCATGCAGCGCACCCGGTGCACCTACTTCCGGGACGTGACCGCCGCCTGCAACAAGCGTGAGCCGGGCTCCGGTTGCGCGGCCCGTGAGGGCTTCAATCGCACCCACGCGATCCTGGGTACCTCCGACGACTGCGTGGCCACCCACCCTTCCGACGTGGCCGTCGCTTTCGCGGCACTGGAGGCAACCGTCCACCTGCTGGGGCCCGACGGGGGGCGGCGGATCCCCTTCGCCGACTTCCACCTCCGACCGGGCGGCACCCCGAACCGCGAACAGGTGCTCAGGAAGGGCGAGTTGATCACAGCAGTCGAAGTCCCGGCGTATCCACGCCCACTGAAGTCCGGCTATCTGAAGGTGCGGGACCGTCAGTCCTACGAGTTCGCCCTCACCTCCGCCGCCGTCGCCCTGCACGTCCGTGGCGGCGTGATCCGCGAGGCGAAGGTCGCCGCGGGCGGGGTGGGCACCGTGCCATGGAAGCTGCCCGAGGTCGAACGAGCCCTCGTCGGCGAGCGCCCCTCGGACCAACTCTGGGCCCGGGCAGCCGAGTCGGCCGCGGACGGAGCACTCCCCCTCGCGCACAACCGCTTCAAGATGGAGCTGCTCAAGCGGACCGTGGAACGCCAGCTGCGCATCGTAGGAGACAGCAAATGAGCCCCCAGCCGCAGGCAGCCGTCGGCGCACCGCTCTCCCGGGTGGACGGGCGGCTGAAGGTGACCGGGCAGGCGAAGTACGCCGCAGATCACGAGCCCGCGGGCGTCGTCCACGCGGTGGTCGTCGACAGCAGCGCCGGCCGCGGCCGCATCACCGGCATCGACACGAGCGCCGCCGAGTCCCAGGCAGGCGTCCTGAAGGTCATCCACCACCGCAACGCCCCCAAGCTGCCGTACGGGCCCAACCCCGGCTCGCTCAACCTCCCGGGTGAGCGGCTGCGTGTCTTCCAGGACGACCAGGTCCACTTCCACGGCCAGCCGGTCGCCGTGGTCGTCGCCACCACCCTGGAGGCGGCGCAGCACGCGGCGAGCCTGGTGAGAGTCGACTACGACGCCGAACGGCCCGTCACCGACCTGGCCGACGGTACGGCGGCGGGCGAGCCCCGCACCTACGCGCGCGGCGACGCGGAGGCGGCCCTGCAATCCGCCGCCGTACGGCTGGAGATGACGTACCGGCTCGCCCGCACCCACCACAATGCGATGGAGCTGCACGCCACCGTCGCCCAATGGGACGGTGACCGGCTCACGCTGTGGGACAAGACCCAGTGGGTGGCGAGCCCGCGGGACGAACTCGCCGCGAATTTCGGTATTCCGGCGGCGAACATCCGCGTCATCTCGCCCTTCGTCGGCGGCGCCTTCGGTAATGCGGCGCGGGCCTGGCCGCACATCACCATCGCGGCGCTCGCCGCCCGTGAGGTGGGCCGCCCGGTCAAGCTCGTGCTGACACGCCGGCAGCTCTACTTCGGGGTCGGCTACCGGCCGTCGTACGAGTACAAGGTGCGGCTGGGCAGCGACCGCGGCGGGCGGCTGACGGCCATGACCCACGACCTGCGCGCGGAGACGGCCACGTACGAGACCTTCGCGGAACGCGGTGTCGTCTCCCCGGGGCAGATGCTCTACACGACACCCAACGTCAGCCAGACCCACCAGCCGGTGCGGCTGGACGTGAACACCCCGACCCCCATGCGCGGCCCGGGCTACTCCACCGCCGCCTTCGCCATCGAGAGCGCGATGGACGAACTCGCCACCGAACTCGGCATCGACCCCATCGAACTGCGCCGGCGCAACGAACCCGAGAACGACCAGTTCAGCGGGCGGCCCTTCTCCACCCGGCGACTGCGCGAGTGCTACACCACCGGCGCCCGCGAGTTCGGCTGGCACCGCCGCAACCCCAGGCCCCGTTCCACCCGCGACGGCGACTGGCTGATCGGCACCGGCATGGCGACCGCGGTCTACGACACCCTGCGCGCCCCGGGGCAGGCCCGGGTACGCCTCGACGCCGACGGCACCGCCCTGATGGAGTCCTCGACCAGCGACATGGGCCCCGGCACCTACACCTCCATGACGCAGGTCGCCGCCGACGCCCTCGGCCTCACCGTCCGCAACGTCACCTTCCGCCTCGGCGACACCAACATGCCCACGGCCCCGCTCCACGGCGGCTCGCTGACCATGGCCAGTGTCGGATCGACGGTCCAGGACGGCTGCGACAAGCTGCGACAGCAGGCGGTCCAGCTCGCCGTCGAGGACTCACGATCGCCGCTGTACGGCGCCGACGCCGACGACGTCGTCGTGCGCGGCGGCCGGCTGCACGTGACGGACAACCCCGCTCGCGGGGAGACGTACCGGCAGCTCCTCACCCGCAACAACCGCCCCTACTTGGAAGCGATGGGCTCCTGGACCCCGGCCCAGTCCCGTTCCTCCATGTACGCCTACGGCGCGGTGTTCGCCGAGGTCGCCGTCGACGCCCGCCTCGGTCTGGTGCGGGTGCGGCGGATGCTCGGTGTCTTCGACGCGGGCCGGATCATCAGCCCCAAGCTGGCCGACAGCCAGGCCATCGGCGCGATGACCGGCGGTATCGGCGCGGCCCTGCTGGAGCACACGGTCACCGACCACCGCGACGGCCGGATCGTCAACGCCAACCTCGCCGACTACCTGGTGCCGGTCAACGCCGACGTCCCCGACCTCAAGGCGATCTACGTCGACGGCCGGGACGACGAGGCCGACCCCCTCGGCGTCAAGGGTCTCGGCGAGGTCGTCCTGGTCGGCGTGGCGCCCGCCATCGCCAACGCCGTCTTCCACGCCACGGGCCGGCGGGTGCGCGAACTCCCCATCACCGCCGAGGCGTTGCTCTGAGGCGTGCCCCACCACGCCCGCTGTGGGCCTGACCTGCGGCGGTGACCTCGACGTGCTGCTTCACCGACGCCGACCCGGCCGACCAGCCCGCCGTGGACACCGCCTACCACGCCAAGTACGACGCCTACCGGGGCATCGTCGACCACGTGCTCACCGAGCAGGCCCGCGCCGCCACGCTCAAGCTCATCCCGCGCTGACGCCACCCGGGTCGGGCCGAAGCAGTCAGCCGGTGCGGACGGCTTCCAACTCCTGCCGGACGCTTTCGGGTTCGGTGTCGAGCGGCATGTTGGCCTTGTCCAGGGCGGCGTCGAGAGAGCCGGAAGGGTCGGCCGCGAGGTCGGCGAAGAGCGGGGCGAGGTCGGTGGGGGCCGGACCGTGCTCGGCGACGAGTTCGAGGGTCTTGTGATCTGCCTCAGTAGTGGTGAGGGCGGAGACGAGGACCTGGGCGATCTGGCGGCGGGAGACGACGCCGTCGCTGGGGTCGCCGGCGTGCCGGGTGTCGCCCTGCAGCATCACCAGGGCGTGCTGGTCAGGGGCGTTGTAGTCGAACCAGCCGGGACGCACCACGGTGTAGGGGCGGCCACTGGCACGGACCAGGCGCTCGGCGCGGCGCTTCCAGGCGTGGGCGTCGGTGATCGGGTCGTCGTCGCCGCGTCCGGCGCCCTCGGGGCGGCCGGTGACTCCGATCGCGGTCATCAGCGAGATCCGGGCGGGCCGTTGCCCCAGGGCCTCAAGGGTGTTGCGGACGCCGCCGTAGTCGACGCGTTCCGCCTGTCCCGGGCCGCCGTGGGAACCGTGCGTGAAGACCACTGCGTCGATGCCGTCGACCGCGTCGGCCAGGGTGTCTGCCCTGCCCAGGTCGCCGGCGACGATCCGCGCGCCGTCCGGCAGCGAGGCACGGGCGCGCTCGGGGTCGCGGGCGAGGGCCTTGACATGGTGGCCCTGTTGGAGAGCTTCGGCGACGACGTGGGTGCCGATGCTGCCGGTCGCGCCGACGACCAGGACGGTCAGCGGGGTGGTGCTGGCCATGAGTGAGCTTCTTCCATGAAAGCGGGGGCGGGGACGGCTGGCCGCCTCCCTGCCCCCGGTGGGATCACGCTTCGGGGATGTCGATCGAGTAGCCCTCCAGCGTGATGCTGTCGGGTTCCGGTCCTCCCCGGACGCCGGTGTCGAGCGCGTCGATCGCGGCGAGTTCGTCGGCGCTCAGCTCGAAGCCGAAGACGTCGAAGTTCTCGGCGATGCGGGCGGGCTTGGTCGACTTCGGGATCGCCGAGCGGCCTTCCTGCAGGTGCCAGCGCAGCATCACCTGCGCGGCGGACTTTCCGTACCGGTCCGCGATGTCGAGCAGCGTCGGATCGTCGAAGGTCCGCTTCTCACCGCCGCGGTAGGAGGTGATGCCGCCGATCGGCGACCAGGCCTGGGTCAGGATGTCGTGGTCGGCGTGCAGCTTCTGCAGCGCCTTCTGCTGGAAGTACGGGTGGAGTTCGATCTGGTTGACCGCGGGGACAACGGACGACTCGGCCAGCAGGCGCTCCAGGTGCTCGGGCATGAAGTTGCTGACGCCGATGGCGCGTACCCGGCCGTCGGCCAGCAGTTTCTCCAGCGCCCGGTAGGCCTCCAGCGTGCGGTCGAAGGCGGAGGGCAGGGGTTGGTGGAGGATCAGCAGGTCGAGCTGGTCGACGCCGAGTTTGCCCGCGCTCTTGTCGAACGCGTGCAGCGTGGCGTCGTAGCCGTAGTCGGTGATCCAGACCTTCGTCTCGACGAACACCTCGTCACGGGCGAGGCCCGCGCGGCGCAGGCCCTCACCGACCTCGCGTTCGTTGCCGTAGGCGGCGGCCGTGTCGATATGGCGGTAGCCGACGCGGAGCGCCTCGGTGACCGCGGCGGTCGTGACGTCGGGCGGGGTCTGGAAGACGCCAAGCCCGATGGCCGGGATGCTCACACCGTTGTTCAGGGAAAGCGTGCTGGTAGGCATGGTTCGACGCTAAGCACCCAGCCCGTGGCACGCACGCCGGTTGGGGGGCCCTGTCACACCCCCGATCTCCCCTCCCCCCATTCCGGGCCAGGGCTGTGGGGGAGCCGGGAACAGGGCAATGACAGGGCCCCCCATCCGAGTGGCGCGGCCCGCATCCGGCCATGAGACTGCTGACGTGGGACGGCCGCCCACGCCGGCCGTTCCGGCCAAGTGGCGTAGTGACCGTGCCGTTCGCCGGGCTGCCGCCCGCTCGCGCGCGGTGCGCCGGCCCACCGCCACCGCCACCCACCCAGGAGAAGTCCTGTATGCCCACGCAACCCTCCCGGGCTCAGCAGTTGCTCGGTGACCTCGCGCCGAAGATGGTCCAGCTCACCGACGACGTGCTCTTCGGCGACGTATGGGAGCGCGAGGGCCTGTCTCCGCGCGACCGCAGCCTGATCACCGTCGCGGTGCTCGCCGCCACCTACCGGCCCGGTGGGCAGTTCCCGCCCGGCGAGGCGGCCCGCGAGCAGTTCGGCGGAAGGATCGTCCGCTTCGAGCAGTTCGTCGACAGCGCGGGCGTGCGCAACGCGATGGCAGCGGGCTAAGGGGCTCCATGGTCGGTCTGGAACTCGCCGTCGTCCTCGGCATCGGGGTGCTGCTCTGCGGCGCGCTCGGCCCTCGGCTGCGGATCGGCCAGCCGGTGCTGCTGCTGGCCTTCGGCGTCCTGGCAGGACTGCTGCCCTCACTGCGTGAGGTGGAGCTGCCGCCCGACGTGGTTCTGCTGCTGTTCCTGCCCATCCTGTTGTACTGGGAGAGCCTCACCGCCTCCCTGCGCTCGATCCGGCGCAGCCTGCGCGGCATCGTGCTGGTGAGCACGCTGCTGGTGATCGCCACCGCCGCGGCTGTCGCGGCGGTGGCGCACGCGCTCGGCATGGGCTGGGGTCCCGCGTGGGTGCTCGGCGCGGCCGTCGCCCCCACCGACGCCACCGCCGTGACGGCCCTGCGGGGACTGCTGCCCGAGCGCTCGCTGACCATGCTCAAGGCCGAGAGCCTGGTCAACGACGGAACCGCCCTCGTTCTCTACGGCGTCGCGGTCGGCGTCACCACGGGCGAGGAGCATCTGGGTTGGGGCCACGTCAGTTGGCTGTTCCTGGTCGCCTACGTCGGCGGGGCCGTGGCCGGCGCCCTCGTCGCCTGGCCCGCCCTGGTCCTGCTACGACGGCTCACCGACCCCATGCTGCGGATCGTGCTGGCGCTGCTGACCCCGTTCACGGCCTACCTCCTCGCCGAGTCCGTCGAGGCGTCCGGGGTCCTCGCGGTGGTCGTCTGCGGCCTGATCGTCAGCCGTGCCTCGCCCCGGGCCAGCGGCGCGACGGACCGTCTCCTCGGCCACTCCTTCTACGAGGTCGCCACCTTCCTGCTCAACGCCGCCCTGTTCCTCATGATCGGCGTGGAGATCCCCACGGTCGTGCGCGACCTGGACCGCTCCGCCCTCACCCAGGCCATCTGGACCGTCCTGGCCGTGTGCGTGGTCCTCGTGGCCGTGCGCATCGCCTTCCTGTTCCTGTCGGCCTTCGTGATCCGAGCCCTGGACCGGCGCCCCGAGCAGCGACTGCGCCGGGTCAGCCACCGTTCCCGCGTCGTCAGCGGCCTGTCCGGGTTCCGTGGTGCGGTCTCGCTCGCCGTCGCGCTCTCCGTCCCCACCACCCTCGACGACGGCGCCCCGTTCCCCGACCGGGACACCATCGTGTTCGTCACCGCAGGAGTCATCGTCGTCGCCCTGGTCGTCCAGGGTGCGGCGCTCCCCGCCGTCGTCCGCTGGGCGCACCTGTCCGACGACACGACCGTGCGGGACGAGACCAGGCTCGCCGAGACCACCGCCACCCAGGAGGCCCTGGACGAACTCGACGCCCTCGCCGCCGACCTGGGCGCGAGCGAGCACGCCACCGACCGCATGCGCCAGGAACTCCAGCTCCACCTCGATCTGCTCGGCGCCGACCCGGACGACCCCGGCCTCCACCCCGCACTGCGCCACCGGGCCGACTACGCCGCCCTGCGCCTCGCCGTCCTCACTCACAAACGCGCCACTGTCATCCGCCTGCGCGACAGCCAGCAGATCGACGACACCGTCCTGCGTCTCCTACAGGCCCGCCTCGACGCCGAGGAGTCACGCCTGACGCCCGCCGAGCCGTCCTCCTGACGGAGTTCGCGGCTCACTGTGGCCCTTGTCGGGACTGTGGCCCTCGTCGAGCAGGAGCATCTTGGCGTGATCAGGGCTGTCCGGCTCGGCGAAGAACACGACGAAGCGCTGCATCGGGCTGTCGTCCAGCGGCATGGACTCCCAGCCGAGGCGGACGTCCCCGACGTCGGGATGGTGGAACGTCCTGAAGCCCTGCGCATGCGGGGTGATGTCGAAGCGGTCCCACAGCTGCGCGAACTCCGGGCTCTTCGGCATGAGTTCGGCGACCAGGTCGGTCAGGTCCGGTGCGGCCGCGTCGATGCCGGCCAGCTTGCGCAGCCGGGCGACGCAGGAACGGGCCTGCTCGTCCCAGTCGTCGAGCACCTCGCGGGCGAGCGGGTGGAGGAAGACGTACCGTACGAGGCTCCGCCGCTGCGGAGGCTGGGCATCCAGGCCGGCGAAAAGGCGCAACGCCCCGGGGTTGCAGGCCAGCACGTCCAGGGTGCGGCCGAGGACCAGGACCGGATTGGGGCGCAGTTGCTCGGGCAGCAACGCCAGTCCCGGCCGGACCTCGCGGGCTGGAGAGGGATCCGCTCGGGCGGAGCCGGTGTGGGCATGCGCCTGGGCCTGGGCCACAAGCTCGCGCAGATGCCGGTGCTCCTGCTCGTTCAGACGGAGGGCGCGGGCGAGGGCGTCGACGACGGACGGGCTCGGGTGGGTCTCCTTGCCGCGCTCGAGACGCACGTAGTAGTCGATGCTGATCCCGGCCAGTGCGGCGACTTCCTCCCGGCGCAGGCCCGGTGTGCGGCGCAGGCCGGACGCAGTCGTCAGCCCGGCCCGCTCGGGGGCGATCTGTGCGCGGCGCGCCCGCAGATAGGCTCCGAGTCCGCTCGCGGTGTGCGCCTCGGGACCCTGCATGTTCTCCGCCGTCGGCACCATGGGCCCATTTTGCCCGATCCGCGGCGCCGGAGCTTCTCGGCGAAGCCCGTCAGCCCATCACCGCCTCGCCCACAGCGCGGTCGAGAAGGGCACCCAGTTCCCGGAGCACGGTGGTCGGTGGTCGGTGGTCGGTGGTCGGTGGTCGGTGGTCGGTGGTCGGTGCCCGGACTTACCGGTCGGCCCGGGCGATGAGGATCGCCCCCTCCAGCGCGCTGATCACGAACGCGGCGAGTACTGCGGCGCGCTCGCACGGAACGCCCTGGTCCGCCAACGCCCCGCCCGCCGCGCCGTTCCGGGTGGAGAAGGCGGCGGTTACGACATCCCCGGTGGACTGGGTGGATTCCGCGCGGTCCACCGCGGCGGCGGCGACTGCGATGTCCCGCGCTCGGGCGGCCTCGCGCGGCTCCGTGGTCGGCGGTTGCGGTGCACAGCCGTGGTGGCGCTGGGCGCGCAGGTTCGGCGGGGCGACGGGACATCCCCGCGGCGACCGGGCAGCCGCCCGCGAAGCCTGCCTGCTGTGACGACGCCACCCGACAGGTTGAGCATCCCCCATCCGGAGTCGGGCAGATGGCACTGTTCGAGCCGGAGAGGTATGACCTCCGCAGGCCGCATCGCCGCGTAGTACATGCAGCCGAAGAACGCCTCCAGGTGAGGGCCGCGCCCGCGCTGCTGGGCAACCGCGCCCTCGGCCAGGTCGACAATCGCGGCCAGGTCACCAACGGGGCGCCGGTCGGCCTCCTCCGCCGTGGTGTCGCGCAGCACGCCGACGGTCCGGCGCATCGACGCGAGCGCCTGCGTGGCGGCACGTTCGATGCTCGCCAGCACGGGGTCGAGGCCCTCCGGCCCAGCGGTCGCCATCATGCGGGTCATCTGCGTCTGCACCAGGATGCCGGTGACGTGATGGGCGACGAAGTCGTGCAGGTCGGCGGCGCTCGCCACGCGTTCCTCCCGGCGCGTCTCTGTGAGGGCGACGGTGCGGCAGTAGTTCAACGAGCGCAGGTAGGCCGCGAGCCCGGCGGTGAGTCCGACCAGGAACAGACCCACCACGACGTAGGTCTGCGCGTCGTCCGACCACAGCGATCGGAAGTACCGTACCGGCGTGGCGAGCACGGCGCCCGCGTCCAGCACGCCGCATGCCACGGCTCAGCGCGGCGGACCGTGGCGTACGGCGATGAACAGCAGGCACAGCAGAACGGCGAACTCACCCGGGCCGAAGGGGACGTTGCGGTGCCTCAGAATCGAACCGGCCGTGTACAGAACGGAGACCACCTCAGGTACAAGGGTGCGTAGCTGCGGGGTGAGCCACTCGCGTCGCGGCGCGGTCGGCCACAGCACGGCGGTCAGACCGACCATCAGGACGGCTGTCGGACGCCAGACGCTGTAGCCCGCTATCCGACGCTGATCGTGGACCGATGCGTTCGCGGGTGTCCACGACCGCGGCCGGTGCTTTCCGCCTCTCCAGGGATCAGGAGCGCGCCATGCCGGACAGCAGGTTCCTTGTCGGCGTCGTCGGCGGCGCGGCCGCCTTGCTCGTCCTCGGCGGTCTGGGTACCCGTCTGGTCTCCGGCACGGAGTCGACCACCGAACTCAACCAGTTCGACACCGTGACGGTGGGCGGCCACAAGGCCCTCGCGCCCGACATCGTCTCCGGCCGGACCCACAGCAAATACCACCCGCTCCCATGGGTCGGAGTGAAGGTGCGCGCGTTCTGCCCGACCGGCTTGAAAGCGGTCACCGGCACCACCATCATCTGTAAAGGCAAGAGAAACGACGGCACCACCGTCGACATCCCGGTGACCGTGACCCGGGTGACGGACTCTCACATCACCTGGAAGTTCAATCGCTGAGGCGCAGGGACGCGTCCAACGAGAGCCGACCCGTAACCGGAGTAGATCAGCCCAGGAAGAGTCGCCATGGCCGACGCCGCGGACGTATTGCAGTGATCATCTCGACGGGCACTCCCCACACGCGGTGTCGTCTGCCCGGCTCGCCGCTTCGGCGACGGCGGAACAACTCCTTTACCGCTGGACACCGCCTCCGCACACCTGCCGGAGTCGTGCCTGCCGAAGAACAGAGGCGTGGAGCTGACGATCGGCGACTTCGTCCGGGGCAGGCCGCGCCTGAGCCGACGGAACCACGATCCGTGTCACCGGCCTTCCAGGTGGCGGCCTGGTGGACGTGGACGCGACATCGGCCCTATGCCCAGACCTCAACGTGTTACGGATCGAGTTCTCCACCCCGCGAATCCTCAGATCGTCGATGTCCGCAAGGAACACGTCCATCAGGTCGTACGCCCGCTGCGCGGACGCCTCTCGCGCGGTGCGGGTCTCGGTGAGCAGCCGGTCAGGGTCCACGCCGTGCTCCTCGGCCTGGCCGCGTCCGCCGAGGTCGAGCCACCGCCGGAGCGTCTCCTCGGTGATCCCCGGCGCGGTCGCTGACGAAGGTTTGACGAGCACGCTGCACCAGGCACGGTCCCGCCCGAGTCGCGTCCGACCTGGCGATGTCTTGAGGGCGTCCGCATGTCGTGGTGTGGGTGATTCAGGGGGTCTCTCGGCCTGGGGGGATGTCGGTCGGGCCGGCGGCTTTGGTTTCGGCCCGACGCCCCGCAGGGAGGAAAGAGCGTGTCCGCCCGGAGCGGTCAGGTCTCTGCCCCTGCCTCGCGCGCGCGGTACTCGTTCGGGCTGATGCCGTGTCTTCTCTTGAACGCGGCGCTCAGGGCGAAGGCGCCGGAGAACCCGACGCGGGCCGCGACCGTGGCGAGTGTGGTGTCGGGCTCGCGTAGCAGGTCGGCCGCCAGGGCGAGGCGGCGTTCCTGTAGGTAGGTCATGGGCGGTTGTCCGACAAGGGCGGTGAAGCGCCGGGCCAGGTTCGCCCGGGACACACCTGTCTTCGCCGCCAGTGCGGGCAGCGTCCATGGGTGGGCGGGGTCGGCTTGCAGCAGGCGCAGGGCGGGTCCGGTAACCGGGTCGCTGTAGGCCACGTACCAGGTGGGTACCTGGGCGGTGGGACGGGTGAACCATGCACGCAGGGCGGTGATGAGCATCAGGTCCAGTGCCCGGTCCAGCAGGACCTGCTGTCCGGGTTCCTCGCGGGCGAACACCTCGAAGGTCGACGAGGTGAAGGGGCAGGCGCCCGTACTCGCTTCGACGACGGCCAGCGGCGGCAGGGCCGCGAGCAGCCGGCCCGGCACGCCGGTGTCCACGGTGTACAGGCCGCTCAGCAGGAGTGTGCTGTCCGGCCCGGCTATGTGCCCGGTGTCCGCGCCCGAAGCCCGCGGCGCAGCCAGTTCCTCACCCTGCATATTCGTGCAGCGGCCTCCGGCGCGGATCACCATATCGGGTTGGGTAGTCGGGTCGTCTGCGATCACATACGGTGCACCGCCGCACAGAACGGCGACGTCACCGGACTCGAGCCGCACGGCTTCTCCCCCCTGAGGCGTAACCCAGACGGAGCCCCGCAGAAGCACCGCCAGCGCCAGCGGCGAGCCGTCCTCGAAGCGGACGAACAACTGCGATGGTCCACCCCCGGATTCGGCGACAGCGACTGGTCACCGGTCGACATCGTCACCCGGGACCCGGCGACACTGGTCGCCCCCACCGGGCCACCGGTGCGCTGCACCGAGGAGATCGCCCCGGCCCAGGTGACCGCCCTCGACGCCGACCGTCTCCTGGTGGACTTCGGCCAGAATCTCGTCGGCAGGGTCCGCATCACCGTGACGGGACCGGCCGGACACACGGTCGTCATCCGTCACGCCGAGGTGCTCCAGGACGGCGAACTGTGCGTGCGCCCCCTGCGCGGGGCCATCTCCACCGACCGGTACGTCCTACGGGGCAATGGCCGGGAGACGTGGGAGCCACGCTTCACCATCCACGGCTTCCGCTATGCCGAGGTCACCGGCTGGCGCGGCGGCGACCCCCACCGCGACATCGTGGCCCGCGTCCACCACACCGACATGGCCAGGACCGGCTGGTTCGCATGCTCCAACGACCAGGTGAACCGGCTGCACGAGAACGTGGTGTGGAGCCTGCGCGGCAACTTCGTCGACCTGCCCACCGACTGCCCGCAGCGCGACGAACGGCTCGGCTGGACCGGCGACATCCAGGTCTTCGCACCCACCGCAGCCTTCCTGTACGACTGTCACGGCATGCTCACATCCTGGCTGCGCGACGTCGCCGCAGAGCAGCACGACGACGGCACCGTGCCCTGGTACGTGCCGGCGATCCCCGGTGGCCCGCAGTGGACACCGGCCAGACCGGGCGCGGGCTGGGGGGACGTCGTGGCGTTGACCCCATGGGTGCTCTACCAGGACTCCGGCGACACCGGGCTGTTGGCCGCCCAGTACGACAGCGCACGCCGCTGGGTCGACCTCATCACCGAACTCGCGGACCCGTCGGGACTGTGGAACCGCGGCTACCAGCTCGGCGACTGGCTCGACCCGTCCGCGCCTCCGGAGGATCCGGGCGCCGGGCGCACCGACCGCCACCTCATCGCGACCGCCTATTACGCCTGGTCCGCGCGGCACACGGCGTGGACCGCAGGCGTCCTGGGACTCGAAGGAGACCGTCAATGCTACGAGGATCTCGCACACCGGGTACGCCAGGCTTTCATCGACGCCTACGTACTGCCTTCCGGCCTGATGACCAGCGACACCCAGACCGCCTACGCCGTTGCCCTCCAGTTCGACCTGCTTCCCGACCCGGCCGCCCGAATTGCGGCAGGAAACCGTCTCGCCGAACTCGTCGCCGCAGGCGGCCACACCATCCAGACCGGCTTCATCGGCACGCCGCTCGTGACACCCGCACTCAGCGCCACCCACCATGTCGACACCGCCTACACCCTGCTTCTCCAGCAGGACTGTCCCTCCTGGCTGTACGCGCTGAAGCACGACGCCACCACCATCTGGGAACGCTGGGACAGCATGCTCCCCGACGGCACCGTCAACCCGGGCGAGATGACCTCCTTCAACCACTACGCCCTCGGCGCGGTCGCCCAGTGGCTGCACACCACGGTCGCCGGCCTGACCGCCGCCTCACCCGGCTACCGCGACATCGTCTTCCGTCCCCAACCGGGCGGGGGCATCACCTGGGCCGACGCCGCCCACGAGTCACCGTACGGCCGCGTAGCCATCCGCTGGGAACTGCACACCTCGGGCATCAAGGTGCGCACGACGGTGCCCACCGGGGCAACGGCACGAATCGAATGGCCTGACGGAGGCGTGACCAGTCTGGACACAGGCACCACCACGACATGGCGACCGGAGCGCCACACCAGCCGGCCGACATCGCCCAACCGCCATGACTGAACCGCGTCACCATGCACAGGGCGGGACCGTCGCGATCTCGCGGGCTGTCCGGACTTCACTCGACGGGCCGCATGGCGGCGATCGAAGAGCACGTCGAACTCGTGAAGCACGGGTGTTCGTGCTCCGTACCGGACCACGGGCAGATCGTCGAGCAACGAGGTCGGGGAGTACCGACCGACTCGCACGGATCCGGCGAGCTCTCAAGATCGCGATCACCGGCTGTCACCCGACAGCCACCTTGGGACTCGTCGCATCGCCGCAGGACAGAACGGCTCGGTAGGCGACTTCAAGAAGATCTCGTCGTGGGCGGCGATTCTGTTCGCTCCGACGCTCGTCGGAACGATCTACGGCATGAACTTCGACAGCATGCCGGAGTTGCACTGGGTGCTCGGGTATCCCTTCGCGATCACCCTGATGGCGGTTGTTTGTACCAGTTTGGCGTAGTGGATGCGGGGATGGTCTTCGAGCCAGGTCCGGGTGGACAGGCTGTTGTGGCTGGACGGGTTGTCGGTGACGATCCAGATCTCCCCGTCCGGGTTGGCGTCCTCAAGCAGGTGCAGGAACTGCTGGTAGAAGACGCTGTTGCGGGAGGAGGCGGTCATCGTGACGGCCTGGCCGTCGGCGGGTCGCAGGCCGCCGTAGACCCAGGTCCTCTCCGGTCCGCGGCTGTAGTCGAGTTCCGTTTTGATCCGGTGCCCGTCGGGTGACCAGGCGGGTGCGGGAGGGAAGGCCCGCGGGATCACCGGCCCCAGCTCGTCGGCGCAGATCACCGTCGCGTCGTCGGGCGGGCGTAGAGGCCGATGATCCTGGTCCTTTTGGGACGAAGTCCGGGTCCTTCGAGCGGGTCCAGGACCGGGTGCGGCGCCAGCGCACGCCCTCGGCGAGCAGGATGCGACGAACCTGCGAGCGGCCCACGTCGATCCCTGCGGCCCGCGCCGCCGCGGCCAGGGCATCCAGGGTCCACTCGGCCGGTCCCGATTCGTCGAAGGCCCACAGCTCTCCGACAGGCTCCCACCGTAGCCGCCCCGGCGGCACGGTCTTGACCAGGGCGATGATCCTGGAGCGTTCCTCCTCGGTGATCCGCCGCTTGCGGCCCTGCCCGCCAAGATCATCCAGTCCCTGGACGCCCGAGCGGTTGAAGCGGTGCAGCCAGCAACGGACCGTTTTCTGGCTGCAGTCCAGCTCCTTGGCGATCGCCGGCACCCGCAGCCCCGACCAGCTCAGCTCGATCATCCGGGCCCGCATCGCCACATCCCGCGGAGCCTTCCGCGCCCGCGACAACCGGCGAACGACCGCCCGTTCGTCCTCGTCACGCCCCGGTCGTGCCCGTAAAACCATCCTCCAGCACCCGCCCCCGAGCACCATCAATCGCCCCGCCACCAGGACATATACCCAGCGAAAGAGGAACCCAGCATTAGGACGAGGGAGTGGGCGCGGCTACTACGGAGATCACCGGTCCCCACCCCCTGAGCGCTAACTCCCTTCCCGTCGCCTTGGGCTGCCGGGCCCTCGGTGGTGCTCGCGCATTGTGTACATCGTCCACGGCGACGTCCTGGGCTGCCGCTGTGGGCGATCCAGGACTGTGTCACGGGTGGTGCGTGAGGGGTGTGGCTCTCCGTGGGGTCCAGCCGCCGTGTCGTGGCGGCTATTCCGTATGCAGAACTGTGGCGATGGTGGTGCGGGCCGCCGTGCGGGCGGGGATCAAGGCGCCGAGTACGGCGATCGCCACTCCGGCCAAGAGCATCGCGGCCAGTTGGGGCGCGTGCCATACGTCCTTCATGTACTCGGGGAAGTCGACTACGCCGACGTGGTCCACGACGAGGCGGTGGGCCGCGATCCCGAGGGGGATGCCGAGCAGTGCGCCCATGGCGCCGAGTCCGGCGACCGAGGTGACCGTCATCAGGATCACTTGACGAGGCGTCATGCCGATGGACTTGAGCATGCCCAGGTCCCTGCGTCGTTCACGGGTGTTGAGGAGGACGGTGTTGAAGACGCCGAGCGAAGCCACGAGGGTGAGCAGCACGGTGAAGACGGTGGAGAAGGTGATGACGGTGGTGGTGCCGGCGTTGCCGGGGTCCAGCACGGAGGCGTGCACGGCCGGGTCGAGCTTCCCGGCCGCCTCCGCGTAGGCGTGGGCGTCGGTGTCGGGGGCGAGACGGACCGTGTACTCGGTGGCGTGCGCGTCGGGTGCGAGTTGGATCAAAGTGTCCCACGTGGCTTCCAGGGCACGGGCGTTGCCTTCAATGACCTGGCCCACGACGGTTGCCGTGATCTTCTTTCCGTTCAGTTCGAGGGTGGTCCGGTCGCCGATCTTCAGGCCGCGTTGGGTGAGGAAAGCCGGCCCGGCCACGATCTCGCCGGCCGCCTTCGGGGCGCGGCCCTTGACGATGGTGTGCTCGTAGAGGGAGTTGTCGCCGCGGTAGAAGTCGGCGAAGACGGGCTGGTTCTGGCCGGTCATGTTCGCCTGGGACAGCGCACGGGCTCGTACCCCCTGCGCACCCGGCAGGGCTCGCAGCTGTTCCTCGATCTGCGTGTCGCTGAGGCGGGGCGCCGCTTTGGCATCGCCGGATCCGCCGGTGGTGACCTGGATGCGGGCGCTGCCATCCTCTTTGCCGACGTTGCCGTAGGCGACCAAGGTGCTGGTCAAACCGGTGGACAAGGTGACGGTGGTGACGCCGAGGACGATGGCGGCCAGGGTCAGCAGGGTGCGGGCGGGGCGGGCGAAGGGCTGACCCATGCCCAGACTGACCGGGCGTGGCAGGCGGGTGGCACCGAGCAGCCGCTGGACGCGCAGTCCACGCCCGGTGCGGGGAACACCACCGGCGCTGATGGCCTGCGCGGCGGGCAGCCGATGGGCCCGCAGGGCGGGGATCAGTGCGGTGAACAGGACGAGGGCGGGCATGCCCAGCAGGCAGGCCACGGACACCCACGGGCTGACCTCACCGACCGTGGCCCGGCCGACGTCGATGCCGGTGAAGGCGACCTTCATGATCGGTCCGGCCAGTGCGTTGCCGGCCAGCGTGCCCAGCACGCAGCCCGCCAGGGCCGGCACGGAGAGCATGGTCAGGTAGACGGCGACGACTTGGTTGGGGGTGAACCCCAGCGCCTTGAGGACGCCGATGTGCCGGTATCCGGAGACGACCGCCCCGCTGACCACGTTGCCGACGATCAGGACGGAGACCAGCAGGCCGAGGATGCCGAAGAGGGTCATGAAGGGGAGGTAGGAGTCGGCCAGTGCGGAGAACGCCTGCTTGAGGGTGAGGTAGGTCTGCGCGCCGGTGATGGCTTCCCTGGGCAGTCCCGCGGTGGCCCGGTCCAGCGAAGCGCTCAGCTGGGCTTCGGTATCGGATTTCGTGAAGCGGTAAAGCATCTGGGCGGAGGTGGGGTGCAGTGCGGTCATCTGCGCGGGTGAGACCCAGGCGCTTGCCGACTTGCTCATGCTGGTGGCAAACCCGACGACGGCCAGCGTTGCTCCGCTCGGTGTCTTCAGCTTCGTACCGAGGAATTCGGTGCCGGGAGAGCCCTGCGCGGACCAGTTGACGACGATCTCGCCGGTGCCGGTGGCCCACCGGCCCTCCAGCAGGTCGATCCGGTCCACGGGACCCGCCGGGTCGGCCCGGCCCACCACGCTGAGGGTGCCGCCCGCCATCCACAGCCAGTCCTTGGGTATGTCGACGACGGCTTGTCCGAACGGTCCCGCGGCGGCCTCCACTCCGGGCTGCTTCGCGGTACGGGCCAGTTGTTCCGGGGTGACCTTCGTGGTGTCGAAGGAAGCGGCCGTGTGCGCGCCGCGCTGCTCGGCGTACGCCTTGTCGAAGGGGCTGGAGGCGGCAGTCAGCAGGGTCAGCGCGAGCAGGACGGTGGTGGTGGAGCAGAACACCACCAACCCGATCACGAAGGTCTGGACCCGACGCCGCTTCACAGCCGCCCGGGAGGCTCTCCACACGGCCCTCATGCCGACACCTCCAGCGTGCGCTCGCGGGCGACCTGACCGTCGGCGACTTCGATGAGCCGGCTGGCGCAGCGGGTGGCGAGCTGCGGGTCGTGGGTGACGATCAGCAGGGTCTGGCCGATCTGGTTGAGGTCGATCAGCAGGTCCATCACCTGTTCGCCCGACCGGCTGTCGAGAGCGCCGGTCGGCTCGTCGGCGAGGAGAAGAGCGGGACGGTTCATCAACGCCCTTGCTACCGCGACGCGTTGACGTTCGCCGCCGCTGAGTGTCGCCGGGTAGTTGTTGCGGCGCTTGGCAACACCGAGTTCATCCAGCAGCTCCAGGGCCCGGCGGCGCGCCTGGCGGGCCGGGGTGCCGGTCAGCTGCGCGGCCAGTGCCACGTTGTCCAGGACGGGCAAGTCGTCGATGAGATTGAAGAACTGGAAGATCATGCCGACGTGGCGGCGCCGGAACAGTGCCAGCCCCGTTTCGTTCAGCTTCCCCAGGTCGTGGCCCTGCACCTCGACCGTGCCCGAGGTCGGCCGGTCCAGACCGGCCACCATGTTGAGCAGCGTGGACTTGCCGCAGCCGGAAGGTCCCATCACCGCGACCGCGTCGCCGGCCTTGATCTCCAGCGAAAGCCCGTCCAGGGCCTTCGCATCGCCGTATTCCTTGTGCACGCCGTCCAGCCGTACCACTGTCTGCCGGACACCCACCTGATCGTTTGTCATGCCCCGAAACCTAGGCCCGGCGACGATCATGGTGCGTCGCCCCCCGGATGTATCCGTATGCGCAGGTCATCCTGGGGATGTACGCGGGGATGTACGAGACCGCGTCCGGGAGGCCGGTGCACTGTGCCGCCGCACCCCTGGGAAGATGACCACATGGGGGAATCGTGGACGACCTTGCTGATCATCGCGCTTGCTGTGACAGTTGGCGCCGCCGGATGGCTCGCTGGGGCAGCGGCGCGGGCGCGACGCCGCCACCGCACGGCCATCGAGGAGCGCGGCTGGCTGCTGGAACGTGAGCGCGAGAGCGCGACACGGGCTGCGGTCGATGCCGAACGGGCAAGGATCGCCTCGGAGTTGCACGACATCGTCAGCCACAACGTCAGCGTCATGGTGGTCCAGGCCGGTGCCGCCCGCGAAGTACTGACCACCCTGCCCGAGGAAGCCGCGGCCGCGATGAGTGCCGTGGAAACCGCCGGTCGGAACACGATGACCGAGCTGCGGCACCTGCTCGGCTTGCTCGCCCCCGCGCAGAACGGCGAGGACGAACCCTACGACGTGGACCTGTCGCCGCAACCGAGCCTCAGCCGGCTCGGTCCGCTCATCGACAAGATCGCCTTCGCCGGCCTGCCCGTCGAGATGCGGGTATCGGGCGAACCTCGCCCACTCCCGACCGGGATCGACGTCACCGCCTACCGGATCATCCAGGAGAGCCTGACCAATGCGCTCAAACACGGAGACGGGGCGAAAGCTGAAGTGACGGTGCGCTACGCGGACAACCACCTACGGGTCGAAGTGCTCAACAGCGGGCCGAGCGTCCTGTCGGGCACCATGCCCGCCCCGACGGAACGGGCCTGGGAAAAGGCAGACGGCACCGGACGCGGGCTGCTCGGCCTGCACGAGCGGGTCTCCGTCTACGGCGGCGACCTCGACGCACGCCGCCGCCTCGGCGGCGGCTACCGCGTCCGCGCCCGCATCCCCCTGGACCGCCCGTGACCACCCCCGACGCACCCGCCCCTCGCGTAGTGATCGCCGACGACCAAGAACTGCTGCGCACCGGCTTCCGCATGATCCTCACCGCCCGCGGCATCGACGTCGTGGGCGAAGCCTCCGACGGCATCGAGGCCATCACCGCAGTGCGGGAACTGCGGCCCGACGTCGTGCTGATGGACATCCGCATGCCCAACATGGACGGCCTGGAAGCCACCCGCCGCATCCTCGCCCAGGCCCCGGACTGCCGGGTGATCATGCTGACCACCTTCGACCTCGACAAGTACGTCTACGCCGCCCTCGCCGCCGGAGCCAGCGGCTTCCTCCTCAAGGACGTCACCCCCGCACACCTGGCCGCCGCCGTACGCCTGGTCGACACCGGCGACGCCCTCCTCGCCCCCGCGATCACCCGGCGTCTCGTGGAGCGCTTCGCCGCCGACCCCCCGACGCCGGGGTCGGTCTCCGGCCCGGGACCGGCGGCCCCGGCGGTCCACCGGGACCTGGCGGCACTGACACCGCGCGAACGAGAGGTGCTGACGTGGATGGGCCGGGGCCTGTCCAACACCGAACTGGCCCGGCAACTGACACTGAGCGAGGCGACGGTGAAGACCCACGTCGCCCGGATCTTCTCCAAGCTGAGCCTGCGCGACCGCGCCCAGGCCGTCGTCCTCGCCTACGAGACGGGACTCGTTTCCCCGGGTGACGCCGAGGAAACCGTCAGCCCCGCGTGACGTGCTCAGTGCGGCGGAGCGACGAGTCCCCACTCGTACGCCGTGATCACGAGCTGGACCCGGTCCCGGGCGCCGAGCTTGGTGAACAGCCGCGACACATGGGACTTGGCGGTGGCCACCGTGATGAACAGGTCTTCCGCGATCTCGGTGTTCGACCGGCCCTGTCCGATCAGAGTGAGTACCTCCTGCTCGCGCTCGGTGATGCCCTCGACCGGCCGCAGGGGGCGCCGCGGAATGCCTTCGCGGAGTTCGACGAAGTCCGCGATCAGACGCCGTGTCACCCCCGGTGCGAGCAGCGAGTCCCCCGCCGCGACCACGCGGATCGCCGCGACGATGTCATCCAGTGCCATGTCCTTGACCATGAAGCCGCTGGCACCTGCGCGCAGCGCGGCGTAGACGTGGTCGTCCTCGTCGAAGGTGGTCAGGACCAGGACTCGGGTCCCGGTCGTGCCGTCGGTGATCAGGCGGGTCGCCTCGATGCCGTCCATGCCGGGCATCCGGATGTCCATCACCACGACGTCCGGCCCGGCTTCCGCGACGCGTTGGACCGCTTCGGCACCTGTCGCGGCCTCACCGACGACCTCCAGCTCCGGGTACTCGCTCATGATCATGCGCAGGCCGGACCTCACCAGCGGCTGATCGTCGGCGAGCACTACACGTACGGTCATCGGCTCTCCAGCACAACTGAGGTGGTTTCCGGCAGTGGCAGTCGGGCCGAGACCCGGAAGCCGCCGTTGTGGCCGGGGCCGGCACTGAAGCGGCCGTTGAGCAGGGCGACCCTCTCCCGCATGCCCACTAGGCCGAATCCGTGGCCGGAATGCGAGCCAGGGCCGCCGGGACGGGAGCCTGGTTCGTCCCCTGGGCCAAGTCCGTCATCGACGACTTCGACGGACAGTTCGCCATGCTCGTGTCCGATGGTCACTTGGCAGTGCCCGGTGCCGGCGTGCCGGACCACGTTGGTGAGTGCCTCCTGCACGATGCGGTAGGCGGACAGGTCGATGTCGGGCGGCAGCGGGCGCGACTCACCGGTGCGGCGAACGTCGACGTGGACGCCGGCGGCGGCAGTGCTCGCCGCCAGCCGCTCCACATCGGCGAGCCCCGGTGCCGGCGGGAGCGGTGACGTCCGTGGGGTCGCCGCCTCCGGGTCCGCCCGGCGGAGCGAGACCAGGGTGCGCCGGAGCCCGGAGAGTGCTTCCCTGCTGGTGTCCTCGATGGCCTGCAGCGCTTCCTGCGCCTTCACGGGCTGGGTGCGGATCACCCTGCTGCCCGCGCCTGCCTGGATGGCGATGATGCCGATGCTGTGCGCGACCATGTCATGCAACTCCCGTGCTATCCGAAGCCGTTCCGCGGTGACGGCCTCGGTCACCTCCTGCGCCCGCAGGGCCACCGCATGCTCACGCCGCTCGCGGACCAGCAGACCGGCCGCACACGAGGCGACCAGCGCCAGCAGCGTGATCAACACGTTGACGATCATGCTGTTGCCGCCGGAAAAGGCACCCGCCATCAGCAGTGGCACGACGCCTGTGACGGTCGCGGCGGCGATCGCGGTCCGCTGCGGGCGGGTGGCCACGATGCGTGCGAGGACGAAGTCGCCCGCCAGGTAGGCGAGGAACTGCCCCTGGTAGGCAATCGACGACCGTATCCCGGTGGGACTCGGGTCGCCCGCGATCATGAAGGTGACTCCCGACAGCACCAGCGTCAGTGCCGCCACGGGCGCGCGTCGCACCACTTCGACGAGCAGGCCCAGGGCCAGCAGGGAGCCCACCGCGCGTACCGTCCCCGACGTCTGCGTGGCGGCCCCCACCAACAGCCCGTGCACCAGGACGTACAGGAAGCCACCGGCCCACACTGAGGCTCTCCTTCTCATCACGTGTGCGCCTGCTCTGACGTGCGGTGACGATCCGATCCGTAGGGGCACGAGCAGACATTCGATCTGGTGTTCACCCCGAGAGATTAGCCACCCCGCGACAGGCGGTCACCATCCCCCGGACCTACATCCGGGGGATGGAGCGGGCAACCGGACTGCCATCCCCGGTCCGATGCCAGGACGCAGCCCCTGACGGAGTGTTGTCCTCGTGATCGAAGTCAACGAACTCACCAAGCGCTACGGCAGCAAGGCAGCCGTCGACCAGCTGACCTTCACCGTGCGACCGGGCCGGGTCACCGGATTCCTCGGCCCCAACGGAGCGGGCAAGACCACCACCCTGCGCATGATCCTCGGCCTGGACGCACCTTCCGGCGGCACGGCCACCGTCAGCGGCGTCCCCTTCCGCAGCCACGCACGCGGACTGCACCACGTGGGCGCCCTCCTGGACGCCCATCAGGTGCACGGCGGACGCAGCGCCAGGTCCCACCTCTGCGCCCTCGCCGCCGGCAACGGAATCCCGCTGCGCCGAGCGGACGAGGTACTGGAGGAGGTGGGGCTCGCCGACGCCGCCGGCCGCCGCGTCGGCGGGTTCTCCCTAGGTATGAAGCAACGTCTCGGCGTGGCCACCGCCCTGCTGGGCGACCCGCCGGTGCTCATGTTCGACGAGCCCGTCAACGGCATGGATCCGGAGGGCGTGCTCTGGATGCGCCGCCTCTTTCGCCGCCTGGCCGCCGAGGGCCGCACCGTCTTCCTCTCCAGCCACCTGATGTCGGAGATGGAGAACACCGCTGACGACCTGGTCGTCATCGGCCGGGGCCGGCTCATCGCCGCCGAACCGGTACGGGACTTCGCCGCCCGCGGCACCCGGGGCACGGTGGTGGTGGGCACGCCACAGGCCGCCGAGTTGTCCGGACTCCTGACCGCCGCGGGCGCGGCAGTCGCGCCCGAGGGCTCCGCAGGCACCGAGAAACTCACGGTGACCGGGCTGTCCGCGGACCGCGTCGCCACCATCGCCCTCGACAACCGGATCCTGCTGACCGAACTAGCCACCCGTACAGCTTCGTTGGAGGCCGCTTTCATGGAACTCACCGCCGACAGCGTCGAATACACGGCAGGAATCACCTCATGACCACCCTTAGCCACCGCACAGTGACCCCTTCGTCCGCCCGACCCGGGCCCCCTCCCCGCTTCGCCGATCTGATCCGCTCCGAGTGGATCAAAATGCGCTCACTGCGTTCCACCTGGTGGACCATCGCTCTGATCAGCCTGTTCGTCATCGGCTCCGCCGCCGTGGCGGCGATCGCGAACAACAACCTCGCTGCCCCCGGCCGCAGCGGCCAGGAGCCCCCTGTCTTCCAGCCCTTCACCGCCTTCCCCGCGACCGGCTACATGACGCTCATGCTCGTCGCCGGCGCGATCGGCGCCCTGGGCGCGGTGAGCGAGTACAGCAACGGCATGATCCGCACCACCACGGTCGCCGTCCCCGCGCGCGGTGCCGTGGTACTGGCCAAGGCCGCTACCACCGCCGGGCTGTGGGCCGCCGTGGGAACGGTCATCTCCCTCGGCTCCTTCCTGACCGCCCAGGCCATCCTCAACGCAGAACACGCAGGAGTTCCGCTCACCCACCCCGGAGTGCTGCGGGCACTGGTGGCCTCCGCCCTCCTGGCCCCCCTCTGCGCGCTCGTCGGTCTCGGCCTCGGCTTCCTGCTCCGCCACGGCGCCGCCACCATGATCGCGAGCACCTTCGTCCTGCTGATCCTGCCCACGCTCTTCTCGACGAGCACCCGATGGTCCGCCACCGTCAACCACAGCACGCTGATGGCCGCCTGGAAGCGGCTGGTCCAGAACTGGGGGCCCACACCGGACTCCCTTGCCTTCATGCCCACCGTTTCCGGCTCCTGGCTCGTCTACGCACTCTGGCCACTGATCACGCTGACACTCGCCGTGATGCTCGTCCGACGCCGCGACGTCTGAGCGGCCGGACCGGGGCGGCGGAGCGGGTACGGTCCTTCCCGCTCGTCGAAAGCCCGGCTCAGTGACGGCCCCTCACCTGGAGTGGCCCGTTGCCTGCCGGAGGGCATGGGGTGGCTGGCCCTCCCAGCGGCGCACGGCCCGGCGCAGTGCGCGGACATCGCTGTAGCCGACGCGGACGGCGATCGACTGCAGGGGCAGGTCGGTGGTGCGCAGCAGCTCCATCGTGTGTTCCTGGCGTATCGCCTCGATCTCCTCGCGCCAGTTGGTGCCGTGCTCGCCCAGGCGGCGCTGAAGGGTGCGCGGGCTCATCGCCAGGCGCTGCGCCACGTGTTCAAGCGAGGCGTTGTCCTCGTGGAAGGCCGCGATCAGGGTTGCGCGGAATCTGTCGTGCCACCGCAGGACCACTTTGGACCTGGCCAGGGTCAGGTCGGCGTGGCGCATGAGGATCTTCTCCAGGCCCGGTTGCGCCTTGGGCAGGGGAGCGCGCACGTCGTCGTCGAGGAAGGTGATGGAGTTGAAGGGGGCGTCGAAGTCGATGTTCCGGGTGCCGAAGAACTCGACCAGTTGTCGGTGCTCGTGCGGCGGGCGGTGGGAGACGGTGACGCGGAGCGGGACGATCGGGCGCCGAGTGGCCGCCCTGGCTCTGGTGAGGAACATCGCCAAGGCGAAGAAGTCGATCGCCTCGACCACATCGGGGGCCCATGTGCCGGTGCCATGGCGGATGGTGAAGTGCTTTCCGTCCTCGATCGTCTGGATTTTCTCCCTGGCGGGGTCGCCGATGCATTCCAGGTAGGCGATGGCCCGCTTAAGGGTTTCGATGAGGTTCTCACCAGTGGTGACCAGGTAGTCCCACAAGCCGAAGGTGCCGATCGGGGCGTGGCTGGTGATCAGCGCACCGATGGCCGATCCCGGCTCTGTCAGCGTGAGTTGCTCCCACAGGACGAGCGCCGTGGGGGTCGACACCCGAGACAGGTCGTCGCGCAACACCTCGGGGTCGAGGTCGGGCAGGCGGGCGAACCTGCCCAGGCTCGTTCCCGAACGGCGTACCGAGTCGAGGATGAACCGGGCCAGGTGGACGGAGATCGTGCCTTCGTTCACACGCGACTGCATAAGGCAGGTGACGTTACCAGTATGAGCCTGAAATATGGCGTGAGTTGGCCCCCTGCGTGACGTGAACGGTCCCCTCGTGACGTGAACGGTCCGCCCGTGGCGTGAACGATTCCGCGGTGGCGCGAAGGGTCCCCTTCATGACGTCCGGGTGTCCTTATCCGCTTCGGCGCATGGGCCCTAGGTTCAGCGGTGGGCCGGATACCGGGGCACCGGGCGAAGGCGGCTTGCAGAGCGTCGGAGACGGACGGCCCTGCACGACCGGCAGCGAACGCAGCGATGCCCACACCCACTTCGTCACGGCCCGTACAGCGATGACATCCCCATGAATGGAAGCGCCATGTCCTTGAAGTCCGTCAACACCGTTCTCGCCGTTCTTGGCGCCCTGTTCATCATGTACGTCGGCGTGAGCTACGTGCTCGCCCCTGCGACCACGGCCCCGGACTTCGGGCTACCGAACTGGCCACAAGGCGACGGCGGCGGCTTCCTCACCCTCAAGGGCGTGCGCGATTTCGTCTCCGGTCTGGTCCTCCTGGTGCTGCTGGTGACCGGCCACCGCCGCGCCCTCGGCTGGGTGCTCCTGGTCGCGGCCGGCACTCCGATCGGGGACATGATCACGATCTTGGCGCACCACGGGTCGGCAGTCGCCGCCTTCGGCATCCACGGAGCTACCGCGGCGGTAGTACTCGCGACCGGGCTTCTGGTCCTCAGAGAAACCCTCCCCTCCCGATGAATGGTTAAGGAGTCATCCACATGTCGCTCTTCGTCCCGGCCTTCGACACGTCTGTGATCACCCGGTCCGCCGACGCCGAGGTGATCGGCCAGGCACCAACGACCATCCGGCTGCTGGCCGACAGCGACTCCACCGGAGGCGCCTTGTCCACCCAGCGGGTCACGCTGACCGACGGCGCCGACGGCGCCAAACCACACCGCCACTCCCAATCCGCCGAGCTGTTCTACCTGCTGGACGGAACCGCTCGGCTGTTGTCCGGCGACCAGATCGTCACCGCCGAACGGGGCGACCTGGTCATCGTCCCGCCCGGTCTCGCCCACGCCTTCGCTGCCGCTCCAGGGCACGACGCCGACATCCTCATCGTCATCACCCCCGGAGTCCAGCGCTTCGAGTACTTCCGCCACCTGGAACGTATCGCCTACGGCAAGGTGCCGCCGGAAAGCCTGCTGGCGGTCCAGGAGCTCTACGACACCTACTTCCTGACCAGCCCCACCTGGAACGACACCAGGCCCTGAGGCTCCGCCCCTGGCTTTCTCCTGCTACCGACTGAAAGAGCACAGGAATGCGAAAGTGCTACCACGCGGCACACATCTACATGATCTTGGGAGTGGTGTCCGGGCTGTACTACCGGGAGTTCACCAAGCTCCACGATTTCGACGGTCGAACCCAGCTCGCACTCATGCACACGCATTTGCTCGCGCTGGGCATGCTGGCCTTCCTCATCGTCCTGGCACTCGACAAGCAGTTCCAGCTCTCCGGGAGCAGCTTGTTCACCGTGTTCTTCTGGGTCTACAACGCGGGCGTCGTCGTCTCCGTCGCCATGATGTTCGTCCACGGCAGCCAGACGGTGCTCGGTCGTCCTGTGCCTGTGGGGGTCTCGTTGACCGCCGGCCTTGGCCACATCCTTCTCACGGCCGGGCTCGTCCTGCTGTTCGTCCTCCTCGGCCGGCGTCTCAAGGAGCTCGCCCACCCTGCGGGCTGATCGCGGCGGCCACGGCGCCCGCCCACGATGCCCGCGTCGCCTGGTGACCGCACGCCTTGTCGGCATGCCCTGCGCATCCCGCCGAACACGCCCGAGAGACACAACTCCCCTGAACTGGAAATCGGAAAGGATCCCACGATGAAAACGTTGCAGACCGCGACGCTGATCGCAGCGACCCTCACCACCGGGCTGATGGCCGGGCTGTTCGCCGCCTTCACCTACTCGGTCATGCCCGGCCTGGCACGGTCGTCCGACCGCACGATGGTCGAGACGATGCAGAACATCAACAAGGCGATAGTCAACCCCTTCTTCATGCTCCTGTTCATGGGGTCGCTCTTCCTCCTCGCCCTCGCCGCGTTCCTGTCGTGGAAAGGACACGGCAGAGCCGCGCTGCCATGGATCATCGCGGCGCTCGCGCTCTACCTGATCGCGTTCTTCGTGACTGGCGGGGTCAACGTCCCCCTCAACGACAAACTCGCCCAGGCCGGCGACCCGCGGCACATCAAGGACCTCGCCGCCGTCCGCAGCGACTTCGAAAACGCGTGGGTCACCTGGAACGCCGTCCGCGCCGTGTTGCACACCGCGGCGTTCGGGTGCTTGGCCTGGGCTCTGGTGGTGCACGGCGCCCACCGGCTCCACGATGCCGGCAAGGCGGGCCCCGCGCCTTACAGCACCTCCGGTCCCGCCCCCGCCGGCCCCTACCACCGGCCGTGGGATCAGCAGCCGGCGGCCCGCTCCGGCGCTGCGCAGCCGTGGACTCCTCCCACTGGCCAGCGCAGGAATTCCTGAATTCCTTCTGAACGGAACGAATCAACGGGAGAAGACAGCGTGATCCCTGGTCCTCGACGGCATCGGGACGACCAGACGGCGGATCGTGCACCGCCGTTCCGGTTCCCGGGAGGCTGCCCGGTGGACGCTTGCCGGTCTACGCACGGATCGGCGTCAGCGGCGGATGGCGCGATGGACCCGGGTGGCGACGTCCTGGGCGGCCTGGTTGAAGGCGTGGATCTGGGGCGCGGCGTTGGTGACGAGCCAGGTGGGCACCCATTCCAGGGGTGGTGCGTCGCTGAACGGAAGATAGGCGACGCCGGGGCGCG
Source organism: Streptomyces sp. R21 (assembly GCF_041051975.1). Classification (GTDB taxonomy): domain Bacteria; phylum Actinomycetota; class Actinomycetes; order Streptomycetales; family Streptomycetaceae; genus Streptomyces. The sequence continues at coordinate 8,736,163 of NZ_CP163435.1, read as the reverse complement.
CGTAGAAGCGCGACACCTGGGCGCCCATCACGAAAGCGCCTTCGCCCGCGTCGATCAGAGCCAGGGCCTCCTGGAGTGTTTCGAACTGCGGACCCGATTCGACGGGGTGGCCGTGGGGCGTGAGGCCGGGTGTGCGATCCGCGCGCCAGTAGTCGGGGAACGCATCGGCCACCTGCAGCATCTTGACCGCGACGAGGTCTTCCAGCGAAACGCTGTCACGGCGAGCGAGCGGGTGCCGGGAGGAGACTCCCAGCACCCGGGTTTCGGAGAACAGGACCGGTCCGGTGACCATGTCGGGTTCGCTGTGCGGCAGGCTTACGACCAGAAGGTCGACATCGCCCGCGCGCAGCCGCCGGAGGCAGTCGACGATCTGCAGTTCCCTGGGCCGGGCCTGCCAACCGGGGTGGCGCTGGTCGAACAGCTGGGCGGCCTGGACCATGAGCTGCCCCGCGGCGGCGCCGAGGAAACCGACCTGGAGCACACTGCGGACGCCCCGCGCGGCGTTGGTCGCCTTCTCGAGTCCGGCCTCGATCTGGTCATAGCCCGGGCGCAGATCGTCGTGCAGCCGCTGACCGGCCTGAGTGAGGCAGACATGGCGGCTGCTGCGTTCGAACAGTGGCGTCCCGATCTGGCGTTCCACCTTCTTGATGGTCTGGCTGATCCGGGCGGTGGTCACGTGCAGACGTTCTGCCGTGCGGCCGAAGTGCAACTCCTCGGCCAGCGTCAGGAACGCCTCAAGTTCAAGCCGCTCCAGCACATACCCCTCCGGACGTTAAACCCACCTTAACGACCGTTGCACTATCTCACCTTGTTGGCGCATCCGGCGCATAGAAGCCTGAACCTGTTCATCCCCACACGGCCGGACCACGACGGACGGCGTGTCAGATACCAAGATAAGGAACGTCACTATGCGTGCCATCGGTCAGGACTCTTTCGGCGGACCGGACGTCCTGAAGATCATTGAGGTGCCGCGCCCCGTGCCCGGCCCCGCCGAGGTGCTCGTCCGGGTGCATGCCGCCGGGGTGAACCCGACCGACTGGTGGCACCGGGCCACCGGCGGGCTGGCGGGCGATACCCCGATCCGGCTGGGCTGGGACGTGTCGGGTGTGGTCGAAGCCGTCGGACCGGGTGTGACCCTGTTCCAGCCCGGCGACGAAGTGTTCGGCATGCCGCGCCAGCCGGCTCCTGCGGGGACCTACGCCGAGTACGTGGTCTCCCCGGCGCGGCACCTGACCGCCAAGCCGGCCGGGCTCTCCCATGTCGAGGCCGCCGCACTCCCCTTGGCCGCGCTCACCGCCTGGCAGGCCCTGGTCGACACGGCCGACGTCCGTCCCGGCCAGCGGGTGCTGATCCATGCCGTGGCGGGCGGCGTCGGACACCTGGCCCTCCAGATCGCCGTGGCGCGCGGCGCGTATGTCATCGGCACCACGCGCACCGCCAACCACGACTTCGTGCGAGGTCTGGGTGCCGACGAGGTCATCGACTACACCCGCACCGACTTCACCACCGCCGCCCGCGCCATCGACGTCGTGATCGACACCATCGGTGGCGACTACGGGCCGCGCTCCCTGCAGACCCTGCGCCCGGGCGGCCTCATCGTCTCGCTTGCCTCCCCTGCCGAGGTGCACCTGACGGCCGAGGCCCGAGCCCTTGGACTCCGCTCCACCTTCATGATCACCGAAGCGGATCAGGCGGGGATGCGGGAGATCGCCTCCCTCGCCGCATCCGGCCGACTGCGCGCCCGTATCGACACCGTCCTGCCGTTGGAGCAGGCGGCCAAGGCCCACGAGATCGGCGAGGCCGGCCGTACCGCCGGAAAGATCGTCCTCACCGTCTCCGCCTGACCTCCCCCTTGTCACGAGAGCAGGCCCATGCGTTTGTTCCTTTCCTCCTGGAAACTCGGGGACACCCCCGAACTGCTGGATGACCTCGTCGGAGACGCCCGGACCGCGGCCGTCGTCGGCAACGCGCTGGACGCCCTTCCCGACCCGCAAAGACGGCAGGCCACCGGGCGGGAGGTCGCGATGCTGCGCGACCGCGGCTACCAGGTGACCGAGGTGGACCTGCGGGACCACTTCGGTGATCCGGGCGCACTCGCGGAGCGCTTGTCCGGCTTCGGGTTCGTCTGGGTCCATGGCGGCAACCCGTTCGTCCTGCGTCGGGCAATGGCCCTCAGCGGCGCCGACGAGATCCTGACCGGCCTGCTGCGGCGCGACGCCGTCGTCTACGCCGGCTGGAGCGCGGGCGCCTGCGTCCTGTCGCCCAATCTGCATGGTCTCGAACTCGTCGACGACCCCGCGGACACCGTCACCGCCTACGGCCGGCCGGCGCTCTGGGAAGGACTCGGCCTCCTGGACTACGCATTCGTCCCCCACTACCGCTCGCCGATCCCCGAGAGCGAGCCCATCGAGCGCGTCGTGAAGCGATACGTCGCCGAAGGAGTGCCCTACCGCGCCCTCCGCGACGGCGAGGTCGTCATCGTCGACCGACCGTCGACTACTGCAAGCCGATAACCCCACTCAAAGGAGAACACCATGACATCTGTACGACTCCCGGTCGACAAGCTGGCCCCGCACATCAACCGCGCACTCAACTCGCTCGACGCGGCCTCCCGGAAAGTCAGCCTGGAGCCCGCGCTGCTGGAACTGGTGCGGGCACGCGCCTCCCAGCTCAACGGCTGCGCCTACTGCGTCGACCTGCATACCCGGGACGCGCGTACGGCCGGGGAGACCGAGCAGCGGCTCTACGCACTGCCCGTGTGGCGCGAGACCCCGTTCTTCACCGACCGCGAACGGGCCGCCCTGGAGCTGGCCGAGGCGGCGACCCGTCTTACCGAGGGCCCCGTCACCGACGAGGTTTACGGCCGGGCGGCCGCCGAATTCACTGAGGTCGAACTCGCCGAGCTGATCTGGACCATTACCGTGATCAACGCCTGGAACCGGCTCGGTGCCACAGCCCGGCCCTGGCCGCTCGACTGAACCGACCGGGACGGGGGAGTCAGCACACGCCGCGGAGGCCCGCGGGGATGCGTCGGCGCGCAGGCCGACGCGTCCCTCGGCCGTCGATGCCAAGCCCACGACGACCGTCCTCCAACCTGCTCCGCCCGTGGGGCGGCCGAGGTCTGCCGGATCTGGCCGACCGTGCACCTTGACGACATGGCCGGCCTCTACCTGCGCGCCCTTACCGACGCCTCGGCGGGATCCTTCTATTTCGTCGAGAACGGCGAGGCGTCGTTCGGCGACATCTTCGCCTCGCTCGCTTCGGCGCTCGACCTCGGCCCCGTGCGGCCCTGGGACGCGGACGCCGCCGTCGCCCTGTGGGGGCACGAACTCACCTTGTACGTACTTGCCTCCAACAGCCGGGTACGGGGCGGGGGCGCCGAACTAGTACTCCAGCTGTAGATCGTGATCTTCGTGCTGGATAGCTACGCAGCAGCACCGGTCGGGGAGCTGTCCTCGTGATCCAGTAGCGTCCGGGACATGACAGCCAACCAGTTCTCGACCTCTACCGAGCGGGAAGCCCTCTGCGGCTTTCTCGACAAGCAGCGCGCCGATCTGCTTCGGAAGGTCGACGGTGTCTCTGACATGGATGCCCGCATGACTCCGACGGTGAGCTCGTTGTCCTTGATGGGCCTGCTCAAACACTCGGCCCTCTGGGAGCGCAGGTGGTTTCAGATCATCGTTGCGGGACGGGCACTTCCCAACGAGTGGCCCGAAGAGGAGGTCCCGGACTGGAGGGACGAAGACTTCCGTGTCGACGAGCAGGACACGGTGAAGCACTGGACGGCCTTCTTCGAGGAACAGGTGGCCATCTCACGGGAGATCGTCGCCGACATGTCACTGGAGGCTCCGTGCAGTCGCCCCGACCTGGCGGAGCGGAACCTGCGCTGGGTCCTGCTCCACATGATCGAGGAGACTGCCCGGCACGCCGGTCATGCGGACATCATTCGTGAGAGCCTCGACGGCAGCCGCGGTATATAGCGCTCCGCCGCAAGCGTTCGCGCCATGGGTGATTGAACTCCGCGGGCCGCATCGCCGTGTGGTCCAGGCAGCCGAAGGACGCCTCCGGGTGTGGGCCGCGGCCTCCAACCGTCAGCGCAGCACCACCGTGCGCCTGCCCTGGACGAACACGCGGCCTTCGCAGTGCCAGCGGACCGCTCGGGCCAGGGCCGCCGACTCCGCGTCGCGGCCGATGGCGGCCAGGTCGTCGGGGGTGTGGCTGTGGTCGGCGCCGATGACCTCCTGGGCGATGATCGGGCCTTCGTCGAGGTCGGCGGTGACGTAGTGGGCCGTCGCGCCGACGAGCTTGACGCCGCGGTCGTGTGCCTGGTGGTAGGGCTTGGCGCCCTTGAAGCTCGGCAGGAACGAGTGGTGGATGTTGATCGTCCGGCCGGCCAGCCGGGCGCACAGGTCGTCGGAGAGCACCTGCATGTAGCGCGCCAGCACGATCAGGTCGACGTCGAACGAGTCGATGATCTCGAGGAGTTGGGCTTCGGCTGCGGGTTTGGTCGCGGCGGTGACCGGCACGTGGAAGAACGGGATGTCGTGCCAGGTGACGAGCGCCTCGTGGTCGCGGTGGTTCGAGACCACCGCGACCACGTCGATGGGCAGGTCACCGCTGCGGGTGCGGAAGAGCAGGTCGTTCAGACAGTGGCCGTAGCGGGACACCATGACCAGCACGCGGCGCCGGGTGCTGACCGGTTCGACGTGCCATCGCATGGCGAAGGGAGCGGCCACGGCGGCGAAGTCGCGGCGCAGGGTCTCGGTGGTGTTCTCGCCGCCGGACGTGGCGAACTGCACCCGCATGAAGAAGTGGCCGTCGCGGCGGTCGCCGAACTGCTGGTTGTCGATGATGTCGCTGCCGTGCTCGACGAGGAACCGCGAGACGGCAAGGACGATGCCGGGAGCCTCGGGGCAGTCGAGGGTGAGTACGTGCTCAGTACTGGGTGACGTGCTCATCAGGACACCTCCGGGCCGTGGTACTCGCTCATCGCGTCGATGAGCCAGCGCGCCAGGTAGTCGGCGAACGAGGAGCGCGGGAGCAGGCGGTAGGCCGGCTGGTCGTCGACCTGCCAGAGCAGTACGGCGACGGGGCCCACCGTGGTGGACACCGCCCGGCCGGGTTCGAAGGACCGGGGATGCAGGTCCAGCGGGCAGCCCTTCTCCAGCACCTGCCGAGCGGAGGGGCCGCTCAGCTCCAGCGTGGTGCGGTTCGCCGAGACGTCCACGACCGAGCCCGGGTCTTCTCCGAGTACCTCTCGCAACTCGGCGGCCACGGCGGTCTCTTCGGCCTCGGACACCACGAGCCATTCGTCGGGGCCGAGCCAGAGGACCGTGTGAGGGCCGGACGCGGTGGTGTGGCCGCACCGGCGCGGGAGCGGGGCCCCCAGGGTCTTCTCGATGCGGTCGGCCGCCTCGGAAGCGGGGTCGACACGCAGGTTCACCATGGTGAGGAACGGCCGCTCGGTCAGCGCGACACCGCGGGCGCCGGTGACGGTGGCGGCCCGCATCCGCTCCTCCAGATGGGTCAGGGGGCTGGTGCGCAGTGCCACCGGCCCGGCACCTGCGCCTGCCTCGTTCGTCGGCTCAGCCATCGCGCTTGGTCCCTTCGGGGTCGTAGAGGACGAAGTCGGTCACCTCGACGGGCACCAGGTCATCGCCCACCGGGGCGAGCAGGGTCGCGCCGATCCTTGCCCGCCCGTCGGCGACGAGGGCGAGGGCGAAGGGGCGGCCGAGGGCCGGACTGTGGTAGCTGGAGGTGACGTGGCCGAGCATCGGCACGGGCACCGTCTCCAAGGTGGTGTCCGGCGCGATGAGTTGGGTGCCCTCGGGCAGCCGGGTCGTGCGGTCGCTCGGCAACAGGCCGACCAGCTGCTTGCGGTCCGTGCGGGAGGTGTCGGCGCGGGAGTGGGACCGCTTGCCGATGAAGTCCTTCTGCTTGGAGACCACCCAGGACATGCCCGCGTCCTGCGGGGTGACGGTGCCGTCGGTGTCCTGGCCGACGATGATGTAGCCCTTCTCGGCCCGCAGGACGTGCATGGTCTCGGTGCCGTACGGGGTGATGTCGTACGGCCGGCCGATCGCGTACACCTCCTCCCAGACCGTCAGGCCGTACCACGCGGATACGTTGATCTCGTAGGCGAGTTCGCCGGAGAAGGAGATCCGGCAGATGCGGGCGGGGATTCCGGAGGCCAGGGTGGTCTCGCGGAAGGCCATGAAGGGGAACGCCTCGGCGGACAGGTCGAGGTCGGGCGCGAGGTGGGCGACGACGTCGCGCGACCGGGGACCGACGACGGCGATCGTCGTCCACTGCTCGGTCACCGAGGTGCAGTGGACGTCGAGTTCGGGCCACTCGGTCTGCAGCCACTCCTCCAGCCAGTCCAGCACGCCGGCGGCACCGCCGGTCGTGGTGGTCATGAAGTAGCGGTTGTCGTCGAGGCGCAGCGTCACACCGTCGTCGAAGATCATGCCGTCGGGCTTGCACATGACGCCGTAGCGGGCCGTGCCGGGCTTCAGCTTCTTGAAGGCGTTGGTGTAGATGCGGTTGAGGAACTCGCCCGCGTCCGCGCCCCAGATCTCGATCTTGCCGAGGGTGGAGGCGTCCATGAACGCCACCCCCTCGCGGGCCGCGCGGCACTCACGGGACACGGCCGTGTCCATGTCCTCACCGGGCTGGGGGTAGTACCGGGGGCGCTTCCACTGCCCGACGTCCTCGAACTCCGCCCCGCCCGCGACGTGCCAGCTGTGGATGGAGGTGGTCCGCTCCGGGTCGAACAGCTCGCCACGCTCGCGTCCGGCCAGGGCGGCGAAGGCGATCGGCGTGTACGGCGCCCGGTAGGCCGTGGTGCCGATCTCTCCGAGCGAACCGCCGAGGGCCTCGGCGATGACGCCGATGGCGTTGACACCGGACGTCTTGCCCTGGTCGCCGGCCGTGCCGAGCGAGGTGTAGCGCTTGACGTGCTCGACGCCGCGCATCCCGGCGCCGGTGGACCGCCAGACGTCGGCGACGGTGACATCGCGCTGCAGGTCCACGAAGTGCGTGTCCCAGCTCCCCGGTTCGCCGTCGGGCGCGGGCACCAGCCACAGTGCGCGGATGTCGGGGCGCGCGTCGCCGGAGGCCGCCGCGGGCACCGGAACGGGGAACCCGGACTCGGTCGCCGCCCGTGCACCGGCCCGCGCCCCTTCGGCCAGACAACCGTCGAGGTCGTACGTCCCGCGGGCCGCACCGACGACCTGCTGGTCCCGCACGGTGCCGTCGGGGACGAACGCGACCAGATCCTCGTCCCAGCGCAGCCGGCCCTGGCGTTGGCTGTGCAGATGCACCACGGGGCTCCAGCCACCCGACACGGCGAGCAGGTCACAGGCGAACGACTGTGGTTCACCGGTCAGTCGGCCATCGGCGTCGAGAGCCTGGACGGTGACGCCGGTGAGCCTGCGGTCGCCCGAAGTGTCGACCACCGCGCTGCCCGTCAGCACCCGCACCCCGGTCGCCACGGCCACTTCGGCGGCCCGGTCGGACTGCTCGGGGCGCGCGTCCACGACGGCGGCGATGTCGATGCCGGCGGCGTGGAGATCTGCGACGGTGTCGTACGCGCTGTCGTTGGTCGTGCTCACCACGGCTCGCGAACCGGGCGCCACGGCGTACCGGTTGAGGTACGTGCGCACCGCCGCGGCGAGCATCACGCCTGGCCGGTCGTTGGCGGCGAAGACCAGCGGACGCTCGTGCGCGCCGGTCGCCAGGACGACCTGGCGAGCCCGTATGTGCCACAAGCGCTGGCGCGAGACGCCTTCGGGCGCGTGGGTTCCCAGATGGTCGGTGCGTCGCTGCAGGGCCAGCACATAGTTGTCGTCGTACGACCCGAAGGCCGTGGTGCGCTGCAGTACGACGACCTCGGGGGCGGCGTCGAGTGCCGCTTTGACCTCGGCGACCCACTGGAGGCCGGCCTCCACGCCGGAGAGCAGCGAGCCGCCGGGCTCGGGCTGTTCGTCGAGGAGGACCACGCGGGCACCGGAGTCCGCGGCAGCGGCGGCGGCCGCGAGCCCGGCCGGTCCGGCGCCGACGACCAGGACGTCGGTGTGGACGTACTTCTTGTCATAGACGGCGGGGTCGGCGGTCGGGGCGAGCCGGCCCATCGCGGACAGCGTGGTGGCGGACAGGCCGTCGTACAGCTCCACGGTCGTGGCCGGGAGCATGCCCTCCGAGCATGAACCGTCGAGCTGCAACAGGGCGTTGGGTTCCTCGACGCCCGCGGCGACGATGCCGCGCGGGCGGCCGCGGTAGAGGGAGGGGGCGACCTCGGCGAGGCCGTTCGCCAGCATCGCCGAGGCAACGGTGTCTCCGGGGTGCCCGGTCACCTCCCGCCCGTCGACGGTGAACCGCAGCACGGCGGAACGGTCGACGCGGCCTCCCTCCCGGAGCCGGAAGTGCTGGTCGGTCATCGGTTACCTCCGGCCTGGGGCAGTTCGGGGCGTGGCTCGTCGAGCCGGTAGGCGGCGAGCAGCTCGTTGGTGACGGTGTCGCGCAGGACGTTGAACCAGCGGCGGCAACCGGTGCTGTGCATCCACCGCTCGGCGAAGGGGCCCTTGGCGTTGTCGCGGTAGAAGACGTACTCGGCCCACTGCTCGTCGGTGAGGTCCGCGGGGGTCTCGGGGTAGGGGACATGGGCCTGTCCCCCGTAGTGGTACTCGGTCTCGTCACGGGGACCGCACCATGGGCAGCTGATCAGCAGCACGGCGTCCTTCTCTCAACAGGCTTTCAGCGGGCGTTCAGTGGGCCACGGCCGCGGCGCCGTGTTCGTCGATCAGGGCGCCCGTCGTGAAGCGTTCGAGCGCGAAGGGGGCGTTCAGTGGATGCGGTTCGCCCGTGGCGATGGTGTGCGCGAAGGTCCAGCCGGCGGCCGGGGTGGCCTTGAACCCGCCCGTGCCCCAGCCGCAGTTGACGTAGAGGTTCTCGACGGGGGTGGCGCCGATGATCGGGGAGGCGTCCGGGGTGACGTCGACGATGCCGCCCCAGGTCCGCAGCACATGGGCGCGGGCGAAGACGGGGAACAGCTCGACGGCGGCGGCCATCTGCTGCTCGATGACGTGGAAGGAGCCGCGCTGCCCGTAGCCGTTGTACGAGTCGACGCCCGCGCCCATCACCAGCTCGCCCTTGTGGGCCTGGGACACGTAGACGTGCACGTGGTTCGACATGACCACCGTCGGGTGCACCGGCTCGTGCAGTTCGGAGACCAGCGCCTGGAGCGGATGGGACTGCACCGGCAGCCGTACGCCCGCCCGCTCGGCCAGCACACTGCTGTGCCCGGCGGCAGCCAGGCCGACCCGGCCGGCCAGGATGCGGCCGCGGTTGGTCTCGACGCCGACGACCCGGTCGCCGTCCTTCAGGAAGCCGGTGACCTCGCAGCCCTGGATCAGGTCCACGCCCAGCTCGTCGGCCCGGCGGGCCAGCGCCCAGGCGACGTGGTCGTGCTTGGCGATGCCCGCCCGCGGCTGGAAGGTGCCGCCGAGGACCGGATACCGGGTGCGGGGCGAGACGTTGACGATGGGGCAGACCTTGGCGACCTCGTCCGTGTCGAGCCACTCGGCGTCGACCCCGTTCAGACGGTTGGCGTTGACCCGGCGCATGCTCTCGCGGACGTCCTGCAGGGTGTGCGCGAGGTTGAGGACCCCGCGCTGGCTGAACAGGAAGTCGTAGTCCAGCTCCTCCGGGAGCCGCTCCCACAGCTTGAGCGCGTGCTCGTAGATCGCCGCGCTCTCGTCCCACAGGTAGTTGGAGCGGATGATCGTGGTGTTGCGGGCCATGTTGCCGCCGGCCAGCCACCCCTTCTCCAGGACCGCGACGTTGGTGATGCCGTGGTTCTTGGCGAGGTAGTAGGCGGTGGCCAGGCCATGGCCTCCCGCGCCGACGATGACGACGTCGTACGAGGAGCGCGGATCGGGGTTGCGCCAGAGGAAGTCCGGGTGCTCCGGCAGCGCCTCGGTGGTCATGCCGCGTCTCCGTTCAGGTGGGGGTACAGGGGGAAGGCGGAGGCGAGCTTCTCGACGCGGGCACGCAGTTCGTCGTCGGGCCGGTCACCCTTCAGGGCCTCGGCGATGATGTCGGCGACCTCCCGGAACTCGGTCTCGCCGAAGCCCCGGGTGGCCAGGGCTGGCGTGCCGATCCGCAGCCCCGAGGAGACCATCGGCGGACGGGGGTCGAACGGCACCGCGTTGCGGTTGACGGTGATACCGATGCGGTGCAGCCGGTCCTCGGCCTGCTGCCCGTCGAGCGCGGAGTTCCGCAGGTCGACGAGGACCAGGTGGACTTCGGTGCCGCCGGTCAGCACGGTGATCCCGGCCTCGGCGACGTCGTCGGCCAGCAGCCGTCCGGCGAGGATCTTCGCGCCCCGCAGCGTGCGCTGCTGGCGCTCCTTGAACTCCTCGCCCGCCGCCACCTTGAAAGCCACCGCCTTCGCCGCGATGACGTGCTCCAGCGGGCCGCCCTGCTGCCCCGGGAAGACCGCGGAGTTGATCTTCTTGGCCAGCTCGGCACGGCTGAGGATCACCCCGCCGCGCGGGCCGCCGAGGGTCTTGTGGGTGGTGGTCGTGACGACGTCGGCATACGGCACCGGGCTCGGGTGCAGTCCCGCGGCCACCAGCCCGGCGAAGTGCGCCATGTCCACCATCAGATAGGAGCCCACCGCGTCGGCGATCCGCCGGAACGCGGCGAAGTCCAGCCGACGCGGGTAGGCCGACCAGCCGGCGACGATCATCTTCGGCCGGTGCGCGAGCGCGAGCTGTTCGACTTCGTCCATGTCGATGCGCAGGTCGGACTCGCGCACGTGGTACGGCACGACGTTGTACAGCTTGCCGGAGTAGTTGAGGCGCATGCCGTGGGTCAGGTGCCCGCCGTGCGCCAGGTCGAGGCCGAGGATGGTGTCGCCAGGCTTGAGCAGCGCGAACATCGCGGCCGCGTTGGCCTGGGCACCCGAGTGCGGCTGCACGTTCGCGGCCTCGGCGCCGAACAGTTCCTTCACCCGGGCGATGGCCAACTGCTCGATGACGTCGACGTGTTCGCAGCCGCCGTAGTAGCGGCGGCCCGGGTAACCCTCGGCGTACTTGTTGGTCAGGACCGAGCCCTGCGCCTCCATGACGGCGGCCGGCGCGAAGTTCTCCGAGGCGATCATCTCGAGCGTCGACTGCTGGCGGTGCAGCTCGGCGTCGACGGCGGCGGCGACATCCGGGTCGACCTCGCTCAGCGGGAGGGAGAGAGGGGAGGCGAGCGTGGTGAGCGACGGGTTCGTTGCCATCTGTGCACCATCCTGAGAGCCAACTAATCAGCAACTGATATATCAACCTCTGCGGTAAGGTATGGGAGCTCGCCGGACAGGTCAAGGGGGCCTCATGCAGCACGTGGCGACCGAACCCAGGGTCGAGAGCGAGGAGCTGTCCCTCGCCGAACGCGCCTACCGCGCCATCCGCGACCGCCTCGTCATGCTCGAGATCCGCCCGGGCGCGCCGATCAACGAGGAGCAGCTGGGACAGTCCCTCGGCGTCGGACGGACACCGGTGCGCGAGGCGCTCAAGCGGCTCCAGTACGAGCGCCTCATCACGACGTACCCCCGCCGCGGCACCTTCGCCACCGAGGTCAACATCACCGACCTGGCCCACATCTCCGAGGTACGCCAGGAGCTGGAGCCCCTGGCCGCCGCCCAGGCGGCGCGACGCGCCACCGCGGCGGATCGCGCGACCCTGACGGCCCTGCACGCGGAGCTGGAGAGCGCGGGCTCCCCCCGGCAGGACGCCGATGAGCTCATGCGCCTGGACCTTCGCGTCCATCGCGCCATCTACGCCGCCACGCACAACCCGTACCTGGAGGACACCCTCGTCCGCCACGACAACCTGGCCACCCGCATCTGGTGCCTGTTCATCGACCGTCTGTCCGACATGGCCGGCCATGTCGAGGAGCACGGACCCTTGATCGAGGCGATCGTCGCCGGTGACCCCGAGACGGCGGCACAGCTCGCGCGCAGCCACGTCGAGGGCTTTGAACAGGCCATTCGCGACGCCATCTGAGACGCCGTCCCAGCTGTCTCAGCCGTCCCAGCCCGCTCAGCCCGCTCAGCCCGCTCAGCTGCCCTGGCCGTCCCGGCCGCCCGCCGGACAGTCCCGGTTGTCGACGGGAGTCAGTGCGGGCGCCCCGCGGCGCCCCCGGCCGCAGACGGGGTTGCCCGCCAGGGTCGTCCACACCTGCGGGCCGCCTCGTTTCCGTCCGCCCTGGTACCGCAGGTCGACTTCCCGTACGCGGGCGTGGTCGTTGTCCCTGGCGGCGGCGCGGGCCTCCGCCAGGGCCGCCGAGGCCGGGAGTGAGGTTCGCCGGACCGGGCATGACGACGCGGCGGATGAGCAGGGCACGGAGGCTGGCGGGCAAGGCGTGGAGATCGAGGACGTCCGTCGCCGTGATGGCGGACACGGCGGTGGCGCCGCCCGGAAGCAGGTCGAGCAGGCCCTCCTCGGCGAGCGCCACCAGCCCCGCGCTGACGACCCGGCGCAGCGCTCCTATGACGGGGTCGGTGGTGAGGGGGCGCCCGGCGGAGCGTCGGGCGATGTGATCCGGGGCTCGGCGGGGATGGCGGGATGGCCGAGTGCCCGTACGCCCTGGGCGTTCGAGTCATTGTCAGGGCCGCAGATGGCCGGGATGTCGTACGACGGTCGAGGTACGGCGATCCGGGTGAAGGGGGTTGCCGACGGGGTCCATGTGGTGGACCAGGCCAGCAGCGCGTCGCGGAGGCGGGGCACGTCGGGCGCGGCCTCCGCGGGAGTTGGGCACCGGAAGGCGGAGACCGTGCTGGTCTCCCGATCCGGCAGGACGTCTACGGGCCTGGAAGTTGCCATGTCGATGGGGACGGTGCCGTAGGTCCGCCCCTTGCGAAAGGCGATCTCATCGACACCAAGTATCCGCGGTGCCCGGTGCGGGGTCGTGTCCCACTGTGTGGTGTAGCCGTCTCGCAGCCAGCCCGGATCGCGGGGGCGCGCGCCTCCGCCCGAGGGTCTCAGAGGGCCTGCCACACATCCTTGTTGATGCCCAGGTCTTCTCGGGCCCGCTCGTGGTACGTGTTCAGACGCTCATGGAGGTAGCCAAGCACGGGCGGAGGTTCATGCATGCGGGCTTTTTCCTCCATCTCCCACAAGGCCATGTTGACTCCATGGGCAGCCACGATGGCCGGAGGATCTGCCAGCAGCACAAGCGCTTCGAAAAGAGCCGAGCGTCTGCGCTCGCCTTCCTCCATCGATGCAAGGAACTCCTTGTAGGCATCAGAGTCTTCCTCCGCCAGCCGAGCGAATTTTGAGGCGTCAGCCACCTCCTTTACGCACGCGGCGTACGCGATGTACGTGTCGAGCTTTCGCTCGTCCCAGCGCGTTGCCATCGTGCGTCGGTGCTTGGCCCGTTCGGCCAGGGCGACGGACAGGTACGACGTCAGGGCCCCGACCAGCACACCGGCCAGCGTCACTATCTGAGCGATCATGGCCATGACCGTATCGCCAGGAGAGCGCGCTGAGCGGGCCGTTTGGGCCACCGTCAAACGCACGTCCTGGCACGGCTACACCACTCCGCGGGACACCATCCGGTGCGGCGTGGGCGGTATCGCATGCAGCCTCAGGAGCGCGGTCCGCCCGCCTTGAAGCCGCAGCTTCCCGCGGAGACGCTGACCGGGACGGCCGCCAAGCTCTGCCGCAACCGCCCTCATGGCTGACCGCGCCGCCATCGAAGAACGACGCCGTGGCTCGGTCAGGCCCGCTACCTTTTCCACGAACGTCCGGCGCCTGCACTGGAGTTGATCGCAGAAGAACCGTCGCACACAGAGACGGACGATCATCTTGTGCCTGCCGACGGACAACCCGGCAATGCGGCGCCAGTACCGGCTGCGGACCCGAGTCGCAGGACACTCGCACTGGGGCAACTTGCCAGGCGGGCCGCACCCCACTGCATCAATGATCGAGTTGCCATCAACGGCCACGACCTGCCGCACAGCGAGATTCAGGGCCCGGAAGAGGACCTCCTCAAACGCCACCGCCCGTAACAGGAGGTATGCCCTGGCGGAACCGTCCTGCAGGCCGGGCGTCACTGCCGGATGGTCCAGGTCTGTGGGGCTCTGCTACTTTGATTGGGTAGCGACGCGCGAAAATACGGTTCCCGGTATTGGTTAGTCCGGGCGGAGCCCGCGCTCCCATGCACACCAGATCCTGGTAGTGCCCGGTGCGTCTCTTTCTCTCCAGATCTTCGAGAAAGGGACAGTTGTGTCCGATATTCGCGTGGCCGACCTCACCGCAGACTCCGCCACCACCTCCTCAGTTTCCGCGGCCCCCGCCCCGTACCGGTGGCGCTGGATCGCGCTGGCCGTGCTGCTGATCGCCGAGGCCATGGACATGCTCGACGCATTGGTCGCGAACATCGCGGCGCCCTCGATCCGGGCCGACCTCGGCGGTGGCGAGTCCGCGATGCAGTGGCTCGGGGCGGCGTACGCGCTGGCCATGGCGGTCGGCCTGATCACCGGCGGGCGGCTCGGCGACATCGTGGGCCGCCGCCGGATGTTTCTGATCGGCGCCTCCGGCTTCACGGCGGCGTCGATGCTGTGCGCAGTGTCCGTCACGTCCGGGATGCTGATCGGCGCGCGCGGTCTGCAGGGCCTGTTCGGCGCGGTGCTGATCCCGCAGGGCCTCGGCATCATCAAGGAAATGTTCGACGGCTCCGAACTGGGGCGGGCATTCGGCATGTTCGGCCCGGTGATGGGCCTGGCCACGGTCGGCGGCCCGGTCCTGGCGGGCGCGCTGATCGACGCCGACTTCTTCGGTGCCGGCTGGCGCATGATCTTCGCCGTGAATCTGCCGTTGGGGCTGCTGGCCCTGCTCGGCGGATGGAAGTTCCTGCCCGAGTCACGCTACGAGATCCCGCCCCGCCTGGATCTCGTGGGCGTCGCGCTGGCCTCCCTGGCCGCCCTGCTGGTGATCTTCCCACTGGTGCAGGGGCGTGAACTGGGCTGGCCCGTCTGGACGTTCGCCTCGATGGCGGCCGGCCTGGCGCTCTTCGCCGTCTTCGGCCGGTACGAGTCCTGCAAAGCGCAGTCGGGCGGCGACCCGCTCGTCGTCCCCGCCCTGTTCCGCAAGCGCGCCTTCTCCGGCGGTCTGGTCGTCGGGGCCGTCCTCTTCGCCGCCCTGACCGGCTTCTCGCTGGTTCTCAGCCTGTTCCTCCAGGCCGGACTCGGCTATCCGCCGCTCAAGGCGGGCCTGGGCAGTCTGCCCTGGTCGCTCGGCATGATCCTGGGCTTCGCCGTCATCCAGATCTCCGAGAAATACGGCGTCGTCGAGCGGCTCGGCCGCAAGGTCATCCAGACCGGCGTGGCCGTCATGACACTCGGCCTGGCCCTCCTGATCCTCAGCCTGCACCTCACCCCCGCAACGGTGGCCATCGGGCACATCGCCCCGGCCCTGATCGTCGCCGGGCTGGGTATGGGTCTGGTGATGGGCCCCTTCTTCGACACGGTGCTCTCCGCCGTCGAACCCCACGAAACCGGCTCCGCGTCCGGCACCCTGACCGCCGTCCAGCAACTCGGCGGCGCCCTCGGCACCGCCGTACTCGGCACGGTCTTCTTCTCCGCCCTCGGCCATCAGCGCCCCACGCCGACCGGCTACACAACGACCATGACGATCACCTTGTGGAGCGGAACCGGCCTCCTGGCCATGGCCTTCCTGGCCTCCTTCCTGCTGCCCCGACCCGGCCGTCCTCAGCACGCTTCCTAGGCGGCCATACGCCCGGGACCGGCATCCATCCTCATCCGGCCGTAGCCGTCACGGAAACGCGGTCACACCCGCCTTCGGCCGTCGGTACGGCGTCAGTCCGCCATCTGGGCCGGACCCGCTGTCACCTTCCGCAGCAGCGGCCTGCTCCCGGCGATCGCGGCGAGCATGGCCAGGGTGCCGACGGCCACGCAGAGCACCAGTTCCACGGCACCGGAAGCGTTGATCGTGGTGCCGGCCGCCTTGTTGAGCTGCATGGCGCCGAAGACACCCATCGCGGTGGTGCCGCCGGCCAGCACGGCCAACGGAATGACGGTCTCGCGGACCCGGGCCCGGTCCAGCACCTCCAGCGGAGTACCGGCCAGCCGCAGCAGGCCGTACACCCGGCGCCGGTCGAGGACGTTCGCGGCAGCCGTGAGACCGGCGGAGGCGGCCGCGACGAGGAAGCTCAGCACCAGGGTGGCGGTGCTGACGGTGGCTACGCGGGCGGTGACCGTGTCGTCCGACGAGGACACGTACTCCTGAGTGAAGGGATATCTGCCCGAGCCGAGGGGCGTCAGGGCGGTGACAGCGGTGTCGACGCGCTCCTGCCCGCCGGAGACTTGGGCGATCACGCCGTCGACACCGCTCAGCAGGCTGTCGAAATCGTCCTCGCTCGCGACGGTGACGGTCGCCGTGACGCCCGCCCGGTGCAGAAGCGTGCGGGCCTCGGTGGCGGTGTGCCGGGCGCCGGCGGCGTTCGCGGTGATCACCGCGACCTGGCCGTGGTGGCTCGGACCTTCCAAGCCCAGAGTGCTGACGGAGAAGAACCCTGCCACGAACCCCGCGAGCACCAGGCCGCTGACGGTACGCCAGACCGCGCGCGGGTCGTCGCTGAGCCGGCGCCCAGCCAGCAGCGTGGCAGGACGCCTGGCGCGGCGGCTCACGATCCGGCCCAGCCGGTCCACGACCCAGGGACCGAGCAGCCAGAACGCGCCGTAGAAAAGCGCGAGCAGGGCGAGCAGCTGACGAGGCTTCAGCTGGCCGCTGTCGCCCGTGGTCATCCATATGTAGAGCAGGACCGCGACGAACAGCACCAGGCGGATCAGGCGGGTGCGGCGCGGGTTGGCCTGCTGGGCCACGCCCAGGGGCGAGGTGGCCACCTGGCGCAGCATCGTCACCGCGCTGACGGTGATCAGCGCCGTGACGGCCGCCACCACGGCCGCCAGCCACGGCAGTCCCACCCACAACCGGCCGGTGTACCAAACGCCGACGCCGTACGGGAGTTCGGCGAGCACCGGCAGCAGCACCGTGTAGGCGAGCGCGCCCGCCAGGGCTCCGGCAGCACCGACCGCGGCCGCCTCGACGGCGGTCATGGCGAGGATCTGCCGAGGCGTCGCCCCGGCCAACCGCAGTGCGGCGAGCCGCTGTTCGCGCCGGGCCGCGCCGAGCCGTCCGGCGGCCGAGGCCAGCACCACCACCGGCATGACGAGCAGCACCACCCCCAGCAGCACGGCTCCCTGGTCGACGCCTGTGAACGGGCTCGCCCTGGTACCGGAGAACCCGGAGACCAGGGCCCGCTTCGTCAGATCCGCGTCGTAATAGTTCTGCTCCCCGGCGGCCTTGGCGACAGCCGCGTCGCCGGGCGCCCGTCCGACCACCGCGACCAGCTCGTCGGGCGAGGCGAGACCGGCGGCGCCGATCGTGCCGTAGGACCTCACCTTCGGGAAGCGGTCGGCGAGTTGGCCGGCGGGGAGGTTGTGCAGCAGCTCTGCCAGGGCAGGCGAGACGTACACCCGGCCCTGCTTCGGGAAGCTCCTCAGGCCGGGCGGCGCGGGGGTCGCCGCCCGGCCGGGCAGGTGGGCCAGGTTCACGACGGTGACGGGTTCCTGGCGTACGTACGTCGTGGTCGTGGCCTGGACGGCCGTCGCCCGCTTCGCCGGTACGGCGTCGGGAGTGCGCCATGTGGTGTGGTCGGCGCGGGCGCCGGCACCGAGGGTGGCGGCGATCATCACCAGCAGGAGGAACGAGCCGACGGCCGCGGCGCCGGCCGCGAGCAACTGGGACTGCAGGCCGCGACGGCCGGAGGACCTGGCAAGGTGCAAGGTCAGGGGCAGGACGGGGGAACGCATGGGGACTCCGGGGGCTTCGGGCGAGGCGTCTCAGGAGACGGTGAACTGGCTGTGGCCGCTGATGCGGCCGTCGCGGACGTGGAGGATCCGGCCGCAGTGGGCGGCGACGTCGGCGTCATGGGTGACCATGACCAGGGAGGCGCCCGACTGCCGGGTGGCGGTGGTCAGCAGTTGGACCACCTCCGTGCCGGTGGCCTGGTCCAGTGCGCCGGTGGGCTCGTCGGCGAAGACCACGTCCGGCTCGACGGCCAGGGCGCGGGCGATGGCGACGCGCTGGGCCTGGCCGCCGGAGAGCTGGCCGGGCCGGCGGTGCTCCAGACCGTCCAGGCCGAGCGGTGCGAACCAGCGGCGGGCGCGGACGACGGCCTCGCCGCGCGGTATGCCCTCCAGTATCAACGGCAGGGCGACGTTCTCCTCGGCGGGCAGCTCCGGGAGCAACTGACCGAACTGGAACACGAACCCGAACCGCTTGCGGCGCAGGGCGCTGAGCCGGTTCTCGCCCAGATTGTCGACGCGTTCGCCCCGCAGCAGTACTTGGCCGTCGTCGGGGCGGATGATCCCCGCCAGGATGTGCAGCAGGGTGGACTTGCCGGACCCGGACGGGCCCATGATCGCCAGTGAGTCGCGCTCACCGACCTCGACGTCCACGCCGGCCAGTGCGGTGGTGGAGCCGTACTTCTTGACGAGGCCGTATCCGGCCAGAACGGTGCTCATGCTGTGCAGGGGCTCCTTCTCAGCGCTCGAACTTCCAGGTGACGCTGTTGGCGTCGGCCCTGATCACACGGACGGGGATCTCGACGGTGCCGCCGTCGCTCTTCTCGCCGGTGCAGGTGAGGGTGGCTTCGGCCACGGCCGTGAGACCGGTCGGGCAGCTGACGCCGGAGAGCTTGGCGCCGACCCAGGGCAGCGCGTGGTACTTGCTCTCGGTGCGGCCCGCGACGATGGTCGCCGCGAGCGCCCGGTGGCCGTCCACCGACGCGGTGCTGTACTCGTCGAGACGGCTGGTCGACTCGGTGCCGGCGAGCAGATGCGTGCCGAGACCGCCCAGCACGGTCACGGCGGTCACGCCGCCGACGACACCGACGAGGAACTTGCTGCGTTGCATCGTGTGCTCCTGGTGTCCGTGGTGAGGATGCGGCTCCACCCTCGCCCGCGGGCCCGGACACCCGCCTCGGCCGAACGGTCGGGGTCGGGGCCGGTCCCATGGCCATTCGGCCGATCCCGCCGCCGGGGGTCTCGCCTACGGTGATCGGCATGAAGTCCGTTTCCGCCCGGGGCTGCGTCCATGGCCTCGCCGTCGGTGTCCTGCTCGCCGCGTCCGTTGTCGACGTATTGCTCTACGCGGGCTCCGACGGAGCGAGTGTCCTGCCGACGGCCAGCCCGATCTGGCAGACCCTGGCCGTGGTGCTCGTCGGGCTGGCCGGCGTGCTGTGGCCGGCCGGGCGGCGGCCCGCGTGGCTCACTCCGCAGGTGCGCACCGCCGTGCCCGCTCTCGCCTCGGTCCTCCTCACCGCAGCTTCGCTGCCGGTCCAAGGGGACGTCGTCTTCGGCCCGGGCGAGGTGATGACCCTGCTGAGCCTGCTCTTCATCGCGGTACGGCACTGCCCGCCGCGCTGGGTCGTGGTGTGCGGCGCCCTCGACGCGGGCGCGCTGCTCGTCCTGCCGGTCCGCGGCGACGCGATGCTGAGCAGTGACGTGACGGGCCTGGAGATGATCGGCCTGCTGCTGGTCGGCCTCGTCGCCGGACTCGCGGGCTATCTGCGCTCGATGGACTATCGCCGCACCGTCGCCGTCAGCGAGACCCGGCGCAGCGAACGCCTGGCCATCGCCGCCGATCTGCACGACTTCGTCGCCCACCACGTGACCGGGATCCTCGTGCAGACACAGGTCGCCCGCATGATGGCGGACACCGGCTCCGACGAACTCGACCCCGTCCTCGCCGGTATCGAACGCGCCGCGACCGAGGCCCTCGCCTCGATGCGCCGCACGGTGGGCGTGCTGCGGAACACGGGTCCCGAGACGGCCGACCGCCGCCCGGTCGGCGACCTCGCCGGCATCGCCGACCTCCTCGACGGCTTCGCCATCCCGGGCCAGCAGGCCATCCTGCGCCGCGACCCCGCCGTGTCCGACGGCCTCCCCCATGAGGTGCAGGCCGCCGCCTTCCGGGTCGTCCAGGAAGCACTGACCAACATCCGCCGCCACGCGGCCGACGCCACGCACATCGAAGTCCGCCTGCGCGACGACATCGGCCGCCTGGCGGTGACGGTGGCGGACGACGGCCTCGGCGGCACCCAACTCCCGGTGGCCGCCCACGGCGGCGGCTTCGGCCTGGTCGGCCTCAAAGAACGGGTGACGGCGCTCGGCGGCGAACTGAACGCCGGGCCGCGGGTCGGCGCCGGGTGGGAGGTACGGGCGGTGTTTCCGGCGCGGAAGCCGTAAGGCGACGCGACGGAGGTATGGCTACGGGACGTCGACGACGAGGTAGCCGTCGATGCGGCGCAGGTGCTCGCTGTCGGGGTCGGGCGGGAGTGCGTGGCCGAGGTCGCCGGTGCGGACTTCGCTGATCCACTGGTCGTGCTGGTACTCGTGGTTGATGAGCGTGGTGAGCAAGTGGGTGGCGACGACGGCGAGTTGTGCGGGGGCGCCGACCCGGCCGCCTGCGATGTCCCCGATGCGGGCATGCACGCGTTCGGCGACGGTCTCGCGGAAGTCGGTGAGCCGTCTGACCGTGGGCAGCGTGCCGCGGAACTTCTCCGGATTCGCCGAGTTCATCCCTGATCTTGCGTGGGTGTCCCCGGCTGAAGCCGGGGACACCCACGCAAGATCAGGGATGGAAGGACAGCTCTATCTGCTCGGCGAACAGGCGTAACGAGTCCTACACGCCCAGTTCCTCGCCCTCGCCCAGCGCCATGTTCCCGCCGTGCGCCCGCAAGGGGCGATCTCCAGCGCGATGTCTCCCAGGGCGAACTGGCAGCCCGTCATCACCTGGACCCGCTGAACCGACCGGTCCACCAGATCATCGAATCGCTCACTGAGCGGGGGGCGTCGCGTTGAGTCGAACCTGGGTTCCTGTCAGCCTGCGCCGTCCAGGACCCGGCGCTGGAGTCGCTCGCGGAGTCCGGCTTCCTCGGGGGTGAGCGGGACGTCCGATGCACGCCGGTTTGAGCGGCAGTCGCAGCCCGTCCTCTTCGGCGTCCTGCTCTGCCTCGGCCAGCCCAGTACAGCGAGGAAATCTACGAGTTCTTGCCAGCACACCAACGGCGAGCATTGTGTGATGTGGCTCACTTTGACTACCTGTCACGTCCGGTGCGGGTTGCTTGTCCCATGAGCGTCACCGACACCGAAGCCGGTGCCCGACCTTGGGAGATCCAATGAACAACGGCCACCACATCGTCGTCCTCGGCGCCGGTTACACGGGCTTGTTCAGCGCCATCCGGCTGGCCCACCGCACCCGCCGGACCGACGTGAAGATCACCCTGGTCAACCCCTCGAGCCGGTTCGTCGAGCGGCTGCGGATGCACCAGATCGCCGCCGGTCAGGAACTGGCCGACCATCAGATACCCGACCTGCTCGCCGGGACCGGCGTCACGTTCGTCCAGGGCGCCGCCAACGCCATCGACCCCGAGGCCCGGCGGATCACCGTCGACGGCGCTGAGACCCTCGGGTACGACACGCTCGTCTACGCGCTGGGCAGCTCGACCGACACCGACAAGGTCCCCGGCGCCGACACCCACGCGTTCACCCTCAACAACCCGGAGATCGCCGGTCGGTTTGCCGCGCGGCTCACCGAGGTCGCCGCGTCCGGCGGCACGGTCACCGTCTGTGGCGGCGGCCTGACCGGCATCGAGGCGGCCACCGAGATCGCCGAGAGCCACCCCGGTCTGGACGTCACGCTGATCAGCCTGGACGAGCCCGGCGGCATGATGGGTGCCAAGGCCCGCGCCTACCTCTACGGCGCGCTGGACCGCCTCGGCGTCACTCTTGAGACCGGCGCCCGTGTCACCAAGGTGCTGCCCGACGCGGTCGAACTGGCCGACGGCCGGCTCGTCCGCTCCGACGCCTGCCTGTGGACCACCGGCGTCAAGGTGTCGCCGCTCGCCGCCGACGCCGGGATCGCCACCGACGACCGCGGCCTCATCCTGGTCGACGCCACCCTGCGTTCGGTTTCCCACCCGGAGATCCACGCCATCGGCGACGCCGCCGCCGTCCGTCTGGCCTGGGGACAGATCCACGGCACCTGCCAGAGCGGCCTGCCCACCGCCCAGTACACCGCCGACACCATCGCGCGGCTCGTGCGCGGCAAGGCCGTCAAGCCGTTCCGCTTCGGCTACTTCCACCAGCCGGTCAGCCTCGGCCGCCGTGATGCCGTCATCCAGTTCACCAAGGCCGACGACACCCCCCGCCGTATGCACCTCACTGGCCGGATCGCCGTCGCGTACAAGGAGACGGTCAGCGGCAGCCCGCTCACTACCTACCGGTTCAGCAAGCGCATGAACGTCACCACCATCGTCTCCAAGGGCGGCCGCGCCACCCGCAAGCCCACGGCATGACGGGCTCATCGGCTCCCAGCGCCGCGATCTCGGGCCTTGCCGCCCTGGTTACGGCGCTGGCAGCATGAGCCGATGATCGACGCCAGGGATGAGCCGGACCCGTACCTCGAACACCGCAGGCTGCTGTTCGCCACCGCCTACCGCATGCTGGGCAGCGTCACCGACGCCGAGGACGTCCTCCAGGACACCTGGCTGAGCTGGAGCACCGCGGACCGCGACACGGTTCGCCACCCCAAGGCCTACCTGGTGCGCACGGTCACCAACCTCTCGTTGAACCGCCTCACCTCCGCACGGGCGACCCGCGAGACCTACGTCGGGCC
The DNA here is from genome assembly GCF_041051975.1 of Streptomyces sp. R21. GTDB lineage: Bacteria > Actinomycetota > Actinomycetes > Streptomycetales > Streptomycetaceae > Streptomyces. The sequence continues at coordinate 8,713,409 of NZ_CP163435.1, read as the reverse complement.
GTGGCTCCCCGAGCCCCTGCTGACCTCCCCCGACATCGCCGCGGAGACCGAACTGGCCGACAGCGTCTCCACCGCGATGCTGGTCGTCCTGGAAACCCTAAGCCCCGTCGAACGCGCCGTCTTCCTGCTCCGCGAGGTCTTCGGCTACTCGCACGCCGAGATCGCCGAAACCCTCGAACGTCCCGAGCCGACAGTCCGCCAGATTGCCCACCGCGCACGCGAGCACGTCCAGGCCCGCCGCCCCCGCTTCGACGCCGACCAGACCCGGCGTCGGCAGGTCACCGCCCAGTTCATGGAGGCCTGCGCGGGCGGCGACCTGAACGCCGTCATGGAACTGCTCGCCCCCGAGGTCACCGCCTGGTCCGACGGCGGCGGCAAGGTCACCGCTGCCCGCCGCCCCCTCCACGGCACCGACCACGTCGCGCGCTGGATCGTGGGTTTCCTGGCCAAGCCCGAACTGGCCGCCCTGACCATGGAGCCGGCCGTCATCAACGGCGAGCTCGGCGTCCTGGCCACCCTCGGCGGACACACGGTCGGCGCCCTCTCGTTCGACCTCGTCGACGGCCGCATCCAGAACCTGCGCTTCCAGGTCAACCCCGAAAAGCTCAGCGGCCTGACCCCCGACAACAGCTTGGCGCTGCTCCGAAGCGTTCAGCCCTGAAGCATTACCGGTGGGACCCTGGACCGGGACGAACTGTTCAGGGAGGGCGCAGCCCGGCGCTTTCGACGCCGAAGGCGCCCTTGACGGAGCCGAGTCGCCCCAAACCCTTCACCGGCGGGCGAATCGGCTCCAGTTGACGAGACAACGGCCTGGGCAGTGAAGAGCATCGCCGGCCGTTTTCAGGGGTCGGGGCGAAATTTCATGACGGTCACGATGGCGTAGTTCACGCTCCATGTTTGAGTGCGGGAATGCCCTGTTCATGGGGGTTCTGTCCGCGTTGAAGGACGCACTGTTCCCGAACGCCGTGGGGATGGCGCCGGACCGGTTGACCGAGATGAGCGGGGTCGTTGTGGCCGAAGCCCACAGCACCGTACCGGAGTTGGCGTGCCCGGACTGCGCGACCGCCTCGCGCCGGGTGCACAGCCCTTATGGGCGGCGACTGGCCGAATACCCGGTCGGCGGGCGCCGCGTGGTGGTGAAGCTGGAGGTCCGGCGGTTCTTCTGCGACGCCCCCGATTGCAGACGGAGCACGTTCGTTGAGCAGGTCGAGGGCCTGACTACGCGTTATGCCCGTGCCGGGCCCGGGGTGAAGACGCTGTGGCGCTCCGTTGCGCTCGCAGCGGGCGGGCACCCGGGCATGCGGCTGTGCCGCTCGCTGGAGGTGCCCACCGGCCGGGCCCGGCTGCTCGGCCAGCTGCAGGCGCCCGACGTTCCGGTTGCGATCCCGCCCACGGCACGCAGCGCGACCCCGGAACCGGCCACGAGCGCACGTCGGGTCACCACCGCCGTGTCCGGTCCGGGCACGACGGTCAGCAGCCCGAGGACACCGGTCGCGGCCACGAAGCGGGTCAGCACGCTGCCGACCTCCTCCTGATCGAGCGGGTCGAACCCGTCGGCGATGAGGTCATCAAGGAGCAGTGGTCAACACAGGGGTCTTTCCGGTGTCGCGTGTTCAGTGGCTGGAGTGCGGGTTGGCGGCCGTGCCCTCGGTGCTCAGCAGCACGACCACCGAGGTCGGCCCCAGCTCCAGAGCCGTACGGCGTTCCTCGGCTCCCACGCCGGTGAGCGCCGCGCGCAGACCGGCGAGCGCCGCGGCTCCGCAGGGGCCCGAGGAGACACCGGCAGCGGCCAGGTCTCCGGCCGCGCGGGCGCTGTCGGCGTCCGTGACGGCGACCGCGGCGTCCAGACCGCCGCGCAGGTGGGGCCAGGCGATGCTGGACGGGGTGCCGCAGTTCAGCCCGGCCATGCTGGTCTCCCGCGTGGTGACACTGACGGGCGCTCCGAGGAGGAGGCTTTCCAGGACGCAGGGCGCGGCCTCCGGTTCCACCGACAGCAGCGCCGGGGCATGCCCGGAGGGGCGGCTGCGGTAGTGGGTGACCACGGCCTGGGCCAAGGACCCCACGCCCACCGGAACCGAGACGAGGTCGGGGCCTTCGACGACCCGTTCGGCCCTCAGTTGCTCGTCGATCTCGGCGCAGAGGGTGGAGTATCCCTCGACGATCCACCCCGGGATCTGTTCATAGCCCGGCCAGGCGGTGTCCTGGATCAGGACCGCGTCCGGGGCCGCGGCCGCCTCGGCCGCCAGGCGCACGGCCTCGTCGTACGAGCCTGCCACCTCGGTGACCTCGGCCTGTTCGGCGACGATGGCCGCGACGGCCTGCGGATGCACGCCCTGGGGAACGAACACGTGGGCGCGCTGCCCGACGCGGTGTGCCATGCGGGCCACCGCGCGGCCGTGGTTGCCGTCGGTGGCGGTCACGAGGGTGACCGGGCCCTGTTCTCCGCCGTTCGCCGCCCGCTCCGCAAGGGTGCGGTGGACCGCCCAGGACGCCCCCAGCGCCTTGAACGCGGGCAGCCCCAGACGACGGGACTCGTCCTTGACGAAGACCCGGGCGACTCCCATCTCAGAGGCCAGTGAGGGGAGTTCGGTCAGTGGGGTGGGCGCGTAGCCGGGCAGTGAGGCGTGGAAGACCCGCACCTCGGTGGGCGCGGGTTCACACCGCCAGGCACGGGCATCGGGACGCGCGAACCACGGCAGCGTGCAGGGGGAGGAAGCGTTGTCGGTCACACCATCAGGGTCCGATGCGCGCGCAGGATCAGTCCAGCGGATCTTTTCGACCTGCAGTCGTCGGAAAACGCGACCGTTCGCGTCCCTGCCTCCGTCTCCCAGCAACTCTCCCAACTGGAAGCCGAAGTCTCCAAGCCAGCGACTTCGACCTCGTCCCGCCGAGGAATACCCCAACGCCGACGACCCGACGGCGGCGCTCAGCTCTCGCCGGCCACCCCTGGGTGATGGAACCCGAAGGCACCGCCGCCTGGCATCGCCACCCGCTGCGGCCAAACGCCCGAGAGCTACCTCGCCGGCCTCCACCTTCGCGCCGCGATGATTTGGCTCAACGGCTTCCTGCAGGCGCCCACTTGATCGCGATCGACGCTTCCTGTAAGGCATGGACATGATCGGCAACGGATCAGTATTCTGCTTCCCGACCAGCCTGTCGGTCATCCACAACCGACGGCGCACGGCCGGCCTGACCAGTCGGCCCGAACATAGGGGATCTTGTGCTCAACAGGAAGACGCTCGGCAAGAGGAAGCTCACTTCGCTCCTCTCCACGCCGCTGCTGCTCGGCGGTATCGCCGTGGCCGCGCCCATCGCCTTGGCCAGCCCGGCCAGCGCCGCGGTGCACGGCTGCGGGTTCCACCAGATCAACACCTACTCGATCAGTTCGACCTGCCACTACGGCCCGGGAGAGCAGCGGGCCAAGATCCGCTGCACGGACGGCATCACCGGCGACTCGTACATCGCCTACGGCCCGTGGAAGCAGTGGTACCAGGACTCCGTGGCCGTGTGCGGCGCGCCCCAGCGGACCAACGCGAGGTTCATCGACACGCAGGTCAGGGACTGACCCTTGTAGGAGAAGCGGTCGGCGCGGGAGTGGGCCTTGTCCGCGGCGACCGCGTCCGGCCGGGTGCGGGGACGGCCGACGGGCAGGCGGACCCGCACCCTGCCGAGTACGGGGACGAACTGGGGACTGTCCGGACTGTCCGCGGCCTGCCCCGCGGTCAGGAGGAGCGCCAGCGGGCGGCACCTGCGGTCCCCAGCCAGAATCTTGCTGGTCAGGCCGCCCCGGAACCCGCCGTAGACCGTGGGCCAGGGACCACTTAGTCCCCTCTGTCGAAGGTGAGACGTTCGACCTGCCCGGCCTGGAAGTCGTCCAAGACCTCCTTGCCGTTGACGACAAGCCGGACGGCGGAGGCATCGCCGAGGATCAGGTTGATCCGGCTCTTGTCCGTGAAGTTCTTGGTCTCGCCGTTGCCCAGGAGCCCGTCGAACAGAATTCGGCCGTTGTGGTCCTTCGCCGAGATCCAGCTCCGCTCGCCCTGGCCGGTGACCACGACGGTGACCCGGTCCTTGGGGGCTGCACTCACCGGGGAGGAGGCGGGCGTGGACGGCGGAGCGGAAGCTTGTGACGTGGCCCGCCGGGACTCCGAAGCGGTGACGGAGGGGCTGCCGCCCTTGTTGTCGTCCCCTTGCCTGGTGAGAACGACGAGGCCGGCCACGAGTGCGCCCGTCACGGCCACAGCCGCGATCAGCAAGGTGATCACGCGGGGCGAGCGCGAGGGTCCGGTCGGGGCGGGCCGGAGAGGTTCGTCGGCGCCGCCGGGATGGGCGGGAGGCGCGACCGGGACCGTCGGCGCGGCGCGTGGTCGGTCAGGGGTGGCGAGCGCGAGTGTGTTCGGGTCCGGGGCCTGGTCGGGGTCCCGTTTGGGGTCCGGGTCCGGACTGAGCGAGCCCAAGAGCGCCTCGGGCGTGGGACGGTCGGCCGGATCCTTGGACAGACAGGCGGCGACCAGCGACCGCAACTCCCCTGGCAGCGCGGAGAGATCAGCGGGCTCGTGCACCGACCGGTACATCAGCCCCATGGGCGTGCCGGTGCCGAACGCGCTGCCCCCGGCCGCCGCGACGAGTACGGCACCGAGCGCGAACACATCGGCGGCACCGCCGACTTCGCCGCCCTGCGCCTGTTCGGGCGCGAGGTATCCGGGAGTACCGAAGGCCGTCCCGGTGGCGGTCAGCCGGGTGGACTCCACGGCCCGCGCGATTCCGAAGTCGAGGACGCGTGGGCCGTCGTCGGCCATGATGATGTTGCCCGGCTTCAGATCCCGGTGTACGAGCCCGCAGGCGTGGACGGCTTGGAGCGCCTCGGCCAGCGCTGCTCCGAGAGACCTCAACTGCCCCTCGCCCATGGGCCCTTGACGCCCGATCAGCTCGGCGAGCGTGGGGCCGGGGATGTACGCGGTGGCCAGCCAGGGCGCTTCCGCGTCGGGATCGGCGTCCACAACCGGAGCCGTGTGGAAACCCCCGACTCTGCGGGCGGCCTCGACCTCTGCGCGGAACCGCTCACGGAAGTGCGGGTCGGCCGCCAGCTCGGGGCGGGCCACCTTGACCGCGACGGCCCGACCGCCCCGTGACCGGGCGAGGTAGACCGTCCCCATGCCGCCCGCGCCCAGCTCCCGCTCGACGGTGTAGACACCGATCCGCCGTGGCAGGTCCGCCGCGCCGTTCTCCATCGCCTGCACGCCTCCCCCTGCGTACGGTCGCCCGTACGTGACGCCGTCCGGTGCATCCCGGCCGGTCTCCGGCCCGCCGGATCCGTCCAGCAGCGTAGACGAAGACACCACCCCGTAGTCCGGGCGGCCGGTCTCAGCCGCTGCGCCGCACCCGGGCCGCCTTGCGGGCCTCCGCGAGCTTGCCGGCCTCGCTGCTCTTGCGGGACGACCTGCCACCGGAGCCGCTCTTCGCGTCCTTGGTGCTGCCCAGACCGCGGAACGGGGCGTTGTGGTTCTTCGGGCGCGGTGCGGCGGACCCGCCGTCGAGCGGCTTTCCGGAGGGGGCCCTGGCGCCGGTGATCCGGCTCAGCTCCGCCTCGCCGGACCGCACCTTGGTGACCTTGGGGGCGACGTCGGCATCCGCCATGACCTGGCTCGTCTCGCGGCGCTGTCCCGACAGGACCAGTGTCACAACAGTGCCGGAGCGGCCGGCCCGGGCCGTGCGGCCCGCTCGGTGCAGATAGTCCTTCGGGTCGGTGGCCGGGTCGACGTTGACCACGAGGTCGAGGTCGTCGACGTGCAGACCGCGTGCGGCGACGTTGGTTGCCACCAGCGCGGTGACCTGCCCGTTCTTGAACTGGGCCAGGGTCCGGGTGCGCTGCGGCTGGGCCTTCCCGCTGTGCAGGGCGGCGGCGGCCACGCCGTTGGCCCGCAGATGCCGCGTGAGCAGGTCGACACCGTGCTTGGTGTCCAGGAAGAGCAGGACGCGGCCGTCGCGGGCGGCGATCTCCGTGGTCACGGCGTACCGGTCCGGGCCGTGCACGACGAAGACGTGGTGCTCGATCTCGGAGACCGCGCTGGACGAGGGATCCACGGAGTGGACGGCGGGGTCGCGCAGGTAGCGCTGCACCAGCTGGTCGACGTCGCGGTCGAGGGTGGCGGAGAAGAGCATGCGCTGCCCGTCGGGACGTACCTGGTCCAGGATCTCGGTGACCTGCGGCAGGAACCCCAGGTCACACATCTGGTCGGCCTCGTCCAGGACCGTGATGCGCACCCGTCCCAGTCGGCAGGCCTTGCGCTCGATGAGGTCGTGCAGTCGGCCGGGCGTGGCGACGACGATCTCGGCGCCGTCCCGCAGCGCGGCGGCCTGCCGTCCGATGGACACTCCGCCCACCACGGTCGCGAGCCGCAGCCGCAGCGCCTCGGCGTAGGGGGTGAGCGCCTCACCGACCTGCTGGGCCAGCTCCCTGGTGGGCACCAGGACAAGCGCCAGCGGCTCCTTGGGCTGCGCGCGCCGCCCGGCCGTCCGGGCGAGCATCCCCAGGCCGAAGGCAAGCGTCTTGCCGGATCCTGTACGGCCGCGGCCCAGGACGTCCCGTCCCGCGAGCGCGTTCGGCAGCGCCGCCGCCTGGACGGGGAAGGGCACGGTCACATCGTGCTCGCCGAGGACCCGCAGAATCTCGGCCGGCAGCCCCAGCTGCGCGAAGGACGGGGTCGAAGTGGTGCCTGACGCCTCGGACGCGTGGTTCTGCTGCCGGGCATCGGCACGTGCTGATTCGCTCACAGAAGGCTTTCCTCCGAAGGGACCGTACCGAGGAAGGCGCGGCGGGGACGCGGCCACCAGCCAGGGACACCGAACGGAGCACCGACACAGCGACGCTGCAAACGCCCTACGTTAGCACGGGGCACGCCGCCCCCTAGGCATGCATCGCAGCGCCGGCCAGCTGTGGGCGCCGGTGCCGGGGCGGGTCGTCGCCCCGGCACCGGCCGGTCACTGCTCGTCGCGCAGCCGGGCCGCCAAGGAGGTCAGCGGCTCGGTCTGCTCGGGGTGGCCCTGGGCGGTCAGGTGGGTGATCGCCACGTCGAGGCGGGTGAGTGCGGGGGCCGGGCGTTGCAGGTAGAGGCCCTCCACGGCGCCCGCGAGGCGGACGCACTCGGCCCACTCGCCGGCGCGTTCGTCCTCCTGTCCCGGCTCGCCGAGCAGGGTCAGCGCCTTCTCCAGAGCGGCCAGCGCGTCCTCGTACGCGCCCGCGTAGGCGTTGACCCGGCCGTGTTCGTAGGCCAGGGCCGTGTCCAGGGAGCGGCCGCGGGTTTCGTACTCGGCGGTGCGGGCCTCGTCGGCGATCCGGCCCGCGTCGGCGAGGAAGGCGAGGGCGTCGGCCAGGCCGTCGGAGCCCTGCTGCTGGGCCTGGAGACGGGCGAGTTCGCGCAGGCAGCTGCTGAGCTGCTCGTAGCGCGGGGCCCGGGCGTGGGCGGCGAGGGCCTGGTCCGCGGCTTCGCGGGCCTGGCCGAACTCGCCGGACTCGCCGAGGAGTACGGCGGTCTCCGCGGCGATCCCGGCGTGGCTGCCCGGGTCGTCGTCCCAGCCGGCCGACTCGGCGGCCAGGGTGACGAACTCCGTCGTGGCGGCCTTGAGGTCCTCGCCCGCGTGCAGCGCACGGGCGCGGGTCAGGCGTAGCTGAGCGACGAGCCGGTCGTCCAACTCGCCTGTGGCGACGTCCGGTTCGGCCAGCAGGGAGTCGAGCAGCGCGATGCAGTCCTCGATGCGGCCCAGGTCGAGGCTGAGCTGGGCAGCGTTGCTGTAGGTGCAGAACGCGTCGATCCGGTTGCCGCCGCGAAGGTCCACCTCCGCCGCGCGCGTCAGGTGTCGCAGGGCCTCGTCGGGGCGGCCCAGGTGCATGCAGGCCTCGGCCAGATCACGGTGGAGGCGGGTGGTGTCGACGGCGTCGGCCGGCCAGTCGGAGGCCTGTCGCAGTCCCTCGGTGAGATCCGTGTACGCGGCCTGCGCGTCCCGGAGGCCGAGCTGGAGCCGGCCGCGCAGGGCGAGCGTGCGGGGCAGGTGCCAGGCAGGGCCGTGCGCCTTCAGCCGGTCGAGGAGGGCGTCGATCTCGGTGACCGCGGCGGGCAGGTCGCCGGAGAGGGCGTAGGTGCTGGCCCGCAGCTGGAGGGCGGCGGAGATCTGCAGGACGATGTCGTGCCGGGTGGCGAAGGTGTGCAGCAGGTCCACCTCGGCGAGTACCGGCGCGACGTGCTCGTCGCTCCCCGACGTCTGCAGGCGCAGGACGAGCGCGGTCACCCGCAGCCGCAGCAGGCGGGCCTCCTGGAACGGGACGAGGCCGGGCGTCTCCTCGTGCCGGCGGACCATGGAGGCGTGTGCTGCGGTCAGCGCGGCGGCCTTCGCCTCGGCTGCGTCGTCGGCGTCCTTGGCGGGGATCTCGGCGGTGGCGAGCAGAGCGCAGGCATAGGAGTGCGCCGCGTGACCCGGCTCTCCGGCGGCGTCGTACAGGGCCGCGGCCTCCTCGTGGAGAGAGGCGGCGACGACGAACTCGTCCTTCCTGCCCGCCCGGTTCGCCTCGTCGGCCAGCAGGTCCGCGCGCAGCCGTACGAGCGGGCCCACGGCCGGGTCGTCGGGGTGGGTGTAGTCGCGGGCGGCGACGAGGGTGCGCAGCCGCGCCCAGCAGGCCTGTGCGTCCGGGTGCCCCTGCTCGTCCAAGGTCCGCGCCCGGAGGATGAGTTCGGGCAGCGAGTCGGGGACCGCGGCGGCCGTAGCGGCGGCGGGCGCGGCAACCGGGGCGGCCGGGGCCACGTCGTCGAGGCTGCGGGTACGCAGGGTCAGTTCCAGTGCGTCCAGGAGCGGGGCACGGTCGAGGCGGGCCCTGCGGCGGTCGGCGTGGGCCGTGGTGCCGTTGCGGGCGTCGAAGCGGGCGGCGAGGTCGTCGGCGCGGCTGCGCACCTCGGCGCGCAGGCCGGCCACCGTCCAGGTGCGGCCCGTGTAACCGGCGGCGGGCAGTTCACCGTGGCCGAGGAGTTCGACGCGCTGGAGAAGGACCTCCACGCCGGTGAGGAAGCCGAGCAGGTCCAGCGGCGAGTCGACCTCGTCGAACAGGTTCCGGTTCTCGGCGAGCAGTTCCAGGCCGCGTGCCTCGTTGCCGGTGAGCGCACAGAACTCCAGGTGCCGGCCGACCTCCTGGGCCGTCGAGGGGTTGCGGCGGCAGTCGCGGTAGCCGGCGAGGTGCAGTTCGCGGGCCCGGTCGATGGCGCCGGTGCGGAGCAGGGGCAACAGCGCATGGGAGACGGAGCGGGCCGGCTCCTCCTGGCAGGATTCCTTCCCGGCGAGGACGGGCTCCCAGGTGCGCAGGGCCCGCTCGTCGTCGCCTGCCTCGAGGTGGTGCACGGCGCGATCGCAGATCTCACAGGCCTCGCAGTCGCTGAGCCTGGTGCGGGTGCGGCCCGCCCACAGCTCGTAGGCAAGGTCGGTGTCCTCGCCCACGTGGGCGGCGAGCTGGTAGGCCTGACCGTAGTAGGGCTGGAGGCCGAGGTCGGCCTTCTCGTACCGGTCGCGCATCTCCTTCAGCCACTGGTGCAGGCTTGCCAGAGGTATCTCCGGCAGCGCGCGCAGGGCGCCGGCCACCCACTTGAACCGCCAGAACAGCATGTGGCGCAGGTGCTCGTCGAAGATGTCGGGCTGCTCGTCGAAGAGGGTGAGCAGGCGCGCGAAGACTACGGGCGACTTCCGGGGTTCCGAGCCGTAGGTGTACGCCTCCTGGAGTTCGAGGAGCGCGTGGACGAGCGGGACGGCCTCGGCGAACTGCTCGGCGGTGTCGACGAGTTCCTCGGCGGTGACGGTGCGGGTGCGGCCGTAGGGGCGCTTGTCGTTCTCGTGGAGCGCCTGGTACAGCTCGTCTGTGTTCCGGGGATGGGGTGCGGTCGGCATCGTCAGCTGTCCTTGCGGAGGGCGTGGGCGAGAAGGTCGAGGAAGGAGCGGTTGATGAGGCTCGACTCGGCAGGCCTGAGCGGGCGTCGGGACAGCATGGCAGCCTGCCCGTAGAGGGCTTCGGCGCTGGTGCGGGCCAGTTCGGGCTCGTCGATGGCAACGGCGGTGCGGACCAGCGGGTTGAGCTGGTTGAGGATCAGCTGGGCCCGCGGTGCCTCCTGGCGCAGGGCGCCGAGGATGTCGCCCCAGAGGCCGCCGTCCTGCTCGCGGGCGAGCTGGGAGCGGGTGCGCTCGTGCCGGGTCTCGCGGCTGTCGACGAGGAGGGCGGGGGCGGACGCGGGCTGGAAGGTGCGCAGCGCGACGTCGCAGTCGAAGACGGCGAGGGCGTCGCGGGCCTGGGCGAGGTAGGCCGCGGCGGCGAGTTCGGTCTCCCGGTCGACGGGGTCGAGGTGTGCGGTGAGGGTCGCCGGGTCGAGGTCGGCGACAGTGGCCTCGGGCCTGATCTCGGGCAGCCGGTGGACCAGTTCACGGTCGTAGGTGTAGCCGCCGTTGACGACGCCGAGCCCGGCGGCCGAGGCGATCGCCGCGACCTGCCGGAACTCCTCCACGCTGGACGTCACGAGCACGGTGCGGTGGGTGCGCGCGAACTCGTCGAGGGTGCAGTGCCCGTCGGTGGTCTCGAACGGCAGCCAGGGCAGCAGCATCCGCAGGATCTCGTCGTCGTGCACCGCGAGCGACTTCACGGCCAGGTGGTGGGCCTGGAGGAAGCGGTGGAGCAGGTCCGGGTCGCTGGCGGCGGCCCGGGCGATCCAGGCGCGCAGCCGCTCGGCGAGGGCGTCGCGGACGGCGGCGAGCGTGTCGTCCTCGTACAGGGCCTCGCGGGACGCCGTCGGGCGCAGGCTCTCGGCGTCGACGACGCAGCGGACGAAGAAGGCCCACTCGGGCAGGATCTCCTCGGCCTGCTCGGACAGCAGCATGCCCTTGACGTGCACGCGGTGCCCGTGACGGCGCCCGGCCGGCACCGCCTCGGGCAGCACGCACGCGATGCCCTTCAGGCCTACGGCCGGCAGGTCCAGCTCGATGGTGTCCAGCGGGGTGAACCCGAAGACGTCCTCGCCGAACGCGGCCAGCGCACGGGAGCGGGCTCCCGGCGTGGGGTACGTACGCGCCCAGGGCGCCGGCTCGGGGTTGACCGGCGCACCCGTGCCGCCCGTGCCGTCGTCGAACGTGACCGGGTGGCGCAGCAGGGAACCGAAGTGCCGGGCCAGCGCGTGCACTTGGGCCGGGCGGGTCCAGTCGCCCGCGTCGGCGCGCGGCGTCAGTGTGACGGTGGTGCCGGGCCGGGGGCGGGCGGAGGCGGGCAGGGTCCGGACGGTGTAGCTGCCGTCGCCACGGCCCCGCCATTCGACGACGGGTGCGTCGGGGGTGCGGGCGGAACGGCTCAGGACGTGGATCTCGTCGGCGACCAGGAAGCAGGAGAGCAGGCCGATGCCGAACTGGCCGATGAAGTCCGCGCGTTGCTCGGCTATCCGCTCCGCGCGCTTGCTGCTGCGGCCGATCGTGGCGAGGAAGGTGTGCACGTCGGCCTCGGTGAGACCGACGCCGTCATCCTCGACGCGAACCACCGATCCGTCGGCGTACAGGCGGATACCGAAGGCGTCGGAGGGGGCGCCGGGTTCGAGGCCGCGCCGCGCGGTCAGCGCGTCCACGGCGTTCTGGAGGAGTTCGCGCAGGTAGACGCGGGGGCTGGAGTAGAGGTGGTGGGAGAGGAGGTCGACGAGGCCGCGCAGGTCCACCTGGAAGGTGCGGTCGGCGCCGGCCGGGCTCGAAGGGGTGTCATGCAGAGTCATCGGGCAGTCCGGGGTGAGGTGTTGGAGAAGTGCAGGAGGGGTGGCAGGTTCAGGCGTTGCGCCGGGCGCGGGCGTACATCTCTTCCGGTTGCCCCATGTACCTCCAGGGCCACGGCGTGTAGGCGCCGCCCAGCTCGTGGAAGACGCGCGGCATGGCGACCCTCTGGCGGGCCAGCGACAGGGCCATGGCGAAGATGTTGAAGTCCTCCTGCCAGCCTGGGCGACGCACGTGGTCGGGGTGGAGGATGCTGCGCTCGGCCGCATCCAGCAACTCGTCCTGGATCTCGGGGGTGACGAGGCAGTTCTTGTTGTCCGACTCCACCCAGTCCTCGATGTGCGCCATGGCGATCACACAGCCGAGACGATGCCCGTCGGGCGCGTCGGCGAACGCCTCACGGGCGAACTCCAGGGCCTGGCCGGGCTCGCCGCTCCAGCGGGGCTGCAACTGCGACACCCATTCGATGTGGGTCTCCAGGTCCAGCGGGTCGCGGCGCAGGGCGGCGTCGAGCCGGACCTCATTGACGGCGAGGCCCAGCGACATGCCTCGACCGGAGGTGAGGAGGCGGCGCCACGGCGTGGCCCATTCCGGCCGCAGCTCTGCGGCCTCCAGCAGGTGCTCCTCGGCGATCTCGAGCCGCTCGTGGAACAGCCGCCACTGCTCCTGCGTGACGTTCACGGCGAGTTGGCGGGTGCGCGCCTCCCAGGCCCAGCTGACATGGCGCGTCCCGGATATCAGCAGGGCGGTCGCCCGGTGCTCCTTGTCCTCCTCGACGGCCCGGCCGATCCAGTCCTGCACACCGTCCAACTCGGCCAGTTCACCCAGGACTTGGTGGTCCCGGCCGAGATCGAAGGGGACCAGCGCCGCCTTGACCGCCTCCCAGGCACCCGCCTCGGCGGCCTCCACCAACGCGAGCACCCGAGCGTCCCCGAGCGCGCGCAGCACGTACATCCCGTTCTTCTGTCTGCGCGGGACGGGAAGGGCGTGCGGATCCGCCACCGCTCTCTCCGCACCCCTTCCGAACAGCTTGCCCAACATGCCGCGCCCTCCCCTGATCCCGCGTGATCGTCCGTGCAGCATAAGGGGCCGCACTGACACCACTTCCACAGGGTTTTCACCGGCACTTCACCGTGCCGGGCCGGTCCTATCCCCGCACTCTCCCCGTCCCATCGACGCCTCTACGGCTCCGGGTACGACTCCGGTTCGTGACCGAGCTGCCTGTGGGCCTTGGCGGCCGACGCCTCCACGCACCGGCGTGTCGCCGACGACGACCAGCCGAGCCGGTTGGAGCCTGGAAGCATGACCGACCCTGGAAGCATGACCGACCCGACGCAGGACCCCCGCTTCCTCCAGGACCCCTACCCCACTTACGCGGCCATGCGCTCCACGTGCCCGGTGCAGGCCGTGCCCGCCGGCTCCGGTGGGCGCACCAGCTATCTGGTCACCGGCTACGCGGAAGCCAGGGAAGTTCTCGGCGACGCTCGACTCTCGAAGGACACGGCCGCGTTCTTCGCAGACAAGGGGTCGCAGCGTCGCCTGCACCCGGCGGTGGCACACACCATGCTGGCCAGCGACCCACCCCAACACACCCGGCTGCGCAAGCTGGTGACCAAGGCGTTCACGAAAGGGGCCGTCGCGCAGCTGCGTCCGTTCATCGGCCGGGTCACCGACGAGCTGCTGGATCAGTGGCCCGTCGGCGAGCAGTTCGACTTCGTGACCGGCCTGGCGATACCGCTGCCGGTCATCGTGATCTGCGAACTGCTCGGAGTCCCGGCGGAAGACCGACCCGATGTCCAGTCCTGGTCCGGAGCGCTGTTCGCAGCGCGGAACCCCGACGTCATCGACGCGGCCTCGCACTCCCTGGCCGACTACATCACGAGCCTCATCGCCGCCAAGCGCCTGAACCCCGGAAGTTCTCTCCTCGACCGGCTCATCTCGGCTCGCGACGGAGACGACCATCTCAGCGAGGAGGAGCTGGTCTCCCTTGCCGTACTGCTGCTGGTGGCCGGGCACGAGACCACCACCAACTTCCTCGGCAACGCCACCCTGGCGCTGCTCCAGCGTCCGGCCGAGCTGGATCGCCTACGCAGGAATCCGGACGATGTCTCGGACGTGCTCGACGAGCTGCTTCGGTTCGACTCCCCCGTCAGTACATCAACCTTCCGGTTCACCACGGAGCCCGTGACGCTCGGCGGTACCGATATCCCGGCCGATGCCCCGGTACTGATCGCCCTCGGAGCCGCCAACCGCGACCCGCAGCGGTTCACGTCACCGGACCTGCTCGACCTGGACCGAGACGCCACCGCGCACCTCAGCTTCGGCCACGGCATCCACCGCTGCGTCGGGGCTCCCCTGGCCAAGGCCGAGGCGGAGATCGCCCTGCGAGCGGTACTGAGCCGGTTCCCCGCAATCCGACTCGCCGCACCACCCGACCACTTGGAGTGGCGGCGCACCCGTCTCGTTCGCGGTCTCTCTGCGCTTCCCGTGCTGGTGTAGCCGCTCGGTGCAGCGCCCCTCAACAGTGCCCAACCGGCGAAGGGATCTTCGGCAGACGACGACGCAACGCGACACCGTCCCGGCCGAGTTGGACACCTCCAGTGCCCCGGCCCTGATGCTGGTGCTGGGGCGCGCCGCTGCTTGCAGCGCACGACCGCGGAGGCCACCGCCGACGCGCAACACGAAACAGGGCGCCCCGATCCCCCGGCGCCACCCGCCCGCCGTTCCCTGTCACCTGCTTCCTTTCTGTTTCGGGGCGAGCGCGGGGGTGTGTAGAGGGGGATGTCGGGCTGCCGACCACGCCGACGAGACCCTGGTGACCTGCGGTTATGCCACCCCAACGGGCGGAAGGACAGCGTCAGTTGACGCAACGGTATCCGCAACAGTTACGAGCAGTGTTGTCGCAACATGACGGTGGTCGAGCCTGCCGGGGTGGTCGGGGTGGTAGCGCTGACGGTGCTGACGCAGTACCGCATGGCCACCACCCAGCAGCTGCACCGGATCACCGCCCCCGATGTGCGCATCGAGCAGACCAGGCGCAGGCTGACCAAGCTGCGCCAGGGGCAGTTGGTCGCGTGCGTCACGCTGCCCCAGACAGGGCGGCTGCGCGCCTGGTTTCCCACCCCCTACGGGGTGCGGATCGCCTCACAGTGGCCGGAGTTTCGCGGGCAGCGGCCACCCAAGGCGCTCGCCAATCCCACCGCCGCACGCCTCCGGGTCGGACAAACGCTGACGGTGACCGAGACCGCGCTGGTCTTCCTCGAGGACGCCCGCCACCACGGCGAGCTGTGCCGGCCGCTGGACTGGATACCCGAGGTCTACCACCCCCTCGGCGGTGCCGAGGCCGTCATCCCCGACGCCCTCTTCTACTACCGGCGAGGCCATGAGGGCGGGGCCGGGGCGATGCTGCGGGCGTTCGTCGAGGTCGACCGGGCCACCATGGGCTCCGAACGCCTGGCAGCCAAACTCCCCGCCTACGCCCGCCTCCACCACTACGCACCCACTCCCCCAGGTCAGCGCCGGCCAGCCCTCGGACAGGAGCCGGTGCAAGAAGCCTGGCGGCGGCACTACCGCTCTTCCCCCGCCTGCAGTTCGCCCTGGACGCCACCGGCCCCGCCGGCGTCACCACCCGCATCGACGCCCTCCACGCAGCCGCCGAAGACCTGGCGTCGGTCCCCTTCCTGCACAGTGTCCCCGTCCTGGCGGCGGCGCTGGCAGAACTCCGTGCCCACGGCCCCTCCCAGCCCGTGTACCACCCCGTCCAAGACCCCCACCGCACCGTCGCCTGGAGCTGGTCGCCCCATGCGTAAACGAACTGCGCAGCCTTTGCAGACCCCCTCCGGCAGCTACGCAAAACCCGACCACAGGCCCGACCACGCCCCCCGAAACCCCGACCACAGCTACCACCACGCGCCGACCACAGTCATGCGCAGCCAACAGCACCCCTCGGGTGCGCATCGACCGTGCGCAGCACACGCGGACGGCTGCGCAATCAACGCACGCGTCCGCCTCCGCGGACATGAGCGCGTCGGCGAACGTCTTGACCATCGCGCGCAGCAGATCGGGACTCGCCGCGGCGAGGTTGTCTTCCGCGAGGGCGTGCAGGGGCAGACTGTCTGGTGCGGTCATCGTGCTGATCTCCTTCGAGGCTTCGACACTTCGAAGATCAGCCGGTGGCCGTTCATCTATGCGGGCACCATCCCGACGCCGGAGCAAACCCCCGGATCAGGTCGAACCCGTACACCATCTCCATGGACGCAATCCGCGACTGACTAGCCCGCCTGAACGCGCCCCGTGCCAGATACTGCGGGGAACCACGGGGAACAGCGGTCACCCACCCAGAGGCGCCCTCAGGTCACGACGCGGCTCGACAGCAGGTCAGCGGGACTATCGGGCCCGTAGAACCCAAGCTTCCCAAACTGAGAGTGCGAGTTCGATTCTCAGTCACCCGCTCCAGAATGAAACCCCAGGCTATTGGCCTGGGGTTTGTTCGTCGTCTGATCCAATTCGGGGGTGGCGTGCCCTCCGTATGCCCCTCCGTATGCCCCGAGGAAGGAAGACCCGGGGTCAGTCGGCCGTGGGCGGTGTCTTCGGTGCGCGCAGCAGGGCGCCGACCGCAGCGGCGAGAACGATGACGCTCACCGCGATCAGGGAGGCAGACAGGCCGTCCATGAACGCGGACTTGACGCCGTCGGCGAGAGCCGTGCCCCGGGCGCCGAGCTGGTCGGCGACGTGGAGGCCGGCGGCTGCCGAGTGGCGTACGGACTCGGCTGCCTCTGGGGGTAGTTGGGCTGCCGAGTCGGGGAGGGAGGAGCGGTAGTGGCTGCCGTAGATCGAACCCATGAGGGCAATGCCGACCGCCGAACCGACCTCGCGGGTGGTGTCGTTCATGGCCGAGGCGACGCCCTGCTGTCCCCGGCCGAGGGAGCCGGTGATGGCCGCCGTGCCGACGGCGCCGCTCAGGCCGATGCCGAAGCCCGCCAGGACCAGGCCGCCGAGGAAGGGCAGATAGCCGGAGTCGACGTCGAGGAACGAGATCAGGAAAAGCCCGACGGCGAGCAGGAACAGGCCGACGGACATGACGGCCTTCATACCGACCCGCTGCACCAGGTGCGGGGTGACCATGGAGGTGGGCAGTACCGCCAGCGCGACCGGGATGAGGGCGACGGCGGCCTTCAACGGGCTGTAGTCCAGGATGAGCTGGAGGTACTGCAGACCGACGAAGAAGAAGCCGAATACGGCCATGAACTGCACCAGAACCGTGATGGCACCGGCGCGGAAGCCGCGGATGCCGAACAGGGCGGGGTCGAGCAGCGGGTGTTCGGTGCGCAGACCGAGGTAGGCGTAGACGGCGAAGGACACGGCCGTGACGACGAAGGCGCCGATCACCACCGGTTCCGCCCAGCCCCGCTCATTGCCTTCGATGATGGCGTACACGAGGGTGCCGATGGCCAGGGCAGTGGTCACCGCACCTGCCACGTCGGGCCTGTGCGGATGGGCGTCCTTGGTGTTGGGGGCCAGCAGGACGGCGGCAAGCGCGGCAGCCAGAGCGACGGCAGCGCTGGCGACGAAGATCGACCGCCAGGAGAACTGCTCAAGCAGCGCGCCTGCCGCGAGCATGCCGATGATGGCGCCCGCGGCAGCGAACCCGGACCACGTGGCCACGCCCTTGGCACGCTGCTCTGGCGGGAACGCGGCGGTGATGGTGGACAGCGTGCCCGGCATGATCATCGCGGCACCGAAGCCCATGACGGCCCGCCAGGCGATCAGGGTGGTCGTGGAGTCGGCGAAGGAGGCGGCCAGGGAGGCCGCGCCGAAGACGATGGTGCCGACCACGAGTACGTTGCGGCGGCCGAGGCGGTCCCCGATCGCGCCGAGCGGCAGCACGAGAGCGGCAAGGGCGACGGTGTAGGCGTCGGCGATCCAGGTCAGGGCGCTGTTGGAGGCCGACAGGTCGATGGCCAGGTCGGGCAGGGCGAGGTTGAGCGCGGAGACGGACGCGACGACCAGGACGAGTGACAGGCACATCGCGAACAGGACGCCGCTGGTTCCGGCTCGGCCCGTGGCGACGGACGGCGCCGTCTCCGTGTGGGGGGTGGTGGTCATGGGGGCCTCAGTGGGTGCTGGGTCGGATGGCGGGCCCGCACGGGCACGTTGAGGAAATTATCAAGTTTGACGTTATTGCGGTCAAGCTTCATGGCGACACGGCCGCCGCTACACGATGGCGGGGGCCGTGAATCCCGGGGAGTCGGTCGGCTCGGCCCGGACCGTCCTGCCGTACCGGGCGTGGCGTGTGCCCCAGTACCCGGCGAGTCGGGCGACGAGCAGCAGACCGCGCCCGGGAGGGCCCTGAGCTGCCCTGGCGTTCTTCGCAGGTGTTTCAGGGCGACGTGGTCAGTGTCCGCGCCCGACTGTCCGGGGCCGGGCGGGCGGTCTTGGACGTGCATGGTGGTGTTCGGCTCTGTGGATGAGGGGCGGGGTGCGTCCGGACTATCCGCGCCGCTGAGCGCGGCGTTCGGCGCCGAGGCGGCCGTAGTGCTCGATCAGGTCGGGGTTGTCCACAGTGGCCGGGTTGACGACCTGCTCGGCCGGGGCGCCCTGGAGCAGGCGTTTCACCGGGATCTCCAGCTTCTTGACGGTGCGGGTGTGCGGAATGGCCGGCACCTCGATGATCTCGTCGGGGACGTGACGGGGAGAGGCGCCGGTGCGGATGGCCTCGCGGATGCGGTCGCGCAGGGCGTCGTCCAGTTCGGTACCGGCGGCGAGGACCACGAACAGGGGCATCCAGTAGCCGCCGTCAGGCTCCTCCGCGCCGATGACCAGCGCCTCGGTGATCTCCGGCAGCCGCTCGGTCACGTCGTGGATGTCGGCGCTGCCCAGCCGTACGCCGCTGCGGTTGAGGGTGGAGTCGGAGCGGCCGTGCACGATCACCGAGCCGTGGGAGGTGAGGGTGATCCAGTCACCGTGCCGCCACACACCCTCGTACGCGGAGAAGTAGGCATCGCGGTAGCGGCTGCCGTCGGGGTCGTTCCAGAAGTACTGCGGCATCGGGCGGGTCACCACCAGCTCGCCGACCTGGTCCACGACCGGGTAGCCCTCCTCGTCATACGCGGCCAGCGCCACGCCGAGGTAGGACGCGGACAGCGCCGGCCCGCACGGGGACGGTGGGTGCTCCGCCGGCGAACCCGGAGACGACGTCGGTGCCGCCGCTGATGGAGGCGAGCTGGACGTGTCCGCCGAGGTGCTCGCCGACCCAGGGGTAGGCGGAGGCGGGCAGCCCGGAGCCGGTGCAGCCGACCGCGCGGATCGACGACAGGTCGTGGACGGATGGGTCGATGCCGAACTTGGCCATGCCCAGCAGGTATTGGGGGCTGGTGCCGAAGAGGGTGACGCGGTGGCGGGCCGCCAGGTGCCAGAGGATGTCGGGCTGGGTCAGCAGGGCCGGGCTGCCGTCGTACGTGCAGGTCGTGGCGCCCGTCAGGAGCGTGGAGACGACGAGGTTCCACATCATCCAGTGGGTGGTGGTGTACCAGAGGAAGCGGTCGCCGGGGCCCAGGTCGGACTGGAGGCCGAGGGTCTTCAGGTGTTCCAGCAGGACGCCGCCGTGGCCGTGGACGATGCCCTTGGGCAGACCGGTCGTACCGGAGGAGAACACGACCCACAGGGGATGGTCGAACGGCACGGGAGTGCAGGTGAGTTGCTCGGTGCGCGTCGTCACCTCCTCCCATGGGAGGACCAGCGACGGGTGGTTCGACGAGAGCCCCGGCAGCCCCACGTGGTCCACCAGCACGGTGGCCTTCAGGGTCGGCAGGGCGCGGGCCAGTTCGAGGCGGCCTCGCGGCGGTCGTAGGTGGTGCCGTTGAACAGGTAGCCGTCGGCCGCGATCAGGACGGTGGGACGACGCCGTCACCCTGGCCCACTCCCAGGTCGCGCAGGGAGGCGGCGAGCGAAGCGACCTGGGAGCGCAGCCGCTTCCCGGTCACCTCGTACCCGGAACCGGTCTCGTCGAGGGCGACGATCGCCACGTCGTCGTCCGCGAGGTTGCGCAGGGCGTGATGGGCGTAGTTGAGGGTGGCGCCGGGGAACCAGCGGGCGCCGGGCATCCTCTCCTCGGCCAGCACGGTCTCGTACGGCGTGTCCGCGTCGATGTCGAAGTACACCCACACCGCGCCCCAGAAGCCCTCCAGGTCGGTGACCGACCAGCGGTGGAGGACGGAGTAGTCGGTGAGGTCGGCCTCGACACCCCGGCGCTGTGCGGCCCAGCGGCCGAAGTCCGCGATCCGGCTGCGCGCGGCGGACTCCGGGTCCGGGGTCCAGAAGGCGTTTGCGTACGGCGTGGTCATCGCGCTGTGCTTCGAGGGCGACGGTCCTCTCGCGACCCTGTTCCCGGCGCTCGACGAGGATGCCGTCCACACCCTCACCGCCTGCGCCGTGGCCGGTGTCAGCAGCTCTTGGTCCACCGCGAGGTCAACGGCGGCACCGTCGACCTGGTGACGATGTTCGAACCGCACACACAGCTCGTCCTCGACGCTGCCACCCGGATGGCGGCGAGGAGCAATGACCGTCACTGATCGAGTCGGAGAGTCGAAGCGCTCCGCACCACAAGGGCGGATGGTTCGGCACTGTCCTGCGACGCGTCATCGGGCCGGAAGGTGACCGACTGGCCCGAGAAACGGGCGACGAGGCCGTCGGCCGTGGAAGTGACCGAGCGCAGGCTCAGGTTTTCGGGGATGTTCCGCAGCTGGATCGGCTGCTCGAATACCTTGTTCAGCACCGCGCTCGCGGGGGCGGGCAGTGCACCACCCGTGACCTTGAAGCCCTTGAAGGCGATGCGGTTACCGGAGGCCACCGCGACGGTCGTCGTCACAGCACCCTTTTCTCCGAAGGGGAGAAGGACCACAGCCCTCACTTCACCAGGGCGGCTCCCCTTCGAGATCTCCAGCCCGAGGGCGTCCGACACGTCCTTGTACGACAGGAAGGCGGTCGCTTCGGCGCTGCCGGCCCGCGCCTGACTGTCGTCGTCGGACTTCGTCAACCCCTGGAGCCGGAGGGAGAGTTCGGTCACGGGCAGCAGGCGGGAGGCGCCCTGGGCCGGTATGTCGTGAGCAGTGATGTCCACGCGGCGCAGGGTTCCGGAGGCCGCCTGGGTCAGGACGGGGAAGCCCCGGACGTGGACCTCCGGCGGCAGAGGTGTGCCCATGCCTTCCTGGAACGCAGCGGCCGTGCGTGACTCGATTCTCGCCGCCACGATCCGGTCGGCCACGACGGGAAGGAGGGCGAGCCCGACGAGGGCGGCGGTGACGAAAGCGAGGGGCCGCCGACTCCGGCGGGGCTCGGGCGACTCGTACGGTTCCAACGGCTCGTACGAGGCGTGCTCGCCCTGAGGGCCGTAGCTGTAGCTGTAGGGGTCGTGAGGGGGGTAGTACGGCTCGTACTGCGAACCGTCGTCGTACCTGTGCTGGGACGCGGACAAGGGCGGTGTCCTCCTTCAGTGGGGTCGGTGCGACCGGTGGGGTGAGTGGAGCGGCCTGGTTCCGTGCAGCCGACGGACCGTGGCGGCGGCGGTGGCACTGTCGAGTCCGGCGGCGATCAGGGCGGCGGTGGCGGCGCCGGTGCCGTCGTCGGCCCAGATACCGGAGTTGACCGTGTCGAGGAGGGCCAGCAGGTGGGCCTCGATGGCACCACTGAGCGGCCCGGGCGGGACAACGGCATGGAAGACACCGTGGCGCTGGCCCTCGGCGAGGATGCCTGCGACCGTCTCGCGGGCCGGGGCCAGGACTTCGCGCACCTGGCCGGGGCCGAGATCCTGGTCGGCGAGACCGATCAGCGTGCGGTAGCAATCGCCGACCGGCCAGAGGGTGAGGACGAAGCGGGCCAGGGCAGTCGCGGGACCGAGCGTGGTCGTGGATGCGGATGCGGTTGTGACGGCGATCGCGAGGCGTACCGCCTCCGCGGCCTCGTCGGCGAGGCCCGCCACCAGTGCCGCCCGGCCGGCGAAGTGCGTGTAGACGGTGCGACGCGCCACGCCCGCGGCTTCGGCTATGTCGCCGAGGCTCGTGTCGGGGTTCCGGCCCAATTCCCGCCGGGCCGCTTCCAGGATGCGGGTACGAGTGACCTGCGCCGTACGGCTCTGCCGTATGGGTTGGTCGGCTGTCGTCGCTGTCGGGCTGCTCACGTCGGCACCTCGGCACGGAGAGGGGAAGGGGAGGGGAGGGGAGGGGGCCGCAGCAATATTTGCACATCAACGGGCAAGAAACTAGCCTGCTCATCAATGTGCAAATAGTTCGTTGCCCTGGGAGCCCCTCGTGCCCTTTCTTGCCACCACACCCGTCGAGAAGATGACCGGGCCGTACGCCCGGCGCTGGTGGGCACTGCTCGTGCTCTGCCTGAGCCTGCTCATCGTCGTCATGGCGAACACGTCACTGATCGTGGCGGCGCCGGACATGACCCTGGATCTCGGCCTCAGCAGCAGTGACCTGCAATGGGTCATCGACGGCTACACCGTCCCGTACGCCGCGCTGATGCTTGTCCTGGGCGCGATCGGCGACAAGTACAGCCGCCGCGGCGCCCTGATCGCAGGTCTGCTGATCTTCGCGGGCGGATCCGTGATGGGCAGCCTCGTCGACCGGACCGAGCTGGTCATCACCGCCCGCGCGATCATGGGCGTCGGTGCCGCCGTCGTCATGCCGGCCACACTGTCCCTGCTGGTCGCGATGTTCCCGCGGGGCGAGCGCGTCAAGGCCATCACCGCCTGGAGCGCCACCTCGGGACTCGCGATCGCCGTCGGCCCCCTGCTCGCCGGATGGCTGCTGGAGGACCACGCCTGGGGCTCGACCTTCCTGATCAACGTGCCCATCGCCGTCGCCGCCGTCATCGGCGCGCTGGTCCTGGTCCCGCCGTCCAAGGCGGAGGGCATGGGCCGGATCGACTATGTCGGCGGCCTGCTCTCCATCGTCTCCATCGGCTCCCTGGTCTACGCGACCATCGAGGGCCCGCACTTCGGCTGGGGCGCCGGTCCCGTCGCCGCGGCCGTCGCCGCCGGTGTCGGTCTCGTGGCCTTCGTGGCCTGGGAGCTGAGGCACCCGCACCCGATGCTGGACGTGCGCAAGTTCAAGCTGCGCCCCTTCACAGGCTCGATGATCGCGGTGCTGTTCTTCTTCTTCGGCACCTTCGGCGCGATCTACTACTCCACCCAGTACCTGCAGTTCATCCTCGGCTACGACGCCCTGGAGACCGGCGTACGACTGCTGCCGCTGGCCGGTGCCGTCGTCCTCGGCGCCACGGTGACGGGACGCCTGACCCCGAAGCTGGGGGTCAAGCTGATGGTGGTGACCGGCATGGTCATCGGCACGGCCGGCGTCTTTCTGCTTACCCAGGTCGACAAGGGCTCGACGTACACCGATTTCCTGGCCCCGATGATGATGCTGGGCTTCGCCATCGGCCTGAGCGTCTCCCCCGCCACCGACACCATCATGGGCTCCTTCCCCGAGGCCGAGCTGGGCGTCGGCGGCGGCGCCAACGACACCTCGGTGGAACTGGGCGGCTCTCTCGGCATCGCGCTGCTCGGCTCCCTGCTCGGCACGGCGTACCGGGACGAGCTGACCGACCTGGTCGGCGGCCACCTCCCCGCCGCGGCGCTGGAAACAGCCAGGGACTCCGTGGGTAGCGGCCTGGCCGTGGCCGAGGAGGTCGCGAAGAACCCGGCGGGCGGGGCGCAGCAGGCACAGGCGCTGGTCGACGCCGTCCACGAGTCCTTCGCCCACAGCATCGCCCAGACCAGCCTGATCGGCGGGATCATCATGGCCGCCGGAACGATGGTCGTCCTCGCGGTGCTGCCCGGCCGCCGGAAGGCGGACAAGCACCGGCCGGAGGATGCGCAGGAGACGCAGGAGACGCAGGACTCACAGGACGGGCAAGAGGCGCGCACGGGCGCCGTCTGAGCGGCCACCACCTCAGAGCGGGCCGTGCCTTGAGCAGCGCACGGCCATGGACGGTGCCGGGAGGGGACAGCCGGCACCGTCCTTCCGCTGTCGGGAGTTGCGCCCGTCCCGGTCTGTCGACACGCAAGCACGGTCACTCGACACGGCGGAGACCTGATCAACACCGTGTCGCCGGGCAACGGGCGCGGCTGTTCGACACGGTCGCCGAGCGCGGGCTGACGGTGGACGTCCTGGTCGACAACGCCGGCATCGGCACCGTCGACGCGGTGATCCACTCACCCCTTGACGCCGAGATCGCGCAGGTGCGGGTCATCGTCGAGACAGTCATCGACCTGACCACCCGGGCGGTGCAGCAGATTCCGCCGCGGGGGCGCGGCGCGATCCTCGACCTCGGCTCCGTCAGCGGCTTCCTCCCACAGCCGGGCCAGGCCCGATACGCCGGGACGAAAGCGTTCGTACAGATCTACAGCTAGGACGTGCGCGCGGAGCCGACGGCCACCGGTGTCACCGTCGCGGTGCTGTGCCGGGGCCGGTGCATACCGGGTCCATCACTGTGGCGGGCATGGACGGCGACGCCTACGCGGCCTCGACGCCGAAGTTCGAACAGGCCCGCTCGGACTGCGGGGACGCCCTCGTCTCGATCTTCATGGGCGCGATCTACCGGCGTTCCGGCAACGTTCCGGCGACTGAGAGCCGCACGTTGCCGACGGGCGTCCACCGGGCCGGGGATCATCCCGGGATCGGGGGGACCGGCAGCAACTGAGGTTCCGCGGTTTCCGTGTCACCGCCCGTGTCACCACTCGTGTCACCGCCCGTATCTCCGCCCGTCGCCGCGCCCTCGTCCGACTCGCCTGTGACGGGGGCCTGGGTGACAACGACCACTGTGCTTCCCGACCCCACCTCACTCCCCGCGGCCGGGGTGCTCGACGTCACCACCGCGTCGGACGCCTGGGAGTACCCGGTGGCAACAGTGACCTGGAGGCCGAGCGCACCCAGTTCGTCCTGGACCTCGGCAAGCGTCCTGCCGACGATGTCGGTGGGGATCTGGACGGTCTGCACGGCCTTGGCGACCTTGACGTCGATCGCCGTACCCGGCTCGACCTCGTCACCGGAAGCGACGCTCTGTCCCAGCACGGTCCCCGACTCGGCATCGCTCTCGACCTCGGTCGTGCTGCCGAGTTTCAGGTCCTGGGCGGCCAGCAGCTTCCGGGCCTCGTTCACCGTCGCACCGCTGAGGTCCGGGACCGTGGCCTTCGCCGCCTCCTTGGCCACCGCGAGGGTGATCTCGGTGCCCTTCTCGGCCTTCTCGCCGCCTTCCGGGTCCTGCTTGAGAACGGTTCCGGGATCCTCGGTGTCGGATTCGACGTGCCGCAGCTTCACCTTGAAGCCCTTGTCCTCCAGGATCCGGGACGCGTCGTCCTCGTCCTTGTCCGTCACGTCCGGCACCTCGACCTTGGGCGCCCCGGTGGAGACGGTGACCGAGACCGCCTCGCCCTTGGCGAGTTCCCCTTCCACGGGGCTCTGCTCGCAGATGTGACCCTTGGG
This sequence comes from Streptomyces sp. R21, assembly GCF_041051975.1. GTDB lineage: Bacteria > Actinomycetota > Actinomycetes > Streptomycetales > Streptomycetaceae > Streptomyces. Next base: position 8,688,156 of record NZ_CP163435.1, on the reverse strand, counting down.
CTGGGCGGCGCACGGCTCCCGCTTGTCGACGGTGACGGTGAGTTCGACGTTCTCGGCCGTACGCCGGGCCTCCTCCAGGGTCTGGCCCACGAGGTCGGGTACACCGACCTTGCCGTCGTCGGCCGCACCACGTCCGAACATGAACCAGCCCATGACCAGCGCCAGGACGGCGACGGCCACGCCCGCCGTGATCAGCACGACGGTTCCTCTGCGCCGGCCGCTCTCCGCTTCCGGGCCGGTGTCGTCGTACGGGAAGTCGCCCTCCACCGGCGGAAGTTCGGCGCCCGACACGAGCAGGCCCGTACCCAGGTACGCCTCGACGTCGGCAAGCATCTGCTCGGCCGACTGATAGCGGTATGCGGGGTCCTTCTCCAGGGCACGCAGGACGATCGCGTCCACCTGGGGGCCGGCCTCGGGGTTGTACAGGCTCGGCGGACGCGGGACCTCCTGGATGTGCTGGTACATCACCGCCATCGGCGTCTCGCCGGTGAACGGCGTGCGGAAGGTCAGCAGTTCGTACAGCAGGCAGCCGATGGAGTACAGGTCGGACCGCGCGTCGGTCTCCCGTCCCATCGCCTGTTCCGGCGAGAGGTACTGGGCGGTCCCGATCACGACCGACGTCTGCGTCATGCCGACGTCCCGAGCGTCCCGGGCGATCCCGAAGTCCATGACCTTGACATCTCCGGCCCAGGTCAGCATGACATTGGCCGGTTTGATGTCCCGGTGCACGATGCCGTGCTGATGCGAGTGGGCGAGGGCCCGCAGAACTCCGGCCGTCACCTCCAGGGCTCGTTCGACGGTCATCGGCGGCCCGGAGTGCAGGGCGTCGCGCAGGGTGGTCCCGTCGACGTACTCCATCACGAGGTACGGCAACTGGGCGCCGTACGCCACGTTCTCCCCCGTGTCGTACACCGCCGCGATGGCGGGATGGTTGAGCGACGCGGTGGACTGCGCCTCCCTCCGGAACCGTTCCTGGAGCGCCGGTTCGTGGGCGAGGTCGCCGCGCAGGGTTTTCACGGCCACGCCGCGGTCGAGCCGAAAGTCGTGCGCGAGATACACCTCGGCCATACCGCCGGAGCCGAGCAGGTGACGCAGCTCGTACCGGCCACCGAGGAGGGCCACCGGGTGACCCTGGTGGGGAAGGGTCAGGTCGTCTGGTCCGCCGAGGTTCACTGCGCTTCTCCATCGAAAGTCGAAAGTCCATGACGCGGCAGCCGGGCCGCCCACGAAGCCAGGAGCACAGCAAAAATAATTGCACATTGACGGGCAACTATCTTGCCCGCCGGGAGACCGGAACGTGAGACCCTCGTCACGGCTCACGCTCCGGCCGACACCTGGGACTCCGCCCGAACGAGACAGGGCAGCAGACAACTCCGGCCCGGCACTGCACGGCACCGGACGGCACGGCACGACACGGAGCACCGAGGCAGACAGGACCACGCGGGCGCCAGGCACGACGGCGACGACGACGGCTCAGTCGTCGACCACGGACTCCGCGATCGCAGTCGACGACGCGACAGCCTCGACCACGACACGCGCCCGCTCCTCCGGCACCCCGGCCGCGATGAGCGTGGTGAGGGCGACCCGGATCCCGCCGTCGTCCTCCAGTGCCCCTGTGTTGACCGCCTCCAGCAGCGCGACCGTCATCGCTTCCAGCCCGGCGCTCAACACAGCGGCCGGCAGATGCGACTGGAAGACGCCGTCCCGCTGCCCGCGCTCCAGTACGGCCGTCGTCTCCGTACGAGCCGGTGCCAGTACCTCGGCCACCCGCTCCACACCGAGATCACGCCTGGCCAGCGCCAGCAGCAGGCGGTACCGGTCCCCCACGGGCCACATCGAGAACACGAGGCGGGCAAGAGCCCACTCGGCCGAATTCTCCTTCTCGCGTTCGACACCGGCCGCCACGGCGAGCCGAAGCGTTTCGGAGGCTTCCTCGGCGAGGGCTTCCAGCAGCGCCGCCCGCCCGGGGAAGTGACCGAACAAGGTGCGCCGTACGACACCCGCGGCTCGCGCCAGCTCCTCCAGCGTGACGTCCGGGTTCCGGCCCAACTCCTTACGGGCCGTGGCCAGGATGCGCGCCCGGTTCGCCCGCGAATTGCGACGCAACGGTTCACGGACGACGGGCTTGGACATGGAAACCTCGATGGATCGCGGCGCAGCAGCGGAACAGATACGGCAGGGCGAAGGCACCCGCATTCTCACACGAAGGGCCCTCACCCCATCCAGCCCGCCAAGGTCCACACCGAGCCGGGCCGCCACGGCCACCGACGACGAAGCCCCGGGTCGGCGGTCTCGGGTCTGCTCAGCCGGCCCAGGGGCACGAAGCGAACGTCACCGGCCAGGCACTCCAGCCGGTTCGGCCCAGAAGCCGACGAGTGAGCCAGTCAGGGGGCTTCGCAGGGGTGTGCACTGGCGAAGCGCTCCCAGAGATGGACAACGAACCAGCTGAGCCAAGCGCAGAGCCCTCTTCACTCATTTCAAGATCCAACGATGTGAAGGGAAGAGCGACCCTGGCCGATTCCAAAGATCCTCATCAGCACGGTCAACAGCGGTGCGATCAAACGCACGCAACACCATCGACTCGACTCATCCCCACAGGTCAGCGGCTCTATGGCCGCCCAAGCGCCGTGGCTTCCCAAGCTGAGGGCTCCTGCGCCGTCGTCACGGGTTGGCCCTCATGGCTTGCTCTGGTCGACGGCCCCGGCAGCGTGGCTGAGGCCGGTCGGGGCTTAGCGAGGCACACGCGCGCCTGATCTGTCGGCTGACCCACCGTCGTTGCTGACTTTCGTGAGCTGAGGTTCCGGCCTTCGGCAGCGTACGCATCCCAGCACGGAGCCGCAGTCGCTCTCCAATAGGGTGCGCCACATGACCAGCGACACCCCGGCCTGTCCCGAGTGCAGTCAGCCCATGAAGCCCGGTGGCTTCGTACTCTCCGCCCGGGAAGACGACAAACGGCGCGCCTGCCGCGCGTTGTGGAAGTGCACCGGGCGGCACGTCTGGTGGAACTGGGCCGATCGGCCGGATGAGCCGCTGGAGGCCTGCCCCGTACCAGAGCTGTTCCACTGACATCCAACACTGACATCAACAGCGACGAACAGCCGCAACTGTCGGCAGTCGCCCATGTCCCCGGTGCACGCGAGAAGGCCCCACCGTGCCTGGGACGGATCGAACTCCTAAAACCCCCTAAAGCGGGTGTCGCAGTTTCGAATCCTGCCGGGGGCACAACGCATTAAGCCGCTGACCTGGGGTTTCTCCCCTCAGGGAGGCATTCTGATCGGCCTCGGACTCCTCGTCCGGGGCCGTTTGCGTCAGCGGACGAATCGCCAGGTCCCGAAAATTCTCCCGAGAAGGCGGCGAAGGGGATACCTAGGTCCGCCGCTCCTTCGGGCTTCTCGGCAGCCTGGCTTCCGTCGCCCGCGCCCGCGCCCGCAGCAGAGGACCGGCATCGGGACGAGACGGAGCGTGAGCCGCTGCCGCGACCGGCGTCCGACGCCGCTTCGAAAACGGCGGCTTCGGCTGCGGGAGTGGTCGCTTCGGGAACAGCCGGCTTGCGGAGCAGGAGCAGCGCCGCATCGTCGTGCAGTCGGCCGCCCACATGCGCCAGCAGTTCGTCATGGAGCGCGGTGAGGGTGCCGGCCGGCTCGTCGGACAAGTGGCGGGCCAGCCCTTCGGCGAGCGGGTAGAACTCACGGCGGTGGTTGCGGGCCTCGGTAACCCCATCGGTGTAGAGCAGCAGTTGATCCCCGTCGGCGAAAGGCAGCACCTGGAGGCTGGGGGTCTCGTCCGTGAGGGCGCGCAGCCCGAGGGGCGGGGCCGGATGGGCAGGCTCCACCGTCACGACGGTGCCGGATTCGCGCACCAGCAGCGGAGGCGCGTGTCCACAGTTGACCACCTCCAGATGGCCTGCCTGCGGGTACCCGGCGACCACGGCGGTGACGAAGTCGTCGCAACCGAGGTTGCGCGCCAGGCTCCGCTCGATCCTGCCGACGACGGCGAGGAGATCGGGCTCGTCGTAGGCGGCCTCACGGAAGACACCGAGTACGAGTGCGGCGGTCCCCACGGCCGGCAGCCCCTTGCCGCGCACATCGCCGACGATCAGCCTGACCCCGTACGGGGTGGGCACCAGCGCATAGAGATCCCCGCCGATACGGGCCTCCGCCGCCGCGGCGCTGTAGCGGACGGCCACCTGGAACGGGCCGACAGCCGCCGGTACGGGCTTGAGGAGCGCATGCTGGGCGGCCTCCGCGACCGAGCGGACGGCCGCGAGCACCCGTTCACGACGCCCGCGCAGCGCGCTGGCGAGGCCACTTGCCAGCGTGACGGCCGCCAGGGCGGACAGTACGGCCGTCAGCTCATGTCCCGGAACACCGTCCCTGGTTCCGAGCGTCGCGCCCAGCACCGCGGCGAGAAGGCCGACACAGAGGACTCCGCGCGGCCCGCCGGTGGTGGCGGCCAGCGCGGGCCCGGCCGCGAGCAGTGGCAGCCAGATCGTCCCTGCTCCGCACGCGACATCGATGAGCACGACGACGGAGACGATCAGCACGGGCAGTACGGGTGTACCGGCGGCCAACCGTACGGCGGCACGCTTCCGGGCCGCCGACCCGGCACCGGCCGCTTGGTTCCTGAACGGCCGCATCGGCCCGTGGTCGCCACCACGGTCTCGGGCGTGACTCATGCTTCGTCCGTAGTCCTCACCTGCGCGCGGGGCGCACTCCCGAAATGTCTCTTTCATCCAGGAAAGAGGTTCGGTCCGGGCGCCACAAGGAGAGGATTTTCAGATAGTGAGCGAGAGGCCCCTGGTCACGCGACTCGCGGTCGGGATCAGCCGCTCCAGAATCTCCTCGAGTCGGGAGAGCCGGTCCGCCCGCAGCGAGACGCCGAGCGAGCCGAGTGTGTCCCCGCTGTAGACGGGCACGGCGACACAGACCGTACCGAGGGCATACTCCTCCAGGTCCGTGACGGCCGGGGCCACGGGTGAGGAGTCGAGTTGCCGGAGCAGCTCCGGACGGCTGGTGATGGTCCGTGGTGTGAGGTCGGCGAGGTTGTGCCGGGAGAGGTAGTCCTTGCGGGCCTCGTCGTCCAGTTCTCGCAGCACGGACTTGCCCAGCGCGGTGGCGTGCCCCGCGTCCTCGAATCCCACCCAGAGGTCGACACGGGGCGCCTGGGGGCCGTCGACGATCTCGGCGACCCGGATCTCGCCCTCCTCGTAGAAGGTGAGGTACGCGGCGGTCGCGAGCTCGTCCCGCAGAGCGGCGAGCGTGGGACGGACACGGCTGAGCAGCGCCTGCCCGCGGCCCGTGGTGTGCAGCGTCTGCAGCTTGTCGCCCAGGACGAACCCGCCGTCATCCAGCTTCCGTACGTATCCGTCGTGGACCAGCGTCCGCAGCAGGTGATAGGCGGTGGCCAGGGGCAGTCCCGTCTCACGCGCCAGTTGCTTCGCCGGCGCGCCGTTCTCGTGCGTGCTCACCGCCTCCAGCAGTCGGAAGGCCCGCTGCACGGAAGTGATGAGCGTAGGGCCACCGTCGTGAGCACCCATACGACCAGCGTGCGCCGAGCACACGACGCAGGCAAGGCGCGCGCCCCTTCGCGACTCCGCGCGGCCCCACACCGCGGCCGGATCCATGATCGCCGCCTCTGCTGGGAGCCACGCCGGAGCCCTGGTGCTCCTTCGAGCTGGAGTGGCACTCACCGTGCTCATTGACAGAGGCGCTGCGGGGATACGGTGCCCCTTGGCTGAGCATGCCCCGCGTGAGCAATGCGTGAGCGGATGACCGAGCAACAGCCGCCACGAGCCGGATCAGGAATCATGCCGGGTGCTTCTGACCTGCGCGCACAGCAGCACCCGGCATGAACGAACACCACCGGGCAAGGATTCGAGCCCACTCCTAGCGGGTGTCGCAGGTTCGAATCCTGCCGGGGGAACGACGCATGACGCCGCTGAGCTGGGGTTTCTCCCTCAGGGAGGCGTTCTGATCGGCCTCGGACTCCTCGTCCGGGGCCGTTTGCGTCAGCGGAATAGCCTCCTGGTCGAGGGCGTCCGCAGGGTGCTGTCCCTCCCCTCGCAGTGCGCCAGACGGGGGCGCTAGAAGTGAAGTGGGGCATCCACCCTGCCGGTCAGCAGTGGCCAGACTGGGTAGCTGATGATCAGCGGACTGCCATGCTCCTGCTCGTGAGCGGTAAGTTCCGACTCGACCTCAGCGTGGGTAGCGTCACGTTGGAGAAGCAAGGCGACTATGTGGTGTGGGGGCCTGGGATAGATCATTCGTGACAGGCCGAAGAAGATTCTGTCGTCGTCACGGTGCGCTGGCCGTCTGTCGTCTGACACGGAATCCTGCGCGTTCGTCCGCCAGAGGCGAATGGATGTCTCGCCCCCGAATCCGGGACCCGGGGCCCGGTCTGCCCGTAAGGAGATGTGCCTGTTCGGCGGTGCTCGCAGTCGGTTGGGATACTGCGATCAGTGAAGTCCCGGGTGACGAGGTCGAGATGGAGACCAGGTGGCGATACCGAAGCGTCCGGAGCCCTTGGAGCCGTGGGTCGAGCCGGCTGCTGAGGCCGGCGACGTAGCCGCGATGAATCGGCTCGGACAGTACCTCTACCAAACCGGGAGCGAAGGCAACGTTCCAGCCGAGAAGTGGTTGCTCGCCGCCGCGGAGGCCGGTGATGCCGAAGCCATGTACTCCCTGACCTGGGTTCACCATGACCGGGCAGTGAACGCGACTCCGCACGGCCAGGACCACGACCTCACGGCGGCGTCCTGGTGCAGGCGGGCCGCCCAGGCGGGCTGGATCCCAGCGATCCAGAGCATGCATGCGTACGCTGCGGACCAAGATGAGCGCGAGTGCTGGCTCCGGAAAGCTGTGGAAACCGGCGATCCCTGGGCGCCGTTGAACCTCGCTGGCGTTCTTGACGAGATGGGACGGGCCTCCGAAGCGGAGGACTGGTACCGCAGAGCCACGGATGAACCTGGCGGGATCGGCCTTTCTGCCCGTGACTCCCTGGGCGACTTCCTCCTGAGGCAGGGCCGCCTGGAAGAAGCCGCAGAGTGCTGGAAACAACTCGCAGAAGCAGGCGAACCAGCAGGCGCCTGGCACCGGGCCTACGTTCTCGAGAAACTCGGTCGGCCAGAGGAAGCCGCAACGTGGCGTCAGCAGGGGGACGCCCTGGACGCTGCCAAACGTGCCCAGGAACTCGACTATCCAGAGCGCTAGGACGAAGCCTCTCCCCGCCCCCGGCGGCGTCGAGCTCCCGGCATGCGGGCCGGGCCGGGCGGCGCCGGGTCGAGACGGGTCGGGTCGATTCCCATGGCGCGGAGCGTGTCGGCCAAATTCACGGCTCCTCCTTGCTGACCTCTCGCAGCGAAGATTGAGCGATGTCAGCGAAGTATGAGTGACCTGGGTCACTCTTGCTGGTCTAGTGGGGGAATTGGAGTGGGGGTGCGTGCTCAACGCGGTTGCGCGTGAGGTGCCACTCCTTGGCGTAGTTCGTGACGCGATCGAACCGGAGGACGATGTCGTGTTCGTCGATCAGCCGGACCCAGATCTGTTTTCGGGTCAGCCGGTCCGCGAGCATGGGGTCGATGACCGGCCTGAGCGGTTCGACGCGGACGGGAACCCGACGGAACAGCCTCTCTGCGGGCGGTTCGAAGGGTTGTGTCCCACGTGATGGTGTAGGCGTTCAACTGGTGGGCGTGTTCGGGGTGTTGGGTAGCGCCCGGGCGCTTTCGGGGAGTTCGGGGTAGAGCTGGTCCATGCTGCCTTCGGGCAGGTAGCGGCGGGGAAGGCGATCCCCTCGTCGTGCTCTACCTTCCTTCCTGGGTCCGCCCCAGCCGTTCGTAGGGTTGTGGCACCCAGGGGATCGGGGTGTGGCTGTCGTCGTGCTGCCGGTCGTGGCTCGAAATGCTTGGCCGCTCGGATCCCCACGACGACTCGGCCGCCGATTGGGAAGTGCGAATCTGTCGCTGTGTAGAGCAATGCCGGCGAAGTCGTCCGTGGTAAGTCAGCCAGGAACGACCTGATGGAGTGCGATGAGCCGGATATGGGCGGGTACCGACTGCGGCAAGACCCACCACCACTGCCTCGTCCTGGACGCCGAGGGCGACACGCTGCTGTCGCGCCGGGTGGCCAACGACGAACCCGAGCTGTTGGCGCTGATCGGCGACGTTCTCGACCTCGTCGACGGTGACCGTGTGACCTGGGCAATGGACATGACCGGTGGTGAACCCGCCCTCTTGATCGAGCTGTTGATCGCCCACGGGCAGGAACTCGTCTACATCCCCGGCATCGCGGTGAACCGCGCCACCGACAGCTACCGCCGCGAGGGCAAGACGGACGCCCGGGATGCGAAGGTGATCGCCGACCAGGCCCGTATGCGCCGGGACCTGCAGCCGATTCGCCCAGGTGACGAGGCAGCCATCGAACTGCGGTTGCTGACCGAGCGCCGATCCGACCTGGTCGAGGACCGAACTCGCGCGCTCAACCGACTCAAATGCCTGTTGAACAGCATGTTCCCGGCCCTGGAGCGGGCCCTGGACGTGGGCAGAGTCGCCCTCAGCGCCGATCTTCGCCGTGACCTCGGCCTCGATCAGTTCCTGCATGATCCGCTCGGCGATACTGCGGACGAGTTCGAGTCCCTCGGCCGAACGCAGTGACTCCAGCAGACGTATCAGCTCAGACTGGGACAGGGCCATCGCGTCCTCTCCTCGTGGGTGAACTGCACTGTCACCAACGAGAGTTACGCGGTGGCCCGCCCCAGGATCAGGGAGCGGCGCTCACCAGCTGAAGTGCGCCCCGGGCAGATACCCGCGCACTCCCACCAGCTGATCAAGTACACCATCACGCGGGACACCATCCCACCCCAGCCGGCAGAGCCAGCACCCCAGCAGAAGTGCCTGGGCGCTCAGACAAGTCGCAGCGGTGACTGCTGCGGCCAGGAGCCGTCTGCGTGCGGGCATGGCGAACCTCCTGTGAAGCGTCTGGCAGGCCTTCCAGACCTTCCTGGCCGGCCAGCGCATCGGCACGCTCAAGCCATCGCCCCCCATCCGCATAGCGACAGGCTCAGCGACAACCTGGTGCCCCACGCCCAGGCCCGCCGCCTGGCCGCTGACTGGTGCGAGAAGGGCGCAGACGTCACCGTACAGACCGGTGCTCCTCCCTTCAACCACTTCACTCCACTCCTCGCGGACCAGGGCAGCGCGGTGACCTGGCTGACGGACCGCTTATCCGGCAAACCGGCGAAGTCGAACTGCGGGGCGTTGTCGATCCTGCCGTGACCGACCCAACGATGGAGTGCGCGGCGACGGCTGCCCTCGCCGCACACCTACGCCCGTAACCATCCGCCCAGTTGAAGACTCAATCGCATTAATTAGCCCATAAGTGGACACGCCACCAGGCTCTCGCTACGGTCGAATAACAGGCGCCACAGCCGCACAGGTTGCAGTCGGCAAACAGATCCACAGGCGCCGGAGGCCGGATCGCACCGGCCCGATTGACACTCGGCGCCCCCGTGCGCAGCAGACCGGCCGCACGCAACGCACAGGCGCATCAACCCACGCGACGGGCACACCGCACACGACGAGAGAGCAAGCAGGCATCTCGATGTGGACGTCCTCGCCAACGCGGCCTGGAGCAAAGCAACGCGAGTGGAGACTGCAATGCGGGATCTCAGCAGAAGGACAAGAAGGCTCGCCTCCGCCACGGCCGTGGCCGCGCTGGTGGTCGCGGTTCCCGCGACAGCGACCGGCACCGCGCAAGCCGATCCAGCGAAGAACAAGGTCGTCGTCGCGGGAACCGCGAGCTGCGAGCGGTTCGCGGATGCATCGGTGACCGAGGTGTCGATAACGCCCAAGGGGAAGCCCGCCAAGACGGACACTCTCTCCGGCGAGGACGAGAAAGAGGACTACTCGCTGACCTTCACGAAGATTCCGAAGCTGCCGAAGGGTCTGGCCGCCACCGCCACGGTCACGTGCCTGGACGACAACGACGACACGCAGACCTACCACAAGAACTTCACCATCAAGAGGCCGGACGACCCTGCCAAGCCCACCAACATCACCCAGACCCTCGACCTCAAGTAAGTCCACCGGACACAGAGAACCGCCGACCCGTTGGGACACCCGCGGCGGGTCGGCGCTTCCAGGTCTTTTGGGTCTGTACGACCGGAAGGTCAGCCCCAGGACAGGCGTTGCCATGCCGGACCGACCACTGTCCGCCCGCGTCCTGGGCAACGCAGGCCCACGTCTGGGCTGCTACGTCGATGACGACATGGTCGAGCCCGCCATCACGCGGCAGGGAGAGAAGTTGGGCTCGGGGCACGGGCTTGCACTGCAAAGCCGGTGCCGCCGCGACGTTCGCGGCCGGCGAGACCGCAATCTCCAGCAGAAAGGCGGACCACACAGCGCTCCAAGCACGGCGCGTGCAGAGCTCCGAGGGGTTCGACAGACCGACCGTGGCCAGCGGCAAGAGTGCCTCCACGGACAACGGCAACAACGAAGCTGACCGCGTCCGCCCCGCCCCGCAGAGCGAACTCCCGCTGATGCACGTACGAGGCATAGGCCGCGACGCCTGCTACGACCAGAGCGTGCAAAGGGCCGGATCTACGCCTCGAGGTCGAAGCCTCAGCTCCCGGCACCGCGATCCAGTGCACAACGCGCGCACACTTCCGCGGGAAGTCCCGGGCACTCGCGGGTAGAAGCGGGATCACCCAGACGCGACAAAGGCCCCCGAACAGGCCATAAGACCAGTTCAGACCTCTACGCCAGGCTCAGCCCGAGCCGTAACGCACCGCTCGCGCCCCCGCAGACTGCCGCTCGGCGGCGGCGAGCGGGGCCACTCCCGTCAGCGCGCCGCCCATCGCGGCCCCGGCGGCGATCAGTGCCGTCACCGCGGGCTCGTCCGCGTCAGGTGCCCAGCGCAGCGAGCACCACGGACCTGGCTTCCTGCTGGATCCGGTGCAGGTGGTCCGGGCCGAGGAAGGACTCCGCGTAGATTTTGTAGACGTCCTCGGTGCCTGAAGGGCGGGCCGCGAACCAGGCGTTGGTGGTGGCGACCTTGATCCCGCCGAGGGCTGCGCCGTTGCCGGGGGCCTCGGTGAGCACCGTGGTGACGGGCTCGCCGGCGAGGGTGTCGGCGGTGACCTGGCTCGGGGACAGCTTGGCGAGCAGCGCCTTCTCCTCGCGGGAGGCCGGGGCGTCGACGCGGGCGTAGGCGGGGGCGCCGAAGCGGTCGGTGAGCTGGGTGTAGTGCTGTGAGGGGGTCTTGCCCGTGACCGCCGTGATCTCGGAGGCCAGCAGCGCCAGGAGGATGCCGTCCTTGTCGGTGGTCCACACCGAGCCGTCGCGGCGCAGGAAGGACGCGCCCGCCGACTCCTCGCCGCCGAAGCCGAGCGTGCCGTCGGACAGTCCGTCCACGAACCACTTGAATCCGACCGGGACTTCGACCAGCGGCCGGCCGACGTCCGCCGCGACCCGGTCGATCATGCTGGACGACACCAGGGTCTTGCCGATTCCGGCGCCCGCGGGCCACTGCTCCCGGTGGGAGAAGAGGTAAGAAATCGCCACGGCCAGATAGTGGTTGGGGTTCATCAGGCCCCCGTCCGGCGTGACGATGCCGTGCCGGTCGGCGTCGGCGTCGTTGCCGGTGGCGATGTCGAACCGGTCGCGCTGCTCGATGAGCGAAGCCATCGCGTACGGCGAGGAGCAGTCCATGCGGATCTTGCCGTCCCAGTCCAGCGTCATGAAGCGCCAGGTGGGGTCGGTGAGCGGGTTCACCACCGTCAAGTCGAGCCGGTGCTGTTCGGCGATACGGCCCCAGTAGGCGACGGAGGCGCCGCCGAGCGGATCGGCGCCGATGCGTACGCCGGCGGCCCGGATCGCCTCCAGGTCCAGCACGTTGGGAAGGTCTGCGACATAGGCGCTGAGGAAGTCGTGGCGGCCGGTGCCGGGTGCGGCCAGGGCGCGGGCGTACGGGATGCGCCGTACGTCCTTCAGGCCGCCGGTGATGATCTCGTTGGCGCGGTCCTGGATCCAGGCGGTCGCCTCGGAACCGGCGGGGCCGCCGCTCGGCGGGTTGTACTTGAAACCGCCGTCGGCAGGCGGGTTGTGCGAGGGGGTGACCACCACGCCGTCGGCGAGGCCGGACGTGCGAGCGCGGTTGTGGGTGAGGATGGCGTGCGAGACCGCCGGGGTGGGCGTGTAGCCGTCGGCCTGGTCGATGAGGACGCTGACGTCGTTGGCGGCGAACACCTCCAGCGCCGTGATCCGCGCGGGCTCGGACAGGGCGTGGGTGTCGGCGCCCAGGAACAGGGGGCCGTCGGTGCCCTGGGCGGTGCGGTACTCGCAGATGGCCTGGCTGGTGGCCGCGATGTGGTCCTCGTTGAACGCCGCCACGAGGGACGAGCCACGGTGTCCCGAGGTGCCGAACGCCACCCGTTGCCCAGGCTCGGCCGGGTCGGGGTGCAGCGCGTAGTACGCCGTGACCAGGCGGGCCACATCGATGAGGTCCTCGGGCCCGGCGACCTGCCCCGCTCGCGCGTCCTGCATCTTCCCGCTCCTCCGCAAGAGTCGACCGCTTCGTACGGCCCTCATTCTCCCCTGCCCGGCCCGCCGGGACGCGCAGCGGGCGGCCGTTGTGTCACGCTCCGGCGGGTGCGACGATGCGGGTCGGCCGGCGAAGGGATACGGACGTGAGCCACGAGGACCAACGGCCGCCCGCCGCCGTGCTGTTCGACGCGCTGGGCCCCGACTACGAGAAGGCGTTCGCCCACGCCCCCGCCCACCTGTCGGCGCTGGAGTGGCTGATCGAGCGGCTGCCGCCCGCCGCGCGGACACTGGACGTGGGCAGCGGCACCGGGCGGCCCACCGCAGCCGCGCTCACCGGGGCCGGACACTCGGTGCTGGGCGTCGACGTCTCCCCCGTCATGGTCGAAGTCGCCGCCCGTCAGGTCCCCCAGGCCGAGTTCCGCTGCGCCGACATCCGGGATCTCCCGCTCAAGGCGGACTCGTTCGACGGCGTGTGCGTGTTCTTCTCGCTGCTGCAGATGACCCGCGCCGAGCAGTCGGCTCTGACGCGGCGCCTGACCCTGGCCCTGAGGCCCGGCGGGCACCTGGTGCTGGCCACCGTGCCCGCGGACGTGGAAGACGTCGAGTTCGTCTTCATGGGCCAGCCGGTCCGCGCGACGAGCTTCGCCGAGGAGGACTTCATCGGCATGGTGGAGGGGGCGGGGCTGACGGTGTTGTCCCGGCACAGCACCACCTTCGCCCCGGACCACCCCAGCGCCGGACCCGAGCCCCACCTCTTCCTGCACTGCCGCCGCGACGCGACCGGGCGCTGACGCTCAGGCGCCCTCCGCCAGAAGGTCACCACCCCGCTATTCCGCGGCGTCGTCCCGCTTCTTCCCCGCCGACGCCAGGGTTCCGCCCAGGAGGGCCGCGCCCAGGGGCCATGAGCGCATGTGCACGGGAAGTGTCACGCAATGATCCCCGACGCGCATGATCAGGCCCCTGCTCACCAGGTCCCGTGCGGCGGCGGCACGGCCCGGGTGCCGGATCACGTCGGCCCAGGCGCGTCCCTCCAGACAGTGGAAGAAGGCCTCGATCACGGTGGGATCGTCCATGATGAACTCGCCGCTGGATTCGGGGCGTTGGTCGACCACGGACAGGAATGTCGAGCCTCTGCGGAAGTAGAGGAGGCCGAAGTTGCCGGACGACCGCCACTCCTCGATGTATGCGGTTCCCTGCTCCGACACCGTGATGCTGTTGGGGGCGGGCAGGTGATCGAGGTGCGGGATCAGGTCGAGCTGTTCCGCGCCCAGGGTCAGTGACCAGGTGACCTGGGCACCGACGGAGGAGCATTCGCGGAGCAACGCGATGATCCGCACGATCACATGAGCGGGGAGTACCGAGAGGTCGACGGGCTCGGCCAGTCGTACGGCGGCGACGGGCACCCGGGGCAGGAGCGCCGCCAGCTCGGTGGCCGTGGGAAGTTCGGCCCAGTCGTAGCCGAGGGTCAGCGTCGCGGACCCGGGCCGGCCTCCGACCCGTACGCGTCCTTCGTCCGAGCCTCGTGCCCTGAGTTCGGCGATGTCCATCAGCGCGTTCATAGCGATGCCGCCACCTCCTTGCCGCCGACCAGCTTTCGGCGGTACGGGTCGATCTCCAGTGCGACGCTCACGTAGCGGCCCTCGTCCTCGAAGGCCAGGCCTCGATCGACGAAGTAGCGGAGCATCTCTTCGAGTTGCTCGTCCCCGACGACGTGTCCGCCCTCGGCGAGCCGCCGGCGTATGCCCTCCAGGGCGGCGCACTGGGACATGCCGAGGTACACATTGCTCTGGACCTCGTCCAGCTCGATCACTTCCTCCGGCCAGCTGGCACGGTGGTCTTCGATGACGACCCTGCCGCGGTCGTCGCTCCAGCAGGTGAGGGTGGACTGCGGGTATGCCTTGGCCCATTCCTCGCATGCCTGCTTCACGTCGTCCTCGATGGAACCCGAGATGCCCTGGACGCTGGTGTCGAAGAAGAAGACCATGTCGTACAGGTCGTTCCGTGGGATCTGGTAGATGAAGTCGTAGATCTCCGACGGACGGCGGAACATGAATCCCTGGGTGGGATCCTCGAAGTACGGGCTGAAGCGCTCCAGCGCGATGCGCCAGGCCCCGCTCGGCGGCTCGAGGTGCTCAAGTGTGGCCATTTTCTTGAGCAGTCCGCGGTATTCGTCCTCGGTCTCACCGGGGAAGCCGTAGAGGATGCTCCAGGTCACGTTGAGCCCGAGATCCTGCCCGTCCCGCAGCATCCGTACGTTGTGCGCGGCGCTGACGCCCTTGTCCATGATCCGCAGCACATTGCTGCTCAGGCTCTCGATTCCGGGCTGTACGAAGAGGACGTTCGCCTCTTTCAGCTTGCTCAACTGGTCCCGGTTCATATTGGACTTGATCTCGTAGTGGATGCGCAGATCGCAGTCGAGGGCGGCCAGCGCAGGCATCGCCGTCTTGAGGTACTTCATGTCGAGGATGTTGTCGACCATGACCAGGTCGAGGACCCGGTATCGCTCGGCCAGGTCCTGGACCTCCTGGGCGATGCGCTCAGGGGCCTTGCTTCGGAAGTCGATGTTCGATCCGTTCAGGCCGCAGAACGTGCACTGGTGGGCCTCTCCCCACCAGCAGCCGCGGGAGGTCTCCAGCACCAGCATCGGACGGACGTGGTGGCGCAGGGACGACTTCTCGAGCGCCTGGAAGTAGCCGTCGTAGTCGGGTGCGGGCACCGCGGCGAACGGGATGGCCCCCTGGTGCGGCGGATTCACCACCGTCTGCCCCGCGTCGTCGCGCCAGCTGAGCCCCGGAACATCGGCCACACTCCGGCCCTTGGCGATGCGGTTCAGCAACGCGGGCAGCGACCGCTCGCCCTCACCACTGATCACGAAGTCGAGCTGCTCGAAGTTCCGGTGCAGGGCGGGACCCTGCACTCCGTCGCAGTTGCTGCCGCCGATCACCGTGATGATGTCCGGAGCGAGCTTCTTCAGCTCCCTGGCCAGTGCGAGACACGGCACGTTCTGCATGAACGTCGTCGTGAACCCGACGACGTCGGGCGGATCAGCGGCGATCTCCGCCGCGAGATCCCGGACGAATCCCCGGGCGTACTTCTGCATCTGGACAGCGAGCGCCGGATCCATGTCCCGCTGCTCGAGGAACTCGGCGTACTCGGCGGCCTGATAAGTGTCCACGTCGTACAGCGCTGACGTGAACACCCAGTCACCCACGCCGTGGAAGACCTGGTCGGCGATGTTCCCGTAATCCTCCGTCGTGATGGAGCCGTTGCTCTCACGCATCAGGCACTCGGCCCAGCCGAGGTTGGCGTACAGCTCCTCGACGGTCCAGCCTGCGGCCTGTCGGCGGACGCACGGCCCCAGAATTCCCAGTGCGCTGGAGGGGGTGTTGAGCCCTTGCCACGGCATTGCGATCATCAGAATTTTCACAGGACGCCTACCCTTGAGTGAGAATCAGTTTCCGCGATCCCTGTGGCCGAGCGCGGTCAGCAGGATTCGATGCGCTTCGGCCTCTCCGACCGTGATGCGCACGCCGTGCCCCGGAAACGCTCGGACCTTTACCCCTGCCATGGCTGCGGTCCGGGCGAAGGATTCGGCGGCCGAAGTGAGCGGGAGCCAGACGAAGTTGCCTCGAGAGGGCAGGACGGGCAGCCCCAATTCCCTGAGACCGGCGGTCAGTTCCGCACGTGCCGTGATCACTGCCGCCATGCGGTCCCGCAGTTGGGCCGGACTGCGCAAGGACAGGATTGCGGCTCGTTCAGCGAGGCGCGTCACCCCGAAAGGTATGGCCGTCTTGCGGACGGTGGCCATGACCTGCCGTGGTCCGGCCGCATAACCGACCCGCAGGCCGGCCAGGCCGTACGCCTTGGAGAAGGTGCGGAGTATCACGGCGTTGCCGTTCTCCCGCAGCACCGTCGGCACACCCGGAGGATCACCGCCCCGCTCGAACTCCACGTAGGCCTCGTCGACGACCGCGATGACCCGATCCGGCAACGAACGCAGGAAACCGTGCAACTTTCCCTGGTCGATGACGGATCCCGTCGGGTTGTGCGGCGAGCAAAGGATCACCACCCTGGTCCGCGCACCCACCCGGGCACGGATCTCGTCGAGGTCGTGATCCCCGGACTCGGTCAGCGGCACACGGACGCTGGTGGCGCCGGAAACGGCGACCAGCAGCGGGTACGCGTCGAACCCCGGCCATGCGTAGACGACTTCGTCGCCCTCGCCGCACAGTGCGAGCAGGACCTGCTGGAGCGCGCCCGCACTTCCGGGACCTACGGCCACCTCGTCCGGGGAGAGGCACAGATGCCCGGCGATCTCCTCGGTCAACTCCCGTGCCGTCGGGTCGGGATAGCGGCCGAGCCGTGGCAGGCATTCCTGGACACCGGCAAGCACGGTGGGCAGCGGTGGATGAGCGAGTTCGTTGCTGGAGAGGTCGAAGGTGATGCGCGGGCTTCCTGCGGTGTACGACGACTCCATGACCCGGTAGGCCGTCATGTCCCGCAGCGTGCCGCGTTCGGCGGATCTCACGTTCATCGTCCGCGCCTCCCCGTGGCTTCACGCATGGCGAGCAGCTCGTAGAGCATCTCGTGGACCGGCGCGGTCAGGCCCGCGCGGCCGGCGAGGCGAACGGCGGCCCCCGTCCACGCTTCGAGCTCCGACGGCCCTCCCGCCAGGATGTCCCGTTGCAGCGAGGAGGTGGCGTCGGGCGACTGACGGTCCATGAGCTCCGTCGCCGTGTCGACGCAGTCCGCGGGCAGCTCGATCCCGAGCTTGATCCCGGTCTCGTGTATTTCCCGCATGCCGGCGATCAGCATGTTCCGGGTACCGGGCCGTGAGCGGAGTTCGCCGATGGTCGCGCCGCCGGTGACGGCTCCAAGGCTGCCGACCGGAACCACCAACAGGAACTTCGCCCACAGCGCGGCCCAGATGTCGCGCGGCTCCGTCACGGTCACCGAGGCGTCACGCAGCACCGTGCGCAGCCGAACCACCCGGTCGGACACAGCGCTGTCCCACTCGGCGAAACCCAGCGCACCGGGGGGACCCACATGCCGCACCTCGCCCGGACCGACCGCCGTGGCGACGACTCGGGCCATGCCGGGGAGTACCCGTGCGCGGCCGATCCCGGCGGCGACCTGCTCAGGAGCCTCCACTCCGTTCTGCACGGTGACGACGGCGGTGTTCTCGCCGAGCAGTGGGCCCAGTGCGTCGACGGCCGCCGGCAACTGCGACGTCTTGACGCAGAGCAGCACGTAGTCGACCTGGCCGAGGTCGTGCGCGTCGTCGGACGCCCGAACCCTGGGCACGCTCCAGCCACTTGAGCCGTTGGTGACGCGCAGTCCCCCTCGCCTGAGCGCGGCGAGGTTCTCACCGCGAGCCAGGAATCGCACATCGTGCCCCGCAGCGGCGAGCCGGCCACCGAAGTAGGTGCCTACCGCGCCGGCGCCCGCCACGGCGATGGCCGGGCCGCCTGATTCCGTCATCGCGGCAACCTCTCCCCCACGCGCAGGGGAAGGGCCTCAAGGCCCCGGCTGAGCGAACTGTCGGAGAGCCAGGCAATCTCCTCCGGAGGTACCGCGAGTGCCAACTGCGGCAGTCGGCGCAGCAGCGTGGAGAAGGCGATCTGTCCCTGGAGCCGGGCCAGCGGGGCGCCGATGCAGAAGTGCGCACCATGGCCGAAGGACAGATGGCGGTTCGGTGAGCGGGTGACGTCGAAGGTCTCCGGATCGTCGTACGTCGCGGGATCGTGACCCGCACTGGACAGCGACAGGTGTACGAAGCTCCCCTTGGGTATGTCCACTCCCCCGAGCTGCATGTCCTCTCCCGCGATCCGCAGCGAGGCCCAGGCTGCCGAACCCTCGTAGCGGAGGATCTCCTCGATCGCCGGGGGAATCAGCGCGGGATCGGCGCGGAGCATGTCCAGTTGCTCGGGATGGCGGAGCAGCAGTGCCGTTCCGTTGCCGATCATGTTGGCGACGGTCTTGTGCCCGGCGATGATCAGCAGGAGGAGCGTCGAGAGCAGCTCCTGCTCGCTGTACACGCCCTCGTCCCGGGCCCTGATGATCGCGCTCAGCAGGTCATCCCGCAGGTCCGTGCGACGCTCGGCCACCAGCTTGGTGAAGTAGTCCGAGAACTCCTCGCTCGCCGCCTTCAGTTCCCCGTCCGTGCACGGACCCTGGCTGAGGACGTAACTCCACTCCTGGAACAGCGGCCTGTCCTCGACCGGAATCCCGAGGTACTCGCAGATGACGGTGAGCGGCAGCGGAAGAGCGAAAGCACTCAGCAGATCGATCTCACCGGACTCCGGGAAGGCGTCGATGAGATCGTTGACGATGTCGTCGATGCGCGATGCGAGCCGCGCGACCGTGCCCGGCAGGAACGCCCGGCGGATCGGCTCCTTCAGCCGGGTGTGCCTGGGCGGGTCGGCGAACCCCAGGTTGCCGACCACGAGGAGGCTGTTGTCCACGGCCTTGTCCCGGAACTCGGCGGGAAGGTTCTCGACCTGCTTGGACAGGCGCGAGTCGCCGAGTGCCTCCTCGACGACCTTGTTGGAGAGGACCGCGTACGCCTGGGCGCCGGGGGGAACATCGATGCGGTGAACGGGACATCGGGACCTGAGCTCCGCCGCGTTCGCGTGCGGAGAGGGCCCGGGGCTGGTGAAGAACTCGGTGGGAATGATGTCCGACATCTCGCCCCTCCTAGGACCGTGGTTCTCCGCTGCCACCCGCCACGGCCGGCACGATCCAGATGACGTCGTCGTTCGTCACCGCCGTTTCCAGGCCGTCGAGTTCCCTGATGTCGCTGTCATTCCGATAGACATTGACGTAGCGCTTCACCGACCCTTCCCCGTCCATGAGCCGCTCGAGGACGCCGGGACAGTCGCGGTCCAGACCGACCAGCACCTCCCGGACACTGTCGCCCTTGACCGGCAGCTGCTTCCGCCCGCCGGCCAGCATGTGGAACGCTGCGGGGAGTTTGACATCGGCCATGTTTCACGCCTCCACATTGAATTCGTCTCGAACCACCGACGGAATCCGCAGGTCGAGCCTGTTGCATTGCTCCGGCCCGGGCCTCCAGCCGGCCAGCCGATGAGCGACAGCGCCGTCGTCCTGATAGACGTAGCAGATCACGTTCACCGGCCAGGACGACTGACGGAAAAGGTATTCATCCATCCGCGTCGGACTCTCACTCAGCTTCTGGTGCCGCTCGTGCGGCGGGCCGATCTCATGCCAGTTCGGATGTGAATGGATGGACCCCAGCAGATCCAGACCGTTCGCGGAGTGACGCTGGATGGCGCGCAGGACAAACTTCTCGTCCGTCCAGAACCCTCGTTTCGGGTTCTTGTACACATCGCCGAACTGCGGGGCGATGACACCTTCGAATTCACACATGACGCTGTCGTCGCTGTCGCGGACATTCGGCGCGAACTCGATGTCGCTGATGGTTATCTCGGTACCGTCCGAATGTCCGAACAGCAGCCCCGACGCACGCGGCAGATGGCTTGGCACTCCGTCGTCGTTGCGGCTGTCCAGACATTCCTGGTATTCCTTCACGGCATCCTCGATGAAGCAACGCCGGGCAGGTTCGATTTCGAAGCGGACGGTCTCCGGAAGATCACCGAACGGCATATTCTTCATGCCTGACAGGGTCTGCCGAAATGCTCGAAAGACTCTCGAGGTCGCCTGGAGGACGCCTGGAGGTCCTCCTCAGTAGTGGCTGTTCATGGCGGCACGGACCTCGGCGAGCGTGGCATCGGCCACCGCCCGCGCCCGCTCGTTGCCTTCCCGCAGTGTCTGGCGGAGAAAGGTGCGGTCCTGCGCGTACTCGGCCCGTCGGGCCCTGATCGGGGCCAGGTACTCGTTGACCGCCTCGGTCACGGTCTTCTTCAGGGCGGCGGCTCCCGCGGAGCCGATGTCGTCGGCCACCTGCTGGGGGGTCCGGTTCTGGCACAGAGCCGTCAGCAGGAGGAGGGAGGACACCTCGGGGCGCGTGACCGGGTCGTACGTGATGTGGCGTTCGGAGTCCGTCTTGGCGCCCTTGACCAGGCGGGCGGTCTCGTCGGCGTCGGCGGCCAGCACGATGGCGTTGCCTCGGCTCTTGCTCATCTTGGTGCCGTCCGTGCCGAGCAGGAGCGGTGCGCTCGACAGCAGGGCATCGGGCTGCGGGAAGACGGCGGTGCCGTTGCCGTAGCGGTCGTTGAAGCGGCGGGCGATCGTGCGGGTGATCTCGAGGTGCGGGAGCTGGTCCTGGCCGACCGGGACCAGATTGCCCTTGCAGAAGAGGATGTCGGCGGCCTGGTGGACGGGGTAGGTGAACATCAGTCCGCTGACGGCGGACTGGCGCGAGTGGGCGATCTCGTCCTTGACCGTGGGGTTGCGGTTGAGCTCGGCGACGGAGACGAGGCTGAGGAAGGGCAGCATCAGCTGGTTGAGGGCGGGGACGGCGCTGTGCGTGAAGATCGTGGTGCGTGCCGGGTCCACGCCGATGGCGAGGTAGTCCAGGACCAGTTCCTCGACGTGCTCGGTCAGGTTGTCCGCCACATCGCGGTCGGTCAGGACCTGGTAGTCCGCGATGATCACGAACATCTCCACGCCGAGGTTCTGAAGACGTACGCGGTTGTGCAGTGTGCCGAAGTAGTGGCCCAGGTGCAGTCGGCCCGTGGGGCGGTCGCCGGTCAGCACCCGGAACTGTCCGGGATCCTTGCGGATCAGCTCTTCCAGCACGGCGCTGCGGGCCTGCGCGGCGGATGTCCCGAGCGCGTCGGCGGAGGTTGCCGAGGCGGAGTCGTCGGGGCTCACGGTCTGGGGGGTGGTGTTCACAAGGTCTCCTGGTGGTCGGTCTCACCGTCAGGACGGCCCGACTCCTGGTTGCACCCAGGGACGCGAAAGGGCCGTCCATCCGAACGGCCCGGTCATGCATGAGAGGTGGCCGCTCCTACCCGGAGCGCCACCAGCTCAGACACGACGAACGATGCATACGCACATCATAGCCTCAGCTCCCTTGAGCCAGAGGGCAGTTCGGCACGAGGAGACTCGCGCACCCACCCGGTCGGCCCCGGCCGCGACACGCCGTAGGACCCCGGGACCGGCCGACCGGTCCGTACGTCAGCTCACCGAGCGCACCGCGTCGCGGATCAGGTCGGCGACCGCCGCGGGCTGGGAGACGGCGACCGCGTGCGAGGCGCCCTCGAACTCGACGATGGTCGCCCCGGCGCGCTTGGCGCCGAACCGCTCGACCTCCGGGTTGATCGCCTGGTCCGCGCCGGCCACCAGGGCCCAGGACGGCTTGGTCTTCCACGCGGCGGCGGAGGCCGTCTCCGTGAAGGCACCGGCCGCGAGCGGGCGCTGAGCCACCGCCAGGACCTTCGTGACGTCGGCGGGCACATCGGCGGCGAAGACGGACGGGAAGGCCTCCGCGGTGATGGTGACCTCGGCGGCGGGGTCACCGTCCGCGACGGGGTACGTCCACTGCTTCAGGCTGCTGACCAGCGGCGAGTCGGGGAAGCGGCCCTGGAGCTCGCCGAGGCTCTCGCCCTCTTCGAGGACGTAGGCGGCCACGTAGACGAGGCCGACGACGTTCTCCGTGGTGCCGGCCACGGTGATCAGCGCGCCGCCGTAGGAGTGGCCCACCAGTACGACGGGGCCCTCGATCTGGGAGGCCACGGAGGCGACGTAGGCGGCGTCGGCCGCGAGGCCGCGCAGCGGGTTGGGCGGGGCTATCACCGGGATGCCGTGGCTCTGGAGTTCGGTGATGACTCCGGACCAGCTGGCGGCGTCGGCGAACGCGCCGTGGACGAGGACGACGGTGGGCGTGGAAGTGGTCATGTTCACGTACTCCGAGTTCAGGCGGTGTGCAGGGCGGCGTGCAGGGTGCCGGTGGCGAGCGTGATGGCCGCTTCGGCGGCGTGGGTCTCGCGCAGCGCGTTGAGCATCACGAAGTCGTGGATGATGCCCTGGAAGCGCACCGCGGTGACCGGGACGCCGGCCTCGCGCAGCTTGTTGGCGTACGCCTCGCCCTCGTCGCGCAGCACGTCCGCCTCGCCAGTGATGACCAGGGCCGGGGGCAGCCCGGTGAGCTGCTCGGTGGTGGCCCGCAACGGGGAGGCGGTGATCTGCGCGCGGTCCGCCTCGTCGGTCGTGTACTGGTCCCAGAACCACTGCATGCCGTCGCGGCGCAGGAAGTAGCCGGTGGCGAACTGCTGGTAGGAGCCGGTGTCGAAGTTCGCGTCGGTGACCGGGTAGAACAGCACCTGCTGCACCAGCGGGACATCACCGCGCTCCTTGGCCATCAGGGTCAGCGCGGCGCTCATGTTGCCGCCCACCGAGTCCCCGACGACGGCGAGCCGCACCCCGTCCAGATTCTTGGTCGCGCCCTGCTGGACCACCCATTGGGCGACCGCGTAGTTCTGCTCGATGGCTACCGGGTAGCGGGCCTCGGGCGAGAGATCGTACTCGGGGAAGACCACGGCCGCGTTGGCGCCGACGGCGAGTTCGCGCACCAGGCGGTCGTGGGTGTGGGCGTTGCCGAACACCCAGCCCGCGCCGTGGATGTAGAGGATCACCGGCAGGGTGCCCTCGGCGCCGGCGGGCTTGACGATACGGGCCCGGACGCTGCCGGTCGGGCCGCCCGACACGGTGATCCACTCCTCGTCGACCGCGGGCTTGACGATGTCGCCGGACTGCACCTCGTCGACCGCCTTGCGGCCCTCCGCCGGGGCCAGGTCGAACAGGTACGGCGGGTTGGCGGTCGCCTCCGCGAACGCGGCGGCCGCGGGCTCCAGAACCGGCGGGGCCGGCTTGACGGCGTCGGACATGTGCATCTCCAGAGGTCTCATCGATGTACCGGCCCTCCCGGCGCAACCGGCCTGAACAGGCGCAGAGTGCTTCGGACCGTTACCCAGCACGCTAAAACCGTTGCACGGGTCCTCATTGCCCGCGAGTGCACCGCTACTGGTCCCGCAGTGCACAACCGCTCAGCCCAGTTCGCCCTCCAGCCACCGCAGGACCTCCGGGGTGACGGGGTCGGTGATGTCGGTGAACTCGTCGTGCTTCTTGAGGAACTTGGCCACGTACGGGCACACCGGCACGATCCTCTTGCCCAGGGCGCGCACGTCGGTGAGCGCGTACTGGACGAGCTGCGCGGCGAGGCCCTGTCCGGCGTAGGCGTCGTCGATCTCCGTGTGGAAGAAGACGCGTTGGTCACCGTTGTCGCGGTACGCGGTCAGGCCGGCGCGCTTGCCGTCGACGAGGATCTCGTAGCGGTTGCGGTCGTCGTTGCGCTGCACGACGGGGGCGGTGGTGGGCTGGCTCATCGGGTTCCTTTCGAAAGGGGGCCAGTGGAGGGGGGTTTCAGCGGGTGGGGGTTTCAGTGGCCCGTCGGGTTCTTGCGCGGCGCGATGGTGGCGTTCGGCAGGGCGGGGGCGGGAAGGCGGTCGCCGGGATACCCCTCGACGGCTCCGAAGCGGTCGGAGGCGTTCTCCCAGTCCGCCCTCGCCCGGACGATGTCCTCGTGGCTGCGGCCGATGAAGTTCCACCACATGACGATCTCCTCCTCGAAGCAAGGGCCGCCGAGCAGGACCAGCCGGGCCGCGTCGTCCGACTCGTTGACGAGCGTGAGGCTGTCGGTTCCGGGGTGGACGTAGCCCAACTCCGCAGGGTGCAGCGGGGTTTCGGCGACCCTCACGTCCCCGTGGTCGACGAGGACGCCGTGCTCGAAGCCGGGGTCGACGGCGAGCGTGAGCGCCGTGTGCGGCTCCATGGTGATCTCGGCGCCGAGCAGCGGCGTGAACGTCCGCACCGGTGAGGTGTCTCCGGCGAGGGCGCCCAGGAAGACCCTGACCTCGGCCCCGTCGAGCCGCACCGGCGTGGGCACATGGTGCTGGAAGTCCCGTGCGGCGCCCCGGTGTTCACCGGGCAGGGCCACCCAGAGCTGGACGCCGTGCAGGACGGTGGTGCGCGGGGTGGAGACCTCCGTGTGGCTGATGCCGTGCCCGCCGGTCATGAGGTTCAGCTCGCCGGGCCGTACGTACGCATGGCTGCCGAGGCTGTCGCGGTGCTCGATCTCGCCGCTGAACAGCCAGCTGACCGTCTGCAGGCCGGTGTGCGGGTGCGGGGCGACGTCCATGCCGCCGGTGCGGGTGACGTCGTCGGGGCCGTAGTGGTCCGCGAAGCACCAGGCGCCGATCAGGGTTCGTGCGCGCTGCGGGAGCGTGCGGCGTACGGTCATCGCTCGCGGGCCGCCCAGCGGTACGTCGCGTGGGGTGAGGACGTCGACGTGCGCCGACCGCGCGGGCCTCCCCGGCTCTCCGCCGTCCACCACGGATCCGCAGCGCGTCTCGACGGGTGCTGCTTCCACATTGCTCATGGGACCACCTCTTCCACCTCTTGCACCCATGATAGTTTCATATTAAACAACTTGGTCCTGATCATAGGACGATGTCGGCACCGAAGGAGTCCCAGGTTGAACAGCTCGACGCCGGGGTCCGCGAGTCAGCGTCAGCGGATCTTCATAGACAAGCAGAGCCCCAAGGCCTACCACGCACTCGTACAGACGTCCGAAGCCGTGCGTGCGGCCGCCGCCGACGCGGGGCTCGACCGGACCCTGGTGGAACTGGTCAACCTCCGTGTCTCGCAGATCAACGGCTGCGCGTACTGCCTCGACGTGCACACCCGCGCCGCCCTGCGGGCCGGCGAGACCACACGGCGGCTGGGCGTACTGGCGGCCTGGCGGGACACCGAGCTGTTCACCCCCACGGAACGAGCGGCCCTCACCCTGGCCGAGGCGACGACCGCACCGTCCGACACGGCCGCGCAGGACGCCGCCTGCACGGCAGCCGGGGACGTCCTGACCGACGACCAGATCTCCGCGGTGATCTGGGTCGCGGTCACCATCAACGCCTTCAACCGGGTCTCGATCATGAGCAAGCATCCGGTACGAGCCGACCGCTGAGGCCGCGCCCGCCGGCCGCACTCGCCTGCTCTTCATCCGGCCGACGTGTCGCCGGCGTGCATGAGCCGGTTCCTCTTTGGGCAACACTCCGTGCGTCCCTCGGCAACACGCCCCCACGCGCTGGCCGTACGGTCATCGGCACCACCCCTCCCCCACAAAAGCCCGGCCGACGAACCGAACCACAGGAACCACAAGAACAACCGCTGACAGGGGGCCTCGTGATACAGCCTCTCGCCGATGCGGCGGGTGAACACTCGATCTCCTTTCCGCTGGAGATCGACGTCACCGCCGCCGGCCGACCGCCGATACCGCTGCCCGCCGAGTTCCGGTACGAGCGGAGCGACCCGTACGCCGTGTGCCTGGCCCTCGGAGCGCCCACGACCGCCTCCGTCGACTGGGTGTTCGCCCGGTCCCTCCTCGCAGAGGGGCTTCGCCGGCCCGCGGGCATCGGGGACGTACAGGTGACGCCACGGCGCCACTCCGCCGCAGGGCACCCCTCGCCTTCGGACACAGTCCGCATCCTGCTCAGGACACGGGACGGCGCCGCGGCCACCCTGGAGGTCCGGGCGTCCGCGGTCACCGCTTTCCTGCGGCGGACCGACGTGATGGTGGCGCCCGGCACCGAGCACCACCACCTCGACCTGGACCGCGTCACCACCCGGCTCACGGCCGGCGGCCCGTGACGCGTCGAGGCGGGGTGCATCGGCGCGAGGCGGTCAACGAAGGGCCGCCAGCGCCGGTTCGACGGCCCGGTGAAACGTCGGATACGTGTAGATCATGTGCCGTAGGCGTTCGACGGGAACCTCCGCGTGGACGGCCACGTTCAGCCCGTACAGCAGCTCGCCTCCGGCCGGTCCCGCCGAGGTCGCGCCCACCAGGACGCCCCGGTCGGCGTCCTCGACCAGCTTGAGGAAGCCCTCGCCACCCGGTCCATGGATCCAGCCGCGGGTGGCGTCGGCGTTGGGCACCAGCGCCGTACGCACGCGCAGTCCCTGGTCGCGGGCCTGTCGCTCGGTGAGTCCGACGGCCGCGATCTCGGGATCGGTGAAGGTGACGCGGGGCAGCGCCCGGTAGTCCGCGTCGGGACCAGGACTTCCGAGCACGTCCCTTACGGCGATCTGGGCCTGGTACATCGACACATGGGTGAAGGCACCGCGGCCGGTGATGTCTCCGACGGCCCACAGGCCTTCCGCCGCCCGCATCTGCCCGTCCGTGCGCACGGCTCCGGCCGTCGGATCGAGTCCGACCGACTCGACGCCCAGTGCGCCGAGTTCGACCTGCCGTCCGGTCGCGACGAGCAGCCGCTCCGCGCGTACGGGCTCTGCCACGCCGTCGAGCAGCACGGTGAACTCGGCCCCGTCATGGCTCACTTGCCGGGCCCGCGCCCCGGTCAGGACGGTCACACCGTCGGCCCGCAGCGCCTGCGCGGCCAGCTCCCCCGCCTCCGGCTCCTCCTGGGACAGCAACCGCTCCTGTCCCTCGACCACGGTGACCCGGCACGTGAAGCGGGCGAAGACCTGGGCGACTTCCACGCCGATCGCGCCGCCGCCGAGGACGACCATGGACGTCGGCAGTTCCTTGGCGGCCATGGCATCCCGGTTGGTCCAGTACGGCGTCCCGGCGAGCCCTGGCACCGGCGGAATCCGCGGCCGGCTGCCGTGGCCAGCACGACACCCCGGCGGGCCTCGATGGTGCGCTCACCGACCATCACACGCCGCGGGCCGCTGAGCCTGCCCCTGCCGCGGACCAGCCGACCGCCCTTGGCCGTGAGGCGGTCGGCCGCCACCTGGTCGTTCCAGTCGTCGGTGGCCTGCTCGCGGATGCGCTCGGCGACCCGGGTCCAGTCCGGCGTCACGTCCGCGCCCCCCGCGAGGGCGGGCACGCGTCGCGCCTCGGCCAGCAGATTCCCGGCCCGGATCATCATCTTGCTGGGCACGCACCCCCAGTACGGGCACTCGCCCCCGACGAGCTCCGCCTCCACACCGACCACGTCCAGCCCGGCCTCGGCCAGCGTGCCCGCGGCGTACTCGCCGCCCGGCCCGAGACCGACGACGACCACATCCGCCTGTTCTTCCATGCCCATGTCTCCTTTCCCTGCCCGTACGACTGTCCGACGCCCTGCCCGTACGACTGTCCGACGAGCCGTCGGGCACCGAGGCTAGGGCGGCGGGACGACGCGACGAGTCCCTCAGCGCACGGATGTCCGACCGAGAGCGCACCGCCGGCCGGCGGTCGCCGCACCACCCGGTGCGTCCGCTGCGTCTGGTGCGCTCACGGGCGCCATCCCATGCGCTACGCGGCAATTCGCCCCCGCCGGCCGCGCCTACCGTCACCGGCGTACACCCGCACGGCATCGCAGGAGGCACGCCATGACCACCACGTCCCAGCCCACCAGCAGCCAGCCCTGGGTGCATCAGAAGGGCGCGGTCATCCAGGAGTTCGGGACCGTCAAGCAGTTCCCGCTCGGGCTG
The DNA here is from genome assembly GCF_041051975.1 of Streptomyces sp. R21. Classification (GTDB taxonomy): domain Bacteria; phylum Actinomycetota; class Actinomycetes; order Streptomycetales; family Streptomycetaceae; genus Streptomyces. The sequence goes on along the minus strand of NZ_CP163435.1, from coordinate 8,660,204 downwards.
TCGTACGACGCGCGCATGTACTCCTGCCAGCGGCTGAACCAGGTCCTCGCGGACACGCAGATCCTCTACGGCCTCTACAAGAAGCACCACTGGAACATGCGCGGCGCGACCTTCTACCCACTCCACCTGCTCCTCGACAAGCACGCGGGCGAGCAGCTGGAGCTCGTCGACACGATCGCCGAGCGGGTCCAGACCCTGGGCGGGGTCTCCGTGGGGGATCCCCGGCACGTCGCCGAGATCACCTCGATCCCGCGCCCGCCGGACGGCGTGGAGGAGGTCCCGGCGATGCTCTCGCGGCTCCTCCACGCCCACGAGGCGATCCTCACGCAGGCCCATGACGCGGCCGCCCGTGCCGCCGAGTTGGGCGACGACGGCACGAATGACCTGTTGGTCTCGCAGGTGATCCGTACCGGCGAGCTCCAGGCGTGGTTCCTCGCGGAGCACCTGGTCGACACGCCGCTGGTGCGCGCCTGAGCGACAGTTGCGGTGCTGGACGCGTCTGCGCGCACCGTGGACAGGATGATGGTTGGCCGACGAGGGGCCTCTCACGGCGTACGACCCCCCGCGTCGCCGCCCCCGCCCCCGGCAAGGCGCATGCTGCGCCACTCGCGCGGAGAGAGGCCGTAGGAGGCGCGGAACACTCGGCTGAAATGGGCGGGGTTGACGAACCCCCAGCGCTGGGCGACCGCCGAGACGGTGGGTGCCGTGCCGCTGGGGCGGGCCAGTTCGCGGGCGCACTCCTCAAGACGGCGCCGCTGGATCAGCCGGCCGACGGTGCTGCCCTCGCTCTCGAAGATCCGGTGCAGGTACCGCACGGAGATGTGGTGCGCTGCCGCGACGGCTTCCGGGGACAGTGCGGGATCGCCCAGGTTGCGGTCGATGTGCTCGCGGATGCGCGGAACGAGATGGCCGCGCCCGCTCTCCTCCGGCGTGGCGCCGTGCCGGGTCCGGTCGGCGACCAGGGTGGCGAAGAGGTCGACGACGCTGGCGGCCAGACCGCTCGCGACGGTCGGGGAGTACGAGTGCGCCGAGGCGACCAGCGTGCCGAGGAAGGGCATCAGCACCGCGCCGAACCCCTCCGTGGACCCGATCGCGGTGCCGGTGACCCGGTGGATGTCCTCGTCCGACAGGCCCAGCACCCGGCGAGGCATGTGGATCACCCGGGTCGTGAAGCGCTCCGGGTAGTCGAGCGAGTAGGGCCGCGAGGTGTCGTACACCATCAGGTCGCCCTCCCTCACGACCGCCCGGCGACCGTTCTGGACGAGGGTCGCCGTGCCGGACGTCTGGACGCCGACCGCCACGAACGCCCCGGAGGAGCGGGCGATGTGCTTCGGCGTACGGCTGGCGCGCTGGGCGTCGGCCTCGATGGTCGAGACCCTGAGGTACCCGAGGCGGCCGGTGGAGATCCGGCCCTCGAACGGACCGTCGCCGCGCGGCACGACTGCCATCGGCACCAGCGCCCTGCCCATCGCGTCCCGCCAGTACCCGACCTTGTCCTCGTCGGGAACCGAAGCAGTCGTCAACACCAGGCTCACCTGGTTCTCCTCTCCACCGTATGACAGCGGCGGAGACCTCGGATCCGCATCGCACGCGGACCGAAGCGGCCCGAATCCCCGCCACCTGAAGCCAAACAGCGGGCGGCCCGGGCCTCCAGGCACAAAGAAGGCAGAAAGATCCATCCGGGCAGGGCGGCAGAACCGGACAGGTCGGGCGCGCCGGAGCAGTGCACTGTCGGAACAGCCCAGTGCGCTGAGGGAGTCGAGCAGCCCGCTCCGGCGGGCCTATCGTGAACGCGGAAGCAACCGGTGCGCGTCAGCGGGCGGAGAGATCCGCAAGTCGCTGCCGGGCGTGGGCGACACGTTCAGGGTCGGCGCCCGGGCCGAGGGCGACACAGTCGGCGAAGGCCTTCCTCGCCTGCGTCGTACGCCCGACGGCGGCGAGGGCGTCGCCGAGGTGGACCAGGCAGCGGCTCACCATGGCCGCGTTGTCGTTGGCGCGGGCGACGTCGACGGACGTCTGTGCGTGGGCGACGGATTCCTCCCACCGCCCCAGGGCCGCATAGCCGCGACCGAGGCCCGAATGCAGGTTGAGTCGGCCCATCTCGGCGATATGGGGTTCCAGGCGGTCGCCGGCCTCCTCCAGAAAGGCGAGCGTACGCAGGTCGGAGGCGAGGGCTTCCTCGGTCCGTCCCGCTTCGAGGAGGATGATGCCGTAGCCGCTCATCGCCTGGAGCGTGCCGTGCATGTCGCCGGCTGTCTCGAACAGCCGGGCGGACTCGCCGGTGGCGTCGACGGCCTGCTGGGTCTCCCCCAGCAGCCGGTGCGCCCAGGCCGTGTAGTTGTGGGACCACGCCTGCTGGACCGGGTCACCGGCGCGCTCGGCCGCCTCCAGCGCCTGGGCGGAGCGCACGAGGCTGTCGCGGGGCCTGCCTTCGCACAGGAGCAGGGCCCAGGCGTGGTAGTTGAGCTGGGTCGCCTCGACGAGGGCATCGCCCATGGCCCGCGCGGAGTGCGCCGCGGTGCCGAAGACCTCGGGCCAGTGCCCCCAGAAGATCCACTGATCGGAGAACCAGTGCAGGGCCTCGGCCACCTCCACCACCGTGGCGTGCTCCCCTGCCACCGCGGCCGTGCGCAGGGCGGCCAGCCAGTTGACCCCCTCGGCCTGCAGCCACTGGCGGGCCTTGTCGGCGCTGGAGAGGTCCACCATGCCCTGCCAGTCGGCGGGCGGAGCACCGTGCTCGGGCTCGAACCAGCGGCCGGCGACGATCGCGGTCTCCAGCAGCCAGCGGTGCAGCGCCGCACGGGCCGGGGCGGTGTCCTCGGCGCTCTCCTCGGCCTCCAGACGGGCGCGGGCGAACAACCGCAGCAGGTCGTGCAGGCGGTAGCGGTCCCGGTCCGCGCCGAGCAGTCCGGTCTCGACCAGCTCCTCCAACGTGTCCTCGGCATCGAACAGTTGCTGCCCCGTCAGCTGCGCGGCGCAGGCTGCCCCGGCGTCCGGGCCCGGTATCAGCGCGAGGCGGCGGAAGAGCCGGGCGGCGGCGGGGGTGAGCTGGCGGTACGACAGGTCGAAGGCGGCCGCCACCCGTACGTCCCCGGCGGCCAGCGCGTCCAGGCGCCGTTCCTCCACCGCGAGGCGGTCGGCCAGGCGGCGTACGGTCCAACCGGTGCGGGTGGCCAGCCAGTTGCCCGCCACGCGCAGGGCGAGCGGGAGGTGGCCGCAGCGCCGGGCGACATCGGCGAGTGCGGCCGGGTCGGCGGTCGCGCGCTCCGTTCCGACGAGCGCGGTCAGGAACGCGGCGGCGTCCTGCGCGTCGAGTTCACCGAGCGGCAGGCGGTGCACGCTCTCCAGTCCGGTGAGCATGCGCCGGCTGGTCACCAGGACCATGCCCGCGCCGCTGCCCGGCAGGAGGGGGCGTACCTGGGCCTCGTCGCGGGCGTTGTCCAGCACCAGCAGGCATCGCCGGTCGGCGAGCAGTTGGCGGTACAGCCCGGGATGGCCCTGCGGTCCCGCCTTGGCGAGTTCCCGGTCGGCGACCTGGAGGGCCTTGAGGACGCCGAGCAGGAGTTCGGCCGGCTCGGGCGGGTCGTTGTCCATGCCGCGCAGGTCCACCACCAGCTGCCCGTCCGGGAACTGCTCGGCGAACTCCCGCGCGGCGCGCAGGGCGAGCGTGGTCTTGCCCGTCCCCGGGGGCCCGGACACCGCCACGACCACGGGCGACGCGGCCGGAGCCCCGGGACCTGCCGGACTCCCGCAGTCGCCCGGACTCCCCGCGCCCTCGAAGGCGGACCGGTCGGTGGACCTCCCCTGATCGTCCCGCCCGTCGGACCCGTGCCGGGCCGCCGCCTGTCCGGCGAACGCCGCGAGCCGCTCCAGCTCCCGCGTCCGGCCGACGAAGTCGTCGATGCCGCGCGGGAAGGACCGCACCCCCACCGGGCTGTATCCCGGGCTGCGCCCGGCTCGCGCGGCCGTCAGCAGCCGCTCGCGCTCCACCTCGGCCAGCCCCAGACCGTCCGCCAGCGCGGCCACGGTCCGCCGCTGCGGAGCCGCGCGTCGCCCCCGTTCCAGGTCCCCGATGCCCCGCACGCTCACGCCCGACGCCTCCGCCAGACCCTCGATCGTCAGTGACGCGGACAGCCGCAGATCCCGCAGCAGCGCCCCGAAGGCCGCCTGCTCGCCGTTCAACCCTCTCCCCTTCTCACCGCCATGCTCCCGTCGAAGCCCCCGAGCATGATCACGGAAAGTCTAAGAGAGCCCCCGGACGAGATGGCCCATGCACGGTTCGACCTGGTTCGAAAGCATTGCCGCACGTCACGCCCCACGGCGAGACTCCTGCCGACCGAGCACCAAGGGCCGCACAGCCCCCACAAGGGCAAGGAAACCGACCGCCTTGCCCACCCATGGAATTGAGGGAACATGCGCATACTCGCGACCACGCTGGGCGTAGCCTCCGCCACCCTGCTGCTCGCCGCGACGGCGGCTCCCGCCGAGGCCGCACCCGCGTCCCCCACCGCGTACGTCCAGCGCTGCACCAATCTCGGCAACGGTGATCTGTGCATCGACGTGACCGGAAGGGTCGGCCAGCAGGGCACTATCGGGGTGGGGTACTGGAAGCGGGCGGGTGACAGCATTCACGTCCGGCTCGGCTGGCAGAACAACACCGGCGGCGGCGCGAACTTCCACTCGACCGTCTACGGCCCGCTCGTCCCCGGCAGCAACACCGGAACCGACACCTGGCGCACCTACCTCGCCTCCGGTTGCGTCCACCCGCTGATCGAGGTCATCGGACAGGGCACCCTCAAGGGCGCCGAGGTCTGCGTACCTGCCTGACCTCGCGCTCCGGGCCGTGCAACGTTCCCGCAACGTCGCCGGGAGTTGGATGGGCCGCCGGACCGGCCGCCCCGCGGCCCGGCAGCGTGCGAGGAGAGGCGATGGACGTGACCCCCCGCGTGGAACTGACCCCGGCGGCCGCCGATCTGCTGCGGCTGCTGCGAGCGGCGCACGGGCCGCTGATGTTCCATCAGTCCGGCGGCTGCTGCGACGGCAGCGCGCCCATGTGCTATCCGGAGGGCGAGTTCCGCACGGGCGGCTCCGACATCCTGCTCGCCGAGCTGGAGGTCGAGGGGGTGGACGAACCGGTGACGTTCTGGATGTCGAAGAACCAGTACGAGCTGTGGAGCCATACGCGGCTGATCGTCGACGTCGTCCAGGGCCGGGGCAGCGGCTTCTCGCTGGAGGCACCCGAAGGAGTGCGTTTCCTGATCCGTTCCCGCGTCGTCGGCACATAGCCCCCGCGACGGCCATCGCCGTCTGGTGCACTTCCCCTGAGTCCTGCGAGAGTTGACGAGACATCAGGGGGGACTGTGACACGTCGTAACGGACGGTTCAGAACGGCACTGACGGTTCTCGCGGCCTGGAGCGCGCTGGCCGGTGCGGCCCTGGTGGGGGCGGCACCGGCCAGCGGCGCGCAGAGCGCGGCAGCGGGTACGGCCGACATCGCGCCCGGGGTCACGTACACCGAGTTCGACATCCCGGCGGCCAAGGGGGTGACGCACGCGCATGTGCTCGGCGTCGACCTCGGCAATCCGCACGTACGGCTCGACCTGCTGTATCCGGGGGCCGTCGCCGCCCGGGCGCCCGTCTCCCGGCTGGCCGACACCCAGGGCGCCGTCGCGGGCGTGAACGGCGACTTCTTCAACATCACCGAGACCCAGCATCCGGGGGTCGAGGCGACCGGCGCGACCGTGGGCCCGGCGATCGCGCGCGGGCACACGCTGAAGGCGGCGGTTCCAAACGGCCAGCGTTTCGGGCCCGCGCTGCCGCCCGGTACGACGACCGAGGACGTGCTCGGTGTCGGCGTCGACGGCCGGGCGCGGCTGGACAGCCTGGACCTCGACGGTGCCGTGGGCACTGCGCAGGGGCTGCTTCCGCTGGGCGGGCTCAACCAGTACGCGCTGCCGGAGGACTCCGTCGGAGCGTTCACCTCGGACTGGGGCAGCGTCTCCCGGGTGCGGGCCACCTGCGGCACGGACACCGACCGGGCCGCGCCCTGCAGTACGGACACGTATGAGGTGACGGTCCGTCACGGTCGAGTCGTGTCATCGGCGGACACACCCGGCAGCGGTCCCATCGCGGCGGACACCACCGTCCTGGTCGGCCGCGAGGAGGGCGCCCGGAAGCTGCGGAAGCTGTCGACGGGCGAGCCGGTTCTCGTACGGCACCGTCTGGTGGCACACACCAGCAAGGTCCCCTACCGCTTCGCGCTCGGCGGATACCCGGTCCTCACGGACGGCTCGCCGCTTCCCGGCCTGGACAACACGACCTCGGCGGTACGGACGGCGGTGGGCATCTCGGACGGCGGGCGCCGCATGCTGCTCCTCGCGCTCGACGGCGCACCCGAGTACCGCAGCGGACTCACCATCGCCGAAGTGGCCGCCACCATGCGGAAGTTGGGCTCCACCGACGCCTTCAGTCTCGACGGCGGCGGCTCGACGACGCTGGTCGCCCGGGAGCCGGGGGCGGGCACCGTCAGCGTGCGCAACCATCCCAGCGGAGGCGCGGAGCGGCCGGTTCCGAACGGTATCGGGGTGTTCTCCGCCCCGTGACGGACCCGGTGACGGACCCCGTGAAGGACCCGGTGGCGGACCTGGCCGCCCTGTCCGCGCTGTCCGCGCTGTCCGGGGACGAGCGGACCACCCTCGCCGCCGCGTCGGCCGAGCGGCTCCTGCCGCATTTCGAGCACTTCCACGAGCGGACCGGAGCGGGCAGTCCGGAGGTCCTCAGGAGCGCGCTCGCGGCTGTCCGGACCCGGCTGGCGGACGGCACCGAGGTGACCCTGCGAACCATGCTCGACAGCTTCGAGCAGATCCAGGTCGCCGCCGATCACATCGGAGAGGGGACGGGCCCCACGCTCGACGAGGCCGCCCGCATCGCCCACCTCGCCTGGTACGCGGCCGCCGCCGTGACCAACGCCTGCCATGCCTCCGTGCACGGCCGGGTGCACGAGACGCGGCTCTGCCTGGAGTACGAGGACTACGCCGCGCGCCTCGCCGGCGACGTCACGGGTTGAGGCTGCTCACGATGTCCGCCGTCGCCGTGAGCCCGTCGTGGATGGTCGGCGCCATGCTGGTGCTCGCCAGATAGAAGCCGAGCAGGACGCAGACCAGGGCGTGCGACAGCTTCAGTGCGCCGTTGCGCAGGAAGACCACCGCGAGAATCAGCAGCAGGACCACCACAGAGATGGAAATGGCCATCGTCAACCTCCTCCGCCACGTCGACACCGCGGCTTTCGGCCGCAAGTGTCGCGTAGCGGGGGGTTCGTCGGGGCAGCTGACGTGTCCTCCGAACGTGTGGTGTCCACGCCCCTTCGAACAGAGGTGTCTACGCCCGTTCGTGGGCGTCGAGGAACGCCTCCAGACCGGCGAGGTCATCGGTGTTGAAGTAGTCGACGTCGGCGGCGAGGAGTTCGCTCCACAGCGCGTCACGGGCCGGGCCCGCCAGATCGGGCGTGGCCCAGAACCGCACCTTCTGCCGCCGCGCATGCGCCGCCGCGATGATGCCGCGCAGCTTCTCGCGCTCGGCGTCGGGGAACGGACCGTCCCCGAGCCAGCTGAAGTTGAGCGTCCAGTTGTCGCTGATCAGCGGGACGAACGAGGCGGGCGCCGCGGTGCCGAGGTCGGTGAGCCGGCCGTCGTAGAAGGCGCGCCGGACGCTCTGGGCCTCCATGGGCACACGGGCGGCGCGGTCGCCGGAGATCACGGCGGTGATCGGGCCGGGGAACACGCGGCCATGGGCGTACGTCGTGAACAGGTGCTTGTAGCGGCGCAGATGGCGGTCGAGTTCGACGTACGTCGAGGAGCCCTCGGTCTTGATGTCGATGAGGAGTTGCAGGGGCCTGTGGTAACCCCGGTACACCGAGCCGCGGTTGGCCTTGAGGCGGGCGGCGAGCGGGGCCAGGTAGAGGGATTCGAGGGTGCGGGTCGGATCGAGGTCGACGGGGTCGTGGGCGACGAGGAGCTGGTCCCCGACCAGGTAGATGTCGGCCTCGACGCTGCCGAAGCGGTGGTCGAGGGCGTCGATCAGGGGGCGCGGGTGCTCGTAGTCGTTGTGCGCGTGGGCCCGCCACAACGGGCGCGGGCCGTGCTTGTGTTCGCTCGCCAGCGCGCTGGTGGCGGGCAGGGCGACCGAGCCCGCGAGGGCGGCGCCGAGGGTGGTGAGGGCTCTGCGGCGAGTGGTGAGGGCCATGCTCTGCCTCCCGGGAAGGGCCGTATGGGACCTCAGCGAGTATGCGATCCCGCAGGGTCCAAGAGGCAGGTGCGTGAAGGGAGTTGGCCGGACTGCCGCCATGCGTTCACTTGTCCGGACGAGCGCACACGAAGAAGCCCGCCCCAGGTGGGGCGGGCTTCTCCCGGGCTTCTCCCGGACTTCTCCGAGAGGTCGGACGTACGTCAGGGGGCCTGGAGGTCGACCAGTTCGGCCAGTGCCTCGCGGTGGCGGCCCGCGGTGCCGTACGCGATCGAGTCGGCCTTCGCGCGCTTGAGGTAGAGGTGGACCGGGTGCTCCCACGTCATGCCGATGCCGGCGTGCAGTTGGAGCGCCTCCTCGGCCGTGTGGACGGCGACGGGGGCCGCGTAGGCCTGGGCGACGGCGACCGCCACGTCGGCGTCCGTGCTCTCGGTGGCCAGCGCGTCGGCGGCGTTGCGGGCCGCGGCGCGGGTGTTCACCACTTCCAGCCACAGCTGCGCGAGCCGGTGCTTGAGCGCCTGGAAGCCGCCGACGGGGCGGTTGAACTGCTTGCGCTCCTTCAGGTAGCGCACCGTCTCCGTCAAGCACCAGTCGGCGACGCCGAGTTGCTCGGAGGCGAGCAGCCCGGCACCGGCGCGCAGGGCGCGGCGTACGGCGGGCTCCGCGTCGCCCAGCCGGCGCGCCGGGGCGCCGTCGAAGGTGACCGTGGCGACCGGCCGGGTGAGGTCGAGGGAGACCTGTGTGGTGACCGTGACGGCGTCGGCGTCCACCGCGTACAGGGCGCCGTCGTCCGCCGGGACCAGCAGCACATCGGCCGCCGCCGCGTCGGCGATCCCTGTCAACTCCCCGTGCAGGGCGCCGTCTTCATGCCGTACGGCCTTGTGGGCGGCCCTCGGCGCGACGTTCAGCGCGATGGCGAGTGCGCCGATCGTGCGCCCGGACGCCAGGGCTGTCAGCAGTCCGGCGGCCTCCTCGCTCTCGCAGGCCAGCAGCGCCTCCGTCGCGACGACGGCACTGGTCAGATACGGGACGGGCGCGACGGCGCGGCCCAACTCCTCCAGGACCACGGCCACTTCGCGATGGGTAGCACCCTGGCCTCCCTGGGACTCGGGCACCAGGAGACCGGCGAGTCCCATGCCGTCCGCCAGCGCCTTCCACAGGGCGCGGTCGTGCGGGGTGTCGGTCTCGACGCGCGTGATGACGCCCGCCGCGTCGCAGTGGTCGGCGAGGAGGTCGCGGAGGGCGGCGCGCAGCGCCTCTTCCTCCTCCGAGTAGAGCAAGTCGGTCATCGGGCCAGGTCCTTCCAGGCGACGTCCTTGTCGGTGCGCGGCTCGGACGGCAGTCCCAGGACGCGTTCGGCGACGATGTTCAGCAGGACCTCGCTGGTCCCGCCCTCGATGCTGTTGCCCTTCGAGCGGAGGTAGCGGTATCCGGCGTCGCGGCCGGTGAAGTCGACGAGTTCGGGCCGGCGCATCGTCCAGTCCTCGTACAACAGGCCTTCCTCGCCGAGGAGTTCGACCTCCAGGCCGCTGATCTCCTGGTTGAGGCGGGCGAACGCGAGCTTCATGCCGGCGCCCTCGGGGCCGGGCTGGCCGACGGCCATCTGCTGGCGCAGCCGTTCGCCGGTGAGCCGGGCGACCTCGGCCTCGACCCACAGGGTGAGCAGCCGCTGGTGCAGGTCGTGGGTGCGCAGCTCGGGGCGTTCGCGCCAGGTCTTGGAGACCGGCCCGATCATGCCGCCCTCGCGGGGGATGCGCATGCCGCCGATGGCGACGCGTTCGTTGTTCAGCGTGGTCTGCGCGACCCGCCAGCCGTCGCCCACCTCGCCGAGGCGGCGCGTGTCGGGGATGCGGACGTCGGTGAGGAACACCTCGTTGAACTCGGCCTCGCCGGTGACCTGGCGCAGCGGCCGCACCTCGACGCCGGGGTCGGTCATGTCGCAGAGGAAGTAGGTGATGCCCGCGTGCTTGGGCACGTCCGGGTCGGTGCGGGCGATGAGGATGGCCCAGCGGGCCAGGTGGGCGCTGGACGTCCACACCTTCTGCCCGTTGACGACCCACTCGTCGCCCTCGCGCACGGCGCGGGTGCCCAGCGCCGCGAGGTCGGATCCGGCGCCGGGCTCGCTGAACAGCTGGCACCACACCTCCTCGCCGGTCCACAGGGGCCGCAGAAAGCGCTGCTTCTGTTCCTCGGTGCCGTACTTGAGGATGGTCGGCGCGGCCATGCCCAGGCCGATACCGATGCGCCGCGGGTCGTTGTCCGGGGCGTCCGCAGCCTCCAACTCGGCGTCCACGACGGCCTGGAGGGTGCGCGGGGCGCCGAGCCCGCCGAGGCCCTCGGGGTAGTGCACCCAGGCGAGCCCGGCGTCGAAGCGGGCCTTCAGGAAGTCCAGGCGGTCCGTTGCCCCGGGCTGGTGCGCGGCCAGCAACTCCTGGGTGCGGCGGCGCAGTTCGGCGGCGTCGGTCATGCGGTGGCTCCGTTCTCCAGAGAGGGCAGCACGGTGACCCGCCCCGTGGTGACGCCGTCGGCGACGCGCTGCACCGCGGCCGCGGCACCGCTCAGCGGGACACGCTCGCTGATCAGCGGCTTGATGGCGCCGCGCGCGGCGAGGTCGGTGAGCTGCTCGTGGCAGTGCTGGATCAGCTTCGGGTTCTTGGTGCCGTACAGACCCCAGTGCAGGCCGAGGATCGAGTAGTTCTTCACCAGGGCGTGGTTGAGGGCGGGCTTGGGGATCGACCCGCTGGCGAAGCCGACGACGACGATCCGGCCCTCGAAGGCGACGACCTTGGTGGACTGGGTGTAGGCCTCGCCGCCGACGGGGTCGTAGATCACGTCGGCGCCGCGCCCGCCGGTGGCCTGCTTGACCGTGGCGATGACGTCCTCGGTGCGCCGGTCGATGACGACGTCGCACCCCAACTCCCGGGCCACGGCGGCCTTCTCGGCCCCGCCGACGACGCCGATGACGGTGGCGCCCGCCGCCTTGCCGAGCTGGACGGCGGCGCTGCCGACGCCTCCCGCGGCCGCGTGCACGAGCAGGGTCTCGCCCGCCTCCAGGTGGGCGCGGCGGTGCAGGCCGAACCAGCCGGTCTGGTAGCCGATGTGCAGGGCGGCGGCCTCGGCGTCGTCCAGGGCGTCCGGCGCGGGCAGCAGCGCCGCTGCGTCCGCGAGCGCGTACTCGGCGAAGCCGCCGTACGGCAGTGCGGGGTTCGCGATCACGCGGCGCCCTTCCTCGGTCTCGCCGCAGATCTCCACGCCGGGCGTGAACGGCAGCGGCGGCTGGACCTGGTAGTGGCCGCGGATCATCAGCGCGTCAGGGAAGTTGATGTTCGCCGCGCGCACCTTGAGCAGCACCTGGCCCTCGCCGGGCACCGGCCGCGCCACGTCGTCGAGACGCATCACCTCGCTCGGTTCGCCGTTCTGGTGCACTTGCCATGCCTGCATGCGGGGCCTCCACGGGACTGCTTCGTCTGAGAGCAAGACCGGACTCCATCGCATACTAAGCGGTCGCTTGCCCATCAGGGAACAGTCGGGTCCGTCACTCCCGCGGCCGCGCGGTCCATCACTCCCGCGCAGGCCGCGCCCGTACGTGCATCCGCTCCCCCTGCGGCCCGAACAGGCTGAGGAACTCCGCAGGCCCCTCCCCCGTCGAACCGAACCAGTGCGGCACCCGCGTGTCGAACTCGGCCGCCTCACCCGCGGCCATCACCACGTCGTGCTCACCCAGCACGACCCTCAGCCGCCCCGACAGCACGTACAACCACTCGTAGCCCTCATGGGTACGGGCTTCGGGCTCCTCGTCCCGCTGCGGCACCAGCACCTTGAAGGACTGCAGACCGCCGGGCTGCCGGGTCAGCGGCCAGTACGTGCGCCCGTGCCGCACGATGGGCTCGGCCCGCACTCGCGGGTCCCGCACCGGCGGGGCACCGACCAGTTCGTCCAGGGGCACCTCGTGGGCCTGCGCGATCGGCAGCAGCAGTTCGAGGCTGGGCTTGCGCAGGCCCGACTCCAGCCGCGACAGGGTGCTGACCGAGATGCCGGTCGCCTCGGACAGCGCCGCGAGGGTCACCTCCCGCTCCTTGCGGACCCGTCGCAGCCTCGGGCCCACGCCCGCGAGAACCTCATCCGTACTCATGACCCTTATTGCAGAATCGGCAAAGAGGTTTGTCAATCCCGCGACAGTCGAGCGACCTTCTCCCTGGAGGTGGTCACCGTGACCGAGAAGTACGAAGTGGTCGTCGTCGGAGGCGGCGCGGCCGGACTGTCCGCCGCGCTCGTGCTGGGCCGGGCCCGGCGCCAGACGCTGGTCGTCGACGCGGGCGAGCCGCGCAACGCGCCCGCCGCGCACATGCAGGGCTATCTGACCCGCGACGGAATGCCGCCCGCCGAGTTCCTCGCGATCGGCCGCGAGGAGATCGCGCGCTACGGCGTCCAGCTCGTCCGGGACCGGGTGACGGACGCCATCCGGGCGGAAGGCGGCTTCACCGTGACCCTCGCGGGCGGACGGACCGTGCGGGCGCGGCGGCTCGTCGTCGCCACCGGCCTGACGGACGAGCTGCCGGCGGTTCCCGGCGTCGCCGAGCGCTTCGGGCGGGACGTGCTGCACTGCCCGTACTGCCACGGCTGGGAGGTGCGCGACCAGGCCTTCGGCGTGCTGGCCTCGACCCCGATGAGCGTGCATCAGGCGCTGATGGTGTCCCAGTGGTCGAAGGACGTGACCCTGTTCCTGCACACGGTCGCCGAGGACGAGCTGTCGGACGACGACCGGCGCCGGCTCACCAGGGCCGGGGTCGCCGTGGTGCCCGGCGAGGTGGCCGAGCTGCTGGTCGACGACGACCGGCTCACCGGGGTACGGCTCGCGGACGGCACCGCGCACGACCGCCAGGTGCTGTTCGTCGCGCCGCGGGCCGTCCCGCGCAACAGTCTGTTCGAGCAGCTGGGCGCCGAGCTGCGGGAGACCCCGTTCGGCAGCTACCCGGTGGTCGACGAGACGGGTCTGACGACCGTGCCGGGCGTGTGGGCGGCGGGCAACGCGGTCGGCTTCGCGGAGCAGGTGGTGAACGCGGCGAGCGCCGGCTACCGGGCGGCCGCGACGGTCAACGGCGACCTGATCATGTCCGACCTCGACGCGACCTCGTAGGCGTGTCCGACCCGGCGGCGCCGTAGCGGTCGTACAGGTGTGGAGCGACCGCCTCCGTTGCACCATGGCTGCATGCTGCTGACCCGGCTCGCCCATGTGTCCCAGGAGGTGGCCGCCGCCTCGGCGCGGTCCCGGAAGATCGCTCTGCTCGCCGAGCTGTTCCGGGACGCCGACGCGGACGACGTGCCGATCGTGATCCCCTATCTGGCGGGTCGCCTGCCGCAGGGGCGGCTGGGCATCGGCTGGAAGGTGCTGAGCCACCGCGTCACCCCCGCCGCGGAGCCCACGCTCACCGTCCGCGAGGTCGACGCCCGGTTCACCGAGCTGGGCAGCGTCTCCGGCACCGGCTCACAGGCCGAACGGGCCCGGCTGGTCGGGGAGTTGATGGCGGCGGCCACCGAGAGCGAGCAGCGGTTCCTGTTCGGGCTGCTCACCGGCGAGGTGCGGCAGGGCGCGCTGGACGCGGTCGCCGTCGAGGGGCTGGCCGAGGCGACCGGCGCACCCGCCGGGGACGTACGGCGAGCGGTGATGCTGGCGGGCTCGCTGCAGACGGTGGCGCAGGCGCTGCTGGCCGAGGGCCCGGCGGCGCTCGGCGCGTTCCGGCTCACCGTCGGCCGCCCGGTGCTGCCGATGCTGGCGCACACCGCTGCGTCCGTCGCCGAGGCCGTCGGCAAGCTCGGCCCCTGCGCGGTCGAGGAGAAGCTCGACGGCATCCGCGTCCAGGTGCACCGCGACGGCGACACCGTACGCGTGCACACCCGCACGCTCGACGACATCACCGACCGGCTGCCTGAACTCACTGCCGCCGCACTGGAGTTGAAGGGCGAGCGGTTCATCCTGGACGGCGAGGTGATCGCGCTGGACGAGGACGGACGGCCGCGCTCCTTCCAGGAGATCGCCGGGCGGGTCGGCTCCCGGGTGGACGTGGCCACGGCCGCCGCGGCGGTGCCCGTCTCCCCCGTCTTCTTCGACGTGCTGAACGTCGACGGACAGGATCTCCTGGACCTGCCGTTCGATGCCCGGCACGCCGAGCTGGCGCGGCTCGTGCCGGAGCCGATGCGGGTGCGCCGCGCGCTCGTGCAGGGGCCCGACGACCTCGCCGCGGCGGAGGGCTTCCTCGCGGACACGCTCGCCCGCGGCCACGAGGGCGTGGTCTGCAAAGCGCTCGACGCTCCCTACAGCGCGGGCCGGCGCGGTGCCTCCTGGCTGAAGGTCAAGCCCGTGCACACCCTCGACCTGGTGGTGCTGGCCGCCGAGTGGGGCCACGGCCGGCGCACCGGCAAGCTGTCGAACCTGCACCTCGGCGCGCGCGACGAGGACGGGTCGTTCGCGATGCTCGGCAAGACCTTCAAGGGCATGACGGACGCGATGCTGACCTGGCAGACCGAGCGGCTCGGGAAGCTGGCCGTCGAGGACAACGGCCACGTGGTGACCGTACGGCCCGAACTCGTCGTCGAGATCGCCTACGACGGCCTGCAGAAGTCCACGCGCTATCCGGCCGGTGTCACCCTCCGCTTCGCCCGCGTCGTGCGCTACCGCGAGGACAAGACCCCCGCCGAGGCCGACTCGGTCGAAACCCTGCTGGCCGCGCACCCCGAGGTGAAGCCATGACGGAGAAGCGCAGCGCTGGCCTGCTGTTGTTCAGGCACACCGACGACGGCATCGAGGTGTTGCTCGGCCATATGGGCGGCCCGTTCTTCGCGCGCCGCGACGCCGGGGCGTGGTCCATCCCCAAGGGCGAGTACGAGCCCGACGAACCGGCCTGGGACGCCGCGCGCCGGGAGTTCCAGGAGGAGCTGGGGCTCGCTCCGCCCGACGGGGAGGCGCTGCCGCTCGGCGAGGTCCGCCAGGCGAACCGCAAGATCGTCACGGTGTGGGCGATCGAGGCGGACCTCGACCCGGCGACCGCGGTGCCCGGCACCTTCACGATGGAGTGGCCGCCGAAGTCGGGCCGCACGCAGGAGTTCCCCGAGCTGGACCGGGTGGAATGGTTCGGCCTGGAGCGGGCGCGAGCCCTGATCGTGAAGGCGCAGGCGGAGTTTCTCGACCGGCTCCTGGAGCACTCGGGCTGAGAACGCCGTCCCGCGTTGCGCTGCCCCGCGTCGCGCGGGAGGGTCGGAGAACAGCCCCGTATCCAGGAGGTCGGCCATGCCCATCGCGACGGTGAACCCGGCGAACGGCGAGACGCTCAAGACGTACGAGGCCCTGGGCGGCGCGGAGATCGAGCGCAGGCTCGCGACCGCCGAGTCCGCCTTCCGCGGCTATCGCACCACCCCCTTCGCCGAGCGGGCACGGCTGCTGCACAAGGCCGCCGACCTGCTGGAGGAGGAGCAGCGGGACATCGGCCGGGTCATGACGACCGAGATGGGCAAACCGGTCAAGCAGGCCCGCGCGGAGGCCGCCAAGTGCGCGAAGGCGATGCGCTGGTATGCCGACCACGCCGAAGAGCTGCTCGCCGACGAGGAACCGGACGACGGGGACGTCAAGGACTCCGGCGCCTCCCGGGTGCGGGTGCGCTACCGCCCGCTGGGCCCGGTGCTGGCCGTCATGCCGTGGAACTTCCCGCTGTGGCAGGTGATCCGGTTCGCCGCGCCCGCGCTGATGGCCGGCAACGTGGGCCTGCTCAAGCACGCATCGAACGTGCCGCAGACCGCCCTCTATCTGGAGGACCTGTTCCGCCGGGCGGGTTTCCCCGAGGGCTGCTTCCAGACGCTGCTGATCGGCTCGCGCGAAGTGGAGGGCGTCCTGCGCGACGAGCGCGTCAAGGCGGCCACGCTCACCGGGAGTGAACCCGCGGGCCGCGCGGTCGCCTCCATCGCCGGGGACGAGGTCAAGAAGACGGTCCTGGAACTGGGCGGCAGCGACCCTTACGTGGTGATGCCGTCGGCCGACATCGACCGGGCGGCGAAGACCGCGGTCACGGCGCGTGTGCAGAACAACGGGCAGTCGTGCATCGCCGCCAAGCGGTTCATCGTGCACACGGACGTGTTCGACGCCTTCGCCGAACGCTTCACGCAGGGCATGAAGGCGCTGCAGGTCGGCGACCCGATGGACGAGGACACCGACGTCGGACCGCTCGCCAGCAGGCAGGGCCGCGACGACCTGGAGG
Organism: Streptomyces sp. R21; assembly: GCF_041051975.1. Classification (GTDB taxonomy): domain Bacteria; phylum Actinomycetota; class Actinomycetes; order Streptomycetales; family Streptomycetaceae; genus Streptomyces. The sequence goes on along the minus strand of NZ_CP163435.1, from coordinate 8,643,717 downwards.
AACTCGTGGGCGACGCGGTGGAGAACGGCGCGACGGTGCTGTGCGGCGGCGAACGCCCGGACGGGCCCGGCTGGTACTACCCGCCGACCGTCCTCGCCGACGTCACACCCGACATGCGCATCCACCGGGAGGAGGCGTTCGGCCCGGTCGCCACGCTCTACCGTGCCGCCGACCTCGACGAGGCGGTGTCGATCGCCAACGACACGCCGTTCGGGCTGAGTTCCAACGTGTGGACGCGCGACGAGACCGAGGTGGACCGGTTCGTCCTCGACCTGGAGGCGGGCGGCGTGTTCGTCAACGGGATGACGGCGTCCCACCCGGCGTTCCCGTTCGGCGGGGTCAAACGGTCCGGTTACGGGCGTGAACTGTCGGGGCACGGAATCCGCGAGTTCTGCAACATCACCACCGTATGGCACGGAGCGTGAGCGTTCCGCAGCTACGATCCCCCCTGTGAACCGCGAAGTGACCCTGCCTCTGATCGTCGACGACCGCGGAACGTTGCAGGTGTCGGCAGCCGACGTCAGCAAACTGCTGCGCACGGTGGGCGGCCGGTGGCTCCATCTGGTGGAGGCCGGTCAGGACGGGCTCGACGAGGACACGGTGGCGGCGCTCACCATCGAACTCGCCAAGCTCGCCGACCGCATCGACGTGGCCTGCATCGCGCACAGCAGCGGGACCGGCGGCGGCTGACGCTGCCTCAGCCGGTGTGTCCCGTGCGCTGGTCCAGCTCCCACAGCGCGTGCCAGAACGTCGACTCGTAGCTCCCCAGCAGGCGGCCGTACCGGTACACCGCCTCCTCGTCGACCCGCCCGGCGTCGAGCCCCGCCTGCACGGCGGCCTGCGCCTTCCGCTCCAGATCCGGCGCAGGCGTGGCGAAGAGGTCGAAGAACCCGCAGGCCTCGTCCGGGAAGTCGTAGTGGCGGCGCAGCGCCTCGGCGATCGCCTCGCAATAACCGCCCCACGCCGCGAAGTTGGCGCTCAGCGCGAGCACCACGTCGACCGGTGAGCCGTTCAGGGCCAGCCAGGCGATGTACGCGGGATAGGCCTGGCAGTCCGCGAGCGGTTCGTAGGCGGCGGTCCGTGCCTCGTCCGTCCCGCAGGCCGCCGCGTACGCACCGAGCCGCTGCTGGGCCAGGGCCTCGCCCTCCGCGAGCAGGGTGAAGAAGGCCGCGCACTCGGGCTCCGCCGCCGACCGCTGGGCCAAATGGTGGAAGGCGCGGAGGTCCGCGGCGATCACATGGTGCTGCTCCAGCCCGAGGGCGGCGAGCGTCGAGCGCTGCGCGGCGCCGCGGGCGATCAGCGGCAGGAGCCGGTTGGCGTGCGGGTCCGGGGCGAGCTTCCCGGTGGTGTCGTCCAGCAGTTCCCTGGCCGTCCGCGTCATCGCGCACTCCTTCGGTTCGGCTGTCTCGGCCTCCTTCGACCAGGTTGCCACGCCCCGGCGGGGTTCCCCGGTCTGGAGTAGTCCGACGCGATATCCCCGCGCCGCCGGGTGATCGTGGGTGAACCACCCTTCCGCCCGGGGGACGAGGGTCCCCCGGATGGCGAAAGTAGGCGCGCTCCATGGCGACTCTGTGCAGACCTGCGGTCTCCGTTCCGGAACATGTGATCACGATGGAGGAAACGCTGGAGCTGGCGCGTTCCCGCCACCCGGACCACCCCCAACTGCCGCTGGCGCTCCGCCTGATCGAGAACACCGGCGTCCGCACCCGGCACATCGTGCAGCCCATCGAGGAGACCCTGAAGCATCCGGGCTTCGAGGAACGCAACAAGGTCTACGAGAACGAGGCGAAGGCCCGTGTCCCCGCGGTCGTGCAGCGGGCGCTGGACGACGCGGAGCTGCTCACCACCGACATCGACGTGATCCTCTACGTCTCGTGCACGGGGTTCATGATGCCGTCGCTGACGGCCTGGCTGATCAACGCGATGAGCTTCGGCAGCGACACCCGGCAGATACCCATAGCCCAGCTGGGCTGCGCCGCGGGCGGCGCCGCGATCAACCGGGCGCACGACTTCTGCATGGCCTACCCCGAGGCCAACGCCCTCATCGTGGCCTGCGAGTTCTGCTCGCTGTGCTACCAGCCGACCGATCTCGGCGTCGGCTCACTGCTGTGCAACGGACTGTTCGGGGACGGCATCGCCGCCGCCGTCGTCCGCGGCAAGGGCGGCACCGGCATCAGCCTGGAGCGCAACGGCTCGTACCTGATCCCCAAGACCGAGGACTGGATCATGTACGACGTCCGGGCCACCGGATTCCACTTCCTGCTGGACAAGCGGGTGCCGACCACCATGGAACCCCTCGCCCCGGCCCTCCAGGCGCTCGCCAGGCAGCATGGCTGGAACGCCTCCGACCTGGACTTCTACATCATCCACGCGGGCGGCCCGCGAATCCTCGACGACCTCAGCAAGTTCCTCCAGGTACCGCCGGAGGCCTTCCGCTTCAGCCGGGCCACGCTCACCGAGTACGGCAACATCGCGAGTGCCGTCGTCCTGGACGCGCTGCGCCGGCTGTTCGACGAGGGCGGCGCCGAGCACGCCGCGCGCGGACTGCTCGCCGGGTTCGGGCCCGGCATCACCGCGGAGATGGCCCTCGGCCGCTGGAACCGTACGAGCGAAGAGACGGCATGACCGACGAGACCCTCACCGAGACCCTGCCCCCGATCCGTGACTGGCCCGCCCTCGACCTGACCGGTGTCGACTTCGACCCGGTGCTGTCCGAGCTGATGCGCGAGGGTCCGGTCACCCGGATCCGGCTGCCCAACGGCGAGGGCTGGGCCTGGCTGGTGACGCGCCACGACGACGTCCGCTTCGTGGCCAACGACGCCCGCTTCAGCCGGGCGGCGGTCATGGAGCGGCAGGTCACCCGGCTCGCCCCGCACTTCATCCCGGCGGCGGGCGCGGTCGGCTTCGCCGATCCCCCGGACCACACGCGGCTGCGCCGCTCGGTGGCGGCGGCCTTCACGGCGCGCGGGGTGGAGCGGGTGCGCGAGAACTCCCGGCGGATGCTCGACGAACTCGTCGACGAGATGCTCCGGGACGGGCCGCCCGCCGATCTCACCGCGGCGATCCTGAGCCCGTTCCCCATCGCCGTCATCTGCGAGCTGATGGGCGTCCCGGCCGCCGACCGGCAGGCCATGCACACCTGGACCCAGCTCATCCTGTCCTCCACGCACGGCGCCGCCGTCAGCGAGAAGGCCAAGGACGAGATGGGCGCGTACTTCGCGAAGCTCATCGGCGACCGAACCGGCAGCACCGGCGAGGACGTCACCTCGCTGCTCGGCGCGGCGGTGGGCCGCGGCGAGCTGACCGTCGACGAGGCCGTCGGGCTCGCGGTGCTCGTCCAGATCGGCGGCGAGGCGGTCACCAACAACTGCGGGCAGATGTTCTACATCCTGCTCACCCGCCCGGACCTGTGCGAGCAGCTGCGCGCCGATCCGGCCATACGCCCCCGGGCCATCGACGAGTTGCTCCGCTACATCCCGCACCGCAGCGCCGTCGGACTCTCACGGATCGCGTCCGAGGACGTGGAGATCAGGGGCGCCCGGATCCGGGCGGGCGAGGCGGTGTACGTCTCGTACCTGGCCGCCAACCGCGACCCGGACGTCTTCCCCGACCCCGGCACGATCGACTTCTCGCGCGGCCCGAACCCCCATGTGGCGTTCGGCTTCGGGCCGCACTACTGCGTGGGCGGGATGCTGGCCCGGCTGGAGTCGGAGCTGATGGTCGACGCGCTGCTCGACCGGGTACCCGGGCTGCGGCTCGCGGTGCCGCCCGGCCAAGTGCCCTTCAAGAAGGGTGCGTTGATCCGGGGGCCCGAGGCCCTGCCCGTCACATGGTGAGCGGCCGATGACGGCGACGGAAGGGCTGCTCGTGCCGCCGGGCCACGGTCGCTCGGTCCGGACGGCAGCCCAGCACGTGACGTTCAAGGTGACCGGCACGCACTCGCGCAGCGCGTCCAGCTTCGAGGTGGTCGTGCCGCCGGGCTTCGACGTGGGCGCCCATGTGCACACCCGCAGCGAGGAGCTGTTCTACGTCCTCGAAGGCGAGCTGGACGTGCTCGCCTTCGAGCCGCGGGTGCGCACCCCGGACAGCTGGCGCCGGTGGGAGTCCCCGTCGGGCAGCCGGGTGGTGCGGGCCACCCCCGGCACGGTCATCGTGGTGCCGCCGGGGTGCCCGCACGCCTTCGCGAACCCCACCGACGTACCGGCGAAGATGTTCTTCCAGGCCTCGCCGCCGCCCGACCACGAGCACTACTTCGAGGAGCTGCTCGACATCCTGTCGGCCGGCGGCCCGCCCGACCACGCGGCCATCGAGGAACTGCGCTCGCGCTACGACATCGAGCAGCTGACACCTCTCAGGCACCGCTGAGCGCGGCCGGGCCTCACTAGCGGATCGGCATCCCGGCGAGGGTGCGGGCGATCACCAAACGCTGGATCTCGCTCGTGCCCTCGAAGATCGTGTAGATCGCGGCGTCGCGGTGCATGCGCTCGACCGGGTACTCACGGGTGTAGCCGTTGCCGCCGAGGATCTGGATCGCCTGGGCCGTGACCTTCTTGGCGGTCTCGCTGGCGAACAGCTTCGACATGGAGCCCTCGGCCGCGGTGAACGGCTTGCCGTTGATCGCCATCCACGAGGCGCGCCACACCAGCAGGCGGGCCGCGTCGATGGACGTGCGCATGTCGGCGAGCTGGAAGGCGATGCCCTGGTTGTCGATGATCGGGCGGCCGAACTGCTCACGCGTCTTCGCGTACTCAAGGGCCTCTTCGTACGCCGCCCTGGCCGTGCCGACCGCCATGGCGCCGACGGCCGGGCGGGACGCCTCGAAGGTGGCCATCGCGGCGTTCTTCACGCGCTCGCCGCCGCCCGCCCTGGCCTTCTCGTGGGCACGGGCCAGCCGGGCGTCCAGCTTCTCCTTGCCGCCGAGGAGGCAGGAGCCGGGGATGCGGACGTTCTCCAGGACGACCTCGGCGGTGTGCGAGGCGCGGATGCCGTGCTTCTTGAACTTCTGGCCCTGGGAGAGGCCCGGCGTGTTCGGCGGCACGATGAAGGAGGCGTGGCCCTTGGAGCCCAGCTCCGCGTCGACGACCGCGACGACGACGTGGACGTTGGCGATGCCGCCGTTGGTCGCCCAGGTCTTGGTGCCGTTGAGCACCCACTCGTCCTTGGCCTGGTCGTACACCGCACGGGTACGCATGGAGGCCACGTCGGAGCCGGCGTCGGGCTCGGAGGAGCAGAAGGCCGCGACCTTGACATCGTTGGCGTCGCCGTACATCTGGGGGATCCAGGTGCCGATCTGCTCCTCGGTGCCGTTGGCGAGGACGCCCACGGCGGCGAGGCCGGTGCCGACGATGGACAGGGCGATGCCCGCGTCGCCCCAGAACAGCTCCTCCATGGCCATGGGTATGCCGAGGCCCGTGGGGTCGAAGTACTGCTGGGCGTAGAAGTCCAGGGAGTAGATGCCGACCTTCGCGGCTTCCTGGATGACCGGCCACGGCGTCTCTTCACGCTCGTCCCATTCGGCGGCCGCGGGGCGGATCACATCGGCGGCGAAGCCGTGCAGCCAGTCCCGGACCTCCTTCTGTTCGTCGTTGAGCTCCATGGTGAACTCGGCCATGTCCCCTCCAGCGCTGCTTTCGCGTGTTACTTGCGGTAACTAGAGTCTGTTACTGGCCGGTAGCGAAAGTCAACTCCCGCGTCTCACTCGGCAGCCCGTTCGATACGAAGGGGGCATTGAGTGTTAGTTTGCGCAGGCGTCACCGAATCAGCACGGGTGGGGAGAGCTCATGGACACCACACAGCGGACCGATCAGCAGAGGTCCGCCGACCGCCGCCGGCGTGAACTGCTGGAGGCCGCCGATCGCGTGGTGCTCCGCGACGGCCCCCAGGCCTCGATGAACGCCATCGCGGCCGAGGCGGGCATCACCAAGCCGATCCTCTATCGGCACTTCGGCGACAAGGGCGGACTCTACGCCGCCCTCGCCACACGGCACACCGACGCCCTCCTCGGAGCGCTGCGGGCCGCCCTGGACGCCCCGGCCGAGCGCAGGGAGCGGGTCGAGGCGACGCTCGACACCTACCTGGCGGCCATCGAGGCACGCCCGCAGGTGTACCGCTTCCTGATGCATCCGGCGGAGGGCGGCCAGCCCGGCGACCCCGGCTTCGACGTCGGCAAGCACTCCGCTCCCCTGCTGCGCCGCATGGGCGAGGAACTCGCCGAGGTCATCGAGGAGCGGGTCGACCTCGGCCCGGGCAGCCAGCAGCTCGCCCGGGTGTGGGGACACGGGATCGTTGGCATGATGCACGCCGCCGGGGACTGGTGGCTCGGCGAACGGCCTTGCTCACGCGCCGAGTTGGTGCGGAGCCTGGCCGACCTGCTGTGGGGCCGGCTGGCGGCGGCGGGGGACAAGGTGGGCGGCCCGGGGTTCTGACACCGGGCCAGGAGAGCGCCCGTCAGGGGCGCGGGGCAGTGACATTCTGCGGCTCCGCCGCGTGGGCGCGGCCAGCCACAGACAACCCGCAGCCGCGGGCGGTCATCAGCTCCACGGCGCGCGGGCGACCTGCCTCAACACCCTCCGCTTACGCCACCCGGCGAGGCGATCCACATACACGCCCCCGTCGAGATGGTCACACTCGTGCTGCAGGCACCGGGCGAACCACCCGGTGCCATGCACGGTCACCGGTTCGCCGGTGACCGTGAAACCCTCGACCACGGCATGGTCGTACCGCTCGGTCCCCGCCTCGAGGCCGGGCAGCGACAGGCAGCCCTCCGGCCCCCGGAGCACCACACCGTCCGCCTCGACAAGGCGTGGGTTCACCACATGCCCCACGTGACGGACCTCCTCGTCGTCCGGGCAGTCGTACACGAAGACCCGCAAGGCCTCGCCGACTTGGTTGGCGGCGAGGCCGACCCCCTGGGCGGCATACATCGTGGCGAACATGTCCTCGACGAGCGCTGCGAGTTGGGGGCCGAAGTCGGTGACCTCCTCGCAGGGTGCGTGCAGCACGAAATCGCCGAGCAGGGTCAGGGGCCGGACGCGCCCTCGGGCGCCCAGGATGGAGCGGTGTCGCATGGCGGCAAGGGTACGGTCCTCAATGACGCACGAAGAGCGCGCGGGCACCGAGGTGGTGCCGCGATTCGGGCACCTGAGTGGATCTCGATAGGCTGAGGCCCACACGGTGCCGGGGGCAGAGGCGCGGCGCGTACGCAAGGAGGATCGAGAAACGATGTCAGGCAACTCGGACCCGCTGACGCCGCGGGCCAAGCTGGCCGTGACGGCGGGCAAGGCGGCAGCGGCCGTCTCGCGCGCCGCCGGACGCGGCAGCGGATCGGTGATCGGCGGCCGGGTTTCACTCAAACTCGACCCTGAGCTGCTGTCCAAGCTCGCCACCCACCTGGACGTGATCCTGGTGTCGGCGACCAACGGCAAGACCACGACGACCCGGCTGATCGCGGAGGCGCTGCGCGCCGCCGGACCGGTCGTGTCCAACGCGCTGGGCGCCAACATGCCCGCCGGAATCACCTCGGCGCTGGCCGGCGGCTCGGACGCCAAGTTCGCGGTCATCGAGGTCGACGAGAAGTACCTCTCCGGTGTCGCGCGCGACACCGACCCCAAGTGCATCGCACTGCTCAACCTCTCCCGCGACCAGCTCGACCGGGCCGCCGAGACCCGCATGATGGCCGAGCACTGGCGCGAGGGCCTGGCCGGTTCCAAGGCCGTCGTGGTCGCAAACGCCGATGACCCGCTGGTCGTGTGGGCCGCGTCCTCCTCGCCGAACGTCATGTGGGTGGCGGCCGGTCAGATGTGGAAGGACGACGCCTGGTCCTGCCCGTCCTGCGGCGGCGTGATGCAGCGCCCCGGCGACGACTGGTTCTGCGGCGACTGCGGTTTCCGCCGTCCGACGCCGACGTGGGCCCTCTCCGGCGACCACGTCCTGGACCCGCACGGCTCCGCCTGGCCGATCCACCTCCAGCTGCCGGGCCGCGCCAACAAGGCGAACGCCGCCTCCTCCGCCGCCGTGGCCGCCGTCTTCGGCGTACCTCCGCAGGTCGCCCTGGAACGCATGTACCAGGTACAGGCCGTGGCCGGACGCTACGACGTGGTGCAGTTCATGCAGCGCGACCTGCGCCTGCTGCTCGCGAAGAACCCGGCGGGCTGGCTGGAGACGTTCTCGCTGATCGACCCCCCGCCGACCCCGGTCATCCTGTCCGTGAACGCGCGCGGCGCCGACGGCACCGACACCTCCTGGCTGTGGGACGTCGACTACACCCGGCTCACCGGGCACCCGATCTTCGTCCTCGGCGACCGCAAGCTCGACCTCGCCGTGCGCCTGGAGGTCGCGAACCAGTCGTTCCAGGTGTGCGAGAACCTCGACCAGGCCGTCCAGCTCGCCCCGCCCGGCCGGATCGAGGTCATCGCGAACTACACCGCGTTCCAGGACCTCCGTCGGCGCGTCGGAAACTGACACCAGAGGATGAGCATGAGCGACAACCAACTGCGGCTGGTGTGGATCTACCCGGACCTGCTGAGCACCTACGGCGACCAGGGCAACGCCCTCGTCGTGGAGCGCCGGGCCCGCCAGCGCGGCCTCGACGTGGCCCGCCTCGACGTGCGCAGCGACCAGCCGATCCCCACCTCGGGCGACATCTACCTGATCGGCGGCGGCGAGGACCGGCCGCAGCGGCTCGCGGCCGAGCGGCTGCGCCGCGACGGCGGCCTGCACCGCGCGGTCGGCAACGGAGCGATCGTCTTCTCCGTCTGCGCCGGCTACCAGATCCTCGGCCACGAGTTCATCAACGACCTCGGGCAGCGCGAGCCGGGCCTCGGCCTGCTCGACGTGGTCTCCACCCGCGGCGAGGGCGACCGCTGCGTCGGCGACGTGCTGGGCGACATCGACCCGCGCCTGGGCCTGCCCCCGCTGACGGGCTTCGAGAACCACCAGGGCGTCACCCACCTCGGCCCCACCGCGCGTCCCTTCGCCAATGTCCGCCTCGGCAACGGCAACGGCACGGGGGACGGCACGGAGGGCGCGTACAACGACACCGTGTTCGGCACGTACATGCACGGTCCCGTCCTCGCCCGCAACCCGCTGATCGCGGACCTGCTGCTGAAGCTGGCGCTCGACGTGAACGCGCTGCCGCCGATCGACGACCGCTGGTACGAGGCGCTGCGCAACGAGCGCATCGCGGCGGCGACGCAGCCCGCGTAGCACGTCGCGGCCCGCGTACGACGTCACGGCCGCCGGCGGCAAGCCCGCCCGGGTCTCCATGGGGCGCGCTCGAGGGATTCCTCAAGCGCGCCCCAAGGCCCATCCGGCACGGTGGTCACCGAGCCCGCTTGACGGACTGTCCGCTCACTTGTGCGGCCGAGTCCACCAGGCGGACGCCTGCTACGGAACCACCCCATCCCGCCGGTAGGGTGACCGGGATTTCAACCGGACAACGTGGTCCGGTCCCCGGCCCACGTTGAGAAGGTATTTCGGGCTATGCGTATTGGTGTCCTCACCTCAGGCGGCGACTGCCCCGGTCTGAACGCCGTCATCCGGTCCGTCGTACACCGTGCCGTCGTCGACCACGGCGACGAGGTCATCGGCTTCCGCGACGGCTGGAAAGGCCTTCTGGAGTGCGACTACCTCAAGCTCGACCTGGACGCGGTGAGCGGAATCCTGGCTCGCGGCGGCACCATCCTCGGCTCCTCACGGGTCCGGCCGGAAGATCTGCGTGACGGCGTACAGCGGGCCAAGGGCCACCTCGAGGAACTCGGCCTGGACGCGGTCATCCCGATCGGCGGCGAGGGCACCCTCAAGGCGGCCCGGCTGCTGTCCGACGGCGGCCTCCCGATCGTCGGCGTGCCCAAGACCATCGACAACGACATCGCGGTCACGGACGTGACGTTCGGCTTCGACACGGCCGTCGGCGTCGCGACCGAGGCCCTGGACCGGCTGAAGACGACCGCCGAGTCCCACCAGCGCGTGCTGATCGTGGAGGTCATGGGCCGCCACACCGGCTGGATCGCGCTGCACTCCGGCATGGCGGCCGGCGCGCACGCCATCGTCGTACCGGAACGCCCCTTCGACATCGAGGAGCTGGCCGCCAAGGTCGGCGAGCGCTTCTCGGCGGGCAAGCGGTTCGCCATCGTCGTGGCCGCCGAGGGCGCCAAGCCCCGCGAGGGCACGATGGAGTACGACGAGGGCGGCAAGGACATCTACGGGCACGAGCGGTTCGCCGGCATCGCCCGCCAGCTCTCCCTGGAGCTGGAGCACCGCCTCGGCAAGGAGGCCCGCCCGGTGATCCTCGGGCACGTCCAGCGCGGCGGCACCCCCACCGCGTACGACCGCGTCCTCGCCACCCGCTTCGGCTGGCACGCCGTGGAGGCCGTGCACCGCGGCGAGTTCGGCAACATGACCGCACTGCGCGGCACCGACATCGTGATGGTCCCGCTCGCCGAGGCGGTCAAGACACTGAAGACGGTCCCCGACGACCGGTACGCCGAGGCGGAGTGCGTTCTGTAAGGCACCAGGTGACGTGAACTGCCCCCGGCCGCAGCAGCGGCCGGGGGCAGTTCTACTCTGGTGCGGACAGACAGCGCACAACCAGTACGAAACAGGAGCCGGCGGATGGATCACGGCGAGCACGGCATGACCATGGATCTGCCGCCGTTCACGCTGGGACGGGGGCTCGAGTGGTCCCCGGACCCGTTCTTCCTCGTCGCCTGTCTGGTGGGGCTGGGGCTCTACGGCTACGGAGTGGTCCGGCTCGCGCGACGCGGCGACAAGTGGTCCCTGGGCCGTACGGCGGCCTTCGTCGTCGGTGTGCTGACCGTGATGCTCGTCATGTGCACCAAGCTCAACGACTACGGCATGGTCATGTTCAGCGTGCACATGGTGCAGCACATGGTGATCAGCATGCTGTCGCCGATCCTGATCCTGCTCGGGGCACCGATCACGCTGGCGCTGCGCGCCCTGCCGGTCTCCGCCACACGGGGCAAGAAGGGCCCCCGTGAGCTGCTGCTGATGTTCCTGCACAGCCGCTACATGCGGATCATCACGCACCCCGCGTTCACGATCCCGCTGTTCATCGCGAGCCTCTACGCCCTGTACTTCTCGCCGATCTTCGACTTCCTGATGGGCTCGAGAACCGGGCACGTCGTGATGATGTGCCACTTCCTCGCTGTCGGCCTGGTCTTCTTCTGGCCGATCATGGGTGTCGACCCCGGTCCGCACCGCCCCGGCTATCTGATGCGGATGCTGGAGCTGTTCGCCGGCATGCCGTTCCACGCGTTCTTCGGCATCGCGTTGATGATGGCGTCCCAGCCGATGGTCGAGACGTACAAGAACCCGCCCGCCTCGCTCGCCATCGACGCGCTCTCCGACCAGAACGCGGCGGGCGGCATCGCCTGGGCGTTCAGCGAGATCCCCTCCGTTCTCGTGCTCCTCGCCCTGCTGTTCCAGTGGTACGGCTCCGAACAGCGGCAGGCCCGCCGCACGGACCGGGCCGCGGACCGCGACGGGGACCGTGAGCTGGAGGAGTACAACGCCTATCTCGCCTCACTGAACGCGCGCGGCAACTGAGGAAACTCCCGCTTCATCGACAGTACGGTAACCGCCCTTGACGGTAAGGCGTTTCCGCTCAGTAGCATGAAGCGCAAAGCCCCGCGTTCGACGTGTTTGACATGTTCGATGTGTTCGACACCTTCGATCCGATTCGATCTGCGGGGGCCACGGGGGAAACCGCAGGGGGAGCGGTCATGACATTTCACGCAGGAATGAAAAGGGCTGGGATATCCATAGCCCGCAGGACCGCCCTGTTGGCAATTTTCGCGCTGCTCGTCGCCGGAACGAATGGCTGCACATCCGAACAGATGCTCGCCGTGCGCGCCGTCGCGGCCAACGTCGCGTCGCAGGCTCCCTTCTTCGACGAGAGCAAAGGTCTCGGCAAGGACGTGACCGATCTGCAGGCCGACCGGACGCCCGGCGGTGTGCAGGCGAGCAACAGGCCGGGGCTGTACGGCGGCTCCGAGGAGCAGCCGACCGGCGACGGATCGTCCGGCGACGACAGCTCTACAGGCGAGTTCGGCGGGTCCACGAAGCCCGGCACATGCCTGGTGAAGAAGCTCAAGAATTTCCTCACCGAGCCCGGCAACTCCGCGAAAGCACGGGAATGGGCGAAGGTCCTGCATATCCGTCAGGACGAGATCGGTAAATACATCGACCGGCTCACACCCGTCGTCCTGCGCCACGACACACTCGTGAAGAATCACGACTACAAGGACGGAAAAGCCGTCTCCTACGACTCCTTGCTCCAGGCGGGAATCGCGATTCTGGTGGACACGCACGGACTTCCCGCGGTGAAGTGCTCCTGCGGTAATCCACTGCGTCCGTTCACCCACAGTGCCGACAAGATCTCCGTGAAGTTCGAGCACGGCAACAAGAAGTGGGCCGGATACCAGCCGCACAACGAGCTGGTCGTCCAGCCGCCGCCGGGCAACGCCGGGGTCGACCGACTTCAGCTCGTCGACGTCCAGGACCCCGACACCGTGATCGCCCGCGACGCAGGTATGGACGCCCCGGACGAGAACTTCCAGAAGGACGCACGGCAGACCGTGCCGGCCGTAACGCAGCAGAGGTACGCCGATGCCGCCAACGCTCTGTACGACGCGGGTCTGGTCCCGGCGGACACAGGTGACCAGCCCGCCGACGACGCGATCGTCACGGGCAGCAACCCGCCCGCGGGCCAAGAACTGCCCTGGGGCGAGTACGTGACGCTGTTCGTGGAGTCCGACAGCGCCGACTCAGGCCCCACCGGCTCGGAGCCGTCCACCGAGGGAACCGACACCGGAGGCACCGCAGATACCGGCGGGACCGCAGACACCGGAGGCACGGCCGACACCGGAGGCACCGCAGACACCGGAGGCACCGCAGACACCGGCGGGACCGCAGACACCGGAGGCACGGCCGACACCGGAGGCACCGCAGACACCGGAGGCACCGCAGACACCGGCGGGACCGCAGACACGGGCGGCACGGCCGACACCGGAGGCACCGCAGACACCGGCGGGACCGCAGACACCGGCGGGACCGCAGACACGGGCGGCACGGCCGACACCGGCACCCCGACCTCAGGCGGTTCGTCGTCCTCCGACGGTGGCACCGGGCCGACGAACAGCATCTCGCCGTCCGACACGGGTGGCGGCGGGTCGAGTACACCGACCGACGGCGGTTCGTCCGCGTCCTCGCCCGACCCGGTGGACTCGACGTCGGTCGAGCCCACTGTGGCCACGGCCTGACCCGTGTACGACCCCTCGCAGACCCCGGGAGCGCACCGAATGGCACCAGGATCACCGCAGTCGGGAGTGGGCCGGATCATCGCCGGGCGGTACCTGATCCTGGACCGGATCGGCTCCGGCGGGATGGGCCATGTCTGGCTCGCCCACGACCAGCGTCTCGACTGCGACGTAGCCCTCAAGGAGATCAGGTTCCGCAACCCCGCCGAGGGGCCGGAGGAGCACGAGGCCCGGATCGCCCGTGCCCGGGCCGAGGCCCGGCACGCGGCGGTGCTGCGCGGTCACCCGCACGTGGTGACCGTCCACGACGTCCTGGAGGACGAGGGACTGCCGTGGATCGTGATGGAGTACGTGGCGGGTGCGGAGGACCTGAGGGCCGTGCTCAACCGGCGCGGCCCGCTGGCGCCGTACGAGTGCGCCCGGATCGGCCTGGCGGTCCTGGACGCCCTGACCGCGGGCCACGAGCACGGCATCATGCACCGGGACGTCAAGCCGGCCAACATCCTGCTGGCGCCGGACCGCACGGGCACCCCGGGCGCCCGGATCCTGCTCACCGACTACGGCATCTCCGTCCAGCCGGACTCCCTGGAGACGCGCTGGACGCGGACGTCCGCCCTGGTCGGCACGCCCGGTTATCTGGCGCCGGAGCGGGCGACGGGCGGCCCGCCGACCGCAGCGGCCGACCTGTTCTCGCTGGGCTGCACCCTCTACTACATCGTGGAGGGCGTCGGCCCCTTCGACCGTGAGACGGACCTCGCCGCCATCACCGCGGTCGTCCTGGAGGACCCGCGCCCGGCGCTGCAGGCCGGCGCCCTGCGGCCGCTCGTCGAGGCCCTCCTGGTCAAGGACCCCGCACACCGGCTCTCCGCCGAGGACACGGCGGCGGCCCTGGCCCGGATCATCACGCCCGAGCTCCGCCCGCCGACCCCGTTCGAGACGGGCTCGCAGCCGCCCTGGGCCGGGCTGGTGACCTCCGACCGTGTGCTGGACCAGGGAAGCCCCGCCCCAATGCCGTACACCCCCACCGCCCTCGACTCCGGTGGCCGTGTCCACCCCACCTCGGGGGCCCAGGACGTCGGCGCTGCGGCCCCGTACACCCCGACAGCTGTCAGCTCGGACGGTCCCGCCACCTGGAGGCCTACTCCCCCGGGTTTCGGCCCGCCTCTGGGATACGGCGCACCGTCCGGCACTCTGTGGCCGGGGCCCTCGGGCCAGCGGCGGCGCAAGCGCCCGCGTCTCCTGCTGGCCCTCTCCTCGGCGCTCCTCGCGCTGGGGCTGGCCGGTGGCGGCTTCTGGTTCGCGATGGCGCACCAGGTCGTGCTGCCGTACGGCTCCAAGGTCGGGCTCGGAAAACCGCTGCAGCCGGGCGACTGCGTCGTCGCCTCCCGGACCGGCAACCGCGTGACCCCCACTTCGACCATGGAGGTGGATCCGAGCTGCGAGCAAAGGGTCCCCGACGGGCAGGTGATGACGTTCTACAAGGCGTCCTCCGTGCAGGACGCCCGAACCGTCGGACCGAGCTGGTGCCGGAAGCAGACGCGCGCCACCGCCGAGAAGCTGGGCTCCAGCGTGGCCAGTGTCGCCGTCATCCCCACGGCCGGGGGCTTCGAGGCCAGCGGCGGCAAGGTCGCCTGCCTGCTGACAGGGGTGAACGGCCCCGTGTACGGCCCACTCGCGATGTTCCGCCCCTACGGGATGACCTTCCAGGACGCGGCCCAGATGCAGATCGGCGACTGTCTGCGCCCCTCGGGCGGCGACGCGAAGAACCGTAAGAACTTCGACCTGGTCGCCTGCGACAAGCCCCACCAGGGCCAGGTCGTGGGCTTCACCCAGCTCGACGGCCCCGTGTCCGCCGCGCAGGCCAACACCACGATGAACGACCAGTGCCACAACGACGCCAAGGCCGGGGCGTTCGACGCCGAAAGCGACGGCCGCCTCGCCAACTACGGTCTGCAGAGCCAGGGCCTGTGGGGGAAGCACTTCTACTGGGTGGTCTGCGCCGTCGCGAGCGGATGATCCGCCCACCCCTGGCAAACGCAGCCCCTCCGGGCGAAAATGGCCCCAAGGCCATGGCCCGCGTCGCGGACCGCCTGGAGGAGGGTGTCGCGATGCCCGGTTCTACGCCCGGTTCGACGAAGACGATGGGGGTGCTCACCGTCGGCGCCCTGGTCGCGGTGACCGCCTACACCGTGGCGCTCGGCAGCAACGGCTGGCTCTGGTTCGGCTGGGTGGTGCTCGGCCTGATCACGCTCGGGATGGTGGCGTCGCGCACTACGTGACGCTCACTCCCGGTCCCTCGGCAGGCGCGCCGCCGAATGCACGCCGGGTTGGTACTTCGGCAGCCGAGCGGTGATCTTCATGCCCGCGCCGAGCGCGGTCTCGATGACGAGGCCGTGGTCGTCGCCGTACACCTGGCGCAGCCGGTCGTCGACGTTCGACAGCCCGATGCCGTCCGAGACGCCGACTTCGCCGGCCAGGATGCGGCGCAGCCGGTCGGGGTCCATGCCGGTGCCGTTGTCCTCGATGACGACCAGGGCCTCGGCTCCCGTGTCCTGCGCGGTGATGCTGATGTGGCTCTTGCCCGTGGTGCCGGTCTTGCCTTCGAGGCCGTGTTTGACGGCGTTCTCCACGAGCGGTTGGAGGCAGAGGAAGGGCAGCGTGACGGGCAGGACCTCGGGGGCGATCTGCAGGGTGACGGAGAGGCGGTCGCCGAAGCGGGCCCGGACGAGGGCCAAGTAGTGGTCGATGGCGTGCAGTTCGTCGGCGAGGGTGGTGAAGTCGCCGTGCCTGCGGAACGAGTAGCGGGTGAAGTCGGCGAACTCCAGGAGCAGTTCGCGGGCGCGCTCCGGGTCGGTGCGGACGAACGAGGCGATCACCGCGAGCGAGTTGAAGATGAAGTGCGGGGATATCTGGGCGCGCAGTGCCTTGATCTCGGCCTCGATGAGGCGGGTGCGGGACTGGTCGAGGTCGGCCAGTTCCAGTTGGACGCTCACCCAGCGGGCCACCTCGCCCGCGGCTCGGACGAGGACCGCCGACTCACGCGGTGCACAGGCGACGAGCGCTCCGTGCACCCGGTCGTCGACGGTGAGCGGCGCGACGACGGCCCAGCGCAGCGGGCAGTCGGGGGCGTCGCAGCTGAGCCGGAAGGCCTCGCCGCGGCCGGTCTCCAGGGGGCCGCTGAGCCGTTCCATGATCTCCGTGCGGTGGTGCTCCCCCACCCCGTCCCAGACGAGGACGCTCTCCTGGTCGGTGAGGCACAGCGCGTCGGTGCCGAGCAGGGTGCGCAGCCGACCGGCGGATCTGCCGGCCGTCTCCCCGGTGAGGCCCGCGCGCAGCGGGGGCGCGGCGAGCGAAGCGGTGTGCAGGGTCTGGAAGGTGGCGTGCTCTACGGGGGTGCCGAGGTCGCCGAGGCTTTGCGGGCGCGCGGTGCGCCGGCCCAGCCAGAACCCGGCCGCGAGCAGCGGGAGTACGGCCACGCAGAGGCCCGCCAGGAATCCGCTCACGCGTCGACCTCCCTCTCCTTCGCGGTCACGGCCGCGCGCACCTGGCCGTCCGACAGCTCCTCCGGCAGATGGAAGCGGGCCAGGATCGCGGCCGTTCCCGCCGGAACCCGGCCCGCGGTGGCGAGCGACACCAGCATCATCGTCACGAACCCGAGGGGCACCGACCACAGGGCGGGCCAGGCGAGCAGCGCGTGCAGCGACCCCGTGCGGGGGTAGCCCGCCATGGTCGCGCCGACCGCGACCAGCGCGGAGCCGCCGCCGACCAGCATCCCGGCGGCCGCGCCCGGCGGGGTCAGCCGCCGCCACCAGATGCCGAGGACGAGCAGCGGGCAGAAGGACGAGGCGGACACGGCGAAGGCGAGCCCCACGGCGTCGGCGACCGGCAGTCCGCCCACCAGAACGCTCGCGGCGAGCGGTACGGCCATGGCGAGCAGGGTGCCCAGCCGGAAGTGCCGTACGCCGCGCGAGGGCAGCACGTCCTGGGTGAGCACACCGGCCACCGCCATGGTCAGGCCCGAGGCCGTCGACAGGAACGCGGCGAAGGCCCCGCCCGCCACCAGGGCGCCGAGCAGATCCGCGCCGACTCCCCCGATCAGACGGTCCGGGAGGAGCAGGACGGCAGCGTCCGCGTTGCCGGTGAGGGCGAGTTCGGGGGCGTAGAGCCTGCCGAGCGCGCCGTAGACGGGTGGGAGCAGGTAGAAGGCGCCGATCAGGCCGAGCACGGCGACGGTGGTGCGGCGGGCGGCGACGCCGTGCGGGCTGGTGTAGAAGCGGACGACCACGTGCGGCAGGCCCATGGTGCCGAGGAAGGTGGCGAGGATCAGTCCGTACGTGGCGTACAGCGGGCGTTCCTCGCGGCCGGCGGCGAGCGAGGTGGACATGCCGCCGTTGCTGCCGCGGTCGGCGGCGGGGACCGGGGTGCCCTTGTCGAAGGTCAGCCGGGTGCCGTGGGTGATGTGGTGGACGCCTGCGGGGAGTTGGACGCGTGCGCCGTCGTAGCGCCGGTTGTCGATGGTGCCGGTCGCCGTGACGGTCAGGGGCCGTGACAGCTTCAGGTCGAGGCTGTCGTCGACCCGGACGACGCGCTGCTCACGGAAGGTCGTCGGTTCGTCGAAGGGGTGGCGCGGCGCTCCGTCGGCCTGCCAGGCGAGGACCAGGAAGAGTGCGGGGACCAGCAGGGCGGTCAGCTTCAGCCAGTACTGGAAGGCCTGGACGAAGGTGATGCTGCGCATGCCGCCGGCGGCGACGGTCGCGACCACGACGACCGCGACGAGAACCCCGCCGAACCAGTCGGGCGCGTCGGTCAAGACAGCCAACGTGAGCCCCGCGCCCTGGAGTTGGGGCAGCAGGTACAGCCAGCCGACGCCGACGACGAAGGCACCCGCGAGGCGGCGCACGGCCTGCGAGCCAAGCCGCGCCTCGGCGAAGTCGGGCAGCGTGTAGGCGCCGGAGCGGCGCAGCGGGGCGGCGACGAACAGCAGCAGCACGAGATAGCCGGCGGTGTAGCCGACCGGGTACCAGAGCATGTCGGGGCCCTGCACGAGCACGAGGCCGGCGATGCCGAGGAAGGAGGCCGCGGACAGGTACTCCCCGCTGATCGCGGCCGCGTTGAGCCGGGGGCCGACGGTGCGCGAGGCGACGTAGAAGTCGGAGGTGGTCCGGGAGATGCGCAGGCCGAACGCGCCTACCAGGACGGTCGCCACGACCACGAGGGCGACCGCGGGGACGGCGTAGTTCTCGTTCACCCGGGTCAGCGGTCCTGGTCCTCGACGAGCCTGACGAAGTCGCGTTCGTTGCGTTCGGCGCGGCGCACGAACCAGCGGGCGAGCAGCACCAGCGGCGCGTACAGGCAGAAGCCGAGCACGGCCCACTCCAGGCTCGCGCCGTCCGGCATGGCGGCGAACACCAGGGGCAGCGGTCCCACGAGCAGCACCAGGACCGCGAACACCACGAGTGCCACGCGTAGTTGACTGCGCATCAGGGAGCGGACGTAGGTGTGGCCGAGGGTGGTCTGTTCGTCGATCTCGGTCCTGGGGCGGTAGTAGCCGGAGGTCCGGCGGGTGCGGCGGGGCACTCCGGTGACGACGACTCGGCGTTCGGTGGGATCCTGCGGCATGTCGGCCCCCTCCTCAGTTGGCGGTCCGGCGCATCAGCAGATCCCGCAGTTCGCGGGCGTGCCGGCGGCTGACCTGGAGTTCGACCTGGTCGACGAGGACGCTCACCGTGCCCGCGTCCAGGCGGAGTTCGTCGACGTGGCGCAGCGCGACGAGGTGGCGACGGTGGATGCGGACGAAGCCGCGCGAGCGCCAGCGCTCTTCGAGGGTGGACAGCGGGATGCGGACGAGGTGGCTGCCCTGGGCGGTGTGCAGGCGGGCGTAGTCGCCGTGCGCCTCGGCGTGGGTGATGTCCTCGACGGCCACGAAGCGGGTGACACCGCCGAGTTCGACGGATATCTGGTCGGGGTCGGGCTCGTGCACGGGTATCAGCGGGGCGGCGTCCATGAGTTGGGCGACGCGGCGGACGGCCTCGGCGAGGCGTTCGCGGCGGACGGGCTTGAGGACGTAGTCGACGGCCTTGAGGTCGAAGGCCTGGACGGCGAAGCCCTCGTGGGCGGTGACGAACACGACGAGGGGCGGCTTGGCGAAGCCGGTGAGCAGCCGGGCCAGGTCGAGCCCGTCGAGCCCGGGCATGTGGATGTCGAGGAAGACGACGTCGATCGCCTCGGGTCCGTCGGGGCCGGACTCCAGGGCCCGGTTGATCCGGCGCAGCGCCTCGGTCGCGTCACTGGCGCCCTCGGCACTGCCGACCCGCGGATCCGCGTTCAGCAGGTACACGAGTTCCTCGAGGGACGGTTGTTCGTCGTCGACGGCGAGCGCGCGCAGCATGAAGGTGGAGTGTAAGAGGTATTCGGACGCCTGGACATGTGCGGGGCGTGGCCGTCCTTGCTGGATACAGTGCCGCCATGAGCAGCAAGCCCGCGATGTTCGACGATCTCGACCGCAAGATCATCACGGCCCTGATGGCCAATTCCAGGACGAGCTTCTCCGAGATCGGTGCGGCGATCGGCCTGTCGGCGACCGCGGTCAAGCGCCGGGTGGACCGGCTGCGCGAGACCGGCGTGATCACCGGGTTCACGGCCACCGTGCAGCCCGCGGCGCTCGGCTGGCGCACGGAGGCGTACGTCGAGGTGTACTGCGAGGGCGCGGCGCCGCCCCGGCGGCTCGCGGAGGTGGTCCGCAACCATCCGGAGATCACCGCGGCGATGACCGTGACCGGCGGCGCGGACGCGCTCCTCCATGTACGCGCCACGGATGTGGGGCACTTCGAGGAGGTCCTGGAGCGGATCCGGACGGAGCCCTTCATCCGGAAGACGATCAGCTACATGGTGCTGTCCCACCTGCTGCCGGAGGCCCCGGAGGCGGGCGCGACCCACGCGGCCCCGGATGACGCAGGAAACGTGCGCTGACCCGGCAGACCACGCAGCAATACTGCGTATGCGCGCAGCTTTCGTCGCTTGTCGCCGGTATCTCCCGTTTCCTACCGTGGAGGCACCCCCCGTCGACACCGCAGGAAGCGGAGGAACCACTCTGTGCCCGACAGCCGTGTGCCGCGCCCCCGGCGCTTCCTTGTCTGCGAACCCAGACACTTCGCCGTGCAGTACGCGATCAACCCCTGGATGCATCCCGACGCGACGGTCGACGTCGACCTCGCCCACAGCCAGTGGCAGGCCCTGATCGGCGCATACCGCGCCCATGGCCACACCGTCGATTCCGTGGAACCCGTCCCGGACCTCCCGGACATGGTGTTCGCGGCGAACTCCGCGCTCGTCCTGGCGGGCCGTGTGTTCGGCTCGCTCTTCCACGCACCTCAACGCCGCCCCGAGTCCGGCATCTACGAGACCTGGTTCAAAGCGGCCGGCTACGACGTCTACCGCCCCGAGTCCGTCTGCGAGGGCGAGGGCGATCTGATCCCGGCCGGCCGCTATCTCCTGGCGGGCACCGGATTCCGTACGACGCCCGAGGCGCACCGCGAGGTGCAGGAGTTCTTCGGCGTCCCGGTGATCACCCTCCGGCTGGTGGACCCGCGCTTCTACCATCTGGACACCGCGCTGTTCGTCCTGGACGACGGGCCCGACGCGAACATCGCGTACTACCCGGAGGCGTTCTCGCCCGGCAGCCGCGAGGTCCTCGGCCGGCTGTTCCCCGACGCGGTGCTCGCCACCCGTGAGGACGCGCTGACGTTCGGCCTCAACTCCGTCTCCGACGGCCGCCATGTGTTCATCTCGCCGCGGGCCGAGGCGCTCGCCGCCCAGCTCGACCGCCACGGCTACGTCCCCGTCCCCGTCGACCTGTCGGAGTTCCACAAGGCAGGCGGCGGCATCAAGTGCTGCACTCAGGAGATCCGTTCATGACTGCTCCCGCCGTTACGCGTTCCTCCGCCGACCTGATCCGCGCCGAGGAGCCGGTCCTCGCGCACAACTACCACCCCCTGCCCGTGGTCGTCGCCCGCGCCGAGGGCACCTGGGTGGAGGACGTCGAGGGCCGCCGCTACCTCGACATGCTGGCGGGCTACTCGGCCCTCAACTTCGGTCACCGCAACCCCGCGTTGATCGAAGCCGCGCACCGGCAGCTCGACCAGCTGACGCTGACCTCGCGCGCGTTCCACAACGACCGTCTCGCCCAATTCGCGGAATCCCTGGCCGCGTTGACCGGCCAGGAGATGGTGCTGCCGATGAACACGGGCGCCGAGGCGGTGGAGTCGGCCATCAAGGTGGCCCGCAAGTGGGCGTACGACGTCAAGGGCGTCGCACCGGACCGGGCGACGATCGTCGTGGCCGCCGACAACTTCCACGGCCGTACGACGACGATCGTCAGCTTCTCCACCGACGAGACCGCCCGCGCCGGCTTCGGCCCCTTCACTCCCGGCTTCCGGATCGTCCCGTACAACGACCTCGCCGCGCTGGAGGCGGCCATCGACGAGACGACCGCGGCGGTGCTGATCGAGCCCATCCAGGGCGAGGCGGGCGTCGTCATCCCGGACGACGGCTACCTCACCGGCGTCCGCGAGCTGACCCGGCGCACCGGGTGCCTGTTCATCGCGGACGAGATCCAGTCGGGCCTCGGCCGCACGGGCACCACCCTCGCCGTCGAGCACGAGGGTGTCGTCCCGGACATGGTGCTGCTCGGCAAGGCGCTCGGCGGCGGCATCGTCCCGGTCTCCGCGGTGGTCGCGCGCCGCGACGTGCTCGGGGTACTGCGACCCGGCGAGCACGGATCGACGTTCGGCGGCAACCCGCTCGCCGCAGCGGTCGGCTCGGCCGTGGTCGAGCTGCTGGAGACCGGCGAATTCCAGCGCAGGGCGGCCGAGTTGGGCGTGGCCCTGCGGGGCGGCCTGGCAGCGCTGGTCGGCAAGGGCGTCGTGGGCTTCCGTTCGCGCGGGCTGTGGGCGGGCGTGGACATCGACCCCGCCATCGGCACCGGCCGCGAGATCAGCGAGGGCCTCATGCGCGAGGGAATCCTCGTCAAGGACACCCACGGCTCGACGATCCGCCTGGCCCCGCCGCTGACCATCACGGGCGAGGAACTCGAATCGGCGCTGGCGTCCTTGGAGAAGGTTCTGACGCAAGGCGCCTGACCCCGGCGCCCCACGCCAACCGGACGAGACCGGTCACCCCGAGGATGCCTCCGTCGCTCCTCGGGGTGTGCCGTCTCCTGCGCACGTCTGTGGCAGGGCAGTTCGGCGAGGTTGCCAGGAAGCCCTGGCAAGAGGCGCATGCCCGCCAGCCACCGACCACGTTTGCGCCACGCTGCGCCGACACGGTTGATCTCTACCCGCCAGTAGCAGCACCCTGGTCCGGCGGTCGTTCCCGCCCGTGCCGAACGACCCCTTTTCTTCTCTACGGCGAACTGTCAGAAACGTGCGGGGAATCGGTACAAGTCCGGTCGGGCCCGGTTCCGGCGGGCCACGCCTGCGCCTACACTGACAGCCCATCGCATGCCCGTTGACCTGCTAGAACGCGGCGGTTGAGCCGATCCGACGGAGTGAGGAGCGACCCCTTGTTCTATTACGTGCTCAAATACGTGCTGCTGGGGCCCTTGTTGAGACTGGTCTTCCGGCCTCGGATCGAGGGTCTTGAGCACATCCCCTCGTCGGGACCGGCCATCGTCGCGGGCAACCATCTGTCGTTCTCGGACCACTTCCTGATGCCCGCGGTCCTCAAACGGCGCATCACCTTCCTGGCGAAGGCGGAGTACTTCACGGGCCCCGGCATCAAGGGACGCCTCACGGCCGCGTTCTTCCGCAGCGCCGGGCAGATCCCGGTGGACCGCTCCGGCAAGGAGGCGGGCCAGGCCGCGATCCGCGAGGGGCTCGGCGTGCTGCGCAAGGAGGAATTGCTGGGGATCTACCCGGAGGGGACGCGGTCGCACGACGGGCGCCTGTACAAGGGCAAGGTCGGCGTCGCCGTCATGGCGCTCAGGGCCCAGGTGCCGGTGATCCCCTGCGCGATGATCGGCACGTTCGAGGCACAGCCGCCCGGCCAGGTCATCCCGAACTTCCGGCGCGTTGTCATCCGCTTCGGCAAGCCGATGGACTTCTCCCGCTACGCCGGAATGGAGAACGAGAAGGCGATCCTGCGCGCCGTCACCGACGAGATCATGTACGCCATCCTGACCCTCTCCGAGCAGGAGTACGTCGACCGGTACGCGGCGGTCGTCAAGGCCGAGGAGGCCGAGGAGAAGGCGTCGATGGCCCGCAAGTTCCCGCGGATGCCGCTGAGTTGACGGTATGTCATGGGTGAATGAATGAGGGGCGGCCGGGATTCCGGCCGCCCCTCACTTCACAGCCCTACGGCTACGGCGTCGGCGTCGCGTGCGGCGTGCACGTCACGTCGGCGGCGTCGGTCTTGCCGGTGAGCAGGTAGGTGTCCACCCGCCCGTTGATGCACGGGTTGACCAGGCCGGTCACGCCGTGCGAGCCCGCGTCCTTCTCGGTGATCAGACGGGAGCCCTTGAAGCGCTTGTGCAGTTCGACGGCGCCCGGGTACGGGGTGGCGGCGTCACGCGTGGACTGCACGATCAGCACCTGCGGCAGGCCCTTGCCGGTCTTCACGTCGACCGGGGTCTGCTGCTTCGCCGACCAGGTGGCGCACGGCAGGTTCATCCACGCGTTGGCCCAGGTCATGAACGGGTAGTCCTTGTGGAGCCGCGTGTTGTCGCGGTCCCAACGCTTCCAGCTCGTGGGCCACTTGGCGTCGGCGCACTCGACGGCCGTGTAGACGGCGTTGCCGTTCTCCGAGGAGATGTTGCCCGCGGTGTCCGACAGGTCGGGAGAGGCCGCGTCGATCAGCGCCTGGGTGTCACCGGCGACGTACTTGCTGAACACCTGCGCGGTCGGTACCCACGAGGAGTCGTAGTACGGAGCGCTCTGGAAGAAGGAGATCAGCTCGGCCGGACCGACGACCCCGCCGAGAGGGCTCTTCTTCGCCGTGGCACGGAGCTTGAGCCACTGGTCCTGGACCTTGGCGCGGGTGTCGCCGAGGTGGAAGGCCGCGTCGTTCTTGGCGACCCAGTCCTCCCAGTCCTTCCATCGGCCCTCGAAGGCGATGTCCTGCTCCAGGTTGGCCTGGTACCAGATGTTCTCGCGCGACGGGTCGACGACGCTGTCGACGACCATGCGCCGGACGTGCTTCGGGAAGAGCGTGCCGTAGACGGCGCCGAGGTAGGTGCCGTAGGAGACGCCCAGGTAGTTGAGCTTCTTCTCGCCGAGGGCGGCCCGGATGACGTCCAGGTCGCGCGCGGCGTTCGGCGTGGTCATCTGCGGCAGCATCGCGCCACTGCGCTCGGCGCAGCCGTCCGCGTACGCGGCGGCCAGCTTGCGCTGGGCGAGCTTGTCGGCCTCGGTGTCCGGGACCGGGTCGGCCTTGGGGGCCTTCACGAACTCCTGCGGGTCGATGCAGGAGATGGGCGCCGAGTGGCCGACACCGCGCGGGTCGAAGCCCACGAAGTCGTACGCCTTGGCGGTGTTCACCCAGACCGGCGCCTTGGTCGTGACGCGGCGCGGGAAGCGCATGCCGGAGGCGCCGGGGCCGCCCGGGTTGTACACAAGGGCGCCCTGGCGCTCCTCCTTGGTGCCCGTGTTCCCGATGCGGTCGACGGCCAGCTTGATCTGCTTGCCGTAGGGGTGGGCGTAGTCGAGCGGGACGCTGACCCAGCCGCACTGGATGGGCTTCTCGAAGCCCCAGTCCGCGGGGCAGTCCGCCCAGTCGATCCCGGCCTTGGCCGCCCGGTCGGCGGCGATGGCCGCGCCGCGGGCCTCACGGTTCTGGCCGTGGCGCGAGTCGGCGGTGGCCGACGGCGCCGCGAGGGCTCCGGCTATGAGTGTCGCCGTGACGAGCGCTCCGGCCGAGCCGAGCGCTGTCACTCGCCTCGTCGGTCTCAAACCCCTCAAGTGGGACCTCCCCGTACATCGTTGCGATTGGTACGGGGATCCTTTCGGCTGTGAGCTCCCTGAGAACAGATGCGACCGGGCTTCTTTACTGATCCGATATCCGGAGAACCGTGTCCTGGTGAGCGGAACCGTACGTTTCAGCCGAGTGACGCGAGCGCCTCGTCGAGCACGCGCCGC
This sequence comes from Streptomyces sp. R21, assembly GCF_041051975.1. Lineage (GTDB taxonomy): Bacteria > Actinomycetota > Actinomycetes > Streptomycetales > Streptomycetaceae > Streptomyces. The sequence continues at coordinate 8,618,312 of NZ_CP163435.1, read as the reverse complement.
AGCAGCCTCGCGTCGGGCGCCAGCGCGGTCACCAGGACGGCGGGCCCGGCGAGCGGGGTGAGTGCGGCGTACTCCCCCCGCATCCGCGCCCCTGGCCTCTCTGTCCCGAACTCCGGCCGTACGACCACGAGTTGCCCCAGCGCGCGATGGCCGGCCAGCACGGCGGGACCGTCCCAGCCCCCGGGGGCACCGGGCCCGCACGTCAGCTCCTGGTCCAGCAGCGGCCGACCGTCGAGGCGCACGGTAAGACGGCTGGCGAGCCGCCCGGGTTCCTCCGCCGCCCGCCCGAGCACCTGCTCCTCCCGGAAGACCAGCCGGGCCCCGGAGGCCAGCTCGATGCGCGAGGACACGCACAGATCACTTCCACCGGCGGAGATCAACTGCTCGGGCAGCCAGTGCAGTTCACCGTCGGCGGCGACGTTCAGGTGTACGTCGTAGTGCGCCTCGCCCTTGGCCTGCCCGGGCAGCGCGATGGTGGCCGCCGCGGAGCCGACGTGCAGCCGGGCGCCGGGACCCGCCTCCGCCTCGACGGTGAAGTGGTCGCCGCCGAGCGGTCCGCTCATCGCCCCGACGAGCATGACGCGTGCCTCGGTGCCGCTCGCCCGCACGCGCCGCAGGGCGAGAGGGCCGTCCCCCTCCAGCACCGGCAGCGCGGTGCCGCCCCGGCCGTCGTCCCGTGCCGCGATCCGCGCTCGCGCCCGTACCCCTGTCGTCATGCCGTCCACGCGGCGAGCTGCGCCCGCACCCAGCCGGCGACCTCCGCGACCCCGGGCTCGCTGCGCAACGACTGGAAGACGACGGGCAGTTCGGCCCGCTGGGTCTTCGCGTCGGCGGCCATCCGCCCGAGGTCGGACCCGACGTACGGGGCGAGGTCCGTCTTGTTGACGACGAGCAGATCGGCGGTCGTGACGCCGGGCCCGCCCTTGCGCGGGATGTCGTCCCCGCCCGCCACGTCGATCACGAAGATCTGCGCGTCCACGAGCCCCTTGGAGAAGGTCGCGGTGAGGTTGTCCCCGCCGGACTCCACCAGGATCAGGTCCAACGGCCCGACCTCGTCCTCCAGATCCTCGACCGCTTCGAGATTGGCGGAGATGTCGTCCCGGATCGCGGTGTGCGGACAGGCCCCGGTCTCCACGGCGGTGATCCGCTCCGGCGGCAGCACGGCCTCCCGCAACAGGAACTCCGCGTCCTCGCGCGTATAGATGTCATTGGTGACGACGGCGAGGGAGAGTTCGTCACGCAGGGCCCGGCAGAGCGCGGCCACGGTAGCGGTCTTCCCTGACCCGACGGGACCGCCGAGCCCGATACGCAGAGCGCGCCGGGTCCCGTCAGGCCGATGAGCATCAGCGCTGAGGGCGGAGGGCCCGTCATGAGAGTGAGAGTGATCAAGATGCATAAGAGCGGCTCCAGGAGGGGTGGTCAGCCCGTCCGGCGTTTGAGGACGAGGCCGTCCAGGCCGATAGGGGGAAAGGGGGCGAAGCCCCCAGGAAGACGGGACGGGAAGGGGCGGAGGGGGCGATCAACCCCCTACGACGCGAACAGCCGTACGGGCCACCCCGCATGGGCTTCCGCAGCGATCTCCAGCAGCGGAGCGGACGCCGCGGGCAACGCATCGACGCCGTCGTCAAGCACTCGCCGCGCGGCCACGGCAGCCTGCTGAGCGACAAGGTCCAACTCGGGAGCAAGCCGAGCCAGCACCCCCGTCGCATCGAACGGATCAAGACTCAGCAACCGCACGGCCGCGCTCGCCGGTCCGCTGAGACTCTCGTACGCCGAGCAGTACGCGGCATCGTCGGGCCCGAGCCCCGCGGCCCGCGCGGTCACCCCGAGCACCACGGGCTGGTGCGCCCCCTTGGGGAACTCCCGCGCGAGCGCGTCGAGTTCACCGGAGGGCCAGGTCGCCCGGGCGGCCCGCATCAGCTGCCGCCCGAGCCTGCGCGCGGCAACACGCAGCGCGGCCGACGGCGTACGGGCGTCCGCCGCCGCGTCCAGCTCCACGGGATCGACTCCGAGCGCGGCCGCCGCGGCGAGGGCGGCCGAGACCAGCCCCGCCGTGTGCAGCCGGCCCCGGCAGAAGTCCTCCAGGCTCGCAGCCCCGGTGATCCGTCCTGCCTTGACAGCGGCCTCGGCCCCGCCGGAGTGCGCGTGCCCTCCGGCGGGAAAGCGGCCGTCCGCCAGGACGAGAAGCGCGGCGCGGGACATCAGAAGAGGAAGTAACGCTGGGCCATGGGCAGTTCGGCGGCGGGCGTGGCCTCGACCAGCTCCCCGTCGATGTGCACGGCGAAGCTGTCGGGGTCGACCTGCACGCGCGGCCGGGCGTCGTTCTCGCGCATGTCGGCCTTGGTCACGCCGCGCGTCGAGTCGATCGCCACGAACCGCTTGCCGAGCCGGAGCCGCTCCGGCAGCCCGTCCTCGATGGCGAGCGGGGCCACGAAGTTGAACGAGTTCGAGGCGGGCGCCCGCCCGATCGCCCCGTACATCGGACGCGGCAGGATCGGCTGCGGTGTCGGAATCGAGGCGTTCGCGTCGCCCATCTGCGCGTACGCGATCTGTCCGCCCTTGATGACGAGGTGCGGCTTGACCCCGAAGAACGCGGGCGCCCACAGCACGAGGTCGGCGAGCTTGCCCGTCTCGACGGAGCCGACCTCGCGGGCGAGGCCCTGCGCGAGCGCCGGGTTGATCGTGTACTTGGCGACATAGCGACGTACGCGGTGGTTGTCCGCGCGGCCGTCGCCGGGCAGTGCGCCGCGCCGCCGCTTCATCACATGGGCCGTCTGCCAGGTCCGCATGATCACCTCGCCGACCCGGCCCATGGCCTGGGCGTCCGAGGAGATGATCGAGATCGCGCCGAGGTCGTGCAGGATGTCCTCGGCGCCGATGGTGGAGGGCCGGATCCGCGACTCCGCGAAGGCCAGGTCCTCGGGGACGGCCGGGTTGAGGTGGTGGCAGACCATCAGCATGTCGAGGTGTTCCTCGGCGGTGTTGACGGTGTAGGGCCGGGTCGGGTTGGTGGAGCTGGGCAGCACGTGCGGCTCGGAGACCACGGTCATGATGTCGGGCGCGTGCCCGCCGCCCGCGCCCTCGGTGTGGTACGCGTGGATGCCGCGCCCGCCGATCGCGGCGAGCGTGTCGCCCACGAACCCGGCCTCGTTCAGCGTGTCGGTGTGGATGGCGATCTGGATGCCGGTGCGGTCGGCGACGGTGAGCGCGGCGTCGATGACGGCGGGCGTGGAGCCCCAGTCCTCGTGCAGCTTGAGCCCCAGCGCTCCCCCGCGGATCTGGGACAGCATCGCGTCGTGCGAGACGGTGTTGCCCTTGCCGAGCAGACCGAAGTTGAGCGGGTACTCCTCCATCGCCTCCAGCATCCGGGCCAGATGCCAGGGGCCGGGGGTGACGGTGGTCGCCTTGGAGCCCTCGGCGGGGCCGGTGCCGCCGCCGATCAGCGTGGTGACGCCGGAGGCGAGCGCCTCGTCGGCGATCTGCGGACAGATCAGGTGGACGTGCGCGTCGATGGCGCCCGCGGTCAGGATCCGCCCGTTGCCCGCGATGATCTCGGTCTCGGGGCCGATGACGAGGTCGGGGTGCACTCCGTCCATGGTGTCCGGGTTGCCCGCCTTGCCGATGCCGGTGATCCGGCCGTCGCGGATGCCGACGTCGGCCTTGACGATGCCCCAGTGGTCGATGATCACCGCGCCCGTGATGACCGTGTCCGGGGTGCCGTCTGCGCGCGTAGCACGCGCCTGGCCCATGGATTCTCGGATGACCTTGCCGCCGCCGAACACGGCTTCGTCACCGGCGAGTCCGGGACCGCCGGAACGATCCTCCTCGATCTCGACGAGCAGATCGGTGTCGGCGAGCCGGATGCGGTCGCCGGTGGTGGGGCCGAACAGATCGGCGTACACGGCACGCGAGATCTCAGGCATCGAGGGCACCTCCGGTCTCCCCGCGCAGTCCGGGCACCACACGGGCGCCGGCGAGCGGAACAAGTTCTACGTCGACGGGGATCCCGGGCTCGAAGCGCACGGCGGTACCGGCGGCGACGTTGAGCCGCTGGCCGCGCGCGGCGGCGCGGTCGAACTCCAGACCGGGGTTCGCCTCGGCGAAGTGGTAGTGGGAGCCGACCTGGACGGGCCGGTCGGCGGCGTTGAGGACGGTCAGCCGGGTGACCTCACGGCCCTCGTTGAAGGTGATGGGTCCGTCGGCGAAGAGGATCTCTCCGGGAATCATGGCGTTCGCTCCCCCGTCAGACGATCGGGTCGTGGACGGTGACGAGCTTGGTGCCGTCCGGGAAGGTCGCCTCGACCTGGACGTCGTGGATCATCTCGGGGATGCCCTCCATGACGTCGTCCCTGGTCAGCAGCTTGCGTCCGGAGGACATCAGCTCCGCGACCGTACGGCCGTCACGTGCTCCTTCGAGGATGTGCGACGTGATGAGCGCGATCGCCTCGGGGTGGTTCAGCTTGAGCCCGCGGGCCCGGCGCTTCTCGGCCACGTCGGCTGCCACATGGATCAGCAGCCTCTCCTGCTCGTGCGGGGTCAGTTGCACGGCGTCCCACCTCACAGTCCTCGCTCCGGACCGTGCGGGGTCCGGTTGCCGCTGCCACGGGGCAAAGTGCCTGGTGGCGTGGAGGGGCAGGCTAGTTGGGCCGAGTTTCAAGCAAGTTAACCGAGCTGTGATCCATTCATCCCGCCGGACCCGCCTGTGCGCATGCTCATCAACGCCCGTAGACCGTCCCGCAGGACCTCGGGGGATGCGGCACCGAAAACGGCCTGCTGGGCCGCGAATCCCTGGGCAAGGGCGATCATCGTGCGGGCCATGGCGTCGGCGTCGGCGTCCGCGGGCATGAGGTCCGCGGCCTTGTAGCTCTCGACGAGCTTCGCCCATGCGGCGCGCACCTGGTCATAGCCGGTGCGCATGACGGCCGACAGCTCGTCGTTGCGCAGGGTCTCGGTCCACACCTGGATCATCAGTCGGGGGAAGATCCACTCACCGCCGTCCAGCACGCCGGGCTTCAGTGCTCTCAGTTGTGCCAGTGCCCTGGTGATCAGTACGTCCGGCAGCGGCGGCGGGGTCTCCTGGGCCGCTCGTTCGTAGGTGTCGTGCACCGCCTCCAGCACCTCGGCGACGATCGCGCCGATCAGCTCGTCCTTGCCGCTGAAGTAGCGGTAGACGGCGCCCGCGGAGAGATCGACCTCTTTGAGCACGTCCTGCATCGACGTGGCGTGAAACCCGTTACGGGCGAAGCAGAGCGAGGCGCCGTCGAGGATCTGCCGGCGGCGGGCGTCGAGGTGTGCCTGGGATACGCGGGCCATGTCCCAAAATTAAAACGAACATTCATTCTTGACAAGAGAAGCAGGCAGAGGGACGGTAGTGGCGTACCTAAAACGAACGATCCTTCTTTTTAGAACCACTCGGAACCACTCGGAACCCACCCGGAACCCCCACCCGGAAAGGGAGCACATGTCCGCCTCCGCCACCCCCGCCAGGCCTCACACCCGCCGACTGATCGCGGTCCTCGTGCTGATCCCGGCCCTGGCGGCGCTCGCCCTGTGGTCCTTCGCCTGGCCCGCCACCCGAACGGCGCCCCGTGACCTGCCGCTCGGCGTGGCGGGCCCCGCCACCGCGACCGCACAGTTGGAGAAGCGGCTCGCCGGGCACCCGGGCGCGTTCGAGATACACCGCTACGCGAACGAGGCCGCCGCCCGGGACGCCGTCGAGGACCGGACCGTATACGGCGCCGTCGTCGCCACCGCCCAGGGGCCCAAGCTGCTGACCGCGTCGGCCGCGAGCCCCCTGGTCGCCCAGTTGCTGGACCAGGCGGTGACCGGACAGGCGCCGGCGGGCACCGAGGTGACCACCGTCGACGTCGTGCCCGCCTCCGCGCACGACCCGCGCGGCGCGGCGCTGACCGCGAGCGTGCTGCCGCTCGCGCTGGCCGGCATCGCCGCGGGAGCCGTCGTGACGCTGCTGGGGCTGCGGGGCATCCGCGCCGTGGCCGCGCTGGTCGGTGCCGCCGCCCTGGTCGGCGCGGTCGCGGCTGCCCTCGCGGGTAGCTGGCTGGGCGTCATCACCGGGAACTGGTGGGCCGAGGCCGCCACGCTCGGCCTCTCCACGCTGGCGGTGAGCGCCGCGGTGGCCGGGCTCGCGGCCCTCTTCGGCGCCCCGGGCATCGGGCTCGGCGCGCTGCCGATCATGCTGTTCGGCAACTCGTTCTCGGGAGCGGCCTCCGCCCCGGAGATGCTGCCGGAGCCGGTCGGGGCGATCGGCCAGTGGATGCCGCCGGGCGCCGGTACGACCCTGCTGCGCTCGGTGTCCTTCTTCGACGGGGCCGCGGCCGTCGGCCCGGCGCTCACCCTGGTCTGCTGGACGGCCCTCGGACTGGGCGCGGTCCTGCTGGGCAACGCACGGAAGTCGCGCCGCACAAGCCCCGAGCCGGTCGCACAGCGGGAACCGGCTCTCGTGGGCTGACACCGGATCGAGGCCCCGCCCGCCCCGCACCCCGGGCTCCGCCCCGGAACCGGTCGTGAGCCCCTGCCCGCCGCGGGCAGCGGCTCACGGCCGTCACACCTTCGAACCGCCTTGCCCGGAGCGGGCGTTACGACGCCGTGTGCCCCCGGTGCTCCGCGGCGATGCCGAACCGCTGGCGCTCGCGCGGGGCGGAGCCGACCTCGCGAACGGTGGAGACCGAGGTGATCACCTGCTCCTCGGCGGCGTCGAGTTCTTCGAGGCGCTCCAGGTCGGCGGCGGAGACCATGGCGACGAGGGGCTTCCCGTGCCGCGTCACGACGACGCGCTCGTTGCCGTACACCACCCGGTTGATCAGATCGGCGAGCTCAGCCCTGGCTTGCGTCACCGGAATCTCGTAGGCCATGGCCACCAGCTTAGACCGGGCCCTCCGGACCCCCAGGGTCCGCAGATCCTCCCGGCACGGACCCATCGCAACCCCGCCGCAACCCCGCCGCAGACTCACCGCACCCCTGATCCCCGTGGAGCGTCACGCTCCACGGGGTTTTTCGCTGTCAGCCGATACCCTCGACGCGTTCTGTACGTCCTGTACATTTTTTACAGGAGAGTCGCTCTGAGGAGGCGCCAGCCATGAACGAACCGACCGCTCGTCACGTCCTGCCCGAATTCACCGAGCGCACCAGTGCCGGGCACCGGAGCCTGGATCCGTACTCGAAGCTCCTCGACGAGCGGATCGTCTTCCTGGGGACCCCCATCGACGACACGTCGGCGAACGACGTGATGGCGCAGTTCATGCACCTCGAATACCTGGCGCCGGACCGGGACATCGCGCTGTACATCAACTCCCCCGGCGGCTCGTTCAGTGCGATGACGGCCGTCTACGACACGATGCAGTTCGTCACCTGCGACGTGGAGACGGTCTGCCTGGGGCAGGCCGCCTCGGCCGCGGCCGTCCTGCTGGCGGGCGGCACTTCGGGCAAGCGGTCCGCGCTGCCCGGTGCCCGGGTGCTGCTCCATCAGCCCTCGTTCACCGAGCCGATCGAGGGTCAGGCGAGTGATCTGGCCATCCAGGCCGAGGAGTTGATGCGCACCCGGAAGATGCTGGAGGAGATGCTCGTACGGCACACCGGGCAGAGCGCGGAGCAAGTCGCCGCGGACATCGAGCGGGACAAGATCCTGGACGCCCCGGCGGCACTCGCCTACGGACTGGTGGACGCGATCGTCCCGAGCCGCAAGACCTCGGGCACCGCGCCGGGCGCGAGGTGATGGCCCGATGCTTCCACCCGAACTGCCCCCGCTGCCCGCACTGACGCGCGCGGAGGCCGAGTTGATCGACCGTTACCTCGACGTGGTCGATCTGCTCGGCCGCATCAACCCGGCCCGCCCGGGAGACACCTACCGCGGACTGCGCGCCGCCCAGGCGCTGGTGGGCAAGGCGACGGCGCTGCGCGACGCTCTCGCGCTGATGCACCAGCGGGGCGAGAGCGAGGTGCACTCCCCGACGCTGGCACAGGCGCTGCGCGTCCTCGACGGCGAGCGGCGGGCGGCCCGGGTCACTCTGCCCCCGGGAGCCGACAGTTGACGCACCCACACCCGGGCCGCCGTCCGCGACAGGGCGGCGAGCCGTCCGGTGCCCGGTTCAAACGGACCAGATGGCGTACCCCCGGATGGAGTAGACAGGCGTCGCTCCGAAGGCCCGGAAAAGTTGCGCAACGCGCGTATATCAGGGGCGGAATGAAGTATTCCGGTGCTGGTAAGAGCGTCATTGACCCCCTCGACACCCCTTCGAACAAAGGGGTGTCCACCCGAACGGGTGAGTGGTGAGTAACCCCACAAATCACTGATTCCACTCGGTTTTTCCGACATCGGTGCGTCAAGATCCCTTCCGACGACAAGCCCCCGCCACAGCGGCGGGGCGGTCCGGGCGGACGCCGAGTCCTGCCGCCTCCCGGATGACCGGTCGACAGGAGTGGATCGGCAGGAGTGGAGGACCCAGCAAGCTGGGCCGCCGGAGAGATCCGGGCGGTCCTTGGGGTGAAGCCGCAGTACGCGGCCGGGCAACTTCGCCAGCCCGAATCCGACAGGTCATCCTTCACAGGCGGCTGACGAAGGGTTGCGCATGACTGCGCTCAATCGTGTCCCGTCGCTGCTGACCCGGGCCGGTACGGCCTCGGCTCTCACCATCGCCGCCGTGGGCGGCAGCATCGTGGTTCCGGGTGTCGCCTCCGACGCCTCGGCCGCGACGACCGCGACGAAGGCACTACAGGTAGCGGCCTCCAAAAAGGGCTCCCCGTACAAATGGGGCGCCACGGGGCCACGCCGCTTCGACTGCTCCGGGCTCACGCTCTACTCGTACAAGAAGGCGGGCAAGAACCTGCCTCGTACGGCCGCGGGGCAGTACAACAAGACCCACCATGTCACCGCGTCCCACCGCAAGGCCGGTGACCTGGTGTTCTTCCACTCGGGCCGGAACGTGTACCACGTCGGCATCTACGCCGGGAAGGGAAAGATCTGGCACTCCCCGAAGACGGGGGAGGTTGTGAAGCTCCAGAAGATCTGGACGAAGAGCGTCTGGTACGGCCGGGTCAGCTGACCCGCCCGACGGGGTGACGGCAGGGATGCCGTCACCCCGTCGGGGCGTGACATGGGCCGGGGCGGTTACTCGTGAACCCATGGCCGACCTACCGCACCACAGCCAGCGGGACGAGACTCCCCTGGAGCGCGCCGACCGCAACTTCGGCGAGCTGCTTCAGGAGCTGCGCGTCACCCAGACCGGGGTGCAGATCCTCTTCGCGTTCCTGCTGACCCTGGCCTTCACCCAGCGCTTCCCGTCGCTGGACACCTTCCAACGCGCCACGTACGTCACCACACTGCTGCTCGCGATGCTGGCCGCGGCCCTGTTCACGGCGCCCGCCGCACTGCACCGCTCGCTGTTCCAGCAGAATGCCAAGGCGCGGATCGTGCGGGTCTCCTCCCGGTTGGCCACGGCCGGCCTGAACGTGCTGATGCTGGCGTTCACAGGGTCGGTGCTGCTGGTCGTGGACGTGACGCTGGGGCGCGGCGCCGGAATCGCCACAGGGGCCGGCACCCTCGCCGTCTGTCTGGCGCTGTGGCACCTGCTGCCCCTGCTGGTACAGCGCAGCCTCAGCCGCGATGACCGGCGCGAGCCACTCAGGCGCGAAGAGACTCCGTCAGCAGCACCGCGCCGAGAATCGTCAGCGCGCTCCCGGTGACGGCTTCCACGGTCCGCGCGGCCCTCGGCCGGCGCAGCCATCGGCCGAGCCGGTCCACGAGCAGCGCGACCGCCGGGAACCACACCAGGGCCAGTACGACCACGATCAGCGCCAGCAGCAGGGTCCGCGGCAGCGCGGGACTGCCCGCGGGCACGAACTGCGGCAGCAGGCTGAGGAAGGTGATCGGCGCCTTCGGGTTGAGCGCGTTGGTCACGAAGCCCTGCCGCAGCGGGCGCGCACCGGACGCCGCCTCGTCGGACTCCCGCGCACCGGACACCGCAGCGCGCAGCCGCCGCAGCGTCCGTGCGCCCAGGTACAGCACATAGGCGCCGCCGAGCAGTTGCAGCGTCCGGAACAGCGCGGGCACCGCCGTGAGGACCGCCGCGACCCCGGCGACCGCCAGCGCCGTGTGCAGCAGCAGCCCGCCCGCGACACCGAGGGCACAGGCGACTCCGGCCCGGCGGGAGACCAGGGCGTTGCGTACGACGACGGTGAAGTCCGCGCCCGGCATGGCGACCATGCCCGCGGCGACCCCGGTGAAGGCGATGAGCTGTGCGTCCATGCGCACCAGCCTGCCTGCGCCGCGCCTTCAGCAGGTATGTCGAATATCCTGGGTTTTCCTTAAGCAACTGTTTAGGCCCGGGAGGGTGGCGTGTACGACCCGACGCGGCTGGCGGCGCTGGTGGCGGTCGCCGAGGCGGGGTCGATCACCCGGGCCGCCGAGCGCCTCGGCTACACCACGCCGGCGCTCTCCCAGCAGGTGGCGAAGCTGGAGCGCGAGGCGGGCGCGACGCTGCTGGTGCGCTCCCATCGGGGGGCGCGGCTGACGGACGCGGGCGAGCTGCTGGTGGTGCGGGCCCGCCGGGTTCTCGACGAGTTGGAGCAGGCCCGGCACGAACTGGCGCGGCTCGCGGGCCTGTCGGGCGGCACCCTGCGGCTTGGCACCTTCCAGACGGCGGGTATCCAGCTGCTGCCGCAGGTGCTGAGCGCGTTCCGTCGCGCGCACCCGGACGTGGAGCTGGCGGTCGCGAACTACGAGCCACCGGACGGTGTTTCGGCGGTCGCCGCGGGCGAGGTCGACCTCGCGCTCACCCACACCTACGAGCCCGCCGCTCCCGCCCCGCTGCCCGCGTCAGTCGCCCTGGAGCCCGTTCTGGTCGAGGAGTTGGTGCTGGTGACCGCTCCCGGGCACGCCCTCGCGGGCGGCACCGCGCGGCTGTCCCTGGACCGGCTCGCCGGGCAGCCGCTGATCAGCATGGCGCCCGGGCATCCGTCCCGCGCGGGCGTGGAGGCGGCGCTGGCCCGGGCCGGGGCCACCCCGTCGGTGCTGGTCGAGACCCCGGGGTACGCCCTGGTGTGCGCGCTGGTCAGTGCGGGGCTCGGGGTGGCGGTGGTGCCGGAGATGGTGGGCAGGACCGCGGTCACGCCGGTGGGGGTGCGGCAGCTGGAACCGGGCGATCTGCGCCGTACGATCTCGGTCGCCCACCGCACCGACCAGGCGGCACCCGCCGCCGACGCGTTCCGTGCGTTGCTGCGCGGCGCCTTCGGACGAGCAGCGCAGCGGAACTGAGCGCGCCTTCAGGGTTCTTGCCCGCCCACCGCGGTGACCGGCTGCACGGGAGCCGACCACGGCAGCTCGATGGCGACGGTCTTGCCGCCCTCCCGGGTCGGCCGGACGCTGAGCCTGCCGCCGCACTCGGCGGTCAGCCAGCGGATGATCACCATCCCGCGCCCGTTGTCCTGCTGGACCGCGGCGGGCAGCCGTTTCGGGAAGCGCGGGTGGCTGTCGGTGACCCCGATGCGCAGTTGCTCGTCACGGTCGAGCCGTAGGTCGACGGTGAAGGTGGGCGACTGCCCGAAGGTGTGCTGGACGGCGTTGGTGGCGAGTTCGGAAACGATCAGCCGTACGGTGTCGGCGATTTCGGTGTCGGTCGGCAGGCCCCATTCGGCCAGGACGCCTGCGACGTATTTCCTGGCCGAGGAGACCGAAGCGGGATCGCTCGGCAGAGTGATGGATGCTTCATGGTGGTCTGCCATGGCGACGTCGTCCCTTTCCCACGGGACCGGAGTCCGACACGGAGCGTGTGGTACGAGTACGGTCCCGGACTGGTGCTTCGCGCCAGACTGCCATTACCGGGCCGGTCACGGGTGCGATCCACCGAGATATGCATATATCTGTCGCTCGAAGCGGTGAACTCTGCGACGACAGCCCGTATTTGGGCGGCCCGGAAGGAGTAAGGAGTACGGCCATGCAGTACGGTCCCGCGGTGCGCCGCCGCAAGCTCGGCGCGGAACTGCGTGCCCTGCGCACCGGAGCGGGCCTCACGAGTGGCCAGGCGGCGCGTCTGGTGGGCTGGCACCAGTCGAAGGTGAGCCGCATCGAGACGGGCTCCAGCGGTGTGAAACCGGCCGATGTACGACTGCTGTTGGACGCGTACACGGTCGAGGACTCCGAACTGCGCGATCTGCTCCTCGTGTTGGCCGGCGCCGACGAGGTGGGGCGGCACCACTGGTGGCACGCCTACCGCGGGGTCCTGCCGGCTACGTACCGCGACTTCATCAGCCTGGAGTCGCAGGCCAGCGTCATGCGCACATTGGAGACCGCCGTGGTGCCGGGGCTGCTCCAGACGCCCGAGTACGCCCGTGCGGTGACGCGGGCCGCGGTGGACGGGCTGGAGGACGCCAAGCTCGACGCGCTCGTCGAGGTGCGGCTCGCCCGGCAGGACGTGCTGCGTTCGAATCCGCCGCTGGAACTGAGTGCGGTGCTGGACGAGGCGGTGCTGCGGCGGGAGGTCGGCGGCCCCGACGTGATGGCACGCCAACTGCGGCGTCTGGTGGAGGCCGCGCACCTTCCTCAAGTGCGGCTTCAAGTACTTCCGTTCGCCGCAGGTGCCCATATCGGAATCACCGGGCCTTTCGTTATCTTCTCCTTTCCGAACACTTCTGATCTGGATGTGGTTGTTCTTGACCAGCTGACGAGTAGCCTCTACCTCGAACGGAAAGAAGACCTCCAGGCCTACAGCGAGGCCTTCAACACCCTTCAGATCCACGCCCTTTCGCCCGAGGACTCGTTGGATTACATCGCCGGGATAGGTGACGGCGCGTAAGGAGGCACCAATGTCTGCACTGCCTCGGTACGTACCTTCCAGTACTTCGTTGCACGACGTGCCATGGCTGCGCAGCAGCCGCAGCACGGGAATGAACAACTGCGTGGAGACCGCCCGTCCGGGCTCCGGCCCCTGGGCCGGACTGGTGGCCGTACGCGACTCGAAGAACAAGGCAGGGCCCGCCCTGCTCTTCGGCCCTGCCACCTGGCAGGGCTTCATCGCCGCACTCAACTGAGCAGCAGTGCGCCGAGCACCAAGGCGCGAAAGCTGCGAACGACGCCTACCGCGTCTGGCTGATCACCCGCACGGCCCTCTCGATCTGCTGGTCGGTGAGGTCCGCGCGGGCGGTCAGCCGCAGGCGTGAGATGCCGTCGGGCACGGACGGGGGCCGGAAGCAGCCGACGGCGAGTCCCGCCTCCCGGCAGGCCGCCGCCCACTCCACGGCCCGCTCGGGGGACGGCGCACGCACGGAGACGACCGCGGCGTCCGGTCGTACGGCCTCGAGCCCCTCGGCGGTGAGCCGGGTGTGCAGGGCCGTCGCCACCGCGCGCGCCCGCGCCGCACGCTCCGGCTCACGGCGCAGCAGCCGCAGCGCCCCGAGGGCCGCACCCACCGCGGCGGGCGCCAGACCGGTGTCGAAGATAAAGGTGCGGGCCGCGTTGACCAGGTGGTCGATGACCTGCGCGGAGCCGAGAACGGCGCCGCCCTGGCTGCCGAACGACTTCGAGAGCGTGACGGTCACGACGACACCCGGATCGCCCGCGAGCCCGGCGGCGTGCGGGGCACCCCGGCCGCCGTCACCGAGCACACCGAGCCCGTGCGCGTCGTCGACGATCAGCCCGGCGCCGTGCTCGCGGCAGGCGTCCGCGAGGCCGGCTAGCGGGGCCGCGTCGCCGTCCACCGAGAAGACCGTGTCGGACACCGCGACGGCCGGCCCGGTGCTGGTGCCGAGCGCCTTGCGTACGGCGTCCGGGTCGGCGTGGGCGACCACCTGGGTCGTGCCGCGGGCGAGCCGGCAGCCGTCGATGAGCGAGGCGTGGTTGCCCGCGTCGGAGACGATCAGCGAGCCGTGCGGCGCGAGCGCGGTGACCGCGGCCAGGTTGGCGGCGTACCCCGAGGAGAAGACGAGCGCCGCCTCGAAGCCGCAGAAGTCCGCCAGCTCGCGTTCGAGTTCCGCGTGCAGTTCCGTGGTGCCGGTGACGAGCCGGGAGCCGGTGGCGCCGCCGCCCCAGACGCGGGCCGCGTCCGCCGCGGCCCCGGTGATCTCGGGGTGGCGGGCGAGACCGAGGTAGTCGTTGCTCGCGAGGTCAAGGAGCGGGGAGTCGGCGGGACGCGGCCTCAAGGTCCGTACGAGACCTGCTCGACGGCGAAGACAGTCCTGCTCGTCGATCCAGCCGAACGGCGATCCCGCCATGTGTCCTCCGGGCCTCGGGTGTCTTGTTTTGTAGGCAGTTCACAGACCCTAGCGGCCCGGTCTGCCGCCCAGGATGTGGCAATACCCACACGTCGATCCGTCTCTCTTGTGCAAACTCTCCTTGGCCCGGACCGCTCGCATACGTCAGGATCGGGCCTCATGGACCTGCTGAACACGCTGGTGGACAAGGGGCTTCGGCGCGAGCTGCCGACCCGCGACGAGGCGCTGGCCGTACTGGCCACCTCCGACGACGACGTGCTGGACGTGGTGGCCGCGGCCGGCAAGGTGCGCCGGCACTGGTTCGGCCGCCGCGTGAAACTGAATTACCTGGTCAACCTCAAGTCCGGCTTGTGTCCCGAGGACTGCTCGTACTGCTCCCAGCGCCTCGGTTCCAAGGCCGACATCCTGAAGTACACCTGGCTGAAGCCCGACGAGGCCTCGCAGGCCGCGGCGGCCGGGCTGGCCGGAGGGGCCAAGCGGGTCTGTCTGGTGGCCAGCGGCCGCGGCCCGACGGACCGTGACGTGGACCGGGTCTCCGACACGATCAAGGCGATCAAGGACCAGAACGAGAGCGTCGAGGTGTGCGCCTGCTTGGGCCTGCTCTCCGACGGTCAGGCCGAGCGGCTGCGCGAGGCGGGCGCGGACGCCTACAACCACAACCTCAACACGTCCGAGGGGACGTACGGGGACATCACGACCACGCACACGTACGCCGACCGGGTGGACACGGTCCAGAAGGCGCACGCGGCGGGCCTGTCCGCCTGCTCGGGGCTCATCGCGGGCATGGGCGAGAGCGACGAGGACCTCGTCGACGTCGTGTACGCGCTGCGCGCACTCGACCCCGACTCGGTTCCGGTCAACTTCCTGATCCCCTTCGAGGGCACCCCGCTCGCCAAGGAGTGGAACCTCACCCCGCAGCGCTGTCTGCGGATCCTCGCGATGGTCCGGTTCGTCTGCCCCGACGTGGAAGTGCGCATCGCGGGCGGCCGCGAGGTCCATCTGCGCTCGATGCAGCCGCTCGCGCTCAACCTGGCCAACTCGATCTTCCTCGGCGACTACCTCACCAGCGAGGGCCAGGCCGGCAAGGCCGACCTCGACATGATCGCGGACGCCGGCTTCGAGGTGGAGGGTGCGGGCGAGATCACGCTGCCGGAGCACCGCGCCACGGCGGCAGGCGGCTGCGGCTCGCACGCGGGCGCCGGAGGGTGCGGGTCGCACGAGGGTGCGGGCTGCGGGTCGCATGAAGGGGGCGGCGTCTGCGGCTCGGCGCCGGCTTCGACCGCGACCGCGGCTTCGGCTTCGGCTTCGGCTTCGGCTTCGCAGGACGCGTCCGAGGCGCGCACGGATCTCGTCGCGGTGCGCCGCCGGGGTGCCGGAACGGATCTCGCGCCCAATGCCTGATCTGTCCGTGGGCGAGCTGCTGGACCTCGACCGGCGGCACGTCTGGCATCCGTACGGGCCGATGCCCGGCCGTCAGGAACCGCTCGTCGTGGAGTCGGCGAGCGGGGTGCGGCTGCGCCTTGCGGACGGCTCGGGCGAGTTGATCGACGGGATGTCGTCCTGGTGGTCGGCGATCCACGGCTACAACCACCCGGTGCTCAACGACGCGGCGCGCGACCAGCTGGGGCGCATGAGTCATGTCATGTTCGGCGGGCTCACCCACGAGCCCGCCGTCCAGCTGGCGAAGCGCCTTGTCGACATGTCTCCCGAGGGCCTGGAGCATGTCTTCCTGGCCGACTCCGGCTCGGTGTCCGTCGAGGTCGCCGTCAAGATGTGCCTTCAGTACTGGCGTTCGCTCGGCCGCCCGGCCAAGCAGCGCCTGCTGACCTGGCGCGGCGGCTACCACGGCGACACCTGGCAGCCGATGTCGGTGTGCGACCCCGAGGGCGGGATGCACGAGCTGTGGCAGGGCGTGCTGCACCGCCAGGTGTTCGCCGACGCGCCACCGGCCGAGTACGAGGAGTCGTACGCCGACCAGCTGCGCGAGCTGATCGAGCGGCACGCCGACGAACTGGCCGCGGTGATCGTGGAGCCGGTCGTGCAGGGCGCCGGCGGCATGCGCTTCCACTCCCCCGCCTATCTGCGGGTGCTGCGCGAGGCGTGCGACGCGCACGACGTGCTGCTCGTGTTCGACGAGATCGCGACCGGCTTCGGCCGCACGGGCGCACTGTTCGCGGCGGACCACGCGGGCGTGACGCCGGACGTGATGTGCGTCGGCAAGGCGCTGACCGGCGGTTACCTGACGATGGCGGCCACGCTGTGCACGGCCCGGGTCGCCGATGGCATCTCGCGCGGCGCGGTGCCGGTGCTCGCCCACGGGCCGACCTTCATGGGCAACCCCCTCGCCGCCGCCGTGGCCTGCGCCTCCCTCGACCTGCTGCTCGGGCAGGACTGGCAGGCCGAGGTCAAGCGACTGGAGACGGGCCTGCGGGACGGGCTGGCACCGGCGGCGGAGCTGCCGGGGGTGCGGGATGTCCGCGTCCTCGGCGCGATCGGCGTGGTGCAGCTCGACCACGACATCGACATGGCGGCGGCGACGCGGGCCGCGGTGCGCGAGGGCGTGTGGCTGCGCCCCTTCCGCGACCTCGTCTACACCATGCCGCCGTACGTCACGGGTGACGCGGACGTCGCCCGGATCACGCGCGCCGTCTGCGCGGCCGCTCAGGAAGGCTGAACCGGAATGTCGGTACTGGTGATCACGGGGACGGGCACGGAGATCGGCAAGACGGTCACGACCGCCGCCGTCGCCGCGGTGGCGGTCGCCGCCGGGCGCTCGGTGGCCGTGCTCAAGCCCGCCCAGACGGGTGTACGGCCGGACGAGCGCGGCGACGCCGACGAGGTGGCCCGGCTCGCGGGCCCGGTCACGACACGTGAACTCGCCCGCTATCCGGAGCCGTTGGCGCCCGGGACCGCCGCACGCCGGGCCGGTCTCGCGCCGGTGCGACCGCACGAGGTGGCGGAGGCCGCGGCCAAGCTCGCCGTCGACCACGACCTGGTGCTGGTCGAGGGCGCGGGCGGTCTCCTCGTCCGTTTCGACGACGAGGGCGGCACGCTCGCGGACGCGGCCCGGCTGCTGGCGGCTCCGGTGCTGGTGGTCGCCGCCGCGGGGCTCGGCACGCTCAACACGACGGAACTGACGGCGCACGAACTGCGGGCCCGTGGGCTCGACTTCGCGGGTGTGGTCATCGGCAGCTGGCCCAAGTCCCCCGACCTGGCCGCCCGTTGCAACCTCGCGGATCTTCCGAACGTGGCCGAAGCTTCCCTGCTCGGGTCGGTGCCCGAGGGGGCCGGGGCCCTCCCACCCGCCGACTTCCGTGCGGCGGCAGCGGGTTGGCTTGCTCCGCGGCTCGGCGGGACATGGGACTCGGAGGCGTTCACGGCGCGGGAAACACCGCAGGCGTAGGGGAAGCACCGTGGGCATCGGCTACGAGCACGAACATCTACTGCCGCTGGTGAAGGCACTCCTCGCCGCCGGGAACCGGCTGCAGCCGCACCCCGCCACCGACCAGCCCTTCCGCCCCAGCCAGGGCGGCCCCTACTGTCCCCTGGTCGATCCGATCGACTTCGACGTCGTCAGGGATCTTCCCCGGCGGGCCGAGGTGCAGCTCGACGAGGACATCGACGCGATCTTCTGCCGGCACTGCTGGACAGTGATCTACGGCGGCGCCCACGTGCCCGAGACGGTCTTCCGGCGCCCCGGACGCAGGCTCTCACTCCCTGTCCTCCCCCAGCAGCCGGACCAGCTCGATCCGTGAGCGGATGTCCAGGCGGGCGAAGACACCGCGCAGGTGGTGGTCGATGGTGCGGGGGCTGAGGAGCAGACGGCTGGCGATCTCGCGGTTGGTGGCTCCCTCCGCGGCCATGCGGGCGATCATGAGCTGCTGGGCGGTGAGGCGGGCGGCGAGGTCGTCGGCGCCGTTCGCCTGCGCGGCCGGTTCGCCGAGGGCGCGCAGTTCGCCGCGTGCCCGGGCCGCGCAGTGCGGGGAGCCGAAGTGCTCGAAGGCTTCGAGGGCGCTGTGCAGCCGGTCGCGGGCCTCGGTACGCCGGCGCAGCCGTCGCAGGGCGGCGCCGAACAGCAGCTCCGTGCGGGCGCGTTCGAACTCCCGGGTGCCGACGGCATGCAGGTCGAGTGCGGTGCGGTAGTGCTCGACGGCGTCCTCACCCGTGGCGAGCAGGGCCCGGCAGCGGGCGCTGAGGGCGAGGTCGTCGGGGCTGCGGACAGTGCGCGCCCAGTGGTCGTAGTCGGCGTGGGCGGCCACGGCGACGCGGGTGTCGCCGGTGTGGACGGCGGCTTCGACGTAGAGCGGTGTGGCGAGGTGGCGGATGGCCCGGTGGCCGTGTCCCGGGCCGAATCCGGCGAGCGCCCGCAGCCGGGCCCCGGAGGCGGCGAAGCGACCGGTGCTGAGGTCGAGGAAGGCGAGGGCGAACAGCGACAGCGCGGCGGGCAGGCCGAGCCCGCGAGCCAGCGCGTAGGAGCGGGCGGCCTCGGCGCGCTCCCGGCACACGTCCTCGTCGCCGGCGACGGCGGCGAACAGGGCGAGGGCGGCCTGCAGATGGCAGGCTCCGTTGTCCTGGCCGGTGGCATGCGCCTGCCGCAGCGCCTCCAGCGCCCCCGCCTCGGCGGCGCGCGGACGCCCGGTCCAGAAGTCGGCGTACGCCCGGAACTCCATCGCCTGCGGAACGGTGACCGCATCGCCTCTGCTCCGGGCCGCGGCCGCCGCCCGCACGGTGGCCGTGGCAGCCCCGGTGTGGTCGCCGAGCATCAGCGCCGCGATCCCGGAGTGGATCAGCAGGGTGGGGTCGCCGCCGGGACCGCAGCGTCCGGCGGTCGCCTGGAGTGCGTCGCGGGCGTCGTCGTAACGGCCCTCGAAGGCGGCGGCGAGTGCGCCGAGCGTGCCGGGCACCGCGATCCCGAGCCGGTCGGCGACGGCGGCAGCCTCGCGGCAGCGGCGCAGGTCGCCGGTGTAGATGGCGGCTTCGGTGGCGCGGGCGAGCAAGTGGACAGCCGCGTCGGGACGGTCCTTGCGGGCTTCGTCGCCCGCGAGGCGGACCGTCGCCGTCAGCAGCGCGTCGAAGGCCTCCGTGGCGTTCCCCGCGCGTAGAGCGAGCAGTCCGCCGAGGGCGTCGTCGTCGGTGTGGGCGACGAGGCGGCGTGCGCGGTCGCCGTCGCCGGAGTGCCAGGCGTCGGCGGCGGCCCGGGCGAACAGCCGTGCCCGGTCGCGGGGTTCGGGCGACAGGGTGGCGGCGCGTTCGGCGAGGGCGCAGGCCAGTGCGGGTTCGCCTGCGCCGCGCGCAGCGTCGGCGGCGGCGCGCAGTTCCGCGGCGAGCCGCCTGCTGGGGCCGAGCGCGGCGGCGCCGCGGTGCCAGGAGCGCCGGGGTGACTCGCCCTCGCCGCACAGCACCCGGGCGAGCAGGTGGTGGGCCTCGCGCCGGTCCTCGGCGGAGGCGGTCTCGTAGGCGGCGATCCGCGTCCAGGGGTCGCGGAAGACGATCCCGCCGGCCGTGGCGTGGGCGAGCCCGGCGGCCTCGGCGTCGTCGAGGGGCCGGGTGTCGAGCCGGCCGGCGGTGACCGCGCGCAGGAAGGCGCGGGTCGCGATGGGGTGCTGGTCGGCCGCGGCGAGCAGCAGGAGCCGCCGGGTGTCCTCGGGCAGGGCGCGCACTTCGCCGCGGTGGACGCGCAGCAGGGCGGGTGCCAGGGTCGCGGGCTCCGCCGGGAGCGGTTCGAGGCCGGTGAGCTGGGGTTCGCTGAGCACCGAGGCGAGTTCCACGGCGGCGCGCGGGTCGCCGTGCGCGGCACGCAGCACCCGTACGCGGACTCCCTCGGGTAGTGGGGGGTCGAGGTGCTGCCACGCGTGTGTGCCGGGCTGTGCCGAAGTCTGCGGAAGAGGCGGGGGGTTCCACGGAGGCGCCACACAAGTGATGTTACTGGTGGGTTAACTGACTAGTAAAGACCGGCGATCTCGCCGATGCGGCGCGCGTAGACCCCGCCTGACACTCCGGGGAACCCCACCCCCATCAGGAGGCACCATGCAACGCAGCATGCGCCGTATCCTCGCGGTCCTCTCGGCCGTGACCGCCTCACTCCTTCTGTCGCTCTCCCTGACCGCCTCCCCCGCCCAGGCCGCGAGCCACAACCCGATCGTCTTCGTGCACGGGATCAGCAGTTCGTCGAGCAGCTGGGACGACTGGATCGCCGATTTCAAGGCGGACGGCTACTCCGCCTCCGAGCTGGACGCGTGGTCCTACGACTGGTCCCAGTCGAACGCGACCACCGCCCAGCAGCTGGCCACCGAGGTCAAGAGCGTGCTCGCCAGGACCGGCGCCTCCAAGGTGGACCTGGTCGTCCACTCGATGGGTGCGCTGAGCGCGCGGTACTACCTGAAGAACCTGGGCGGGACCGCGTACGTCGACGACTTCGTCTCCGCCGCCGGGGTGAACCACGGGACCACGACGGCCTCCTGGTGCAAGTGGCTCTACACGTCCTGCGCGGAGATGTACACCGGCAGCTCGTTCCTCACCTCGCTGAACTCCGGGGACGAGACACCGGGCAGCGTCGCCTACGCCAGCTACTGGTCGAACTGCGACGACCTGCTCACCCCGGACACCACCGCGATCCTCAGCGGCGCCACCAACGTCGAGGTCGGCTGCATCTCGCACACCGACATGAACAACGACTACGGCGTCTACGAGCAGGTGCGCGACTTCGTGGCCTGACCGGCCCCGGTCCCCGCCGCGCGGTCCGCGCACGACCCGGGCCGCGCGGCGGGGGGTGCCGCGCACCGGTCCGGGGGAGAATCGGGGTAACGCCCGTCCTCCCCGGGAGGTCCTCATGCCGCTACGGTCCGCCGACTCCGGCAAGGTGCCGCGGGACGCCGTCCACCATCCGCTGTTCGCCCGCTACTACGCCCGCATCAGCGTGAGCGCCGAGACGAAGCTCGGCATGGGCGGCGTGCGCGACAGGCTGCTGGCCGGGCTCTCCGGCCGGGTCATCGAGATCGGCGCGGGCAACGGCCTGAACTTCGCGCACTATCCGAGCACCGTCTCGGAGGTCGTGGCCATCGAACCCGAGCGGCTGCTGCGGCAGTTGGCCCTGGAGGCGGCCCTGCGCGCGGACGTGCCCGTCGACGTGGTGCCGGGCGCGGCGGAGGCGCTGCCGGTCAAGAGCGAGGCGTTCGACGCGGCGGTGCTGTCGCTGGTGCTGTGCAGCGTCCGGGACGTGCCGCGTGCCCTGTGCGAAATGCGGCGGGTGCTGCGGCCGGGCGCCACCGTGCGGTTCTTCGAGCACGGCGCGGGCGGCGGCCGGGTGATGTCGTACACCCAGCGCGGACTGGACCGCACGCTGTGGCCGCGGCTCAACGGCGGCTGCCACCTGGCCCGGGAGCCGGTCGCCGCACTGCGCGACGCGGGGTTCGAACTGGGCCCGTACCGACAGCTGTTGATGCCGGAGAAGGGGCCACGGCTGCCCACCTCGTACTGCGTGCTGGGCAGCGCGTGGCGCCCTCGGCTCTCCGAGACGGAGGCGGCGTCCGAGCAGGACGCCTCATAGGCTCCACCGGCGCAGCTCGCGCGCGATGTCGGCGACGGTCGCCTCGCCGCCCTTGACCAGCCGTGCGAGTTCACGCACCTGCTCGGGCGAGGTGACGACCTTGAGGCCGCTGGCGACGAGATAGGCGTACGCGACGGCCGTGGCGAACATCGCGTTGGAGCGTTCGAGTGCCGGGACGTGCAGCAGGAGTTGCAGCAGCGCGGCGGCGCGGCTGTGCGGGCTGTCGTAGACGGGAATGCCGAATATCTCCGCCTCGTGCCGGCTGACGGCGGCGACGAGGGCTCCCCAGTCGGTGACCTGGGGGTCTCCGGGCGTCTTCTGTTCGGCGATCATGAGGAGCCAGGCAAGGTCGACTCTGAGACTGCTCAAGGGATCAACGACGACCTTCGCGGGTGCCTTCGCGGTCAGCGCCGAACTCGTCGGCGAAGACGGATTCGTACTGCTTCATGAAGTCGGCGGCGGCCTCGACGAAGGTGTGTCCCACTTCGCCGGTGTCCTGCCTGACCAGCTCCTCGATATAGCGGTTCACGCTCATGCCGCGCTCCAGGGCTCGCTCGCGGGCGGCCCGGGCGGTGCCCTCGTCCACCCTGACGTTCAACTGTGTCTTGGCCATGCTTCGAAGCTAGCGCCGGAGCGCTAGCACGGGCAAGAGGGACCGGGCTCCGCCTCTAGGTGTCCCTTACACCGGCATCAGCGGCCCACCCTGGGGTGGAGCAGGCCCGGCACTTCAAGGGGATACCGGCTGTGCCCGGGATCACACTACGCTCGGCCGGGACAAGGAAGTCGGGACGTCGATCACTGAGGAGGCGGCCTTGTCCACAGCTGCTGCGGAGCACTCTGCAAGCCGGCCGGGGGCCGACGGCACCGCCGCCCGCGCCCGCGGCCTGACAAAGGCGTACGGCACGGGCGAGACGGCGGTGCTCGCGCTCGACTCCGTCGACGTGGACATCGCGCGCGGCCGCTTCACCGCCGTCATGGGCCCCTCGGGCTCCGGGAAGTCCACCCTCATGCACTGCCTGGCGGGACTCGACTCGGTCTCGGCGGGACAGGTGTGGCTCGGCGACACCGAGATCACCGGGCTCAAGGACCGCGAGCTGACCCGGCTGCGGCGGGACCGGATCGGCTTCATGTTCCAGTCGTTCAACCTGATCCCGACGCTGAACGCGGCCGAGAACATCACGCTGCCCATGGACATCGCCGGCAAGAAGCCCGACGAGAAGTGGCTGGACCAGGTCATCGACACGCTGGGGCTGCGCGACCGCCTCAAGCACCGGCCCGCAGAACTGTCCGGCGGCCAGCAGCAGCGGGTGGCCTGCGCACGGGCGCTCGCCTCCCGGCCCGAGCTGATCTTCGCGGACGAGCCGACGGGCAACCTCGACTCGCGCGCGGGCCTGGAGGTGCTCGGCATCCTGCGCGACGCGGTCGACGAACTCGGCCAGACCGTCGTCATGGTCACCCATGACCCGGGCGCCGCCGCCCACGCCGACCTGGTGCTCTTCCTCGGGGACGGGCGGATCGTGGACGAGATGGCGCACCCCACGGCGGAGGCGGTGCTCGAGCGCATGAAGCGGTTCGACACGATCCGGGCCACCTTCGACGACGCGGATGCCCACGCGGTCGGCGACGGCGCCTCCGACGACGTATCCCTCGGCAAGTCCACCGACAAGCCCACCACCGAGTCCACGGACAAGGACTGAAGACGTGCTCAAGGCGACCCTGCGGAGCTTTCTGGCGCACAAGGGGCGGCTGCTCCTGTCGGCGCTGGCCGTCGTCCTGTCCGTGGCGTTCGTCGCGGGCAGCCTGATCTTCTCGGACACGGTCACCAGTACCTTCGACCGGCTCTTCGCCTCCACGTCGGCCGATGTGGTCGTGAACCCGAAGGACGATCTCGACTCGCAGATCTCCTCCGGGGCCACCGCCACCGTGCCCGCCTCCCTCGCTGAGCGGCTGAAGAAGGTCGACGGCGTCGCCGCGACCCATCTGGACGCGAGCGTCCAGAACATCACGGTCGTCGACAGCAAGAACGACGCGGTCGGACCGACCACGGGCGCCCCCACCATCGTCACCAACTGGGAGGTCACCGACCGCAGTCCGGTGAAGCTGACCTCCGGCCACGCCCCGCACGGATCCGGTGAGGCCCTTCTCGACGCGGACACCGCGAAGAAGAAGCACGTGCGCATCGGCGACACCCTGACGGTGCAGCCGCGGCGCGACCCGTTCAAGGTGAAGATCGTGGGCATCGCCACGTTCACCACCACGAACCCGGGCGCGGCGCTCGTCTTCCTCGACACCCCGACCGCCCAGACGAGGCTGCTGGGCAGCGCCAACGCGGCCACCAGCATCTCGCTGGACGCCCAGAAGGGCGTCAGCGACGAGGTGCTCAAACAGCGCGTCGCCGCCGAACTGGGCCCGAACACCTACGACTTGAAGACCGCCGACGAGCAGGCCAAGTCGGACGCCTCCGACATCGGCGGATTCCTCGACGTCATCAAGTACGTGATGCTCGGATTCGCCGGGATCGCCGTCCTCGTCGGCGTCTTCCTCATCGTCAACACGTTCTCGATGCTCATCGCCCAACGCACCCGCGAACTGGGCCTGTTGCGCGCACTGGGCGCCGACCGGCGGCAGGTACGCCGGTCCGTGCTGGCCGAGGCGGCACTGCTCGGCGTGGTCGGCTCGACGCTCGGACTCGCCGCGGGAATCGGCCTGGCGGCCGGACTGATCGAACTCATGGGTCTGTTCGGCATGAACCTCAAGTCCACCGAGATGGTGATCGGCTGGGCGACACCCGTGTCGGCGTACGTCGTCGGTGTCGGCGTCACGTTCGTGGCCGCGTATCTCCCGGCCCGGCGCGCGGCGGGCGTCTCCCCGATGGCAGCCCTCGCGGACGCGGAGATCGCCGGGGTGGGCAAGCCGCTGCGGGTGCGGGCGGTGGCGGGCGCGATCGTCGGGGTGGCCGGTGCCGCCGCACTCGCGGGGTGTGCCGCGGCGACGAAGACCGCCTCGGCGGCCTCCCTGCTCGGGCTCGGCGTGGTCCTCACGCTCATCGCGACCGTGATCGCGGGGCCGCTGCTGGTCCGCCCGGTGATCCGGGTCCTCGGCGCCGGTTTCCCCGCCCTGTTCGGCCCGGTCGGCCGGATGAGCCAGCGCAACGCGCTGCGCAATCCACGGCGCACCGGCGCCACCGCCGCCGCCCTGATGGTGGGCCTCGCGCTGGTCGGCGGGATGTCCGTGGCGAGCGCCTCCATGAGCAAGTCCTTCGACCAGCAGATCGACAAGACGCTGGGCGCCGACTTCGTGGTGCAGAACAGCAACTTCATCCCGTTCACCGAGGAGATCGCCGACAAGGTGCGCGCCACGGAGGGCGCCGGACTCGTCGTACGGCAGCGGTTCACGCCGGTCGCCGTCCACCTGCCGGACGGCAAGCGCGTCAAGACGGCCGCCGCGGCCTACGAGTCACGGCTCGACGACGTCGCCCACGTCACGTACACCCAGGGGGACAGCGCGGCGGCGCTCGCGGACGGCTCCATCGGCATGGACGTGGACTTCGCGAAGGACCACCACGTGAAGATCGGCAGCACGATCCCCGTCGAGTTCCCGGCCGGGCGCAAGGGCGAGCTGAAGGTCGGCGCGCTCACCGACCAGGAGGGCTCAGGCGGGTTCGGGATGCAGGGCGGACTGTTCTTCGGGTTCGGGACCATCGAGAAGTACGTGCCCGGCGCACAGGACCTGGCGCTGTACGTGAACGCCAAACCGGGCGCCGACGAGGACCAGTTGCGCAAGCGCCTGGAGAAGACGCTCGACCCCTATCCCCAGGTGCAGGTGCGCAACATCGCCGACTACAAGAAGCTGGTCCACGACCAGATCGCCGTACTGCTCTACCTCGTGTACGCGCTGCTCGGCCTCGCGATCGTCATCGCGGTGCTCGGCGTGGTCAACACCCTGGCCCTGTCGGTCGTGGAACGCACCCGGGAGATCGGACTGCTGCGCGCCATCGGGCTCGCCCGGCGGCAGCTGCGCCGGATGATCCGGCTCGAGTCGGTGGTGATCGCCGTGTTCGGCGCGGTCCTCGGGCTCGCGCTGGGGCTGGTGTGGGGCGTCTGCGTACAGCAGGTGCTCGCGCTGCAGGGCATGACGGCGCTGGCCTTCCCGTGGAGCACCATCGTCGCGGTCGTGGTCGGCTCCGCCGTCGTGGGCATCGTGGCCGCGCTGCTGCCGGCGCTGCGCGCGTCCCGGATGAACGTGCTCGCGGCGATCGCCCACGAGTGACCAACTCGCCGGTGTGACCGTCCTGAAGCCTTGCGCAGAGGCGTTCAGGGCGGTCGTCGAGATCCTGCGCGGAAAGGGAGCGGTCGGCCGTCCGCATCGTGGAATTGATCGGCGCGAGCGGCCCCGCGTGATGGGATCGGCGCATGAGTGAACTGCGGATACGGGCCGCGACACCCGATGACCTCGACGCCGTGCTGGCCTTCTGGAAGGAGGCCGCCGAGGGCACAAGCATCAGCGACGACCGTGCCGGAGTGGAGCGGCTGGTCGCGCGCGATCCCGAGTCGCTGATCCTGGCCGAGAAGGACGGCGAGCTGGTGGGCACGGTGATCGCGGGCTTCGACGGCTGGCGCTGCCATCTGTACCGGCTCGCGGTGCATCCCGGAAGGCGGCGCCAGGGCATCGGTTCGGCGCTGCTCACCGCCGCCGAGGAGCGGTTCGTACGGCTCGGCGGGCGGCGCGGCGACGCCATGGTGCTGGTGCGCAACGAGAGTGCGCACCTTGCGTGGCGGGCGGCGGGGTACGAGCCCGAGGAGAAGTGGCGGCGGTGGGTGAAGCCGCTCGGGGAGCTCGGAGACTGAGTCCGAGGGTTCGCTGGGTTCGCTTCCGGGAGAGTGCTCTCACCGCCTAGGCGACTTTGCCGATCCTTTACTATGGGGGATCAGTCGTCCCTCTGATCGAAAGGTGTGAGCGTCCGCCCATGGGCGAGCCTCCCAGTACCCGACATCGCGCGGTCCCCCCGTCCCTGGCCGATCATGGGACGGAGGTGACCTCCCGATGACCGAAGTGCTCCTGCTCGGATTGGCGATCCTGCTCTCCCTGGCCTGCGGCGCGTTCGTCGCGGCCGAGTTCTCTCTGACCACGGTCGAGCGCGGTGACCTGGAGCGGGCCGTCGAGCGCGGTGAACGCGGCGCCTCGGGCGCCCTCAAGGCCGTACGGAATCTGACGTTCCAGCTCTCCGGCGCGCAGCTCGGCATCACCGTCACCAACCTGGTGGTCGGCATGCTCGCCGAGCCGTCCATCGCCAAGCTCATCGCGGGCCCGCTGGAGGCGATCGGCGTCCCCTCCTC
The DNA here is from genome assembly GCF_041051975.1 of Streptomyces sp. R21. Classification (GTDB taxonomy): domain Bacteria; phylum Actinomycetota; class Actinomycetes; order Streptomycetales; family Streptomycetaceae; genus Streptomyces. The sequence goes on along the minus strand of NZ_CP163435.1, from coordinate 8,591,210 downwards.
CGCGTCGACCTCGGTGGCGCTGATTCTCGGTACGGCCCTGTCGACGGTCTTCCTCATGGTCGTCGGCGAGCTGGTGCCCAAGAACTGGGCGATCTCCTCGCCGCTCGCCGTGGCCAAGCGCGTGGCGACGCCGCAGCGCTGGTTCAGCTCGGCGTTCCGCCCGTTCATCGCCCACCTCAACAACACCGCGAACCACGCCGTACGACGTTTCGGCCTCGAACCCGCCGAGGAGCTGGCCTCCGCGCGCGGACCGCAGGAACTGGTGGCCCTCGCCCGGCACTCCGCGAAGCTGGGCGCCCTGGAGGCGGACACCGCGGAGCTGTTCGTGCGCACCCTCAACCTCGCCGACCTGACCGCGGAGAACGTGATGACCCCGCGCGTCCAGGTCATGGCCCTGGACGTCCAGGCCACCTGCGAGGACGTGGCGAACGCGACCCGGGCGACCGGCCTGTCGCGCTTCCCCGTCTACCGCGGCAACCTCGACTCGGTCGTCGGCGTCGCCCACATCAAGGACGTGCTGGCCGTACCCGCCGAGCGCCGGGCCCGCCACCCCGTCGCCCAGCTGATGCGCGAACCCCTCCTCGTCCCGGAGTCGCTGACCGTCGACCGGCTCCTGGACCGGCTGTCCGGCAAACGGACCATGGCCGTCGTCATCGACGAGTACGGCGGCACCGCGGGCGTCGCCACCCTGGAGGACATCGTCGAGGAGGTCGTCGGCGAGGTACGCGATGAGCACGACCCGCACGAGACCTCCGACCTGGACCCGGCCGGCGCCGACGACGAAGGCCGCGCGCTGTACTCGGCCGACGGCGCCGCCCGCACCGACCAGCTCGCCCGCGTCGGACTGCGGGCGCCCGACGGGCCCTACGAGACGCTGGCCGGCCTCGTCGCCGCCGAGCTCGGCCGGATCCCCGCCGTCGGGGACACCGTCGAGGTCGTCGGCTGGCGGCTCGACGTGGTGGACGCGTCGGGCCGACGCGCCGCCCGCGTGCTGCTGCACGCACCGCTCGCCGAGGACGAGGAGGAGGCGCGATGACCACCGTGCAACTACTGATCGGTTTTGCGACGCTCGTCGTGAACGCCTTCTTCGTGGGCGCCGAGTTCGCGCTGATCTCGGTGCGCCGCAGCCAGATCGAGCCGCATGCCGAGGAGGGCGACCGCCGGGCGCGCAGCGTCCTGTGGGGCCTGGAGCACGTCTCCGCGCTGCTGGCCGCCGCCCAACTGGGCATCACCCTGTGCACGCTGGTCCTCGGTGTGGTGGCCGAGCCCGCGATCGCGCACCTGCTGGAGCCCGTCTTCCACGCGGTCGGCGTACCGCAGAGCGCGGGCCACGCGGTCTCGTTCGTCATCGCGCTCGCCCTGGCGACGTATCTGCACATGCTCCTCGGCGAGATGATCCCGAAGAACATCGCGCTCGCCGAGCCGGTGCGCACCGCGCTGCTGCTCGGCCCGCCGCTGGTCACGCTGGCCCGCGCGCTGCGGCCGGTGATCTTCACGATCAACGCCTTCGCCAACGCGCTGCTCAAGCTGCTCCGGGTCGACGTGAAGGACGAGGTCACCGCGACCTTCTCGGACGACGAACTGGCCCGGCTGGTCAAGGCCTCCAGTGCCGCGGGGCTCATCGACGACCGCGCCCAGGAGCGGCTGCACGACGCGCTGGAGCTCGGCCGCCGGCCCGTGCGCGACGTCGTCCTCCCGCTGGAACGCATCGTCTACGCGAGCGTGGGCGTCACCGCGGAGCAGCTGGAGCGGCTGTCGGCCGAGTCCGGCTTCTCGCGGTTCCCGGTGGTCGACGAGGGGCGCCGGATCGTGGGCTATCTGCACGTCAAGGACGCGCTGGACGCCATGCCGCGCGACCTGCCGTTCCAGGTCCGGGACATGCGGCCCATCGCGCGCGTACGGGAGAGCACACCGCTGGACGACGTGCTCACCGCGATGCGCCGCAGCCGTACGCACCTGGCGGCCGTGCTCGGCAGCGACGGGCGCCTCGCGGGCCTGGTCACCATGGAGGACGTGCTGCGGGAGCTGTTCGGGCAGCCGGTCTGACGCCGCGGGTGGCTGCCCGAGCGGTTCGGGCAGCCACCCGGGTCCGCGGGCAATCGGGAGATCGCAGGCCGACCGACCGACGGGTATGCCGTCGGGTTACCATCGCTTTCGCCATGCAGACGAATGCCACACACACCAGCCTGGTCGCGGTCGGCGACTCCTTCACCGAGGGCATGTCGGACCAGCTGCCCGACGGCTCCTACCGGGGCTGGGCCGATCTCCTCGCGGCACGGATGGCCGCCCGTACACCCGGCTTCCGGTACGCCAACCTCGCGGTGCGGGGCAAGCTGATCGGGCAGATCGTCGAGGAACAGGTGCCCGTCGCGGCCGCCATGGAGGCCGACGTGATCACGCTCGTCGGCGGCCTCAACGACACCCTGCGCCCCAAGTGCGACATGGGCCGCGTCCGCGGGCTCCTGGAGGAGGCCGTCGAGCAGCTCGCCCCCGCCTGCAAGCAGCTCGTCCTGATGCGCAGCCCCGGCCGCACCGGACCGGTGCTTGAGCGCTTCCGGCCGCGCATGGAGGAGCTCTTCGAGCACGTGGACGGCCTCGCGCAGCGGCACGGCGCGCTCGTCGTCGACCTGTACGGGGCGCCCTCGCTGGCCGACCCGCGCCTGTGGGACGTGGACCGGCTGCACCTCACGGGCGAGGGGCACCGCCGCGTCGCCGAGGCCGTGTGGCAGACCCTCGGGTACGAGGCGGAGGATACGGAGTGGCGTACGCCGCCGCCCGCCACCCTGCCACCGGGCTGGGCCGCACGCCGGACCGCGGACGTCCGTTTCGCCAGGCAGCATCTGCTGCCGTGGATCGGACGGCGCCTGACAGGACGCTCCTCGGGCGACGGACGCCCGGCCAAGCGCCCGGATCTGCTGCCGTACGAGGGTCCGTCGGCCTGATGCGATAGGGAGTCCCCGTGACCACCACCGTGATCAACCTCAAGGGCCACATCCGCGAGTACGGTCCCCGGTTGGAGCACGCCCCCACCGACCTCGTCTACATCGGCCGCCGCTGGACCATGGGCCACTGGGACCTCCCGCAGCACCCGCTCTACAACCCCTTCGCCCCCGACACCGCGACCAAGAAGCGCGACGGCACCCGCGCCGAGGTCATGGAGAAGTACCGGGCGTACCTGCAAGAACGCCCCGAGCTGCTCGCCCGGGTACCTGCCCTGCGCGGCAAGACGCTGGCCTGCTGGTGCGCCCCCGAGCTGTGCCACGGCGACATCCTGGCCGAGCTGGCCGACGCCTCCTGAGGCGGGCCTCACGACGCCCCGGCGCCGGGCTCGTAGGTTCCGACGAAGAACCCCGCGGCGCTGGCCTGCACGAATCGCCAGTAGAATCCGTACACGTGACTCCCGCGCCTGCAAAGCCCCGCATCCCGAACGTCCTCGCCGGACGCTATGCCTCCACCGAGCTCGCCGTGCTCTGGTCCCCCGAGCAGAAGGTGAAGCTGGAGCGTCAGCTGTGGCTCGCCGTGCTGCGTGCCCAGAAGGACCTGGGGATCGAGGTGCCGGACGCCGCCCTCGCCGACTACGAGCGGGTGCTCGACCAGGTCGACCTGGCCTCGATCGCCGAGCGCGAGAAGGTCACGCGCCACGACGTGAAGGCACGGATCGAGGAGTTCAACGACCTCGCCGGGCACGAGCAGGTCCACAAGGGCATGACGTCCCGGGACCTCACCGAGAACGTCGAGCAGCTGCAGGTCCGGCTCTCCCTGGAGCTGATGCGCGACCGCACGGTGGCCGTGCTGGCGCGCCTCGGCAAGCTCGCGGGCGAGTACGCCGAGCTGGTCATGGCCGGCCGTTCGCACAACGTGGCGGCGCAGGCCACCACCCTCGGCAAGCGTTTCGCGACCGCCGCCGACGAGCTGCTCGTCGCGTACGGCCGCGTCGAGGAGCTGCTCGGCCGCTACCCGCTGCGCGGCATCAAGGGCCCGGTCGGCACCGCGCAGGACATGCTCGACCTGCTCGGCGGGGACGCCGCCAAGCTGGCGGAGCTGGAGGACCGGATCGCCGGGCACCTGGGCTTCTCGCAGGCGTTCACCTCGGTCGGCCAGGTCTATCCGCGCTCGCTGGACTACGAGGTCGTGACCGCGCTGGTGCAGCTGGCCGCCGCGCCGTCCTCGCTGGCCAAGACGATCCGGCTGATGGCCGGGCACGAGCTGGTGACCGAGGGCTTCAAGCCCGGCCAGGTCGGCTCCTCCGCGATGCCGCACAAGATGAACACCCGCTCCTGCGAGCGCGTCAACGGCCTGATGGTCATCCTGCGCGGCTACGCGTCGATGACCGGCGAACTGGCGGGCGACCAGTGGAACGAGGGTGACGTGTCCTGTTCGGTGGTGCGCCGGGTGGCGCTCCCCGACGCGTTCTTCGCCCTGGACGGTCTGCTGGAGACCTTCCTGACGGTGCTCGACGAGTTCGGCGCCTTCCCGGCCGTGGTCGCTCGCGAGCTGGACCGCTACCTGCCGTTCCTCGCGACGACCAAGGTGCTGATGGGCGCGGTGCGCGCGGGCGTCGGCCGCGAGGTCGCGCACGAGGCCATCAAGGAGAACGCCGTCGCCTCGGCCCTCGCCATGCGCGAGCAGGGCGCCGAGCGCAACGAGCTGCTCGACAAGCTCGCCGCGGACGAGCGCATCCCGCTGAACCGCGCCCAGCTCGACGAGCTGATGGCCGACAAGCTGTCCTTCACCGGTGCCGCCGCGGACCAGGTCGCCGTCGTCGTCGGCCGCATCGAGGAGATCGCCAAGCAGCACCCGGAGGCCGCGGGCTACACGCCGGGGGCGATCCTCTGACCCGGTTCACCCCCGCGGACCTGGAGGCCGCCCGCGACCGGCTCGTGCCGGATGTCGCCGCGGACGGCCTCGGCGTTCTGTTCTGCGGCATCAATCCGGGGCTGATGACGGCGGCCACCGGCCACCACTTCGCCCGTCCCGGCAACCGGTTCTGGCCGGTGCTGCACCTGTCCGGGTTCACGCCGCGGCTGCTGAAGCCGTCGGAGCAAGGCGAGTTGCTGTCGTACGGGCTGGGCATCACGAACGTGGTGGCGCGGGCCACCGCGCGTGCCGACGAGCTGACGTCCGAGGAGTACCTGGAGGGCGGGCGGCTGCTGAGCGCCAAGGTGGAGCGGCTGCGACCGCGCCGGCTGGCCGTCGTGGGCGTGACCGCGTACCGGGCGGCCTTCGGTGACCGCAAGGCCCAAATCGGCCCGCAGGAACGGAGGATCGGCGATACCCGGGTCTGGGTGCTGCCGAACCCCAGTGGGCTCAACGCGCATTGGACGGCGGCGACGATGGCGGAGGAGTTCGGGCGGTTGCGGGCGGCTGCGGCCGAAGACTAGCCGCTCACGGCGGGTCGATCTCCGTGACCACGGCGAGGAGTTGGAACGGCAGTTCCTTGTCCCACTGGGAGACTCCCAGGGCCACCCAGCGGCCATGCTCGTCCTCTTGCCAGAGGTGCATGTCCGGCACGTGGGAGCTCAGGTCGGCCCAGGGCTCGGGTATGTCCTCGCCCTCCGTCGCCCGGCCGAGGACGCCGGCCAGGCTGAATCGTTGTGGGTGTCCCCAGCGCTCGGTCAGGCGCTCGGAGAGTCCGTCCCGGTCGGCCTCGAACTGTTCCTCCGTCGCCTGCCACCGTGTGCCGTCGTCCTCCCAGAAGTCGTCGCTCGTCGCTAACTCGGCGACGTGGTAGCCGGGTCCCCCGGTGCCGACGTCCGATCGGCCGGGCTCCGCGGGGAAGTCCCGGGAGCACAGCCGGTCGATCGTGGCCAGGTGCTGCGCGATGGTCATGTGTTCCAGTAAACCGGCCGCCACTGACATTTGGCGGGGCGTCAGGGCGTCATGGGGTCAGGGCCTGGTGGGATCAGGGCTTCGCGAGGTCAGGCGTCCCTGCGCCGTACGCTCCAGCCGCCCGCGAGGAGGGCCGCCAGCGCCCAGGCCGCGGTCACCGCCAGTCCGGACCACGGGCCGAGGCCGCTCTCGGACGTGTGGTGGAGCACCACCTGCCCCGCCCGGTCGGGCAGGAAGTCGGCGGCGTTGCCCGACACTCCCCCGATCACGAAGGAGACGATCAGGAGGAAGGGCACGAGGATGCTCAGCGTGGCCACGCCACTGCGCAGCAGGGCGGTGAGTCCGGCCGCGAACAGGGCCATCAGCGCGAGGTAGACACCGCAGCCGACGACCGCACGCACCTCTTCGCCCCAGGTCAGCCCGTCGGCCTTGGCTCCGAGCACCGCCTTGCCGACGGCGAGGCTCACTCCTCCGGTCAGCAGGCCGACGATCAGGGCCGGGCCGCCGATCGCCACCGCCTTGGCCGTGAACCACTGGCGGCGGTGGGGAACCGCGGCCAGCGAGAGGCGCAGCGCACCGCCCTGGAACTCGCCGGAGACGGCCGTCGCGCCGAAGGCGATCGCCGCGACCTGCCCGAAGCTGACGCCGAAGAACGCCGAGAACAGCGGGTCGAACTCGTCGCCGCCGGTGTCGAGTCCGGCGAGTGCGGAGAAGGCGGCGGTGACGACGAGGACGGCGCACAGTCCTGCGACCAGTGACCGCAGCGTACGGATCTTGATCCACTCGGCCTGGAGTACGGGGGCGAACGGCATGGTCAGGCCTCCTGAGGCTGTGCCGGGGACGGGGTGGCGGTGAACTCGGCCTCGGAGGCGGTCAGGTCGAGATAGGCCTGCTCCAAGGTGCCTTCCTCCGCGGCCAGTTCGAGGACGGGCAGCGCGGCGCCGGACACGAGGTGGCCGATGTCCTCCACGCGCGCGTGGTGCACGATCCAGCGTCCGTCGCCGTCCTCGACGGCCTCGTGGCCGTGCTGTGCGAGCAGTGCGCCGAGGACCACGCCGTCGGTGCTGCGCACCCGCACTCGTGGCTGCACGCGTGCGTGGATGAACTCCCGCATCGGTGTGTCGGCCAGCAGGCGCCCCCGGCCTAGGACCACGAGATGGTCGGCGAAGGAGGCGGTCTCGTTCATCAGATGGCTGGAGACCAGCACCGTGCGGCCCTGGCGGGCGAGCCGGCGCAGCACCTCGCGGATCCAGATGATCCCTTCGGGATCCAGGCCGTTGGACGGCTCGTCCAGCATCACCACGGGCGGATCGCCGAGGAGGGCGGCCGCGATGCCGAGGCGCTGGCGCATTCCGAGGGAGTACGTCTTCACCCGCCGCCTCGCGACCGAGGCGAGCCCCGTCTCCTCCAGCAGCTCGTCCACGCGGCGCTCGGGGACACGATTGCTCGCGGCGAGCACCCGCAGATGGTCCCGGGCCGTCCGCGAGCCGTGTGCGGCCTGGGCGTCGAGCAGGGCTCCCACGTGACGCAGCGGTTCGGGCAGGGTGACGTAGGGGCGGCCGCCGATGGTGGCGGTGCCGGACGTCGGCCGGTCCAGGCCGAGCACGAGCCGCATGGTGGTGGACTTTCCGGCGCCGTTGGGACCGAGGAACCCGGTGACGCGGCCGGGGAGCACCTGGAAGGTGAGCTGGTCCACGGCCCGCTTGCTGCCGTACTCCTTGGTGAGGTCTTGGACGTCGATGCTGGTCATGGCCTCAGCTTGGCTTCCGGCGCCGGCCGCGCGCCTCCCCCGCCGGTGGAGATCGTCTCCCTCGCTCGGGGGAAGCCAGTTGTCGGTGCGGGCTGTCACGATGACGCAATGGCACGCTTTCTGCGCCCGCTGTTCCGGGGGACGACATACACACGCTTGCTGCACCTGTGGGTGCCGATGCTGTTCGAGAGCGTGTGGCTCTTCATCGACATGGAGCACTGGTGGGTGCCCGCGTTGGTGCTGGTTCCGCTGGGGCTGATTCCCGCGGTGCGGATGGGTGAGGGTGTGCAGGCGCAGTTGCTGCTGACTCCGGGCGAGCGGGGCGACCCGGACGCGGCGATCGCCGTCTCGCCGTCGGCCACCTGGCGGGACCGGTTCCGGACGGTCGCGTGGCTCGAAGTACGCGCGGTGCTGAGCGCGTTGGCCCTGGTCGTCTGCGTCTGGCTCCCGGTCGTCACCGTCGATCTGGTCAGGGCCGCGTCGGGCTTCACTCCGGTCGACAGCCCGGTCATGACGGTGTCGCAGCCGCACTGGGCGTACGCGCTGTTGGTACCGCTGCCCCTGCTCGCGCTGTACGGCGGGATCGTCGGGCTCGGCGAGTTGGCAACGGCGATCGCGCGCCGGTTGCTGGGTCCGTCGGCGGCCGAGCGGCTCACCGCGCTGGAGGAGCGCACCGAGCAGCTCTTGGAGCGCAACCGCATCGCCCGGGAGCTGCACGACTCCATCGGCCATGCGCTGACTGTGGCGGTGGTGCAGGCGGGGGCGGCGCGGGCGGCCGGCGATCCGGAGTTCACCGATCGCGCCCTGGGAGCCATCGAGGAGACCGGCCGGGCTGCCCTGGAGGATCTGGAGCGGGTGCTCGCCGTGCTGCGCGAGCAGGCGCGTCCGGTGAGCAGCCGTCCGACGCTCGCCGAGGCGGACCGGCTCCTGGAGTCGGCGCGCGGCTCCGGAGCGAAGGTGGACGCCGAAGTGACGGGCGCCCTGGAGACCGTGCCCGGACCCGTCTCCCGCGAGGGCTATCGCATCCTCCAGGAGTCGCTGACCAATGTGCTCCGGCACGCGGGGAGCGTCCCGGTTCAGGTCCGCGTCGCGGTTGGCGAGGGCACGCTCGGTCTGGAGGTCCGCAATCCGCTGACGGCGCAGATACCCGGTCCCGGCCGGGGCAGCGGCCTGCGAGGCATCCGGGAGCGTGCGGCGCTGCTCGGCGGCCGGGCGCACACGGGCCCCGACGCGGGCGACTGGCAGGTGCACGTCGAGCTGCCGTTGCGCTGATCTACGCTGGCCGGATGCCGGTCACCGTTCTTCTCGTCGACGACGAACCCCTCGTACGGGCGGGTCTGCGCGCTGTTCTGCAGGCGCAGCCCGACATCGAGGTCGTCGGGGAGGCGGCGGACGGGGCCGCGGTGATCCCGCTGGTGCGGCAGCTGCGGCCGGACGTCGTCGCCATGGACGTCCGGATGCCGCTGATGGACGGTATCGAGGCCACCCGCGCGGTGCTGCGCACGGTGGACGATCCGCCGAAGATCCTCGTGGTGACGACGTTCGAGAACGACGAATACGTCTACGAGGCGCTGCGCGCGGGTGCCGACGGGTTCCTGCTGAAGCGGGCGCGGCCGGCCGAGATCGTGCACGCAGTGCGGCTGGTGGCCGAGGGAGAGTCGCTGCTGTTCCCCGCTTCGGTGCGGCAGCTGGCCGCCGAGTACGGCGAGAGTGGCGGGAATCGGGCGGCACGGGCCGCCATGGAGCGGGCCGCGCTGACCGAGCGTGAGGCGGATGTGCTGCGGCTGATGGCGCGCGGGCTGTCGAACGCGGAGATCGCCGCTCAGCTGGTCGTCGGCACCGAGACCGTGAAGTCGCATGTCAGCGGCGTGCTGGCGAAGCTGGGGGCGCGGGATCGCACGCAGGCGGTGATCGCGGCGTACGAGTCCGGGTTCGTCGCGCCGGGCTGATTCCGACCCGTCGGTAGCAAAGGGGGGTCCCGGCACTCGCCGGAGCCCGCCGCGCCGAGTACGATCCGGCCAACACGCGCACGAGCTGGGAGGACGGACGTTGGGGCGGTTGACCGGCGGGGACCCCTCTCTGCTGCGAAGGATCAATTCCGCGGTGGTGCTGCACGCGCTGCGTGCCACGGACTGCGCGACACTCACCGAGATCACCCGGGTGACCGGGCTGTCCCGGCCCACCGTCGAGGGCGTCGTCGAGGGGTTGATCGAGAACGGGCTGGTCGTCGAGAAGGCGGCCGAGGAGGGCGCGGCCCGACGCCAGGGCCGCCCGGCGCGAAGGTTCCGGTTCCGGGCCGAGGCGGGCCATCTGCTGGGTCTGGAGATCGGCCCGCACCGCGTCGCCGCGCTCCTCGCCGACCTGGACGGCAAGGTGCTGGGCGCCGTGTCCAAGGACGTCGACGAGACCGCGCCCGCGGACGAGCGGCTGGAGCGGCTGCGCACGGCGGTCGCCGAGTTGCTGCGCCGGGCGGGTGTGGCCCGCAGTTCCCTGCGCGCGGTCGGCGTGGGCAGCCCCGGCATCGTCGAGGCGGACGGCACCGTACGTCTGGGCACCGCGCTGCCGGAGTGGACGGGCCTCAACCTGGGCGAACGGCTCAGCCGCTCCTTCAAGTGCCCGGTGCTGGTGGAGAACGACGCCAACGCGGCGGCGGTCGCCGAGCACTGGAAGGGCTCGGCCACCGAGTCCGACGATGTCGTGTTCGTCCTGGCGGGCCTGAGCCCCGGGGCCGGGGCGCTGATCGGCGGGCGGCTGCACCGCGGCTACGGAGGCGCGGCCGGCGAGATCGGCGCCCTCCATCTGCTGGGCCGCGACGTGACGCCGGAGACGCTGCTGTCCACCACCGACGAGCCGCTGCACCCGCTGGACGAGCAGGCGGTCGCCGAGGTGTTCGCGCTCGCCCGCGACGGCGACCAGCGGGCCCGCGCGGCGGTGGAGCGCTTCATCCAGCGGCTGGTGCACGACGTGGCGGCCCTGGTCCTGGCCCTCGACCCGGAGCTGGTCGTGATCGGCGGCTGGGCGGCCGGCCTGGACGGCGTACTGGAGCCGCTGCGCCGCGAGTTGGCGCGCTACTGCCTCCGTCCCCCGAAGGTGTCCCTCTCCATGCTGGGCGAGGCGGCCGTGGCCACCGGGGCCTTGCGGCTGGCCCTCGATCACGTGGAGGAGCAGCTGTTCGCGGTGGAGGGCACCGTGACCGCGCGCCGCTAAGGCCCCCGGTACGCGGTCGCGCCCCGGAGGTCTCCGGGGCGCGAGGCGTCGAGCGGGTGGTGCGAACGGCAGCCGGACCGCGACCGGCAGCGGACCGAGTCCGGCCGGGCGTGCGGGCTCAGGAAGCGCGGCGCTCCGGGTGGTGGTGGATCTCCACGCCGCCCGAGTCGCCGAACGTCAGCCGGCAGGTGTCGGCACGGTAGGTGGCCACGGAGACCGCGGCCGTGCGTCCCTCGGCGAAGAAGCGGGTGGTGACGACGAGGACGGGCGCTCCGGGGAGGCGGTCCAGTTCCTTGGCATCGTCGGCGCGGGCCGAGCCGAGTTCCACGGACCGGTCCTGGCCTTCCAGCCCCAGGCGCCCCAGCTCGCGCAGCACGGCACGCGCGCGGGCCACGCCCGAGGGTGCGTCGATCGCGGTGAGGTCGGGCACCGAGGACGCCGGGATGTAGAGCAGCTCTGCGGCGACCGGCTGGCCGTGGGTGACCCGGGAGCGCTTCACCACGTGCACCTGCTCACCGTGGGCGGTCTCCAGGACCTCGCCCACCGCGGTGGGCGGCGCCGCCGCGGTGCAGTCCGCGGGCTGCCAGGCGTCGCCCGCCCCGCCCGGCCACATGTGCTGCTCGGAGCCGACATCGACGCCCATGCGCGGCGGGGCGACCGTGGTGCCCACTCCGCGCCTGCGCTGGAGGCGTCCTTCCAGTTCGAGCTGTTCCAGGGCCTGGCGGAGCGTGGCCCTGGCGACTCCGAACCGGGCCGCGAGCTCGCGCTCGTTGGGCAGGATCTCGCCCACGGAGAACTCGGAGTCCAATGCCTCACTGAGCACGGTCCTCAGGTGCCAGTACTTAGGCTCCGGCACCGATTCCAGCTGCTGGGTCCCCACCCTGTCCTCCGCAATCGCCGTGGCCCGGCGGCGTTTTAGCGCCCTTGTTTATTAAAGGTTCCTGCACTATCCCTGCGACCATAGGGCCGCCCCCACCCTTGGTCAAGACCAATCCTCGATCCCTTGTGGAATGCACGGGCGCGCTGCGGCGGAGCGTTCATACGACGTTCGCGGTACGCGATCTTCCGGACATGACGACGAAGCCCCCGTTCACGAAAACGGGGGCTCCGGTCGGCGCGTGGGGCGTCAGTCGGCGATGAGGGACGTGAGCTTCTCCGGGTTGCGGATGATGTAGATGCACTGGATCTGCCCGTCCACGACGTCCAGTTGGAAGATGCTGTCGGGCTTGTCGCCGGAGAGGGCGAGGAGCGCGATGCCGCCGTTGACCTCCAGGAGACGGAACGACGGGTCCGTGATGCCGCCCTTCTTGGCAGCGCCGTAGACGAAGCGCCCGACCTTGTCGGCGGACTCGATGATCCGCAGCGGCGCCTTGGAGAGGCCTCCGCTGTCGCCCACCAGGCGGACGTCCGGGGCGAGCAGGGACATCAGCCCCTCCAGGTCACCCTCGACCGCCGCCGCGAGGAACCGCTCGGTCAGATCGCGGCGCTCGGCCGGGTCGACCTCGTAGCGGGGCCGCCGTTCGTCGACGTGCTTGCGGGCCCGCCCGGCGAGCTGCCGTACGGCCGACTCGCTGCGGTCGAGCGTGGCGGCGATCTCCGCGAACGGGTACCCGAAGGCCTCCCTGAGGACGAAGACCGCGCGCTCCAGCGGTGACAGGGACTCCAGTACGACGAGGACGGCGAGCGAGACGGAGTCGGCGAGGACGGCCCGCTCGGCGGTGTCCGGGACGGTGTCCACGTAATCGGTGACGTACGGCTCGGGCAGCCAGGGGCCCACATAGGCCTCGTTGCGGGACTGGACATGGCGCAGCCGGTCGATGGCGAGCCGGGTGGTGATGCGCACCAGGTAGCCGCGCGGTTCGCGCACATCGCTGCGGTCGGCGCCGGACCAGCGCAGCCATGCTTCCTGAACCACGTCCTCCGCGTCGGCCACCCTGCCGAGCATGCGGTAGGCGACGCCCATCAGGACGGGACGGTGCTCTTCGAAGACATCGGTCGCGGTTTCGGTCGTCACCGTCCCATCCCATCCGACACATCCCGCCGTGTCCAGGCGGAATCGGTCCTTCCCGGAGCAGAATGATCCACGGTCGCCGGTGGTCGGCGGCTGCGAAAGCTTGGGCTGTGGAGGTCAACGATGCGGTACGCGGTGCTGGGCACCGGCGAGGTGGGGCGCACCCTCGGCGGCAAGCTGGTCGAACTGGGGCACGAGGTGTCGCTGGGTTCGCGCACGAAGGACAACGCCGCGGCCCTGGCGTGGGCCGCGGACGCGGGACCCGGGGCGAGCCATGGCACGTTCGCCGAGGCGGCCGCCTTCGGCGAGGTGATCGTCAACGCGGTGGGCGGGCGGGTGGCACTCCCCGCGCTGGAGGCCGCGGGCGCGGAACACCTCGACGGCAAGATCGTCGTCGACGTCTCCAACCCGATGGCATTCGAGGACGGCCAACTGCGCCTGTCGCCCGTCGAGTCGGACAGCATGGGCGAGCAGATTCAGCGGGCCTTCCCCCGCGCGCTCGTGGTGAAGACGCTCAACACGGTCAACAACCAGGTGATGGTGGACCCGGCGCGGGTGCCGGGCGAGCACCAGATCTTCGTCTGCGGCGACGACCAGGACGCCAAGAGCCAGGTGACCGCGCTCCTCGGCGAGTTCGGCTGGCCCCCGCACCGAGTGCTCGACCTGGGCGGCATCCAGGCGGCGCGCAGTCTGGAGATGGTGCTGCCGCTGTGGCTGAGCCTGTTCCAGCAGATCGGGCACGGCGACTTCAACCTGGAAGTGCGGAGGGCTCGTTGAGGACGTGAGCCCGAGGAGGTCGCCGTACGCGCTCGGGGTTCGTCGCGCTATGGGGCTACCCGTCGGTAGCAGTTGCTGACAAGCTGTCTACGAGGCTGTTGTCCACAAGTCCGTGCGACAGCCCGCCAGTCAGCGCTTCCCCCGACGAGGAGCAGCCCCATGCCCGACACGGTCTCCCTCAGCCTCACCTCGCCGCACGGCCCGCGGACCGTGACCCTGTCCTACGCGCGCGAGGGCACCGGCGAGCCGCTGCTCCTGCTGCACGGCATCGGGCATCACCGGCAGGCCTGGGACCCGGTCGTCCACATCCTGGCGGCGGAGCGCGACGTGATAGCCGTGGACCTCCCCGGGTTCGGCGAGTCCCCGGCGCTGCCGGACGGGCTCACGCACGACCTGGCGACGATGAACGCCGCTCTGGGCGCGCTCTGCGAGAAGCTCGGGATCGAGCGGCCGCATGTGGCGGGCAACTCCCTCGGCGGGCTGCTCGCCCTTGAGCTCGGCCGGGAGAAGCTCGTACGGTCCGTCACCGCGCTGTCGCCCGCCGGGTTCTGGTCCCAGGCCGAACGCCGGTACGCCTTCGGGGTGCTGCTCGCCATGCGGCGGGCCGCGCGGAGCATGCCGCTCCCGTTGGTCGAACGGCTGTCGCGGACCGCGGCCGGGCGCGCGGTGCTCACGAGCAGCATCTACGCCCGCCCGGGCCGCCGTTCACCCGACGCCGTCGTCGCCGAGACACTGGCGCTGGCCCGCGCCGAGGGATTCACCGAGACCCTGCGGGCAGGCACGGCGGTCCGGTTCACGGACGACATCCCCGGGGTTCCGGTCACCGTGGCCTGGGGCAGCCACGACCGGCTGCTGCTGCGCCGCCAGGGGATCCGTGCGAAGCACATCATTCCCCGGGCCCGGCTGGTGCGGCTGCCCGGCTGCGGGCACGTCCCGATGAACGACGATCCGGCGCTCGTCGCCCGAGTGATCCTCGACGGCAGCCGCTGAGCGACGCCGGGCGAGCGCACCGGAGCCGAGGGCGACCCCCGCACCGACGAGCCCACTGCCCACGGCCTGCGCGGCGCCGTAGGAACCCGTGCCGACCAGGGGCGCGGTGCAGGCGGCGGCGACGGGGATGAGGCCGGAGAAGAGCGTGGCGCGCTCGGCGCCGATGCGCTGCATGCCCATGTACCAGCAGACGAAGCCGACCACCGTGACGACCGCCGCCTGCCACAGCAGTGCGGCGGCCTCGGTGGCGCCCGGCATCCGCAGCCAGGCTCCGCCGTCGGTGAGCAGCCCGGCCGCCGCCGACTCGACCGCGGCGATCCCGCACACGGTGGCCGACAGCAGCCGTGGGCCGAGCGGCCGCAGGACGGGCACGGCCAGGACCGCGAAGCCGACCTCCCCGGCCAGCGCGCACACGGAGAAGGCGATCCCCCGGCCGTCGGCGCGGCCCCACCCTTGGACGGTGAAGGCGCCCACCGCGACGAGCAACGCCCCGTACAAGGGCGCACGTTGGGGACGGCGGCCCTCCAGCAGGGGCACGAGGACCGCCACGACCACCGGGGCGCAGCCCACGAAGACGCCAGGTACCGCCGGTTCCGCGCTGCGTTCCGCGGCTAGCACGGCCAGGTTGAAGCCGACCATCCCGACGGCCGCGAGCAGCACGAGCCGCACCCACTGACGCGGGACGAGCCGTCGCAGGGGCGCTGCCCCTCCGCGGCCGACCAGGGGGACGAGCAGGAGGCAGGCGAGGGCGTAGCGCAGGAACTGGCCGCCCGCGTACGGGTAGTGGCCCAGCACGCTGTTGGCGGTGAAGGAGCCTCCGACGAGGACGCAGGCGAGGGCGGCGAGCAGCGCCCCGCGGGTGGTGGTGGCGTTCATGACGGCGACGCTATGAAGCATCGCGGTCCGGATTAAGGTCCACTTCCATGATGTCTTCGGGGACCAATCCGGACGGGCCGACGGGTCCGGCGCCGGACGGATTCGATACGGCTGTCGGCGGCGCCCCCTCCGGCGCCGAACCGTGGGCCGCTGCCTGGGAGTTGCTGCTCCCGGCCGCCGCGGCCCCGCCACGCGCGCGTGGCCGTACGTTGCAGGAGGCGCTGCGCGAGGCGGTGCGCTCCGGCCGGCTCGCGCCGGGCACCCGGCTGCCGTCCAGCCGTGAACTCGCGGCCGATCTCGGGGTGTCACGGGGGTTGGTCACGGAGGCGTACGAGCAGTTGACCGCGGAGGGGTACCTGCGCAGCGGACGGGGCGCCGGCACCTGGGTCGGCGCGGCAGCCCGGGCGGCCCGCCCTCACGCGCGCGACCTCGCTCCGCGCCCCGCCGGCACCCGGGCGGACTTCGTGCCCGGCACCCCGGACCTCTCGCTGTTCCCGCGTGCCGCGTGGGCCGCCGCCCAGCGCGCGGTGCTCGCCGAAATCCCGCACCACGCCCTGGGTTACCCGGATCCACGCGGTCTGCCCCGACTCCGTACGGCCCTGGCCGAACTGCTCGCGCGGCGCAGGGGCGTGGTCGCCGACCCCGAGCGCATCGTGGTGGTGTCCGGTGTCGCGCAGGCGACGACACTGCTGGGATTCGTGCTGCACGCGCGCGGGGTGCACCGGGTCGGCGTCGAGGACCCGGGGAGCCCGCAGCACGGTGCGCTGTACGCCTCGGCCGGCCTCGAAGCCGTAGGGCTGCCGGTGGACGAGGAAGGGCTGGCCACCGGACCGCTGATGGAGTCGGGGGTACGGGCGGTGGTGACGACGCCCGCCCACCAGTTCCCCCTGGGCATCGCCTACTCCGCGCGGCGTCGCGCCGAACTCCTCGACTGGGCGCGCTCGGTGGACGGTCTGGTCGTCGAGGACGACTACGACGGGGACTTCCGCTACGACCGCGCCCCCGTGGGCGCGCTCCAAGGGCTCGACCCCGAACACGTCGCCTACACGGGGTCTGTCAGCAAGTCCCTGGCGCCGGGACTGCGGCTCGGCTGGCTGCTCGTACCGGCGTCACTCTCGGAGGCGGTCGTCGAGCGCAAACGGACGATGGATCTCGGCCATCCCGCGATCGATCAGGCCCTGATGGCCCACTTCGTGGAACGGGGCGACTACGACCGCCAACTGCGCCGCTGCCAGCGCGCCTACCGGGAGCGGCGCGACGCCCTCGTCTCCGCACTGGAGGAGCACTTTCCCGGCACCGAGGTCTCCGGGATCGCGGCGGGCCTGCACGCCATCGCCGCGCTGCCCGACCGGTACGGGCCGCCGGACCGCTTCCTGAAGCGCGCCGCGGCGGCAGGGGTGGCGGTGCGACCGCTGGCGGACTACGGGTACGGCGACGGCTCCGCCGGGACCACCGACACGGCTGCCGGCGGGGGCATACGGCTGGTGCTGGGCTACGCCCACCAGTCCCCCGCGCGGATCCGCGAAGGCATCCGGCTGATGGCGGACGTCGTGCGGGCCTGAGCCGCCCGCCGACCGATCGCAGGCCGACGGCTGCCCGATCGCCGACCCCACAGCACACGTGACACGCCGGGAACCACACGCTGGTCCCCTTGTCTCCGCGGCCAGTTGTTCACTTGTGGTTTCCGTGGGCGCTGCGGCGCACCAGTAGTTGTGGCAGTGCACATTGGCCGAATCCGTCCCTGGAGGCGCATTCATGTCACACCGTCCGTCCAGCTCCCTCCCCGGTCGCCGCAGCGTGCTGCGCGGCTCCCTCGCCGCGTCCGCGGCGCTGACCCTGCCGGCCGCGCTCGGGGCGGCTCCGGCGTTCGCCCTGTCCGGGCGGCCGAAGGCGGGGTGGGGTGTCCAGGCGGGTGATGTGACCGCCCACTCCGGTCTGGTGTGGGTCCGGTCGGACCGGCCGGCCCGGATGATCGTCGAGACGTCCGCGACCGAGTCGTTCCGCAACCCCACCAGATGGCACGGCCCGTTGGTGGGCGCCGACACCGACTTCACCGGGACCACGCGGCTGCGCGGACTGCCGGCCGGCGAGCAGGTCCACTACCGTGTGCTGCTCGCCGACCCCGATGACCCGCGCCGCACCGGCGAGCCGGTGACGGGCACCTTCCGTACGACACCGCTCGGGCGGCGCGGCGGCGTGCGCTTCCTGTGGTCGGGCGACCTGGCAGGGCAGGGCTGGGGCATCAACCCGGACATCGGCGGCTACCGGATCTACGACGCCATGGCCGGGCTCGACCCCGACTTCTTCCTGTGCAGCGGCGACAACATCTACGCGGACGGGCCGATCGCGGCGACCGCGGCACTCCCCGACGGCAGCACCTGGCGGAACATCACGACCGAGGAGAAGTCCAAGGTCGCCGAGAGCCTGGCCGAGTTCCGCGGCAACTTCCGCTACAACCTGCTGGACGAGAACCTGAAGCGGTTCAACGCGCAGGTGCCGTCCATCATCCAGTGGGACGACCACGAGGTGCGCAACAACTGGTACCCGGGCGAGGTCATCGCGGCCACCGACACCCGCTACACGGAGAAGAGCGTCGACGTACTGGCCGGCCGGGCGCGCCGCGCGTTCAGCGAGTACTTCCCGGTCTCCACGCTGCGGCCCGGCGACAAGGACGGCCGCGTGTACCGGGTCATGCGCCACGGCCCGCTGCTGGACGTCTTCGTGCTCGACATGCGGACGTACCGCAACGCGAACTCCCCCGACACGCAGACCACGGACCCGCAGGGCATCCTCGGTGCCGAGCAGCTGGAGTGGCTCAAGCGCGAACTGTCGCGGTCACGGGCCGTGTGGAAGGTGATCGCCGCCGACATGCCGCTCGGGCTGGTCGTGCCGGACACCACCGAGGGCCGGCCGAACATCGAGGCGGTGGCGCAGGGCGATCCGGGTGCTCCGCTCGGCCGCGAGCTCCAGCTCGCCGAGCTGCTGCGGTTCATCAAGCACCGGCGGATCACCGGCACCGTGTGGCTGACCGCCGATGTGCACCACACCTCGGCCCAGCACTACCAGCCGTCGCGCGCCGCCTTCACCGACTTCGAGCCCTTCTGGGAGTTCGTCTCCGGCCCGCTCAACGCCGGTGCCTTCCCGGCGAGCGCGCTGGACGGCACGTTCGGACCCGAGCGGGTGTTCGTGAAGGCGCCGACCGCGTCCAACGTCTCGCCCGCGGGCGGCTACCAGTTCTTCGGGGAGGTCGACATCGACGGCGACAGCGGCGAACTGACGGTCCGGCTGCGCGAGCAGGACGGCACGGTGCTGTTCACGCAGGTGCTCCAGCCGGGGCGGGTGGGGCAGTAGTCATCGTGCGGGGCTGTCGGTGCGGTCTCGTACAGGAATGAACAAAACGGACGGAACGACACTTTACCGATCAGTCACAAACCGTTCGTGATCACGCAACACCATTCCTCCACAGTGGCTGCATGACTCCAGACATCTCTGATGTGACGCGTGCGAAGCACGGTCGCCCCGTCCACCACTGGCGGCGGGACGTGATCGAGCTCGCCGCCCTGTTCACGGCGGTCGCGGTCGCGGACGCCGTCGCCAACGTGATCGGCCATGGTCCCGACGGAACCGCTCTGCTCGGGATCTCGGCCGCCGTCCTGGTCGCCACCGCCGGGTTCCACACATGGTGGGCACGACGCCACGGTCACGCACCGCCGGAGACCGATACCGGTACCCGGCCGACCGACGCCGCCGCGCGGGAGGCCGGGTCCACCGGGGAATCCACGGAGGCGCCGGAGGCCGGGGCGACCGTGCTGTGGCGCATGCGCACCACGGTGAAGGACGAGCCGGGGTCGCTGGCCGCGCTGTGCACGGCGCTGGCGCAGCGACGGGTCGACATCCTCAGCCTGCAGACGCACCCGCTGGCGGAGGGCACCGTGGACGAGTTCCTGCTCCGCGTTCCCGCCGCCCTCGCCGCATCCGACCTCACCCACGCGGTCTCGCGCGCGGGCGGCAGGGGCACCTGGATCGAGCGTGCCGACGCGCACGACCTGGTGGACGCCCCGACGCGGGTCCTGGGCCTGGCCACCCGCACCGCGCTGGACGCCGCCGAACTTCCGCTCGCCCTACGGCAGTTGCTGGGCCGGTGCACCATCCGCTCACTGCCCGCCACCTCGCCCACCTCCGGCCGGGCGCAGGAGAGCGCACCTGTCGAGGGTGCGCTCGAGGACACGGTGATGCGGCTGCGGGCGCCGGAAGGCGGGGTGATCACGGTGGAGCGGCCGTATCTGCCCTTCACGCCCACGGAGTTCGCGCGGGCGCGGGCCCTGGTCGAGCTGGACGCGCGGCTCGGCCCGCGCATCCCGCACAGCCAGGACGTGCTGACCCTGCCCGAGGGCAACGCGATCACCGTACGGCGGGCCGACGTGTCGGACGTGGAGGCTGCGAAGGCGATGCAACAGCGCTGCTCGCCGCGCACGCTGAGCATGCGCTATCACGGCCCGGTCGGCGACGCGGACCGCTACCTCAACCACCTGCTGAGCCCGCGCTTCGGACGCACCCTCGCCGTCCAGACGGCGTCGGGGCGCGTCGTCGGGCTCGGCCACCTTCTGTGGGACGGCGACGAGACCGAGATCGCGCTGCTCGTCGAGGACGAGTGGCAGCGGCGCGGCATCGGTGCCGAACTCCTCGGCCGCCTCGTGACGATGGCCGTCGAGGCGGGCTGCGAGAGCGTGTACGCCGTCACGCAGGCGTCCAACACCGGCATGGTCGCCGCGATGCGCGGCCTGGGCCTCCCCCTCGACTACCAGATCGAGGAGGGCACGCTGGTGATCACCGCCCGGCTGGACGCGGCGGCGGTTGCCGCCTCGCAGCTGTCGCACGACGCGCCCTGCGGCGAACGGGAGTAACTCGGCGTCAGGAACGGATGGTTGAGTCGGGCCCCGGCATTGATGCCGGGGCCCGTACCGGGGGCTCCGGCCGCAGACCCCCGTATCGGCCTCAACGGCCTCGTCCTCAAACGACGGACGGGCTGAGCCCCTTGGCCTCGGCCTCCAGAACCGAACCCACCCCGCCCAACGCCCCGTCCAAGTCCGCCCAGAGGTCCTCCACGTCCTCCAGGCCCACCGACAGGCGCAGCAACTGGTCGCTGACTCCCGCGTCGCGGCGGTCGCGGGCGTCGACGATGCGGTGGCTGATGGACGCCGGATGCTGGATCAGGCTGTCGACGCTGCCGAGGCTGACGGCCGGGGTGATCAGGCGGACCCCGGCGATGACCTCGTGGGGGTCGCCGACGACCTCGAAGGCGAGCATGCCGCCGCCTATGCGCGGATAGTGGACGCGGGCGACGCGCGGGTCTGCGGCCAGCCGGCGGGCCAGTTCCGCCGCGTTCGCGGAGGCGGCGCGCACCCGCACCGGCAGCGTCGCCAGGCCGCGCAGCAGCAGGTATCCGGCCAGCGGGTGCAGAACTCCCCCGGTGGCGAACCGGACTTGGCGCAGCTGCCGGGCGAACTCCTCGTCGCAGGCGACCACTCCGGCCATCACGTCGCCGTGTCCGCCCAGGTACTTGGTGGCGCTGTGCAGGACCAGCCGGGCGCCCTGCTCGGCGGGGCGTTGCAGCACGGGCGTGGCGAACGTGTTGTCGGCGAGCAGCGGTACGGAGCCGCATGCGTGCGCGACGGCCCGCAGGTCGAGTTCGGCGAGCGTCGGGTTGGCCGGGGACTCGACCATCACCAGGCCGGTGTCGGGGCGCAGGGCGTCCGCGATGCCGGCCGGGTCGACCCAGGTCACCTCGGAGCCCAGCAGCCCGGCGGTGAGGAGGTGGTCACTGCACCCGTACAGGGGGCGTACGGCGACGACATGGCGCAGGCCCATCGCGTTCCGCACCAGCAGCACGGCGCTCAGCGCGGCCATGCCGCTCGCGAACGCGACGGCGCTCTCGGTGCCCTCCAGCCGTGCGAGAGCCGTCTCGAAGCGGGCCACGGTCGGGTTGCCGAGGCGGCCGTAGACGGGCGGGCCCTCGGGCTCGGCGCCCTCGGCGGCGAAAGCGTCGATGCGCGCGGCCTCGCCGCGGCTGTCGTACGACGGGTAGGTCGTCGACAGGTCGATGGGCGCCGCGTGCAGGCCCTGCCCCGCGAGGTCCTCCCGCCCGGCGTGCACCGCCTCGGTGGCGAGCGCCCGGGTCGCGGGCAGGCGCCGACCGTTCTGGCCGGTTCTCTTCACATCACCCTGTGCGCGATATGCGCCGTATGCGTCATAGCTGCCGGAGTTCATGCGCAGAAGCCTGAACACCGGCCGGGATCCGAGCACAACATCCCGTGTTACGTTCGAGCCATGGCCGAATCCGTCGTACTTGATCCGGTGGATCTCCATCTTCTACGGCTGTTGCAGAACGACGCACGGACGACGTACCGCGATCTCGCCGCCCAGGTCGGCGTCGCCGCCTCGACCTGCCTGGACCGGGTGACCCGGCTGCGCCGCGCCGGGGTGATTCTCGGCCATCAGCTGCGGCTGGACCCGGCGAAGCTCGGGCGCGGTCTGGAGGCCCTGCTGTCCGTGCAGGTCAGGCCGCATCGGCGGGAGCTGGTCGGGCCGTTCGTGGAGCGGATCAGGGCGCTGCCGGAGTCGCGGACCGTCTTCCACATCACCGGGCCCGACGACTACCTCGTCCATGTTGCCGTCGCGGACATGGCGGATCTCCAGCGGCTGGTCCTCGACGAGTTCACCTCGCAGCGCGAAGTGGCCCGGGTCGAGACGCGGTTGATCTTCCAGCAGTGGGACTGCGGTCCCCTGCTGCCGCCCCAGCGGGACGCACCCCGTGCCCCGTATGCGCCCTCCTCGTCATCGCATCGCGAGACCCCCGCACCCGCGCAGCCGGACCCGCACACGGCCATGCCCTCAGCTGAATCCTGCTGACGCGGCCCCCGTCCTCGTATGAGGATGTCCGCATGTCAGAGACGAAGAGCCCGCTGCCCCGCGAGGTCGCCGACGCGTACGTCGACGAACTCATCGCCCTCGATCCGATCACCGGCACGTTCCTCGGCGTAAAGGAGAGTTCGAGCAGGCTGCCCGACACCTCCCCGGCGGGCCAGGCGGCTCTCGCGGAGCTGGCTCGGGTGACGCTCACGCGCCTCGACGAGGCCGAACGGCAGCCCGGCGCCGACAGCGACATCGAGCGCCGGTGCGGGCGGCTGCTGCGCGAGCGGCTCACGGCCGAACTCGCCGTCCACGAGGCCGAGGAGGGCCTGCGCGCGGTCAGCAACCTGCACTCGCCGGTCCATTCGGTGCGCTCGGTGTTCACGGTGACAGCGGCACAGACGGACGAGGACTGGGCCGCGATCGCCGAGCGGCTGCGCGCGGTGCCGGCCGCGCTGGAGGGCTACCGCGCGTCCCTCGCCCTCGGCCTGGAGCGCAAGCTCCACGGCGGCCCGCGGGCGACGGCGACCTTCATCGGGCAGCTCACCGAGTGGTCGGACCCGGAGGGCAAGGGCCGCGGCTGGTTCGAGGACTTCGCGTCGGCGGGCCCCGACGCGCTGCGCGCCGAACTCGACGAGGGCAGCCGCGCGGCGACACGCGCCGTCGTGGAGCTGCGCGACTGGATGCGCGACGTGTACGCACCCGCCGTGGAGGGCTCGCCGGACACGGTGGGCCGCGAGCGGTACGCGCGCTGGTCGCGCTACTTCAACGGTACGGACCTCGACCTGGACGAGGCGTACGCGTACGGCTGGGCCGAGTACCACCGTCTGCTCGCCGAGATGAAGACCGAGGCCGAGAAGGTACTGCCCGGCGCCGGGACGCCGTGGGTCGCGCTCGCCCACCTCGACGAGCACGGCACCCACATCGAGGGCGTCGACGAGGTCCGTGCCTGGCTCCAGGGGCTGATGGACCAGGCGATCGACGCGCTCGACGGCACCCACTTCGAACTCGCCGAGCGGGTACGGCGGGTGGAGTCCCGCATCGCACCCCCCGGCAGCGCGGCCGCCCCGTACTACACCCCGCCGTCGGAGGACTTCTCGCGCCCCGGCTGCACCTGGCTGCCCACCATGGGCGAGACCCGCTTCCCCGTGTACGACCTGGTCTCGACCTGGTACCACGAGGGCGTTCCCGGCCATCATCTGCAACTCGCGCAGTGGGTGCACGTCGTCGAGGACCTCTCCCGCTACCAGGCCACCGTCGGCCGCGTCAGCGCCAACTGCGAGGGCTGGGCGCTCTACGCGGAGCGGCTGATGGACGAGCTGGGCTTCCTCACGGACGCCGAGCAGCGCCTCGGTTACCTCGACGCGCAGATGATGCGCGCCGCCCGCGTCATCGTCGACATCGGCATGCACCTGGAGCTGGAGATCCCGGCCGACTCGCCCTTCCACCCCGGTGAGCGCTGGACTCCCGAGCTGGCGCAGGAGTTCTTCGGCTCCCACAGCAGCCGCCCGGCCGACTTCGTGGAGAGCGAGCTCACCCGCTATCTGTCGATGCCCGGCCAGGCCATCGGCTACAAGCTGGGCGAGCGGGCCTGGCTGCTGGGCCGCGAGAACGCGCGGCAGCGCCACGGCGACGCCTTCGACGCGAAGGCCTGGCACATGGCCGCACTCTCCCAGGGTTCGCTGGGCCTCGACGACCTGGTGGACGAGCTGTCCCGGCTCTGACCGATCCGGGTTGCGCGGGTCGTGCGGAGTACGGCGGCCGGGCTCAGGCCAGCGCCATGAGCCCGGCCGCCGTGTCCCGGAATCCGCAGCTCGCGTAGAACGGCTCCCACTCGGCTTCGTAGTCGACGTGCAGCCACTGCGCTCCCCGGGCGCGTGCCTCCTGGGCGGCGGCCCGCACGAGGCTCCGGCCGAGGCCGCGCCGCTGCGCTTCGGGGTGGACCGTCGTGTCCAACACGAAGGCGTGCAGGCCGCCGTCGCCGGCGACATTGACGTAACCGACCAGCCGGCCGGCGGCATCGCGGGCCGCGATCCACGCCAGGCTCCGCGCCAGCACCGGCCCGAACCGGGTGGGTGCGTGCTGCGGCCATGCGGCGGCGAAGAGCGCGTTGAGCTCCTCGTCGGAGAGGGGCGGGCGGACCGCGAGGCTCACCTCGGGCGCGGCGGTTTCGCTTCTCGACTCGGGGCTCGTCGCGGTGTCTTCACGGCTCATTACGACATCCCACCACGGGGAATCACCTCATGATCAGCGACTTCTTCGGGCATCAGCGGCGGAAGCCGCCCTCCGAGTCGATGACCTGCCCGGTGATCCATTGCGCCTCGTCCGTGGCGAGCCAGGCGATGAGGCGGGCGGGGTCGTCCGGCATCCCCCAGCGGCCCGCGGGGAACATCGCGGCGACGGCCGCGTAGTCGTCGCCGGACAGGTAATCCGTGTCCACGGGACCGGGGTTGACGGTGTTCACGGTGACGGCCCGCTCGGCGAGCGCGCTCGCCAGCGACCGGGTGATCGAGGCGAGGGCGCCCTTCTGCAGGGCGTACGCGATCTCGCCCGGCATGCCTCCCGCGATGTCCTGGCCGGAGGTCATCATGACGACGCGACCGCCCGGCGTACCGGGTGGCTGTGCGGCGCGCAGTCGGCCGTACGCCTGCACGAGCAGGAGCACCGAGCGGGCGTCGACCGCCCAGTGCGCGTCGAGCATCGCGGCGTCGATCGTGTCGAGAGTGCCGTCGGATCCGCTGAGCGCGTGGTTGGCGACGAGGATGTCGAGCCGTCCGCCGAGCGCCTCCGCGGCCGTCTCGACCAACCGGGCCGGGCCCGCCGGGTCGGCGAGGTCGCCGGGCCCGTCGACGACCCGGGCCTCGGGGTCGCCGAGCACCTCGCGCACACCGGCGGCCACGGCCTCGGGACTGTCGCCGCCCCAGGGCATGTCGACGTCGTGCGGCACATGGTGGTGCAGATACACGCTCGCGCCGTACGCGGCGAGGCGGCGGGCCACGGCGAAGCCGATGCCTCCGCGTCGGCTGGCGCCGGTCACCAGGGCCGTGCGCCCGCGCAGCGGAAGGGGGTCGCGGCGGAGCTCTTCGGGGGCAGGGGGCGGGAGTTGGGGCATGGTCGAGCATGATGCCCGGACGGTTACGGTCCGCGCACCTGAATTCCCGCGGGGCGGACGACCCCAAGGCCCTCTGCCCCAGCGGAGCCCGGGCGGGACCCGGTCAGTCCGCGAGCCGTCGCAGTTGTACGAGTCCGAGCCAGGTCTCGGGCCCCGGCTCGACGTACGCCGCACGCACCGCGTACGCCCCCGGCGCCAGCGGAACCCTGAGATGGCCCGTGCGTGCCGAGGCGGGTCCCGGCCAGGCCGCGTCGAACAGGACCACGGCGCCCGGCACCTTCCACCGCACCTCGGGCTGCCACGCCGCCGACGCGAGCGCGGCCGGGACGCCGGACAGCACGTCGGCCTCGGACGCTGCCGCGCACCACCGTACGAAGGTGGCGTGCTCCGGCAGGTAGGAGGTGGAGGCCGGTTCGTCGCCGAGGACCAGGGCTCTGCTGTCCCCGACGGGCACGAGGCCGATGGAACCGTCGACCTCGCAGGCCCGGTCGTAGTCGGACGACAGGTCGTCGCCGTCCGCGCCCGACCAGAACGGCAGCACGACCTCCGGGATCGCTATGAGCGGCCCGCCGCCCGACTCCACCCACTCGACCGCACCTGGGTCCGCGTATCTCACCATGCGCAGAAGCTACACGCCGGATGTACCGTCAACATCCGTGTCCGGCAAGGGAGTTCAGCAGCCGCAGTCCTCGGCGTCCACCGGCGCGGTCAGCGTGTCGGCGTCGCGCCGCTCGCGGCCCTCCCAGGTCTCGAACTCGAAGCCCTCACGCACCCAGTACTCGAAGCCGCCGAGCATCTCCTTGACCTGGAAGCCGAGTTCGGCGAGGGCGAGGGCCGCGCGGGTGGCGCCGTTGCAGCCGGGGCCCCAGCAGTACGTGACGACGGGCACCGACTTGTCGAGGAGCTGCTCGGCCTGTTCGGGGATGAGCGCGGTGGGCAGGTGGATCGCGCCGGGCACGTGTCCCTGGTCCCAGGACGCGGTGGAGCGGGAGTCGAGGACGACGAAGCCCGGGTCGCCACCGGCCGCGAGGGCGCCGGCCACGTCGGACACGTCCGCGTGGAAGGCGAGGCTCGCACCGAAGTAGGCGGCAGCCGCGGCGGGGGACGCCGGGGCGACGCGCAGAACGGGGTTCACGGCGGTCGAGGTGCTGGTCTCGGTGGTCGTGGTCATGGTGGCTTTCCCTCCCGGTCCCGCCGTACCCGGTGCGTGGTGCCGCATCGGCCTGTCGGGACTTCCTGACCAGAAATCTACGTTCGTTGATCCACTTGGAGAAGTGGTGATCCACGGCATCACTCTTGATCCGCCGGGGATTCCTCTGGTATCTCTCGCACATGACCGCGTATTCCCCGGACGCCACCGATTGGCGCATCCTCGATGTCCTCCAGCGCGAGGGCAGGGCCAGTTTCGCCGAGCTGGCCCGTGCCGTCGCGATGTCCGCGAGCGCGGTCACCGAGCGGGTGCGCCGCCTGGAGGAAGCGGGCGTCATCCAGGGATACGCGGCCGTCGTCGACCCGGAGCGGCTGGGCCTGCCGATCCTCGCGTTCGTCCGGCTGCGGTACCCGACCGGCAACTACAAACCGTTCCACGATCTGGTCGCCGTGACGCCCGAGGTCCTGGAGGCGCATCATGTCACGGGCGACGACTGCTTCGTCATCAAGGTCGCGGCGCGCTCGATGAGCCACCTGGAGGAGGTGTCGGGCAAGCTCGGCGCCCTGGGGTCGGTGACCACGAGCGTCGTCTACTCCTCGCCGCTGCCCCGCCGCCCGCTGGGCCACTGAAGCGGAGCTTCCACGACCGGCGGCCCTCCCCCGGCCCCGTCGTCAGCGCACGCCCCGCTGGCGTACGACCGACCCCGTTCTCTCCTTGACGATCTCCAGCTGCGCGTGGATGCGGCGCCGCAGATCGGCGACATGGCTGACGATGCCGACGCTGCGGTCGCGCTCACGCAGCGAGTCGAGGACGTCCAGGACCTCGTCGAGGGTCTGGTCGTCGAGGCTGCCGAAGCCCTCGTCGATGAAGAGCGTGTCGAGCCGTACGCCGCCGGCCTCGTCGGTGACGACGTCCGCGAGGCCCAGGGCCAGTGCGAGCGAGGCGAAGAACGTCTCGCCGCCCGACAGCGTCGCCGTGTCGCGTTCACGGCCGGTCCAGGCGTCCACGACGTGGAGGCCGAGCCCGCTGCGGCCTCGGCCCGCGCGGTCGGCGGAGTGGACGAGGGTGTAGCGCCCGGAGGACATGCGCTGGAGCCGCACGGTCGCGGCCGCGGCGACCTGCTCCAGACGGGCGGCGAGGACGTAGGACTCCAGGCGCATCTTGCGTTCGTTGTCCGCGGAGGTGCCCGCGGCGAGGGCGGCCATGCGGGCCACCCGGTCGTACTCGTCGCGCAGCGGGCCGAGCCGTCGTACGGAGGCCGCCGCCTGCGATGACAGCCGGTCGAGTTCGATGCAGCGGCGGGCGGCCGCGTCCTGCCCGGATGCGGTCTCCTGGAGCCGTCGGGCAGCTGACTCGGCGAGCTGCTCGGCCTCCCGCAGGTCGGCGGGCGGCCGCTGGGCGGCGGCCGCCGTCTCGGCCTCGGCGAGCACCGCGCGGACCGCCGCCTCCTCCGACTGCCAGGCGTCCAGGCGGCGTTGGAGATCGCGGTGGGCCGCGTCGTCGAGGAGCGCGGCCGCCGCGGCCGCCGGTGTCTCGAACCCGGCGCGAAAGGCCGCGTCGGCGAGCCGGGCGTCGGCGTCCTTGAGGCGCTGGGCGGTCAGCTCGGTGGTACGGGCCGCGTCCGCGGCCTGGGTGAGCCGTGCGGCCTCCCGCTCCAGCTGTGCAGCGCGCGCGGTCACGCTGTCGGCGCTGCCACGGGCCTGCTCCAACTCCTGCTCCAGGGAGGCCTTTTCGCGGTCGAGCCGCTCCCGGTGGGCGACTCGGGACGCGGCCCTGACCGCCGCCTGCTGCAGGGCGGCCGCACGCCGTTCGCGCTCCTGCTCGGCTGCTCTCAGCTCTTCGTGCGCGGGATGCAGGCCGGAGGCGCCTTGGCGCGCCTCGGCGTGGAGCCGCTCCAACTCCTCGACCTGCTCGTCGAGTCGGGCAGTGGGCGTGTCGCCCGCCTCCGCCCTGGCGGCGGACCATGCCTCGCGTACGACACCGAGGCGGCGCTCGTCCTCGACGCGCCGCTCGTCCGCGCGCTGGTATTCGGCCAGTGCGCTTTCCTCCGCCTCGCGGTCGACGTGTCCGGCGACCTTGCGCGCGGGGGCCGGGTGTTCGGTGGCTCCGCAGACGGCGCAGGGTTCGCCGTCGGTGAGGTTCGCGGCCAGCTCGGCGGCGATCCCGTTCAGCCGCTGTTCCTTGAGATCGAGCCAGCGGGCGTGTGCCTTCAGGGCGCGTTCGGTCGAGGCGAGCACCTGCGCCTGCGTCGCCTCGATATCGGCGGCGAACTGGTCGGCCTGGCGGGCCGCCCTGAGCCGCTGCTGAGCGGGCTCGCGCTGGACGGCCAGCTGCTCGGCCCGGGTCGCGGCCTGCTGTGCGGACTCGATGCGAGCCTGGAGGTCCGCGCGGGTGGCGTCCCATTCGGCGAGCCAGCTCTCCGCCTCGTGCAGGACGTCCCCGTCGGCGCGCTCCTGGCGGTCCAGGTCGGCGCGCTCGGCGACGAGATCGGACAGTCGCTGCTCGGCTCGGCGGGCCGACTCCAGGCCGCCCAGTTCCTCGGCGGCCCGCCGTGCCGCCGAGGCGAGCCCCGGCGCGCCGGCGTCGGCGAACGTCCCGGGCAGCACGGCACGCGCGCGGGCCTCCTCGGTGGCCGCGCTCCGGTGCTCGGCCTCGGTGGCCTCGCGCAGGTCGAGTGCGGGGGCCACGGTCTCGGCCTTGCGGGCGCGCTCCATCCGGGCCTGCGCCTCCCGGTGGGCGTCGGCCCGCTCCTCCAGGCGCCCGGCGCGCTCCCGCGCCTCGGTGAACCGGCGCTGCAGCCGGACCAGTTCGCGGACGTCGTCGAGCGCGCGGTCGGCTGCGGCGTGCGCGGAGGCGGCGGCCGTGCGGGCGCAGTGGGCGAGGGTGAGCCGTTCACGGGCGGTGCTGCGGGCGACGGCGGCCCAGGCCAGCACGGTCTCGGCGACGCCCGGATCGCCGGGCGCGAGGTCGGGCAGCGGCGACTCGGCGGTATCCCCGGCGGCCTGCTGCATACGGTGGGCGTCGGCGAGCAGCGCCGCGTCCCCGTCGCGCACCTCGGCCTCGGCCGCGCGCCGCCGCTCGGCGAGGCGCTTTTCGACCTCGGCGAAGCGGTGCGTGTCGAAGAGGCGGCCCAGCAGCTTGCCGCGGGCCTCGGCGTCGGCCCGCAGGAAGCGCGCGAAGTCGCCCTGGGGCAGGAGCACGACCTGGCAGAACTGCTCGCGGCTCATACCGAGCAGCTGGGTGATCTCCTCGCCGATCTCCTGGTGGGAGCGGCTGAGGTCCTTCCAGGCGCCCGCCGTGGCGTCGTACTCGCGCAGCCAGCTCTGCGCCTTGTCGGTGGTCGTGCCCGTGCCGCGCTTCTTGGGGCGCTCCCAGGGCGGCTGCCGGGTGACCTCCAACCGGCGTCCGGCGACGGTGAGTTCGAGGCGGATCTCGGTGCGCGTCGCGGGAGCGGCGTGGTCGCTGCGCAGGGTCAGGCCCTGGCCGCTCTGGCGAGCGCCGGGCACCGCCCCGTACAGCGCGAAGCAGACCGCGTCGAGGACGGAGGTCTTGCCCGCGCCGGTCGGGCCGTGCAGCAGGAAGATGCCGGCGGCCGACAGCTCGTCGAAGTCGACGCTCTGCGCCCCGCCGAAGGGGCCGAAGGCCTGGATGTCCAGCCGGTGCAGCCTCACCGGGCGACCTCCCGGACGGCCTCGTCGGCGCGAACGGCGTCGAACGCGTCGCGCAGCACCGCCTGTTCACGGGTGTCGGGGCCCGCGCCGCGCACATGGGTCACGAAGTCCTCGGCGATCTGCTGGTCGCCCCGGCCCTCCAGGCGCCGGGCGTAGGAGACGTCCGGGTCGTCGGGGTCGCGGTCCGGGTCGAAGGCGAGGCTGATGGCGTGCGGGAAGCGCTCGGTGAGCCGGGCCATGGGCTCGGCCGGGCGCACCGGGTCGGTGAGCGTCGCCTCGACCCAGGCGTCCTCGTGCCGCTCCAGCGCGGGGTCGGCGAGCAGGTCCTCCAGCCGTCCCCGGACGCGGGCGAGGGCTCGCGGGACGGGGCAGTCGATCCGCTCGGCGCTCAGCGAGCCGTCGGGGCCCAGGTCCACGA
Organism: Streptomyces sp. R21; assembly: GCF_041051975.1. Classification (GTDB taxonomy): domain Bacteria; phylum Actinomycetota; class Actinomycetes; order Streptomycetales; family Streptomycetaceae; genus Streptomyces. The sequence continues at coordinate 8,560,510 of NZ_CP163435.1, read as the reverse complement.
GCCACATGGTCTTGCGGTGGTCGGCCTCCGAGAACGAGTACGGCAACGGGGAGCCCGAGTAGCGCACGCGCTCGGTGATGGTCTGGCTGCCGTGCAGATGGCCGAGCGCGGTGTAGTCGACACCGTCGAAGACGCCTGCGGGTACGGCGGCGACTCCGCCGACCGTGATGTCCCGCTCGCTTTCGCTGGCCTCACCGCCGGTGACGAAGGCATGGGCGAGGACGACGGAACGGGTGCCCGGCGCGCGCGTGGCCAGGTCGGCGCGGACCCGCTCCATGGCGGCGGCGAGCACCGCTTCGTGGCCCGCCTTCTCGACGCCGAACTCGTCCTTCACCAGCGCGGGCTCCAGATACGGCAGTCCGTAGAAGGCCACGTCGCCGTGGGCGTCGGCGAGCACGACCGGGGTGCCGCAGGCCGCGGCGTCGGTGCGCAGGTGGATGCCCGCCCGGCCGATCAGCCCGGCTCCGACGCCGAGCCGGCGCGCGGAGTCATGGTTCCCGGAGATCATCACCGTGGGCACACCGAGGTCGGCCAGCCGGTGCAGGGCGTCGTCGAAGAGTTCGACCGCGGCGAGCGGCGGCACCGCCCTGTCGTACACATCACCCGACACGACCACCGCGTCCACGCCGCGCTCGCGCACGGTGGTGACGAGATGGCCGATGAACCCGGCCTGGGCACCGAGCATGTTCACCCGGTGGAACGCCCGGCCCAGATGCCAGTCGGAAGTGTGCAGTATTCTCATGAAATAGCCCTGACCTGCACGTTTGCCCCTACTGCGCCTCTAAGACCAGCACGAACCAGCACGGGGCTCGCCGTCAACGCTCGCCACGCTAACGCATGTGGCCCCCTGATCCACCACCCACCTCAGATCGCCCTGGGAATTGAAAGTCCTTTCCCATTACCGCCCCCTCCCACCGCCAAGCCCGTGATATCGGGCCGTCCACCAATGAGGTCTTTCAGGGCGGCCACCGTTCGGGCGACCGGCGCCGTGGCCACAACACACAAGGCTCCCGTGCCGTTGAGGGAGCTGTTCGAAGCCTCAACCCATCGGCACAGGAGCCTTGTTGGCCCTCATCCTGCCGCACTCGACCTGCCCCACGCGCTCATCGAGCGGCTCACGACGCTCATCGTCACCCGCGAGGGTCACCGCCGCTGCAAGCTCCTGGCGCCCCAGCGTGCCCCGCTCCCTCTGGTGTACCTGCGCAAGCACGAGCCCCTCGCCCGGATCGCCGCCGGTTTCGGAATCTCGGCCGGCACCGCGCTTCGACCATGGCCCCGCGCATCTCCTCGGTGCCGCCATGGCCGCGGGCAGCCGCCGCGCATTCTGCGGTAGCCGCGGACGTGGTCGGGGTGGTGGACTGAGAGGGCGCCGAGCTGCTCCTCGAACTGTTCACCGGGGAAGCCCCGGTCCTTCGCCGGGTGTGCGAGGAGTGCGTCGGCCTCGGTGACCGCGTTCTGCGGTGATTCGACGAACCTGTCGTGGTCGGCGACTGCGCGGTCGTACTCGGGTCCGAAGCGGTGTTTGAGGGCCCTCCGCCGGTCTGTGGACTGATTCCGGGTTGGCCTGCCGGATGGCGTCCACGTGACGTGGGCACCACCCGGGGCGTATGTGGTCAGCGCCTGAAGGCCTTCTTGGCCTTGTCGCCGGACTGCTTCAGGTTTCCGGAGACCCGGTCGGTCCTGCCTTCGCGCTGCAGCCGCCGGTTGCGGGTGGTCCGGCCGATACGTTCGGTGATCCGGCCCTTGAACGCCTGTGTCTTGTGCTTGATCGTCTGTCCGACGCTCATGGCTGTCCCCTTTGTTCGCTTTTATTCGCCGGCATGGGCTCCCGCGCGATTGCCGTGCAGGCCATCGTTCCCACGAGTGGGAGAGCGCCTCGGGAGAGTGCCTGGTCTGACTTACCCGCGGCTGCGGCCGAACCGGCGGCTGCCACCGCTACGCCTGCCACCGCCGCGCCCGCGCATCGCGAAGCCGACGATCCAGACGACCAGCAGTACGGCGGCGACCCACCAAAGGGCCTGCATGGTGAAGCCGAACCCGAACACCACCAGGATCAGCAGAAGGAGAAGAATCCACAGGATCATTGCCGGGCCTCCAGATCGCGGAAAGTTCCTGAGATCCGCGGGGTCCGGGCGAAGCGGGAAGGTGGAATGCGTCGACCGAACGATCCGGAGTGGCATAGCCCTACGCCGTGCTGTCAGTCAACGCCCGGCGACTTCCCTTGTCAACGCAGTGTCGACACGAGCGAGCTGGGCAGAGGCCACTGGGGTGAACAGAGCCTCGGCGCGAACCTCGGCGAGCGCTTCGGTCGGCGGCATCGGCAGGATGTGGTCCTCCCACCAGGACAGGCCCATGACAGTGGCGAGGAGGACGAAGGGAAGCGCTGCCGGAACGATGAGTACGTACATGCGGGCCACCTGCGGTGGGATGCGTGCGATGGCGGCGAGCGGTGAATCGTTACCCGTCTGGGGCGCATCGAGGCCGTGCCGGGACGGCGTGGCGACGGCGGGAGCAGTCCGTGGGGGCGGGTGCGAGTTCCGGCACTGATGCGCGAGGTGCGCCCTCGAAGGAGCGCGAGAGGTGATCGACGCTGCCGGGGGCTCGGGCCGTACCGGGCACGTTAGCCCTCGCCGCACTCCCTGGACAGATGTCAAGTGGCCATCCGTTCCGGTTGGCAGACCGTTACATGGGGCGCTATCCGCAACCTTTGGGCAGAGCTACGCTGTTCGAGCAGGCCCCGGCCCCCGGCAGCGATGTCTTGTCCCGCTCCGGGAAGGCCCGCCATGTTCGTTCTGCTTCTCATCGTCGTCGCCCTGATCTTGTTCGGTTTCGGGTTCCTCAACCCCCTCTGGTGGATGGCCGCGGCCGTGCTGGTCTTTCGGAACCATGCGCTACGGCCGCGATCACGGCGGAGGCCGGCGTGGCGGGTCCGATCTCGGGGAGCACCAGCGCTACCGGGACCGTTGGGATCGTCTCTCCAGCCGTCAGCTCCGGGCGCGCTGGAGGCGCGAGGACCATCGGGACCATGAACATCGAGGACGTGCTGCCCGCCGACCGGGAGGAAGCGGTCTCCAAGCACTACGGTCTGCGCCGCCGGCCCGGCGCAGCCGGTGAGCGGCAACTGGCGCGCCGCTGACCGCCTATGGAAAGGACGGCTGCGTTGTGAGGACTGCGTTGTGAGATACGCACCATGCACCACATGACCACGCCCCATGAAGAACATCCTCTGTTGAGGGCTGTGACTGCGGCGGGAGATGCGGCCCTGGTCGCCACCACGAAGGGCCAGGAACTTGCCGAGGCGATACGGTGCGAGCGGCGTGGCGCGTTGTGGCGCCTTCACGCGCTGGAGCGGCTGTGACGGCACACGTGCACGGCTGTCGGTGATTGCATGCTGAAGAAGTCTTCCGGGGCTGCGGACAGCTCGTCCCTCTCGACACGGCTGTGCCGCGTGTTCCGTGATTCGCCGGCCGAACGGGGATGGCGGCGAAGCGGAGAGATCGAACTGGGGCCGAGGTCACTGGGCTTCGCGGCGCTCGGGCTTCTCACGCTGGTGCCCCTGCTGATCGTTGTCTCCGCGGCCGATCCGGAGCACGGGCGGGGGTTCGCCCAGTGGCTGGGGGACGGGCTCGGTGTGTCGAGGGCGGCCAGGGACGAGATCGGGGAGCTGTTCGCCCGGCCCGGCCAGGTACTTGAGACCACGACCGCTCTCGGTCTCGCCGCCCTCGCCGTCTTCGGGCTGACCTTCGGGGCGGCGGTGCAGATGGGCTACGAGAAGGTCTGGGAGCTGCCTCCGGCCCGCTGGTACGCAAGATGGCGGCAGGTGCTGTGGCTCGCCGTGCTCGTCGGATCCCTGTACCTGACCGCCACCACCACGCTGTGGCGCCATTCTCCGGCCGGCACGCTGGCCGCGACACTGAGCGCCGTCCTGTTCTTCTGGTGGTCCCAACGGATACTGCTCGGCGGGCGGATCGCCTGGAGCGCCCTGCTCCCCGGCGCAGCGGCGACGGCGCTCGGGCTGCTCGGCCTCCGGGTCTTCTCCCGCCTCGTCTTCTCACCACTGATCGCATCCAGTGCCGTCACCTACGGCCCCTTCGGAACCGTCCTGGTCGTCCAGTCCTGGCTGGTCGGTGTGGGCGTCGTCGTCTACGGCGGTGCGCTGGTGGGCCGCCTGCTGCACGAGGAACTCCCCCGCGTGGCACAGGCCCTGAAACAGCGGGCCCGGCGACGACGGCCCTGATGTCGGACAACTCCGCCGGTGACGCCCGGAGGATGACCGATGACCCAGCTGGTACGGCTCCGGCCGTCGTGCGCCAAGTGCGCGCATCAAGCCCCCGGCCTGGGGCACTCGGGGGGCGGTGGACGCGTATCGCGCGTCCACGCCATGGGGAGGACATCGTGACGTCGTCCAACACGCAAGGGCGCGGCCAGGCCGTGAAGTCCGCGGCCCGTACCACCCAGAACGAGACGCTGACTGCCGCAGGGCGGGCGGGCTTTGCCGCACGGGGTGTGGTGTATGTCCTGATCGGCGCCCTTGCCATTCGGATCGCCCTCGGCAGCGGTGGCGGGACGGCGGACCGGCAGGGGGCGCTGGCCCAGGTCGCGGAGCAGCCGTTCGGGAAAGTGATGCTGTGGGCGATAGTGGTCGGCTTCGCTTCCATGGCCCTCTGGCGGGGCGCCCGCGCCGTGCTCACCAGGGGACCTCAGCGGAAGGCGAGTTCACGAGCCCTCGACGGCGGGCGGGCGGTCTTCTACGCCTTTGTCTGCTGGACCACGGCGGTGTACGCGGCCGGGGGCGGCCAGGGCTCCAGCGGCAACGCGAAGTCGCAGGACTGGACGGCATCGGCGCTCAAACTGTCGTACGGCCAAGTGCTGGTGGGAGCCGCGGGCTGCCTCCTGATCGGCATCGGCGCGGTGCTCGCCGTCCGGGCGGCCATGCGCAGCTTCCTCAAGCAGCTGGACACCGGGAGCATGAGCCCTCGTACCCAGCAGGTCGTCACCGCCCTGGGCGTGGGCGGAGGCGTGGCGCGCGGTGTGGTGTTCGCGGCGGCCGGGATCTTCATCCTGGTGGCGGCCATCCGCTTCGACCCGGACAAGGCCAAAGGCGTGGACGCCACGCTCCGCAGCTTCACCCAGACACCGGTGGGGCCATGGCTCCTGGTCGCCGTCGCGATCGGACTGATCCTCTTCGGCGTCTTCTCCTTCGCCTCAGCCCGCTGGCGACGCCTGTGAACGCCTGCCCAAGCCAGATCTGCCGGCTCCTCCCGCAGGCTCGCCGCTTGGGCCGGGCCATCACCACACACCGGTCACCACCACAGCGGCGACCGTCCCGCCCCCGCCACCGACCGCACGTGGGCATCTGGGGCGGCGCTCCGCGATCCACCACCACGCATCAGTGGGCCGGGCGCCGGCGGTGTGCGCGCGACACCGAGCGCACGAGCAGGTACAGCACGGCGGCGATGAGGAGCAGCACGCCGGTGGAAACCAGATACAGCAGGCCGTCGACGACACCGCCGATGACGACCAGCGCGACGGCGCAGCCGAGAAGAACCAGCAAGAAGACCATGGCGCTACGCCTCCTGAGGCCGTGGCGGACGGGCGGACCAGAGGTCGACCACCAGTAGTGCCGGCGCCCTCCAGTATCGCCATTACCTCACTTCCAGGGTAGACGCAACCTCTAGCGGTGGCCTGCCGGGCAGAACGGCTCTACCGTGGGGAGAGGAAGTAGATCCCAGGGGCGCGCCATGATCATCCTCGGACTCGTCATTCTCGTCGCCGCGGTAGTCGTCGGCGTCGTCGGCGTTCTTTCCAACAGTGGCAGCGCCCACGAGTTCACCGGCGGATTCTCCGTCTTCGGAGTCGACGTCACCGGCTCCACCGGCACCCTCTTCCTCTACGGCATCGTCGTCGGGGCGGCGGCTCTGCTCGGGTTGAGCCTGATCCTGGCCGGTACACGCCGTACCACCCGCCGCGGCCGCCCTGCACGTCGCACGCTCAAGCCGTCTCGGCGCGAGTCTGCCGCAGCCGAACAGGAACGCGGTGGCCTGATCAACGAAGGCGACACCTCCCGCGCGCAGACGGCGCAGGCGGAGCGAAAGGACGCAGACCCCGCCGACCTGGCCGAACGCCCCCGCCACAAGCAGCAGCACTGGTTCCACCGCCGGGCCGCTCCCCGCTGACAATCCCGCAGACGGCCCCGACACAGACCTCGGCCGACCCGCCGGGCACGGTGCCGGCGAGTACGCAGAGAGCGGGTGGTACTCATGGACTGCCTGAGAAGGCTGCCCGTGATCGGAAAGCTGATGCGGACGCACGCCTGGCGGGCGTACGAGCGGCTGGATGCCGTCCACTGGGCCCGGCTCGCCGCGGCCATCACCTTCACCAGTTTCGTCGCGCTCTTTCCGCTGATCACCGTGGGCGCGGCGATCGGCGCCAAGCTGCTGAGCGAGGACCAGCTGGGGAAACTCCAGAACAAGATCGCCGACCAGGCGCCGGGACTCTCCGACCTGCTGGACCTGGACAGTCTCGTCGCGCATGCCGGATCCGTCGGACTGATCGCGGGCTCGCTGCTGCTCGTGATCGGCATCAACTGGGTCGGCGCCCTCCGCGGCAGCCTGCGCGCGGTGTGGAAGAAGGAGCAGGACCCGGGCAATGCGTTCCTGCTCAAGTTCAAGGACTCCGGGGTGCTGGTCGGCCTCGGCGCGGTCGGGCTGGTCGCGATCGGCAGTTCGGTGTTCGCCAACAGTGCCGTCGGCTGGGCCGCCGACAAGGCCGGTATCGAGGGCGGGGCGGGACGGGCCCTGCTGTTCTTCGCCGGCCTGGCCATCGCCCTGGTTGTCGACTTCCTGTTGCTGGTCTACCTGCTCACCCGGCTGCCGCGGGTACATCCCGGCCGACGTGCGGTCGTCGTCGCCGGGCTGATCGGTGCGGTGGGCTTCGAACTGCTCAAGTGGTTGCTGACCGGCTACCTTCAGGGCGTCGCCGGGAAGAGCATGTACGGCGCCTTCGCTGTGCCGGTCGCCGTCGTGCTGTGGATCAACCTCATGGCAAGGCTGCTGCTGTACTGCGCCGCTTGGACAGCGACAGCAATAGGGGCGGCGGTGCCGTCCGGTGAGACAGCCGAGGGCGAGGGACCGGAGCCCGGGATCAGTCCCGCAGCCGATGCCGCACCACAGCGGGCATCAGCCGGCAGCGGGGCACCAGCAGCACCGCGCCTCCAGAAGCACAGCCCGTGATCCGACCGTGATTCCTCGTGCTCGGGCAGCTGCGTGCGGTCACCGCTTCGGCGACGGTGTCAGGCCACCAGGCCGGGAAGGACTTCCGTACCGTCGATGAAGGCGCGGGCCACCTCGGACAGGCGCCGGTTGTGGGAGCGGGCGTAGCCACGCAGCGCGGTGAACGCCTGCTCCATGTCGATGCCCTGGCGTTCGGCGAGTTTCCCCTTGGCCTGCTCGATCAGTACGCGGCTGTTCAACGCCGTCTGCAGTTGTTCGTTGAGGACGGTGCTGCGGTGGGTGGAGCGTTGTTGCAGGAGGCTGATGGTGGCGACGTCGGCCAGGGCCTGGCCGATGAGCGTGCCGGCCGGGTCGAAGGGGCCGGGGGTGGCGTGGAAGAGGTTCAGGGCGCCGACGGTCTCGTCTCGCAGGCGCATGGGCAACGCCTGGACGGCGCCGAAGCCGCTGCGGTGGGCTGCTGTGGCGAAGTGCGGCCAGCGGTCGACCTCGCGGGTCAGGTCGGGGACGATCACGGGTGTGCCGGTGCGGTAGCACTCCAGGCAGGGGCCCTCGTCGTTCTGGAGCTGGAAGAGTTCCAGCAGGCGTACCTGTTCGTCGGAGGCGGCCATCACGCGGAGTTTGCCGTCGCGGTCGGCGAGCAGTACCCCGGCGGCGCTCGCGTCGAACATGCTCACGCAGCGGTCGGTGAGCAGGCGCAGGAAATCAATGAGGTCGAAGTCGGCGACCAGGTTGTCCGCCAGCTCGACGAAGGTCTTGGCCAGGAGCTGCTGATTCATCGTGTCACCCTCGATTGAGACTAGTCCCGCCGGGAGGGGGCGGGAAGCGCAGCACATCCATCGGACGGCACCAGTGCGTCAGGATTCCTCGTCGGTCCGTCTGGGTTCCGTGTCCGGGGAGAAGCGGAGCCGGTGGGCCACCACGTCGGCGGCCACGTCGGCGAGCCGGTGGCCCTGCGTATAGGCGTGGGCGCGGAGCCGGACGAAGGCTTCGTCGATGCCGATGCCGAGCTGGACGGTGAGGATGCCGGTCGCCTGGTCGATCTCCGCCCGGTATCCGCCCAGATCCTCGAAGCCTCGATCTGCCGGTGCTCCACCGGCCAGTGCTCCACCGGCCGGTGCGCCCGTCTCGTCGATCCGCGCATCGAGGAGGAGCAGCGTGGCGAGATCGGCGAAGGCCAGCGCGTCGGCCAACTGCTCCGCGTCCAGCACCGTTGGCACGTCGGCGTACAGGTCCAGGACTCCCGGGCTGATCGCCCCCATCTGCAGGGGGAGCGCGAACACCGCGCGTGCCCCGGCCTCCAGGGCCGCGTCGGCGAACACGGTCCACCGGTCCTGCAGCGCGCCGGTCCGCAGATCGGGCGTCAGGACGGCCGAGCCGTGCGTGAAGGCGTCCACGCAGGGTCCCTCACCCAGGGTGAGCTGCAGCTCCTCCAGCTGTTCGCTGATGGTGTCGGTGCTGCACAGCGGATGGCTCGCCGTCGTCTTGGACATCGCTGACACCCCGGCGCCGCCGACGGGCAGCGCGGCCACGGCCGCGGTGCACACGTCCACCACGCCGACCCGACCACCCCGCAGGGCGGCCTGCTCGGCGACCAGTACCTGGATGCGGGCCGACCGGCTGTCGGACCTCATCCGGGCCACCGGGTCCAGGCCTCTCGGGCGAGTCCCGTCAACCTCGCCGCGGTTCGTTCCCCGAGGGGGAATACCAGCGCGCGGAACATGGTCGGGCCCGCCGGCCGCCACACTTCTCCGACGTCCAGCCATCCCCAGGAGCGGAGCGCGGCGAGGGTCGGGTGATCGGCGCGGTCCACCAGGGTGGCGCCGAGTGACGCCTGGTGGTCGCTGAGCAGCCGCTCCTGTAAACGGCGGGCCACGTCCTGGTCCTGCGCGTGTGGCTGGACCAGGATGCTGGTGATCGCGAAGACGCCGCCGGACGCGGTGAGTTGCTCGATGCTCTGCGGCAGTGCTCCGTCGAACCCGAGCCACCAGAAGCCGTCGTTGCGCACCGGGAATCCGAAGGCGCACCCCACCAGGTCGTCCGTCTCCGCGATCACCATGGCGAACCCCGGCCTGCGGATGGCACCGGTGAGACGGTTCAGGAAGTCCAGGCGACTGCGGCTGCGGTACGCCTCAGCGGCGGACGCCTCGCGGCAGTCGATGTACAGATCCGTCAGTTTCCCGCTCAGGCCCTGCGCCTGCCAGCGGTTCACCCGACGTAACCGCACGGCATCCATGGTGGACGCCTCGCCGCCACGGGGCTTGTGCGGCTGCCGCTGCTCTGGCTGGGCCGTCATCGCACATCACCCGAGAGGACCGCCACCAGCGGAACAGTCCGGTGCGGCGGGGCTGGAACGGCCGGCGCGGGGGCGTCCTCGAGGGACGGTGGCAGATGTCCGAGCGGAGGGCCGAGGAGCAGGAACCCGCAGTCGGTGAGGTCGAGTATCAGGCCCATTGTCGGTGGCGGGTGGTGCAGTCGTAGGACTCCGCCGGCCTCGGCGGTCTGCTGCGCGGCGTAGAGGAAGGTGTTGAGGCCGCTGCAGTCGCAGAAGGTCACGGGGGTGAGGTCGACATCGACGGTGCGGATACCGTCGCTCAGGCACCGCGCCAGTGCCGCGCGCACCAGCGGCGCCGATTCCAGGTCGATCTCACCGGCCAGGGTGATCAGTGCCCGGTTGTGTCGGTCGCGGCGGTAGACGGTGAGTTGCGGGAGGGGCATGACGCCTCGGTTCAGAAGACCATCCGGCGGGGCGCGCGGTGATGCCGGGATACCCGGCCCCTTGGCGCGCTCCTGGCAGGGGCGTACGTTCGACGGAGGCGGAGCAGGGGCCGGACCGGCAGCCTGTGCGACAGGACAGCGGATCCACCCAGTTCCCTCCAGGGATGCGCCGGGTGACGGACGAAAGAGCCCGCTCCCTGCAGCCATCTGTATCGAGCAACGACAAGCCGCCGGGGTCTGGGACGTCCGTACAGCAGCATAGTCCTCAACCCGGTGCGGCGGACGGCCCCACGTCGCCCAGTCCCAGGATGTGGGCGGTGGCGAAGGCCAGGCACGCGCGCATATCCGGTGCGCTGCACGGTAGGTGGGAGAGCGGCACCAAGACGGCGGCGGACAGCCGCTCAGGTATGGCAGTTGGTCGACTGCCCGAGGAGGTGGCTTCGCATGACGGAGCCGAACGGTTCAACCCTGCAGAATCCCGATCCCGATGAGCCGGGCATCGGCGTGGGCACGATGCTTCAGACCGCACGCCCCGGACCTCAGGAACCGCCGGAGACCCGCGGCCGGACGACCATCGCGGACGGGGTGGTGGAGAAGATCTCCGGGATCGCCGCACGGGAAGTCCCCGGAATCCACGCACTCGGCGGCGGATTCACCCGCACCATGGGCGCCGTGCGCGAACGGGTCCCCGGCGGGCACGCGAACGCGGGCCGCGGTGTCAAGGCCGAGGTCGGTGAGAAGCAGACCGCCATCGACCTCCAGGTCGTCGTCGCATACGGGGTCAGCATCCGGGAGGTCGCCGCAGAGGTCCGCGAGAACGTGATCGCGGCGGTGCAACGGATGACGGGCCTGGAAGTCGTCGAGGTGAACATCGCCGTCAACGACGTACACCTGCCGGACGAGGACACACCGCAGACCAGCGAGGACCGCGTGCTCTAATCGCAAGGCGGGCAGCGGCAAGAACTCCGCCCATCGCTCCTCCGCGGCACAGGCGCCGACGGCAAGCCATGATCGCCCGATCCGGACGCAACTCGGCCCCGCTGATGGGCAATCCGCCACGGCCCCGCGTTCGGATCCGCGTGTCGCGTAGATCCCGCACCGGAGTCGGCAACGTCCCCCTCGCCAGACCTCCTGATGCTGTGAACGAGGCAACCGGGACTGCTGATACCGCGGGCCCTCGGCCGCCCGGCCCGCAGGCCGACCGATCCGAGATGGCGAGTTGATGAACACATCCGGTGGGCCGTTCCCCGGACACGATCCGTGCAAGTGTGGGAAGCGGACAGGCCGACACCGAGCACCCGGACACTGATCGGATGCCGCGGTCGGCCGTCTGCGACAGTGAGGAGCGCCCCATGGGCGCGAACACGGCCGAAACCGCGGTGCCCGACACCATTCAGGAGCTGACGGACCGGCTGACGGCCTCCTACGCCGACCTGCTGACGGCTGCAACCGTGCGGGACGTGGTGCAGGACTGCTACCAGCCGCTCAGCAAAGCCCGTATCCCCAACTACGTGCCGATCCTCGTCGAGCACAACAGCCGCACCAGGCTACGACAACTCACCCGACGCTCCGATCCCACGGCTCTCCTTCGCGAGCACTCGGACGGGGCACGAGGCAACTCCATCACGAGGGCCTATCGAAGGGCTCAAGTCGCCCTGACCCGCTCGCCATAGGCACGGCGCCCGTAGAAGGACACTTGGCAGAGGAAACGGCCCTGAGGAGCAACTCGATCGTCTGGCGCGGTGACCCACCTCTGCTGACGCGGACAGCGCGCACACCGTTGGTTCTATGCGCTTTCGGCATGAAACGGGGCCTGGCCACTATTGCAGTGCGCGGACCGCGGCTGAGAACAGCGGGGGTACGCGGGAGGCTGCGGGGACGATGAGGCGGGCGGTGCCGGGGCGGCGGCTCGCAGTCAGCAGGGCTCCGGTCAGCAGTCGGTGGCGTCGGGTCAGCCGGGTCCAGGCGCGCTCGTACTCGTCGGGGCGGTCCGCGGTCAGGCAGCCGATGGCGGCCCCGGCCGTTGCCAGTGCGAGGGCGATGCCCTCGCCGGTGAGAGCGTCCAGGTAGCCCGCGGCGTCGCCGACGAGCAGGACACGGCCGGCGGTCCTGCGCCGCACCCGCTGCCGCAGTGGTCCGGCGCCACGAACCTGCGTCGCGGCCGGGCCGCGCAGCGACGCGGTGAGGGTCGGGAAGTCGGCGAGATGTTCGTCGTATCCTCGACGGCTGCGGCTGAGTACCGCGACGCCCACCAGGTCGTCGTCGACCGGTGTCACGTAGGCCTCGCCGTGCCGGGACCAGTGGACCTCCACGAAGTCCGTCCATGGCTCGATGCGGTAGTGGCGGCGCAGTCCGTAGCGGCCGTGGGGGTGACCCGGCCGGTCCAGGCCCAGGCTGCGGCGCACCGGGGAGTGCAGGCCGTCGGCGGCGATCAGCCAACGGGCCGTGGTTCCGGCGGCGGTGACCGTGTCCGCGCTCTGGTGCACCTCGCCGACCTTGCCCGGCAGCATGCGCACGCCGAGGTCGAGAGCGCGCCGGTGCAGTGCGGAGTGCAGCGTCGTACGGCGGATTCCCAGCCCGTTGCCGCCGCGGAAGGACGCTTCGGCGCGCGTGGTGCCCTCCACGTAGCGGATGCCGCGCAGTTCGCGGCCGGTGACCTCGACTCCCAGTGCTCGCAGCGCGGCAACACCACTGGGCATGACGCCTTCCCCGCAGGCCTTGTCCACGGGCCCGGTCCGGGGTTCGACGACGACGGCCTCCAAGCCGGCGAGCGCGGCGTGGATGGCGGCGGCCAGACCGGCCGGTCCGCCGCCGGCCACCAGGACGTCGATCACGCCGGAGCGGGCGTCGTCGGCGTGGTCGCGGCGGTCAGCGCCCGGTTCTCGCAGCGGATGCGCACGGTGAGCAGGGCGGCGTTGAGTGCCGTGAACACGGCCGCGGTGACCCAGGCGGTGTGCACCAGCGGCAGGGCTACGCCCTCGGCGACGACGGCCACATAGTTCGGATGCCGCAGCCATCGCCACCGGTAGGGGCCGCCCGTCACCAGCGGCAGGCCGGGTACGACGATCACCCGGGTGTTCCAACGGGGTCCCAGGGTGTGGATGCACCACCACCGCAGCGCCTGGGCTCCCACCAGCACGGCCAGCATCGGCCAGGCCAGGGCGGGTACGAAGGGCCGGTCGGCCAGCCACACTTCGGCCGGGCAGGCGGCCAGCAGGCCGGTGTGGAGGGCGACCATCGCCGGGTAGTGGCCCTGTCCGGTCTCGGTCGCGCCGCGGGCGGTGCTCCACCGTTCGTTACGGCGGGCGACGACGAGTTCGGCGACGCGCTCGACGACGACGGCGGCCACCAGCAGTCCGTACCAGATCATGTGTCCTTAAGTCCTTCGTGTCCTTCGTGTCCTTCGTGTCCTTCGTGTCCTTCGAGGGTCTGAACTACCAGCGCAGCAGGACGAGTTCGCAGGCGAATCCGGGTCCCATGGCCAGCAGTACGCCCGGGGTGCCCGGTGGCGGGCGGCGTTGGGTCAGGGTGTCGCGCAGTACGTGGAGCACCGATGACGAGGACAGGTTGCCGACGTCGGCCAGGTGACGCCAGGTCACATCGAGTGCGTCGTCGGGCAGGTCGAGGGCTTCGGTGACGGCCTCGAGGACCTTGGGGCCACCGGGATGGCACACCCAGGCGGTCACGTCCTTCGTCTTGATCCCGTGGTCGCCGAGGAACCCCTCGACGTCATCGGCGAGGTAACGGCGTACGACATCGGGGACCTGCGGGTCGAGGACGATCTCGAATCCGGTGTCCTTGATGTCCCAGCCCATGACGCGTTCGGTGTCCGGATAGAGGTGGCTGCGGGTGTCCACGATCGTCGGGCCGGCGATCTCGTCCGGGCGGCCCGGACGGTCCGCACCGCGGGCAACGACCGCGGCGGCGCCGTCGCCGAACAGTCCGGTGGCGACCAGGTTGGCCATGGAGGCGTCGTTGCGCTGGAAGGTGAGCGAGCACAGTTCGACCGACAGCAGCACCGCCACGTGGTCGGGCCGACCCAGCAGGTAGTCGTGCATACGGGCCAGGCCGGCGGCACCGCCGGCACAGCCCAGGCCGAACAGGGGCAGCCGTTTGACGTCCGGCCGCAGCCCGAGGCGGCCGACCAGGCGTGCGTCGATGGAGGGGATGGCGATACCGGTGACGGAGGTGAAGATCAGCAGGTCCACGTCGGCCGCGGACAGACCGGCCATGCGCAGCACGCCTCGAACGGCCTTGGCGCCCAGGTCGGTGGCGGCGGCGACGAAGACGTCGTTGGCGGCGCCGAATCCGTCCAGTTCCCCGTACTGTTCGAGCGGCAGCGTCATATGGCGCGAGTGGACCTTCGCGCTGCGGTGCAGCCGGTCCAGGACCCCGCGGTCGCCGCCCTCCGGCAGGCAGGTGCGGGCCACCATGTCGGTGATCTCGGACTGGGTGCGATGGTGCGGTGCGAGGACACCGTGAACGGCGGCGATCCGCGTCATGTGGTTCCCGTCCGGTTGCCGACTGGGGCGAGTTGCTTCCCACGTGTTCCCCGGACCGGGACTTCGACACCATGGATCGCCCGTCCGGCCGTTCGCCCCCGGAGCGCGTTCTCGAGCCGGATGGGGCCTGGGCGCCTACGATCGGCCGGGTGGGCACTCCCGAGCAGTCGACGGCCGGCGGCCCGGCCGCGAGTTGGGCCGGGCGGGTGGGTGGCCTGGCCGGATCGTGCCATCCCGGGCCTGTCGTGGCGGTCACCGCCTTGATGGCCGCTCTGGCCGTCACCGCCGGCCAGGGCGCCGCGCGTGGTGTCCTGACCGCTGCCGCCGTGCTGACCGGGCAGTTGTCCGTCGGCTGGTGCAACGACGCGTTCGATGCGCGCCGGGACATCGCCGCCGGCCGCCACGGCAAACCCGTCGTCGACGGCACGGTCGGTGTGACGGAGGTATGGGTGGCCGCGTACGCCGCGCTGGCCCTGTGCGTACCGCTGTCGTTCGCCTGTGGCATGTGGGCGGGCGCCGTTCACCTGACCGGGGTGGCGGCCGCATGGGCGTACGACCTGCGGCTCAAGGCGACAGCGTGGTCCTGGGCGCCGTACGCGGTGGGTTTCGCCGCGCTCCCGGCGTTCGTGGCACTGGGGCTGCCGGGGCAGCCGTGGCCGGCCTGGTGGGTCGTCACCGCCGGGGCGTTGCTGGGGGTCGGCGCCCATCTGGGCGATGTGCTGCCGGACATCCGCGGGGATCTGGCCACGGGCGTGCGGGGATGGCCGCACCGGCTGGGCCCGCACCGCGCGCGGCTGCTGCTGCCGGTGCCGCTGGTGGCCGCGTCCGCGGTGCTGGCGCTGGGGCCCGCCGGACCACCCGGCAGATGGGGAATTGCGGCACTCGCGGTGGCCGGCCTGGTCGCGGTGGCGGGGACGGTGCTGGGACGCCGCTGGGAGCGGGCGGCGTTCGCGGCGGCAGTCGCCGTGGCGGTGGTGGACGTGGCGTTGCTGCTGCTGCGCGGCACCGGGATCGCCTGACAGTTCGGCCTCGCACCGTACGAAACCCGCTGGCGGAAGGGGGCGTTCCCGATCCCAGCCGCGGTTGCCGTCAGTTCGCGAGTGCTGTCCTCAGTCGTGACCACGGCACGGGTGTCAAAGCCGCCACCGTCAAGCGTCTCCGTACGCCTCTCCGCCCAGTTCGAACCCGGCCGTCCCGGCTGTCGCGTCGGCCAGCCACGCGCGGAACGACTCCACGTCGGCGTCCGGCAGCCCGATCTCGATCGTGACCGCCTCCCCGTACCGGACGTCCCGCACCTCGCGGCCGGTGGACCGCAGATCGTTCTGCACCTTGCCCGCGCGCTGGTGGTCGACCGTCACCGTGGCCAGCCGGAAGCGCCGGCGTGTGATCGTGCCGAGCGTGTCCAGCGCCTCGCCGACCGAGCCGCCGTACGCCCTGATCAGTCCGCCCGCGCCCAGCTTGACTCCGCCGTAGTAGCGGGTGACGACGGCGACGACGTACCGCATGTCGCGGCGCAGCAGCATCTGGAGCATCGGGACTCCGGCGGTACCGCCGGGTTCGCCGTCGTCGCTCGCCTTCTGGACGGCGGCGCCTGCGCCGATGACGTACGCGAAGCAGTTGTGGGTGGCGTCGGCGTGCTCCTTGCGGATGCCTGCGATGAACTCCTGGGCCTCCTGTTCGGTGGCCGCCGGGGCGAGGGCGCACAGGAAGCGGGAGCGGTTGACCTCGGTCTCGTGCACGCCCGCGTGGGCCACTGTGCGGTACTCGTCCTGCATCACGCCAGCGTATGCGCTCCACGCGCGCGCGCCGCACGCCGGTCTGCCGGCCCGCACCGTCGCGGCCGCGCATCCACGTCCGACGAGCCCGCGCCGCCACCCGTGGGCCTCAGGCGTGCTTCTTCCCCCTCGGCACGATCATGCCGGTCAGCAGCGCCGTGCCGGGGGCGAGCAGGTCCCAAGCGCTTCCGCGCCAGGCCAGGATCGCGATGGCGGAGGTCGGGAACTTGGTGCGGACGTCGTCCAGGGCGTCGTCGAGGCTGTCCCCGGCCAGTTCGAGGACGAGTTCCTCCAGCCCCGGGTTGTGCCCGATCAGCAGCAACGTCCCGACCTGGTCCGGCACTTCGTGGACGGCCTCCAGCAGCTCCGCTGCGTCGGCCCCGTACAGCCGCGGATCGAGGCGTACGGGCGGCGGGGTGCCCCACTGCGCCGCGGCCAGCTCCCAGGTCTGCCGGGTGCGTACGGCGGTGGAGCACAGCGCGAGGTCCGGCAGGCAGTCGGCTTCGGCGAGGGCGCGCCCGGCGGCGGGCGCGTCGCGGATGCCGCGCGGCGCGAGCGGGCGTTCGTGGTCGGCCACGCCCGCGGGCCAGGCGGACTTGGCGTGGCGCAGCACGACGAGTCTGCGCAGCGGACCGGCTCCGGTGCGGGCGGTCACAGCACCGTGCCGATCTCACGGGTGAGTTCGAGGCCGAGGAGGCGATCCGCGTAGGCGTACGTCTCGAAGCGGGCGCCGTCCGGCATGTCGTCGGCCAGCTCCACGCGCCGCAGCACCTCCAGTACGGCGGGCACGTCGAGGTCGTCCTCCCACGCGGCCCGCAGTTCCTGCCGTACCTCCTCGGGGACCGGCTTGGACGGCTGGGTGGCCCAGGTGGCGACAGCCCGCCGCCAGCGCCCGAGCGTGTCGCGGGCCTCGTCCAGGCAGCCGCTGTCGAGGTCGAGGGGCTCCCGGCGCGGGCGGGCGAGCAGTGCCATGCGCAGCAGGGAGGTGTCGCCCGTACCGGTCACCGGGGCGGCCTCCACGCGGATGCCGTCCGGCGCGGGCTCTCCGGGCGCGAGCACGTGCAGCACCGGGCCTGGGCCGGGGGTGCCCCCTTCGGCCCGGCGGATGCCGAGTTCGTCGGCGCGCTCGCGCAGCTCGGGGGGTGGTTCGGCCACGGTGACGACGGGGGTGCCGCCGAGTTCCAGGGCCCGGGCGAGCAGGTCCGCGACGAGGAGCACGCGCAGGGCGGACGTGTCGCCCCGCGAGACGTGCGCCATGACACGGGTCAGGCTCCGTCGGGCGGGTACAGCGTCGGTGGGCTCGCCCGTTCGGGCGTCGGTGATACGTAGCACGGGGTGAGCGTAGGCGGGCGGACGCCCGGGCGCAGGGAGGTGGAGGTCATTCCGGACAGCATTCCGGAGCTCGTGAGCCCGCATGCTGCGACTTCACGGTCGATGGATCCGCACCCGGTCCAGGACGGCGACCGCGTATGTCTCCCCCAGGATGTCCGCCACGCAGGGCAGAAAGGACCTCAGCCGCTCCTCGTCGTCGACGATCACGACCG
Source organism: Streptomyces sp. R21 (assembly GCF_041051975.1). Taxonomy (GTDB): domain Bacteria; phylum Actinomycetota; class Actinomycetes; order Streptomycetales; family Streptomycetaceae; genus Streptomyces. The sequence continues at coordinate 8,542,742 of NZ_CP163435.1, read as the reverse complement.
CGCAGGGGCCCTTGGCGGCGAGGTGCGACGGATTCGGGTGTCCGGCGCCGAAGCCGGTGAGGCCGTGGAAGACGCTCGCGCCCGAGAGGCCTTCGTGCCGGGCCCGGTGGACGAGTTCGGCGTAGGCGGGCCGGTGGTGCCAGAGCGCGGCGGCGTCGAGGTGGACGGTCAGACGTGCGGCGGCGGTGTCGGAGCCGGTCATTCGCTCACCCCCCGGGCGTCGCGCGGACGCCCTGGACCGACGGTACTGCGCGGGCGTTCGCTCGGGAGGGGGCAGGGCGTCAGCCGGTCTTCGCCGCGGACAGCTGGTCCAGATCGGCGACCAGGAGCCGGCTCACGTGCCGTGCCCGCTGCTGGTCGTCCGGCCCGGTGAATCCTCTGGGTGCCGCCTCGGCCAGCATGATCAGGTACAGGTAGCAGCGGTAGAGGGCGAGCCGCAGTCGGGTGGCGGAGTCGAAGTCGACGCTGCCGCCGGCCGCGCGGTAGCCGTCGAGGAACGGCCGGTCCTGTTCGATGTCCCGGAACAGCGCCAGCGACACCAGCTCCGCCAACGGGTCGCCCCAGAAGGCGCGTTCGCCGTCGACGAGGCCGCTGATCCGGGTCCTGCCGTCGGGAGTGCGGTCGACCAGGATGTTGCCGTCCCACAGGTCGAAGTGGACCAGGACCGGGACCGCCACCGCATCGAGCAGGTCCGCCCGGGATCCGATCGTCCGCCTGATCCGCTCGATGGATTGCGGCAGCTCGGTCGCGAAGGTGTCCGCGTCGGCGAGCACCGCGTCCACCATGGACAGGAAGGCGGTTCGCCAGTCTGGGATCAAGTCGCTCTGGGGGTAGCCGAATCCAGGGCCGGTGACCTGATGCAGTGCGGCGACCATGCCACCGAGCTCGGTGCGCATCCGGGTCCTGTCGGCGTCGTCGATCCGCTCGCGCTCGGCGTACCAACTGCTGCCCGGCAGTTCGGACATGAGCAGGAAGTCGCTGCCGATCACCTCACGGGCGTAGTCCGCGTGCACCACCTCGGGCACGGGCGCTTTCCCGGCCACGGCGCGGTAGAACATCTCCTCGGTCCGCATGATGTCGCGCTCGTAGATCAGTGTCGGCGCGTCCGGCTGCGGTGCGACCTTGAGCACCAGGCCGGAGTGGGCGGCGGTGTCGGCCAGTTGGAGGCGATAGGCGGTGTTGAAGGTCGCGTCCGCGAGTTCCGTGCAGCCGCTCAGCAGGGCGGGGTCGATCCCGGACGCGGCGAGCACCCGACCGAGTTCCTCCGAGCCGAGTTGCCGCCGGTGGCGATTGAGCACCGTGTCACCTTCCCGTGTGCCAGGGCCTTCACCTGAGGCAAGCTATCCGGGAGCGCTCCCACGCTCAACCGCTTTCCCTCACCCGAGCGCGACCGGCCCCGGAAAGCCATCACGGGGATGTCGGGAATCTCCCGACACCCTGGGCTGTTGCCGCCCACAGAGCCCCCTGCCCCGGGGGCTCCACAGACGCAGAGACAGAGGAGACACGCCATGCACGGCGACCAGGACACGGTCCGCAAGATCCTCACGGAACTCGGCGACACCTGGGCCGTCGTGGGCCTCTCGAACAACCGGAGCCGCGCCGCGTACGGCGTCGCCGACGTCCTGCGTCATCACGGCAAGCGCGTCGTCCCGGTCCACCCGAAGGCCGAGACGGTCCAGGGCGAGCAGGGTTACGCCTCCCTCGCGGACATACCCTTCGAGATCGACGTCGTCGACGTCTTCGTCAACAGCGACCTCGCGGGCGCCGTGGCCGACGAAGCCGTGAGCGTCGGCGCGAAGGCCGTCTGGTACCAGCTTGGGGTCATCGACGAGGAGGCGTACGACCGGACGCGCGCCGCGGGCCTGGACATGGTCATGGACCGCTGCCCGGCGATCGAGTACGGCCGCAACGACTACTGAGCCGGTCCGCAATGGCTACCGTGCCGGTACGGCAATCGAGTTGACGTCCCTGGCCACGCACCGGTTTTCTGCTCGGATGCCCACGCTTCGCATCGAGCAGCCCACGGACGAGGCCGGTCTCAAGGACTGGCGCCACGTTCACAACACGATCATCCCGACGCATGTCCTGTCCCTCGACGACGTACGTGAACGGGCCGGCCGCAACCGCATGGAGGTCGCCTACCTCGGTGACGTCCTGGTCGGCTGCACGACCGTACGTCCGCCCGACGACGAGACGCCCGCGGCCACGGTGATCGCCCGCGTGCTCGCGCCGCACCGCCGGCAGGGCTTCGGCGCGGAACTGTACGCACGCGGGCTGGAGCAGGCGCGCACGCTGGGCACCGACGCGATCGAGACGGTGGTCCTGGCGTCCAACGAGGACGGACTGCGCTTCGCGCTGCGCAACGGATTCGTCGAGGTCGAGCGGTACTTGCTGCCGGGAGACACCATCGAGTGGATCACCCTGCGGCTCGCATAGACGTCGGGCCCGCCCCCCCGCCTCCAGGGTCAGGCGGCCCGGCCCTCCCCCTCGGCGAGGAACGCCGCGACCGTCTCGACGAAGAAGCCCGGGTCGTCGAGCCACGGGAAGTGACCGGCGCCCGGCTGCACGGTCACCCGCGCGTCGGGGAAGAGCCCCGCGATGTCGGTGGCGACGCGCGGCAGCGGCCCGCTGTCCACCTCGCCCGCGAGCAGCAGCGCCCGTCCCTCCCAGCCGGCGAGGGCAGCGCGTGCCTCGTCCGGCGCGAAGGCATCGGAGGGCGCGTACAGGTCCGCGGCCTCATCGTTGGTCTGCTCCGCATCGGCCGCGGCATGGGCCTGCGCGGCCGCGTCCCACCGCCCGTAGAAGAAGGGCGCGGCTGCGTCGTAGTCGGCGTCGGACGCGATGCCGGACCAGACCCTCTCGTAGGCCCCGACGGCCTCCCCGAACCATGGTTCGGCCTTGCGCAGTGCGGCCGCTTCGAGGCGGTGCTCCATGGTGAAGTCGACACCGAGTGCACGGGCACGGGCGGTGATCAGGGCGAGGTTCCGCACGCGCCGCGGGTGCCGGGCTGCGTAGAGCAGCGCGAGGTCGCCGGCCGCCGAGTGCGCCAGCAGATCGATGCGCTCCAGCCCGAGGTGTACGCGCAGGGCCTCCACGTCGGCGACTTGACGGTCGCAGCGGTACGTCGCCGGGTCGTCGGGCACGCCGGAGTCGCCGGTGCCCCGCAGGTCGAGCAGGACCAGTCGGCGGTGCCCGGCGAGCCCTCCGAGGTCTCCCAGGTAGGCGGAGGCGCGCATCGGCCCGCCGGGGAGGCAGATCAGCAGCTCGCCCTCACCCACGAGGTGGTAGGCGAGTTCGGTCCCGTCGGAGGCGGTGAAGCTAGGCATTCCGCCATCCTCAGGGCCGTCGGACGATCACGGCAAGCGATTTGCCCGTCCCGTGCGGTGTTGAGCGGAGCATCGGCTGCGGGGCACCGTCAGTCGTGTGCCGGCCGGTCGCTCAGCCGATGGTCGGCCAGGCTCAGCGCCTCGTCGACCACACGGCGCAGATGGCCGTCGCGGAGGGAGTAGATCACCCGGCGGCCCTCCTTCCGGGTGTTCACCAGACCGGCGAGGCGCAGTCGCGCCAGGTGCTGGCTCACGGCCGGACGGGCGGCACCGCAGCGCTCGGTGAGGGTCGTGACATCGGCCTCGCCGCCGGTCAGCGCATGCAGCAGCGCCAGGCGGGTGCGGTCGCCGAGCAGGGCGAGGAGTTCCGCGGCGAGGGCGAACTGTTCCTCGCCGGGGGTACGCGGGTGCGCATCATGCGCAGATGACAGGTGCATGCGTGCGCTCATACGCACATAATGGCGCTGTGGGCACCGACACGTCCACTCCCGCGCACCGGAAGGGGTACCTCGTGAGCGACCGGCACCACCACGGACACCACCACCCGCACCACGAACACGCCCACCCGCACCCGCACCCGCACCCGCACCCGCACCCGCACGACGATCATGAGCGCGGCCACGAGCACCCTCACGCCTCCTCCGGGCCGCTGTCCCGCCTCCGCCACCTCCTCACCCCCCACTCCCATGAGACCGCCGACAAGCTGGACTCGGCGCTGGAGTCCTCGGCGCGAGGCATGCGGGCGCTCTGGGTGTCACTGATCGTCCTCGGCGCAACGGCCTTGGTCCAGGCGGCCGTTGTCATGGTGTCCGGGTCGGTCGCGCTGCTCGGCGACACCGTGCACAATGCGGCGGACGCGCTCACGGCCGTGCCGCTCGGTATCGCCTTCGTACTGGGCCGTCGCGCGGCGACGCGACGCTTCACCTACGGCTATGGCCGGGCGGAGGACCTCGCGGGTCTCGCGATCGTGCTGACGATCGCCGCGTCCGGGGCCTTCGCGGCATGGACGGCGGTCGCCCGGCTGCTCGACCCGCGCCCCATGGAGCACATCCCGGTGGTGGCCGCGGCCGCGGTCGTCGGCTTCCTCGGCAACGAGGGCGTGGCCCGCTACCGCATCCGCGTCGGCCGCGAGATCGGCTCCGCCGCGCTCGTCGCCGACGGACTCCACGCCCGTACGGACGGATTCACCTCACTCGCCGTCCTGGTCGGCGCGGCGGGCGCGGCCCTCGGATGGCAACTCGCCGACCCGCTGGTGGGTCTGGCGATCACGGCCGCGATCCTGCTGGTGCTGCGCGACGCCGCCCGCGAGGTCTTCCGGCGCGTCATGGACGCCGTCGACCCGGCCCTGGTCGACCGGGCCGAACAGGCGGTGCGCGAAGTGCCCGGCGTGCGCGAGGTGGGCGAACTGCGGCTGCGCTGGATCGGCCACCGGCTGCGCGCCGAGGTGGCGGTCGTCGTCGACGGCGAGGTGAGCGTACGCGAGGCGCACCACATCGCCGTCGAGGCCGAACACGCCCTGCTGCACGCCGTTCCACGGCTCACTGCGGCGTTGGTGCACGCGGACCCCGCCGCCGTACCGGGCGAGACGGATCCCCACCTGGCGCTGGCGCACCACGCAACGGCGTGACGACCGGCAGTTCTTGATACCTGTTACCCGTCAGACGCCGAGTCCCTCAAGGACCACGGCATTCGGCAGCTCGGCGAACGCCTTGCCCGGCACCAGCAGCTTGCCCCTGCGCCGCCCGCTGCCGACCAGGACGTACGGCAGATCGACGACCGCGGAGTCCACCAACACCGGCCAGTCGCCCGGCAGTCCGATCGGCGTGATGCCCCCGTACTCCATCCCGGTCTCCCCCGTCGCCGTGTCCATCGGCGCGAACGAGGCTTTGCGGGCGCCGAGTTGGCGGCGCACCGCACCGTTGACGTCGACACGGGTGCCGGACAGGACCACGCACGCGGCCAGGGTCGCCTCGCCCCCGCGCTTGCCGGCGACCACCACGCAGTTGGCGGACTGCTCCAGCAGTTCCTGCCCGTAGTGCTCCAGGAAGACGGACGTGTCGGCCCACTCGGGCCGCGTGTCCACGTACACGATCTGTTCGGCGGGGACGGCGCCCTGCCAGTGGCGTACGGCGTCGGCGACCGGGCCGGTCAGCTGGTCCAGGCATTCGGGGGCGGGCGTGGCGTGGTCGAAGTCTCCGATGGGTGCGCGCATGACGGCACGCTAACAGCCGCGCACGCGTCTGCTGGAGGCCGTCTCAGCGGACGAACGGCACCGACACCGTCATGATCATCTCGACCGGCTCGTCGCCCGAATTACCGTACGTGTGAGGGGTGTCGGCCTCGAACGAGGCGCTCGCGCCGGTCGGCACGAGGTGCTCCACGCCGTCGACAGTGAGGGTCAGTTCGCCCGTGGTGACATGGACGAGTTCCACCGTGCCTCCCGGGTGCGGATCGGAAGGACTGCGGTCGCCGGGCATCAGCCGCCAGTCCCACATCTCCAGCGGGCCGGGGGCCTCCGTCCCGGCGAGGAGGCGGTTGTAGCTGCCCGCGTCGGTGTGCCACAGCCGTACGGCCTGGTCGGCGGGGACGATGCGGACCTTGGGGCCCTGCTCGTAGTCGAGGAGGGTGGTGATGCTGATGCCGAGCGCGTCGCCGATCTTGACGACGGTGCCGATGCTGGGGTTGGTCCTGGCCTGCTCGATCTGGATGAGCATGCCGCGGCTGACTCCGGCGCGGGCGGCGAGCGCTTCCAGCGTGAAGCCCCGCTCGGTGCGCCAGTGCTTGACGTTGCGCGCCAGGGACTGAGTCAGCAGGTCGAGATCCGACACATTCCGTCCAATATTCTGGATGACAGAGTTCAATTCAGTGAACTATGGTGTGGTGCACCTGATTGTTCACTGAACTGTACTGCGAGGCACCCCATGACAGCACTCTTCGCCCTGGCCACCAGCCTCCTGTGGGGCCTGGCCGACTTCGGCGGAGGACTGCTGACCCGACGTACGCCGGCACTCACGGTGGTCGTCGTCTCGCAGACCATCGCGGCCGCCGTCCTCGGCGTGATCGTGGTCGCCACCGGCGGCTGGAGCGAGGCCGGTCCGCAGCTGTGGTTCGCGGTGGCCGCCGGCCTGGTCGGCCCCGTCGCGATGCTCGCCTTCTACAAGGCGCTCGCCCTCGGCCCGATGGGCGTCGTCTCCCCGCTCGGCTCCCTCGGCGTCGCCGTCCCGGTCGGCGTGGGCCTGGTCCTCGGCGAACGCCCGGGGCTGATGCAGTTCGCGGGCATCGCGGTCGCCGTCGCGGGCGTCGTCCTGGCGGGCGGACCTCAGCTGAAGGGCGCCCCGGTGCAGCGGCAGGCGGTGCTGCTCACCCTGCTCGCGGCGTTCGGCTTCGGCGCGGTCATGTCGCTGATCGCGGAGGCCTCGACGACCGTCACCGGCCTGTTCCTCGCCCTCTTCGTGCAGCGCGTGACCAATGCGGCGGTGGGCGGCGGCGCGCTCCTCGTCTCCGTGCGGCGCGGCAGCCCGGCCCTCCCCGAAGGGGGCTTCCCCTGGGCTTCCGTCCCGGCGCTCGCCTTCGTCGGCCTTGCCGATGTCGCGGCGAACGGCACCTACTCCATGGCCGCGCAGCACGGCCCGGTCACGGTCGCCGCCGTACTCGCCTCGCTCTACCCGGTGGTCACGGCACTGGCCGCGCGCGGCTTCCTCAGCGAACGGCTGCGCGGCGTACAGGCGGCGGGCGCGGGCCTCGCGCTGCTCGGGACGGTGCTGCTCGCGACCGGCTGAGTCAGCGACCGCCCAGGACAGCCACCGGTCAGGTCAGCCACCGGTCAGGTCAGGACTCGGCGTCCAGCTCGGCGAGCCGGGCGGCGGCTTCCTCGTCCAGCTCCGCGAGCCGGGCGGCGGTCTCCTCGTCCAGCTCCGACAGCGCCAGCAACTGCTCCGGCGTGACCCCGTCCGGGATCGGCACCGGTGCCGGTGTCCGCAGCGGCGGCTGCCAGCCGGTCGTCGCGTCCCAGTGCCGGACGACCCGGGCGGGCGCACCGGCGACGACCGAGTGGTCGGGAACGACGCCTCGGACCACCGCCCCGGCGGCCACCACCACGTTCCGGCCGATCCGCGCCCCCGGCAGGATCACCGCCCCGGTCCCGATCCAGCAGCCGGGGCCGATCTCCACCGGCTCCATCCGCGGCCACTGCTTCCCGATGGGCACGTGCGGATCGTCGTACGAGTGGTTCGTGGACGTCACGTAGACGTACGGGCCGAAGTAGCAGTCGCTGCCGATGGTGACCGAGGTGTCGGCGATGACATGGCTGCCGCGGCCGAGCACGACGCCGTCGCCGATGCGCAGGATCGGCTCGGGGCCGAGATCGAGGTCGGGCATCAGCCCGGCCGTCAGGGTGACCTGTTCGGCGACGATGCAGTGGGCGCCGAGGTGGATCCACGGTTCCCCGAAGACGGTGCCCAGCGGGAACGCGAGCCGGGTGCCTGTTCCCATCGCGCCGAAGCGCAGGCGCCCCGGATGCTCGGCCGTGACCGCACCCGTGCGCTGCACCCAGGCCCAGCCCGCGTGGACGGCGCGCTGCGTGAGACGCCGCCGCCATGATGAGAACGTGTTCCTGCTCTTGGGCACCCGCTCACGGTACTCAGCGTGACGTGCGCCGATGAGAGCGGGCCCCTGTGATCTTCGCCCCACCACGGCCGGGGCCCATGCAATACCGTGCCGTTGAACCCACGACGAGGAGACGGCAATGACGCACAAGGCGCTGATCACGGGCATCGGCGGCAAGGATCCGAAGGTGGATCAGGAGGCGTTCGCCGCCCCGACGTCCGTGGTGATCGGCGAGGTGACGCTGCACGCGGGCGCGAGCGTCTGGTACGGCGCGGTGCTGCGCGCCGACTGCGGTCCGATCGTCGTCGGCGCCGACAGCAACATCCAGGACAACTGCACGCTGCACGTCGACCCGGGCTTCCCCATCTCGATCGGCGAGCGCGTCTCCGTCGGGCACAACGCCGTGGTGCACGGCGCCACCGTCGAGGACGACTGCCTGATCGGCATGGGCGCTACGGTGCTCAACGGCGCGGTGATCGGCGCCGGTTCCCTGGTGGCCGCGCAGGCGCTGGTGCCGCAGGGCATGCAGGTGCCGCCGGGCTCGCTCGTCGCGGGCGTACCCGCCAAGGTGAAGCGGCAGCTGACGGACGAGGAGCGCGAGGGAATCTCGCTGAACGGCACGATGTACGCCGAGCTGGCGAAGGCTCACCGCGCGGCGCACGCGGAGCAGTAGCGGTGGCGGCGGACGGGACGGACACGGCTGCCGGCTGGGAGTGGGACGAGACGTTGTTCTCGGGCACGGCGGCCTACTACGAGCGCGGGAGGCTGCCTTACGCGCCCGGGCTCGCGGACGTGCTCGCCGAGGTTCTGAACCTCGACGGGCGAGCACGCCTCATTGATGTCGGTTGCGGGCCGGGCACCGTTGCCCTGAGCCTGGCGCACCTCTTCGGCGAGATCGTCGGCGTGGATCCGGACAGCGGGATGATCGCCGAAGCCGCTCGCGCGGCCGCCGAGCGCGGAGTGGCCGGGAAGACGCGGTGGGTGCGGGCCCGGGCCGAGGATCTGCCCGCGGGTCTCGGGACGTTCACCGTCGCGACCTTCGCCCAGTCCTTCCACTGGATGGATCGCGATCTGGTGGCGACGACCGTCAGGGGCATGCTCCGGCCCGGCGGGGCTCTCGTGCACATCTCCGACCTGAAGACGGAGACCCTGACCGTCGACGGGCTTCCGCATCCGGCGGTGCCCTATGCGGCCGTGGAGGCGCTGGTCGGGCAGTATCTGGGACCGGTCCGCCGAGCCGGTCAGGGGGTGCTGCCGCAGGGCACACCGGGCGGTGAGGCGGAGGTGTTCGCCCGGGCGGGCTTCGCCGGCCCCGAGCGCCATGTCGTTCCCGCCGGGCAGGCGCTGGAACGCACGGACGACGACGTCGTCGCGGGGGTGTTCTCGATGTCGTTCTCGGCTCCGCATCTGTTCGGCGCGCGCCGCGACGACTTCGAGGCGGATCTGCGTCGGCTGCTGCGGGAGGTCTCCCCCTCGGACAAGTTCTCCGAACGCCCGCCGAGCACCGAGGTCTTCGTCTGGCGCAACGCCTCCGGCTGATCGAAATCCAGGTGCGGATGATCCGGTTTGCGCTCCTATACTCGTGCGAGCTCAAGAGCGACGGGAGGTGGAGGCAGTGAAGCTTGCCGAGGCACTGGCGGAACGTGCGGAGGCCACACGGCGTGTGGAGCAGCTGCGGGCGCGCGTCGTCGGCAACGCGCGACACCAGGAGGGAGAGACACCCTCGGAGGACGCGGCGCAGTTGTTGGCCGAGGCCGGTGAGGTGCTGGACGCCCTCGAAACGCTGATCCGGCGGATCAACCGGACCAACGCCACGGTGGAGATGGGCCCGGACGGCACGCTCACCGACGCGCTGGCGCGCCGGGACGTCCTGAGGTTGCGTCACTCGGTGGTCACCGCGGCGGCGGACGCGGCAGCGGGCACCGGCGATCGTGGATACGGCCGCCAGCTCCGCTCCGAGCTGGTGGTGCTCTCCGCGCTTCCCGTCGCGGAACTGCGCGCCCAGGCCGATGTGCTCGCCAGGGAGATCCGTGAGGTCGACGTGCGGATCCAGCGGACGAACTGGGAGGTCGACCTGCTGGACTGACCGGTCCGGCGGACCAGGACGATGTGGAGCAGGTAGCTGCTTCGGAGGCGTGCACACACCGAGGGACGGCGGTTATCCGGCCCACTCCTGGCGCGTGGAGAGCAACGCTGGGGTTCGACTCCCCATCAACAGTGCAGCTCAGCACGGTGTACAGGTAAAGGTGCACATCGCACAGCACATCACCACGTGCAGATCCGAAGCGGTGAGGGCGGGTTCGGGGTCTTCCACATCACAGACCGTGGAGAGCGGACCATCGAGAGCGGGACGTTCCGGCAGGCCGGAGGCTGCGGGTACGGCCCGTCGGCTCAGTCGCCCGCGGGCGCGGCGACGGGCTGCGGCTCCGCCGTTTCGGGCTCGGCCGTCACCTGCTTGGCCTTGCGCTTCACGATCAGCATCGAGGCGAGCCCGATGAGCAGCGCCACGACCAGGCCCAGCCACGAGAAGCGCTTCAGCCAGGACTCGGCGACCACGCCGACGTAGTAGATGACCGCGGTGGTGCCGCCCGCCCAGATGATCCCGCCGAGGACGTTGGCGATCAGGAACTTCCAGTACGGCATCCGCAGCACACCGGCGAGCGGGCCCGCGAAGATCCGCAGCAGCGCGATGAAGCGGCCGAAGAAGACGGCCCACATGCCCCACTTCTGGAAGGAGCGCTCGGCGGTCGCGATGTGCCCCGCACTGAAGTGCTTGGGGAATTTGCCGCCGAGCCAGGCCAGCAGCGGCCGTCCGCCCTTGCGGCCGATGGCGTATCCGATCGAGTCGCCGACGATGGCGCCGAGGCTGGCGCACGCGCCGAGGATCACCGGGTTGATGCCGGAGTGCTGCGAGGAGAGCAGCGCCGCCGAGACCAGGACGATCTCCCCGGGCAACGGGATGCCCAGGCTTTCCAGGCCGATGACCAGGGCCACCAGCGCGTAGATGCTGACCGCCGGCACCGTCTCGAGCCATTCCTGGACGTGCAAGGCCGCTTCCTCCCGTTGAGCTGTGCATGATCCGGGCGCGGTCCGTGCACGCGCTGTGCGCCGACACGCGGAACATGATCGCCCGGCGTGCGCTCCCCCCTGAGCGCACGCCGGGCAGCCTACCTGCTCAGCCCCGCGGGGCGGAGTCCCAGAGGTCGCACTGGTGCGCACGGTGGACAGAGGTGCTGACGGTGTTCCCACCGGCGGACGCGGTCTTCAGGGAGAGGACCTGGCCGGGCCGGTCCGGCATCGCGGGCTGGCCGTCGGCGCGCGGGGCGCCGCCACGGATGAAGCTGCCCCAGTACTGCACCATCTGCCGCGACAGCGCCTTCTGCTCCGCGTTCAGCGGGGTGACGAGCCCGAAGTGCTTGAAGAGGTACTGCACCTCGTCGACATGGGTCGCACCGAAGTCGAAGTCGGTGTGCAGATTGCGCAGCGAGGCGAAGGGCGGCGAGGTGCGGTCGGCGAACTCGTACGAGTAGACCGGGCCGCGGTCGGCGAGCACGTCGTCGAGCCGCAGTGCCGTGCACGCCATCAGGTAGTCGCCGAAAGCCGTGCCGTACGCGATGGTCGGTGAGGGGTGGTCCGACAGCGGGTAGCGGCGCAGCACCTGCTCGCCGAGGTCCGCGCCGAAGACGGCCTTGACGACCGACGGGTACCGGTCGGCCGGGAGCGGTGTGCCCCCCGCGTCGAACGTGCCGAACGCGAACAGCCGCCCCTCGTCCTCGTTCGCTCCGTTCAGTACAGGGACGTGGGCTGCGGCCCCTGCGGCGTACGCCTCGGACGGTTGCCGGGGCAGGAAGGCGCCGCCGACGACGGGCCCCCAGTCGAAGTCGGACTGGGCCGCGAGGATCTCCGCGGACGACTTGCCGCGCAGACAGGCCAGGGCGGTCTTCGGGTCCGGGCAGCCCGCCTTCTGCGCGAAGGTCGCACCGGCGGCGACCGCCTGCGTGTGCTCGCGTGCGGCACAGTCGCCGTACGCGCCGCTCTCGATGATTCCCGCGCGGTACAGGCCCTTCGAGGTCGGCGAGGCCATCTGGGTGCAGACAGAGCGGCCGCCCGCGGACTCGCCCGCGATGGTGACGCGGCCCGGATCGCCGCCGAAACGGCCGATGTTGGCGCGCACCCAGCGCAGCGCGGTCTGCTGGTCGAGCATGCCGAAGTTGCCGGAGACGCCGTCGCGGGCCTCGCCGTCGAGTCCGCCGGTGGCGAGGAAACCCATCGCTCCGAGGCGGTAGTTGACGGTCACGACAACCGTTCCGGTCTGCCGGGCGAAGGTGTCGGGCACGACGTCCTCGCCCGCGCCCGCGACGAGCCCGCCGCCGTGCAGCCAGACCATGACCGGCCGGTGCGCGGAGCCTTCGGGGACGTACACGTTGAGGTCGAGGCAGTCCTCGGTGTGGCTGGGCTGCTCGTAGCCGGGGTCCCAACTCGACGTCTGTACGCAGCGGTTGCCGAAGTCCTGTGCGGTGCGCACTCCCTGCCACGGTTCGACGGGACGGGGGTTCTTCCAGCGCAGGTTCCCGACGGGCGGCTGCGCGTACGGGATGCCGAGGAACTGGCGCCCCTCGGTGGTGGTTTCGCCGCGCACCAGCCCCGCGCCGGTGCGCACGACGGGGTCGGAGTGGCGCCCGGCCTGGGCGGGGACGGGGGCGGCGAGGACGGTGGCAAGGGCGGTGAGCCCGATGGCGAGTCGGCGTATCACGCGAACACCTCCGTGTTCGTCCGCAGTCGCAGATCGCGCGACGAGGCGCCGACCCACACGGTGCGCCGCCCGGTGCCGAGCACCCAGCCGTGCCGCTTGACGTCCCAGGACGAGAGGGTGCTGTTCTCGACGCGCACGGTGATCCGGCGCCGCTCCCCCGCTCGGAGGAAGAGTCTCCGGTAGCCGCCCAACACCCGTACCGCCTGGTCGAGTCGGAGGTCCGGCGACGGGCCGACGTAGACCTGGGCCACGTCGATGCCGTCGCGCCGCCCGGTGTTGCGGACGGTGAAGGACACGTCGAGACCGTGCTTGTGGCGATGCACGCGCAGATCGTCGTAGGCGAAGGAGGTGTACGAGAGTCCGTGCCCGAAGGGGAACAGCGGGCGCACACCTTCGGCGTCGTACCAGCGGTATCCGGCGTGGATGCCCTCCGAGTACTCCTCGGTGCCGTCGACGCCGGGGTAGCGGCGGGGATCGCCCGCGACCTGGTGGTGATCGTCGTCGGCCGCGAAGGACTGGGTGAGGCGTCCGCCGGGGTCGCAGTCGCCGAACAGCACGGCGGCGGTGGCGGCCGCGCCCTCCTGGCCCGGGTAGTACATCTGGAGCACGGCGGCGGTGCGCTTCAGCCAGGGCATGGAGGTCGAGGACGAGGTGTTGAGGACGACGGTCGTACGGGGGTTCGCGGCCGTCACCGCCTCGATGAGCCGCGTCTGGTGGCCCGGGAGAGCGATCGTGGTGCGGTCGAGGCCCTCGGTCGCGTCCTCGTAGGCGAACAGGACGACGCTGTGTGCGGCGCGCGCCGCCTGCACCGCCTCGGCGACGTCCTGCGCGCGGGTCGCGCCGGTGATGCGACGCAGCCGGAAGAGCTGTCCGCCGTCGCCGCCCTTGGCGGTGATCTGCAGCTTGTGCGCGCCCTTGGCGAGGTCGAGCGCCTTGCGGCGCACTGCCAGACCGTCGGGTGCGGCGGAGACGAGTCCGCCCGAGAAGTACTCGCCGTATCCGGGCAGCACGGGGAAGAGGTCCTCGCCGTCCAGGAGCACCTTGGGGCGCTCGCCCGAGTAGTGGATGACGAAGGTCCACTCGTCGGCGTCCTCGGCCGTGAGCGTGCCGTCGTACGTCCAGGTCTTTCCGGCGCCGACGCCCTGGCCCTCGGTGGTGAAGGCGGGGCTCAGCGCGCCTGCGGGGATGGCCTTGCCGAAGAGGTCCTCGCCGAGGGCGTACGACACATGCGCGCCTTGCCCCGCACGGGACTTGATGGCGTCGAGGGGGCTGCCGGCGTGGTCCGGCACGACGTGGGCGCTGCCGCCGCCGCTGACGAACGGGAGCGAGCCGGTCGGGCCGACGACGGCGATGCTGCGGGCCCCGGCTCCGGTCAGGGGCAGCGCGTGGTGTTCGTTGCGCAGCAGGGTGGCGCCCGCCTTGGCGATCTCCAGGGCGACGGCGGCGCCCGCCTTCGGGTCGCGCCCCGGGCGGGGCGGGACCTTGCCGTCGAGGAGTCCGAAGCGGTGCATCACGGCGAGGATGCGGCGGACGGCGCGGTCGACGTACTTCTCGGGAACGCTGCCGTCCTGGACGGCCTTCTTCAGTGCGGCGTCGAAGTAGGTGCCGCCCGGCATCTCCATGTCGAGTCCGGCGGTGATCGCGGCGACGGTGCTGTGGGCGGCGAACCAGTCGGTCATCACCCAGCCCTCGAAGCCCCACTGCGCACGGAGGATGTCGCTGAGCAGCGTCTTGTTCTCGCAGGCGAAGGTGCCGTTGACCTTGTTGTACGCGCCCATGACCGCGCCGGTGCGGGCGGCGACGGCCGCGGCGAAACCGCGCAGCTCGACCTCGTGCATCGTGCGCTCGTCGACCCGCACGTCGATGGACATGCGGTCCTTCTCCTGGTTGTTCATGGCGAAGTGCTTGACGGTGGCGATCAGGCCCTCGCCCTGGATGCCCTTGATCTCGGCGGCGACCAGGTCGGAGGCGAGCAGCGGGTCCTCGCTGAACGTCTCGAAGTTGCGGCCGCCGTAGGGGGTGCGGATGAGGTTGACCATCGGGGAGAGGAGGACGTCCTGCCCCAGGGCACGCCCCTCGCGGCCGATGACCTGGCCGTAGCGCCGGGCGAGGCCCGGGTCGAAGGCGGAGGCGAGCAGGACGGGGGCGGGCAGGGCGGTGGCGTGCCGGGTGACCCGGACGCCGGCGGGTCCGTCGGCGAGGCGGAGCGGGGGGATGCCGAGGCGGGGCACGCCGGGCACGTATCCGGCCTGACCGAGCGAGTCGGGGTCGGTGGCGCCGTGCAGAAGGGAGATCTTCTCGTCGAGGGTGAGTTTGCCTGCCAAACCCTCTACGAGCGGACCCGCCGAGGGGTCCTGTCTGTCGAGGGCTGCCGCGTGCGCGGGCAGTGTGAGGCCGGAGGTGGCCGCCGTGGCGACCGCGATCGCGCCGCCCAGCAGACGCAGGGCCGATCGCCGGGACACAGTGTCGGACATGAGCCGTCACTCCTTCGGTGCGCGGGCACATCGTTGTGGGACCGCATGTACACGTGCCAACGGCAGCCGCGTTCGGCCCTTGAACGCACTATGCGACAGAGCCGACTTGACAGCCCGTCAGGCACCACGGGTACGGCGCGAAAACTATGACCGCTGGTGACTCGTGTCAATGAAGTGAACAGAAAACGGTGAAGGGACGACAAGACCCGAAGGCGCGGAGTGAACGGCGGGACGGCGAAGGCGGCGGTCCTCAGCCGTGGACGCGCAGGTGCGGCCGGTCCGAGCCGGCCGCACAAAGGAACACGAAGGAATGCAAAAAGACAGGTATACGCGGCTGAGGTCACCCCTGTCCATGGGGCGACCTCAGCCGCGCACCGGCTGACTCAGCCGTTCGGGCGGAGCGTCCAGACGACAGTCATCTCGCCGGTCACGGCGCCGTCCGCGCGCTGGATGGCGATGGCGACGGGGAACTCGGGACGCTCACCGGCGTCGAGTTCGGCGACGACCTCGGCGGCGGGGCGGCCGAGCGTCGCGGTGGCCGTGACGGGGCCCATCGCGAGCTTCTTGTAGGCGATCTCGGCGCTGACGGCGAGCGGCACGGCACGCGAAAGCTGGTCGCCGAACGCGGCGAGGACGATCGCGCCGCTGGCCGACTCCCCCAGCGTGAACATCGCTCCGGCGTGCGGGCCGCCGACATGGTTGTGGAAGTCACCCTGGTCCGGCAGTGCCACCACGGCCTTCTCCGGGCTGGTCTCCACGAACTCGAGGTTCAGCGTCCGGGCCATCGGCACCGTGGCGGCGAGCATCTCGCCGATCGACATCTGGTCTGCGCTCATGCGCCGAATGTTACCCACGAGTAGCAAACTTTGACCAGCGTCGCGCTGTGATCGTCGTATCGTTGCGCCTCATGTGGCCAGGAGAGCAGCCGCCCGGGGGCGAGCAGAACCCGCAGCATCCGCAGAACTCCGGACTCGGCGGTCAGCCGAATCCCTACCAGCAGCCGGGATACCAGCAGCAGAATCCATACGCCCAACAACAGGCGCCCGCACCGTGGAACGCGCCGACCGTCACGGCGGGCGCTCCGGTGCCGCCGTCCAGCGACCGCGGACGCCGGACGAAGATCGTCGCGATCGCCGCGGCCGCGGCCGTCCTGGTCACCGCGGGCGTCACCGGTTACGCGGTACTCGGTGGCGGCAAGGACGACGGGGCCGATCCCGGGCCGACCAAGTCCGCCTCCCAGCAGGCGAGTCCGAGCGACAACCCGCGCGGAACGGGCGGCGACCAGAAGCCGACCGTCGCCGGATGGAAGACCGTTCTGAACCCCGCGCGCGGCATCGCGTTCGACGTACCGGCGGAGTGGGCTCTGAAGTCGACCAGCTGGGTCACGTACTTCGCGGAGGACGACGACCCCAACGAGACGCCCCTCATCGGCATGGCGGCCCCCGCGATCCTCAAGGAGGAGTGGTGCGGCTCCGATGACGACAAGGACGGCAACAAGGAGTACATGAGCCTCGCCGCCGCCGGCACCCGGGGCAACGACAGCGCGAAGAGCCCCGAGGACGCCGCGGGCACGGACGCACGGACATGGGTCTACGGCGGGTACACCCAGCCCGACAAGAAGCTGGTCAAGTCCGGCCCTGTGACGTCGTACACGACGAAGTCCGGCATCAAGGGCGCTTTGGCCACGGCGTCGTCGTCCGGTGTGAAGAAAACGCAAAAGTGTGACAGCGACGGGAAGGCCACCACCTTCGCCTTCAAGGACTCCTCGGGCGACATCGCGTCGTGGTCGTTCTTCGGCGCCAAGGGTGTATCCGAGGAGGTACCGGACACGACTGTGCGGAAGATCCTGAGCACCATACGTCTGTATGACGCTCCGTCGGACTCCTGACCGGTACATGGCTGACGAAGACCAGTGACCGAAACGTGTCACACGCGGCACTAGTCTTACTGCCCATGTGGCCAGGACAGCAGCCGCCCGGGGGCGAGCAGAACCCGCAGGACCAGAACCCGTACCAGCAGCCGGGGTACCAGCAGCCGAATCCGTACCAGCAGCCCGGATACCAGCAGACGGGCTATCAGCAGCCCAACGCGTACGGGCAGCAGCCGCAATGGGGGGCTCCGGCGGAGCCCCTCGGGGTGCCCCAGGCGTCCGGCGGCGGCAACGGCGGTGGAGGCGGCAACAAGACGAAGATCACCGCGATCGTGGCGGCCTCGGCCGTCGTGATCGCGGCCGGCGTCACCGGCTATCTCGTCCTGGGCGGCGACAAGGACAAGGAGGCGGGCGGCGACCCGTCCAAGTCCGCCAAGCCGTCGGTCTCCACGTCCGCGAGCCCCAGCTCCAGCGGTGACGACAACCCGCGAGGCGGCGAAGACGACGCGGACAAGCCGACGATCGCCGGCTGGAAGGTCGTGATCAATCCCAAGTGGGGCACGGCCTTCGACGTTCCGGCGGACTGGGAGGTGCTGTCGTCCGGCACCTTCATCGGCTTCGACGACAAGAACAAGGACGACACCTCCACGATCATCGGCATGTCCGCGCCCGCCTTCCTCAAGGAGGACTACTGCACGTCCGACGAGGACAAGGACGGCCACAAGGAGAGCTCGGCGCTGGCCGCCGCGGGCACCAAGGGGCAGAGCGGCGCGAAGAACACCAACGACATCGCGCGCAACGACTCGGCGTGGTGGGTCTTCGGCGGGTACACGGACCAGAAGAACGCCTCGAAGAAGCTGCTCACCATCGGCAAGCCCAAGGCGTACAAGACGGCTTCGGGCGTCGAGGGCAGCGTGGTGACCACGTACTCGTCCGGTGTCCCCAAGGAGGGCAAGTGCGACACCGACGGCAAGGCGACCACGTTCGCCTTCAAGAACGGCGACGGCGACTTCGTGTCCTGGACGTTCTACGGGGCCAAGGGTGTGAGCGAGGAAGTGCCGGACGCCACGATCCAGAAGATCCTCAGCACGGTGCGGCTGCACGGGGACGGCGAGGAGTCCTGAGCAGCGCACGGCCGATCCGGACGGCCCGTTCCTGATCCCGTCCAAATCGTTTGGCAAGTCGGGCGGTCGGCGGCGATAGTCACCCGGTGACCCCAGCCGCCGCCTCCTCCCGACGTTCGCGCCGCCCCTCCTGGGCGGGCCGCAACTACACCCTGCTGACCGCCGCCGCGATCGCCACGAACCTGGGCAGCCAGGGCGCGCTGATCGCCTCGGCGTTCGCCGTGCTCGACTCGGGCGGCGACGGAGGGGACGTCGGACTGGTGGCGGCGGCGCGGACGCTGCCCCTGGTGCTCTTCCTGCTGATCGGCGGCGCCGTCGCGGACCGCCTGCCGCGCCATCGGGTGATGGTCGCGGCCAACACCCTCAACTGCCTCTCGCAGGCCGCCTTCGCGACCCTCGTCATCACCGGGGAGGCGCAGCTGTGGCAGATGATGCTGCTGAGCGCGCTCGGCGGCACCGGCCAGGCGTTCTTCAACCCGGCGGCCGAGGGCATGCTGATGTCCTCCGTCGAAGGCGAGCAGGTGAGCCGCGCCTTCGCGCTGTTCCGGATGGCGACGCAGGGCGCGGGCCTGGGCGGCGCGGCCCTCGGCGGCGCGCTGGTGGCCGCGATCGGCCCCGGCTGGGTGCTCGCCGTCGACGCGGCCATGTTCGCCGTCGCCGCGGCGCTGCGCTCCTTCCTCGACGTCAGCCACATACCGCCGCGCAAACCTGGCGGCGGTCTGCTCGCCGATCTCCGTGACGGCTGGCAGGAGTTCGTCGGGCGGGCGTGGCTGTGGTCGATCGTCGCCCAGTTCGCCGTCGTGGTGGCGGTCGTCGGCGCCGCCGAATCCGTCTACGGCCCCTTGGTCGCCCGGGAGAGCCTCGGCGGGCCGGGCCCATGGGGTCTGGCCCTCGGCGCGTTCGGCCTCGGAACCGTCGGCGGCGCCCTGCTGATGATGCGCTGGAAGCCCCACCGCATGCTCCTCGCCGGCACGCTCTGCGTCTTCCCGCTCGCCCTGCCGAGCGCAGCCCTCGCGGTGCCCGTACCGGTCGGCGCGCTGTACGCCGTGATGTTCGTCAGCGGCCTGACGATCCAGGTGTTCGGCGTTGCCTGGATGACCGCGCTGCACCAGGAGATCCCCGAGGACATGCTCTCGCGCGTCTCGGCGTACGACTGGTTCGGCTCGATCGCGATGACGCCGCTGGCGCTCGCCCTGGCGGGCCCGGCGGAGCAGGCATTCGGCCGTACCGCCTCGTTGTGGGGCTGCGCCACGCTGGTCGTCGTGGTCACGGCGGCGGTGCTGTGCGTGCCGGACGTACGGAATCTGACGCGCCGGACCAGGCCGGTGACGGGGCGGACTTCCCTGCCGGAGGCCGAGGGCGGGCCGACGGGTGCCGGGGGCGGGTCAGCCGATGGTGAAGGAGCCGTCGGGGGGCTCGGGTGAGGGGACCGCGTCCACGTCGTGCACGGGTTGCGCGGCGCCGATGAACTCCCGCAGCGCGGCGCCGTGTTCGACGCGTGCGGGGAAGGCGTCGGAGGCCGTACGGCGAGCCAGCACGGCCGTGTCGAGCGGGCGGTGGGAGGCCAGCAGCACCGCGTTGCCGAAGCGCCGACCGCGCAGCACGCCCGGTTCGGCGATGACGGCGAGCTCCTCGAACACCGCGGAGAACGTGGCGAGTTGGGAGCGCAGGAAGGCGAAGGGCGCGGCGTCGGCGAGGTTGGCCAGGTAGACACCATCGGCGCGCAGGGCACGCTCGGCGGCGGCCGCGTACGCCACGGTGGTCAGGTGCGCCGGGACGCGTGAGCCGCCGAAGACGTCCGCGATCAGGATGTCGGCGCAGTCCGCGGGGGCCGCTTCCAGCCAAGTACGGGCGTCCGCGGCGTGCAGCGTGATGCCCGCGTCGTCCGGCACGGGCAGGTGCTCGGTGACGAGGGCGAGCAGCCCGCGGTCGGCCTCGACGACGTCCTGCCGCGAGCCGGGCCGCGTCGCGGCGACATAGCGGGGCAGCGTGAGCGCGCCCCCGCCGAGGTGCAGCACGTCCAGCGCCCGCCCCGGCTCGGCGACGGTGTCCAGCACATGCCCGAGCCGCCGCGCGTACTCGAACTCCAGATGTGTCGGCGCGTCCAGGTCGACGTACGACTGCGGTGCCCCGTCGACCGTGAGCAGCCACGCCCGCTTCCGGTCGACGTCCGGCATCAGCTTGGCGGTCCCGTGATCCACGGCCCGTGTCACGGGTATCGGCTCGTCCACCTGTCCATTGTGGGGGTACGGCGGGACACCGGTCGCCTCGCACAGGTGTGGGGGACCGCGCGAACGGCCACAGCCGTCCCGCGGTCCCCCACACCCCCTCAAGCCGTCAGCCGACGGCCGTGACCGTCCCCGCGCCGACCGTGCGCCCGCCCTCGCGGATCGCGAAGCCGAGGCCGGCCTCCAGTGGCACGTCGCGGCCGAGCTCCACCGTCATCGTGACGGTGTCGCCGGGGCGGGCGACCGCCGTCTCGCCGAGGTCGACGTCGCCGACCACGTCCGCCGTGCGGATGTAGAACTGCGGCCGGTACCCGGTGGAGACCGGTGTCGAACGGCCCCCCTCGCGGGTCGACAGGACATAGACCTGCGCGGAGAACCGGCGGCTCGGCACGACACTGCCGGGCGCCGCGACGATGTGCCCGCGCCGCACCGCGTCGCGGGGCACGCCGCGCAGCAGCAGCGCCACGTTGTCCCCGGCCTGCGCCTCGTCCATCGGCTTGCCGAAGGTCTCCAGGCCGGTGACGACCGTGTCGACGTCGGCGCCGAGCACTTCGACGCGGTCGCCGACCCGGATCGTGCCGCGCTCGACGGCACCCGTGACCACCGTCCCGCGGCCGGTGATCGTGAGCACGTTCTCGACCGGCAACAGGAACGGCGCGTCCAGATACCGCTCCGGCATCGGTACGTACGTGTCCACCGCGTCCAGCAGCGCGTCGATCGCCGCCGTCCAACGGGGGTCGCCCTCCAGCGCCTTGAGCCCCGAGACCCGTACGACCGGTACGGAGTCGCCCCCGTAGCCGTGCGCGGTGAGCAGCTCACGGACCTCCAGCTCGACGAGGTCGGCCAGCTCCTCGTCGCCCGCGTCGGCCTTGTTGAGGGCGACGACGATGTGGTCGACGCCCACCTGGCGGGCGAGCAGCACGTGCTCGGCGGTCTGCGGCATGATCCCGTCGAGCGCGGAGACGACGAGGATCGCCCCGTCGAGCTGGGCCGCGCCCGTGACCATGTTCTTCACGTAGTCGGCGTGGCCCGGCATGTCCACGTGCGCGTAGTGCCGGGTGTCGGTCTCGTACTCGACGTGCGAGATGTTGATGGTGATGCCGCGGGCGGCCTCCTCCGGGGCGCGGTCGATGCGGTCGAACGGGACGAACGTGCCGGAGCCGCGCTCGGCGAGGACCTTGGTGATGGCGGCGGTCAGGGTGGTCTTGCCGTGGTCGACATGACCCATGGTGCCGATGTTCAGGTGCGGCTTGGTGCGCACGTAAGCCGTCTTGGGCATGGCTGTACCTCGAAGCCTCTTCAGTGTCAGCGGAACTGTGACTGAGTGATGGCCCCGGCGCGGAGCGGCCGGGACGGGGACCCCAAGGACTTGCCGACCCTCCCCCTGCGGGGTCCGCCGGACGATCCGGGAAGGGTCAGCTTCGGGCGCCGTCGACAGCGGCCGCGATGATCGGGACGGCAGCCTTCGGCGCATCCGCGACTGCGGATGCTGCGAGGAGGAAGGCGTACCGGAACATGAGGCGATCATCGCCGACGCGTCTGGCCACGTCGAATGGTTTTTCGCGCCGCCGAGTCGGGCGTTGCGGGGGTTTCTTCCGGTGCTTCAGGGGCCGATGTTCTTGAGGGCCTCGCGCACCGACAGAGGCGCGAGGCGCCCCCGCTCCTGGGTGACGAAGGCGCGTACGGCCTCGGGGTCCGTCTTCGCGTACTCGCGCAGGCACCAGCCGACCGCCTTGCGGATGAAGAAGTCGGGGTGTCCGGACTGCCGCAGGCAGTACGCGAAGAGCCGTTCGGTGTCCGTCGCCTCCTTGTGGCGCAGCTGGTGGAGCAGGGCGGTGCGGGCCACCCACAGGTCGTCGTCCTCGATCCACGCGTCCATGTCGGCCTTCAGGGCGGGATCGGCGGCCACCAGGCCTCCCACTACGTGGGAGGCGAGCAGGTCGACGGTGTCCCACCAGGAGACCGTGGCGACGAGATGGTGTGCCACCGGGAGGAACCCGGACGTCAGCCGCTTCACATGGCGGCGCAGATAGTCGACGGCGAAGTACTGGTACTCGCGCTCGGGCAGCTGCCAGCAGCGCACCGCGAGCGCCGTGCAGTCGGCTTCGTCGGGGCGGGGCGTGCCGTCCACGACGGTGCGCGACAGGGCACGGCGCTCGGGTGTCGTCAGGCCGAGGAAGGGCGCGATGTCCTTCATGTACGCGCGCATCGACACGGCCCGCTGCGGATCGGCCGCCGCGGCGTACGTGACGGTGAGTCGCTCCAGCAGAGTGTCCGCGAGGGTGCTGTCCGGCACCTCGAACCGAACATCCGACGTTCCGGAAGCTGTGACGCCCATGAGACGAACCATACGGCGCCCACACACATTGGTCGGTTAGTGTCACCGGATGCTCGATGCCACCACCCGCTCTGGGGGCACCGCCACGGCCGTCCCCCCGGCCACCGCCACGGAGCTCGCCGCCGTCGCGGAGTTCGCCCTCGCCACGCCCACGGGCCTGACCGCCCGCTGCACCAGAGTCCTGCTCTCGCCCTGGTCGAGACTGTCGCTGCTCGTGGTGCTGCTCGCGGCGGCCGCGTCCGGCGTGCTGCTGTTCCATCCGCAGCGAGTGCTCTCCGACGGCTGGCCACCCGAGCTCGGCGGCGCCGCGGCCGCCGCGGTGTTCGCGGTGGCGTACGGGCTGTGCACGGTCGCGTTCGTGCCCCGGCCGCTCCTCAACCTGGCGGCGGGCGCCCTCTTCGGCTCCCAGGCGGGCCTCGGCACCGCGCTCGCGGGCACGGTGCTCGGGGCGGGCGTCGCCTTCGGGCTCGGCCGCATCCTCGGGCAGGACGCGCTGCGGCCCTTGCTCCGCGGCCGCTGGCTGAAGGCCGCGGACGGGCAGCTCAGCCGGCACGGCTTCCGCTCGATGATGGTGGCCCGCCTGTTCCCGGGCGTGCCCTTCTGGGCGGCCAACTACTGCGCGGCCGTCTCCCGCATGGGCTGGCTGCCGTTCCTTCTGGCCACGGCACTGGGCTCGATCCCGAACACGGCCGCGTACGCCGTCGCCGGCGCCCGGGCCTCGGCGCCGACGTCGCCCGCCTTCCTGATCGCGATGGGGTTCATCGCGCTGCCGGCCCTGATCGGCGCGGTGGTGGCCTGGCGGAAGCGCCACCACCTGCGCGGCCACTGAGCCGGCCGTACGCGTCCTGAACCGCTGCCGGCCCCGACCGGCTTCGCGTCCTGAACCCTTTCGCGTCCTAAACCGCTTCGAGCACCATCGCGTTGGCCAGTCCGCCCGCCTCGCACATCGTCTGGAGGGCGTAGCGGGCGCCTCGGGCGCGCATGGCGTGGACGAGTGTGGTGGTCAGCCGGGTGCCGCTGGCGCCGAGCGGGTGGCCGATGGCGATCGCGCCGCCGTGCACGTTGACCTTGGCGAGGTCGGCGCCGGTCTCCTGCTGCCAGGCGAGGACCACGCTGGAGAACGCCTCGTTCACCTCGAAGAGGTCGATGTCGTCGATGGTGAGGCCCGCCTTGCGGAGCACCTTCTCCGTGGCCGGGATGACTCCGGTCAGCATGAGCACGGGGTCGGAGCCGGTGACGGCGAAACTGTGCAGCCGGGCGATCGGGCGCAGGCCGAGACGGTCCGCCGTCTCGCTCGCCATGATGAGCACGGCCGACGCGCCGTCGTTGGTGGGGCTCGCGTTGCCCGCCGTGACGGACCAGTCGATCTGCGGGAACCGCTCGCCGAAGGCCGGGTCGTAGTAGGCGGGCTTGAGTCCGGCGAGTATCTCGGTGGTACTGGCGGGACGGACGCTCTCGTCGCGCGTCACACCCTCCAGGGGAGCGACCTCGGCGTCGAACAGGCCCTTGTCCCAGGCCGCGGCCGCCTTCTGGTGCGAACCGACCGCGAAGGCGTCCATCCGCTCGCGGGAGATGCCCCACTTGGCGGCGATGAGCTCGGCGCTGATGCCCTGCGGCACCAGGCCCTCCGGGTAGCGCTCGGCGACCCCCGGCCCGAACGGGTCCTTGCCCGCGGGCACGTTCGACCACATCGGCACGCGGCTCATCGACTCCACACCGCAGGCCACGACGATGTCGTACGCGCCTGACTGGACGCCCTGCGCCGCGAAGTGCACGGCCTGCTGGGAGGATCCGCACTGCCGGTCCACCGTGGTCGCGGGCACCGTGTCGGGGAAGCCCGCCGACAGCACGGCGTACCGAGTGGTGTTCATGGCCTGCTCGCCGACCTGGTCGACGGTGCCGCCGATGACGTCGTCGATGAGCGCCGGGTCGACGCCGGAGCGCTCGACGAGGGTGCGCAGGGTGTGGGCGAGGAGTTCCACGGGGTGGACATGGGCGAGGGCGCCGTTCGGCTTGCCCTTGCCGATGGGGGTGCGTACGGCTTCGACGATCACAGCGTCACGCATGGGATGCCTCTCAGGTCCGTGCAGGTCCAGTTCAACGATTGATCGAGTTTGGATTGCAAACTCATAAGTTTGGAATTCAAACCCTCCAAGTGACCCGAGAGTAACATGGCGAGTTGGAACAACCAACCCACCCCCTAGACTGATCTCATGAAGGACGCCCGACCCTGCTCGATCGCCGCCACGCTCGCCCTCGTCGGCGAGAAGTACTCCCTGCTGGTGCTGCGCGAGGTGACGCTCGGCGCCACCCGCTTCGACCAGCTGGTACGCAACATCGGCGCCCCGCGCGATGTACTGACCGCCCGTCTGAAACGGCTTGTCGAGGCCGGCATCCTGGAGAAGGTCGAGTACAGCGAGCGCCCCACGCGCTACGAGTACCGGCCCACCCGGGCCGGCCTGGAGCTGGAGCCGGTGCTGCTCACGCTGATGGCCTGGGGCGACCGGCATCTCCAGGAGGGCGACTTCCGCCCGATGGTCCTGGAACACATCTGCGGACACGAACTGGTCCCGCAGATCACCTGCCGAGAATGCGGCCAAGAGGTCGAACACCACGACCTGACGGCCCACCCGCAGTCACCGGGGTGGACGGCGACAGGGCCCGTCCCCGCCTGAGCGGGAACGGGCCCATGGCCGACAGGCGTCAGACGGTCCCGTCGTAGACGTCGAGCCGTCCGCACATCCCGAACCGGCCGTACGCGGACGGCTGTTCGGCTCGTACGGCGGCGTCGGCGAGGTGGGATGTGTCGCCGCGCTCCAGGCGGTCGAGCTGCTCGCCGGTGGCAGCGGCGGCGGCCTCGGCGCCGCGGTGCCAGCGCTCACGCCAGTCGGCGAGCCGGGGTCGTACCAGCGCGGCCGCGGCCCGGTGGAACGCGGCGAGCGGCTCGGGTCCCTCGGCCTCGCGAAGCGCGCGGTAGCCCTCCAGGGCGAGGTCGCGCCGGGCGCGTGCGATCCGCTCGCGCTCCGCCTCGGGCGCGTCCGCCGGGATGACCGTGGCGCTCGCGTACGTCTCGGGGTCGGTCAGATACCACGGCGGCAGTGTGAGCACGGCGTCGCCCGCCTCCGGCAGTCCGTTGTTCTGCATGAGGACCGTGATGCGCAGGTCGTCCTCGTTGACCAGTCGGTGGATGGTGCCGGGCGTGAACCAGGCGACCGTGCCGGGCGCGAGCGGCGTGACCTCGTACCCGGCGGCGGTCAGCGTCTGCACCGCCCCACGCCCGCCGGTGACGACGTACGCCTCCGAACAGGTCAGGTGCATATGGGGAGTTCCCCCGCAGACGCCGTCCGCCGCGGGCCAGTCGTAGACGGACAGGTGCGACACGGCCACGGCGCCCGGCAGCCCGGCGAAACCGGGGCGCGCGTCGGCGCCGCCCTGCGCGTCCGTTCCCGCGCGCGGGCTCACCACGGGTGCGCCTCCAGGTACTTGGCGACCTCCTCGCGCTCCCAGGCACCCTCCGCCACGACCACGCGGTAGCGGCGGGTGAGTGTCTCGCCGGGGGCGAGTTCCAGTTCGTCGAAGAAGGCGAGGGAGGGGGCGACGGCGGCGAACGGTTCGTTGCGCACGAACCAGTGGGCCGGGTGGGCGCCCGCCGCCCCGGCGTGGTCGTTCTCGGGGGCATGCACGAAGACGAGCGTGGCGTGGCCGTCGGCGCCGTCGTGCTCGCCCGAGTAGGCGAGCCACGGGGCCTGTTGCCCCATCAACTCGGGACCCTCGGAGTCGGGTCCGATGACCCGCCCGTCCCGGAAGGCGCGCGGGCCACGCCAGAACAGGCCCGTGTAACCCGCCATCTCGCGTCCCGCGGTGGTCGGGCTGCCGAAGCGCAGCGGCTCCTCGCGCCGGTTGGTGACGGCGGTGGTCCAGGTCAACGCCCAGGAACCCGAGGCCGGATCGACGTCGTGCACCTCGATACGGCGCTCCTCCTCGGCCCACAGATCACCGTCGTACGGATGCCAGGTGAGGCGTTCGGCGATGACCGCGCGGCCGTCCGCCGTGGCCACCTCGTCGAAGGCGATGTGCGCCATCGACCCGACCCGCTCGGGGAGTTCGAGATATCCCTCTCCATGAACGTATGTGTTGCCGCCCCACAGGTTCTGGCCCGAGAGGTGCGAGACCGTCATCTGCAGGCCCTTGTGCCAGCGGTGGTCGTTGGGCCGGTAGTCCGTGACCGCGGTGCCCGCGAGCGTCCGCAGCGGGTGCAGATACGGCTTCGGAGCCTCCCAGGCGGCCTCCGGCCGGTAGACGTAACTCAGCAGCTCGACGCCCGTGGTGACGTCGCTGATCGTGATGCGCTCGCCGTGCGTGTGGACGACGCGCAGACCCCCGCGACCGGTCATGCCGGCACCTCCCCCTCGCTGACGGGCACCGACGGCCCGGCGACCTCGGACGTGACCGGTGCCCAGCCCGGCGCGCCCCCGTGCAGGGCGTCGTAGTACGAGTCCCCCGGACCGATGTCCCCGGCATGCACGGTCGTGTCCGTGAACGCCGACTTGTAGAGGGCGGTGATCAGCTCCAGGCTGGTGCGCCCGTCGGCGCCGCTGCTGCGCGGCCGCTCGCCCGCGCGCATGCTCGCGACCAGGTCCCGCAACTGCGCGAGGTGCGAACTCGGCACATCCGCACCGAAGTCCCGCCAGGCCGCCACGTCCTCCTCCGGCACGCCCGGCGCCGGAGTGATGCGCCAGTGCGCGTTGCTGTGTCCGTAGAGGTGGGTGAGTTCGACGGTGGCGCGTTCGCAGTCGATGCGGATGCGGCTCACCTCGTCGGGGCTCAGGACGCTGTTGACGACGGTGGCCAGTGCCCCGTTCCCGAAGCGCACCAGTGCCGTCGAGACGTCCTCCGTCTCCACGTCGTGCACCAGGCGCCCGGCCATGGCCCGCACCTCGCTCCACGGCCCCATCAGGTCGAGGAGCAGATCCATCTGGTGGATGCCGTGTCCCATGGCGGGCCCGCCGCCCTCCGTCTGCCAGCGGCCGCGCCAGGGGACGGCGTAGTAGGCGGTGTCGCGGTACCAGGTGGTCTGGCAGTGCGCGACGAGCGGCCGGCCCATGGCCTCCTCCGCGATCAGTCGCTTCACGTGCCGGGCGCCCGAGCCGAACCGGTGCTGGAAGACGATCGCCGCGTACGGTCCGCCGCCCAGGCCCTCCTCCGCCTCGATGGCGTCGAAGTCGGCGAGCGTCGGGACCGGCGGCTTCTCGCACCACACCCAGGCGCCGGCGCGCAGCGCGGCGACGGTCTGCGCGCGGTGCACGGTGGGCGGGGTGCAGATGGTGACCAGGTCGGGGCGCTGCTCCTCGAGCATGCGGTCCAGGTCGGTGTACGCGTGCGGGATGCCCGCGTCCGCGCAGAGCGCCTTCACCGCGTCGCCGTCGATGTCGACCGCGGCGACGATCTCCGTCTCGCCCTCGTCGGCGAGGGCGGCGAGTGCGGGCAGGTGGGAACCGCGCGCGATGGCGCCCGCGCCGATGACGGCGGCCCGGATGCGGCGGCCGTCGAACGAGGAGGCGGGGCGTCTGTCTGTCGCGGTCTCGGGGGTGGTTGCGTTGCGGGGTGTGCTCATGGACGTGATCAGCGCTCCATCGGACGTGAGGACGTGACGTCAGACGTCGGCCAACGCATGGTGACTCCGGAGGACCCGGCGACAGCAAGCGCTTTCTCTTCTGCTGCAACGTATGCGGCACTCCGCCGCTGGTCAACACCGTGGACTCCGCGACTCCGGGTCGCCGGGCCGGCCTCCGCCCTCTCCGCCTGCGAAACCCCTGTGGCGGGCCTGTAACGGCGGGACGCTACGCTTCCCCACAACACCCTTGATCACCGCGCGCGATCCGGCGCGCCCGCCGCCCGCCTCCGTCGCCCCTTCGACGATCAGCACTTGGATCACGTAACTTCATGTCTTGGTTTGAATCCCTCATCCTCGGACTCGTCCAGGGGCTGACCGAATTCCTGCCCGTCTCCTCCAGCGCGCATCTGCGGCTGACCGCGGCGTTCGCGGGCTGGGAGGACCCGGGGGCGGCATTCACGGCGATCACGCAGCTCGGCACGGAGGCCGCGGTGCTGATCTACTTCCGCAAGGACGTCGGGCGGATTCTCGCGGCGTGGTCCCGCTCCCTGACGAACAAGGCGATGCGCAGCGATCACGACGCGCAGATGGGCTGGCTGGTGATCGTCGGCTCGATTCCGATCGGCGTGCTCGGCGTGACGCTCAAGGATCAGATCGAGGGTCCGTTCCGCGATCTGCGGGTCACCGCGACGATGCTGATCGTCATGGGCGTGGTCATCGGCATCGCCGACCGGCTCGCGGCGCGCGACGAGACGGGCGGCAGGCACCGCGCGGCCAAGCAGCGCAAGACGCTCGTGGACCTCAACACCAAGGACGGCCTGCTCTACGGCGTCTGCCAGGCGATGGCGCTGGTCCCGGGCGTCTCCCGGTCCGGCGCGACCATCAGCGGCGGCCTCTTCATGGGCTACACCCGCGAGGCGGCGGCCCGTTACTCCTTCCTCCTCGCCATGCCGGCCGTACTCGCCTCCGGCACCTTCGAGTTGAAGGACGCCGCCGAAGAGGGCCATGTCTCGTGGGGTCCGACCATCTTCGCGACGATCATCGCGTTCGCGGTCGGTTATGCCGTCATTGCGTGGTTCATGAAGTTCATCTCGCACAAGAGCTTCATGCCGTTCGTCTGGTACCGGATCGCGCTCGGCATCGTGATCATCGCGCTGGTGGCGACGGGCGCGCTGAGCCCGCACGCGGCGGAGTCTGCGGGCTAACGCCCGTCCGGGAACCCAGGCCCGTCCGAGGAGGCCGCCGGAAACGCCGCCGCCCAGGGTTCCCCCTCCACCCGCACGCCGTTCGCGACGTACGCGATGGTGCGGTACCAGCCCGCGAGGACCAGCAGTTCCAGGGACTCGCGCTCGTCGAGATGAGCGCGCAGGCCGCTCCATGCGGCGTCGCTCAGCTGCGAGCCGGCGTGGAGTTCGTCCACGGCGTGCAGCAGCGCCGACTGCCGGGCGGACCAGGCCGGGTCGTCGGGAGCGCCGGTCGCGGTGAGGGCGACCTGTTCGGCGGTGAGTCCGGCCGCTTCGGCGTAGGTCGCGATGTGGACGCCCCACTCGTAGGCACAGCCGCTGCGGGCGGTGACACGGGCGATCACGAGTTCCCGGTCGGCGTCGCTCAGGCGCCCGTGGACGAGGAGTCCCGCGCCGAGTGCCCGCATGCGCGAGGCCAGTTCGGGGTGGCGTTCCAGGACCTTGAACAGCATCAGGGGCTCGCGGGCGACACCGGGCGGCATCCACCGGTGCAACGCGCGGTCGGTTTCCGGCTCGTAGGGCGGCGTGACGCCGTCGATGCGCTGCTTCATGACCAGAACTCTTGCGCTTCTGAAATCGAAGCGCAAGAGTGAGGCTTGAGCAGGCGTTGATCGACTCCGTTCGAGAGGCACACACTTGGCCACGAACCCCGACCCGGATCCGCATCCCCTCGCCTCCGGGACACCGACCCCCGGCCGCCCGGTACGCGGCTCGACGACCGGCCGTCCCGTCATGGCGGCCCTCGATCTCCTCGGCAGACGCTGGGCCCTGCGCATCATCTGGGAACTGCACCGGGGCGGCGCCGCGCTCGGCTTCCGCGATCTCCAGCGCCGCTGCGACGACATGTCCTCCAGCGTCCTGTCCACCCGCCTCACGGAACTCCGTGAGGCGGGCATCACCACCGTGACGGCCGCGTCGACCTGGCAACTCACCCCGCTGGGCGACGACTTGGTGGCCGCGATGCAGCCTCTGCTCGCGTGGTCGCGCGCCTGGGCGGAACGGGGGTGAGACCCGGGTCGACTGATCCCGGCGCCGCCGGCCGTGACCAACCACATACGTGATGAGTAGCCGACTGGTAGCGCAGTGTCAGTCCTTGCCCCTAGGCTTGTGGCCATGTCCCCCGACTCGATCTCCTCTGGTTCCGTGCGTTCTGCGGCGGCGTTAAACGAACAGATTCGCGCGCTGTGGATGCGCACCAGTGGCACGCTGTCCGCCCAGGAGCGCGCCGAGTACGAACTGCTGGTCGTGGAATGGGCCGCCGCGATACGGGGAGAGGTCATCAAGGCGGCCTGAGCCGCGACTCCGGCGCCACACCAGCACTAAGACCCCAGGACCTGAGGGCGTGACGACTCACCGCCCCGATCTTCGGGGGTCGGCCTATGACCGCAGATGCTCCAGGACGTCGCCGTCGAGTGGGTAAGGACGTTCCTCGGGCAACAGCGCCGCCGCGCGGTCGAGTTCCCCGGCGTACGAAAGCGTGGATCTCCGTCGCAAGCGGCGTCACGTCATCGATCCCCACGATCCACTCGTCCGCGAACCGTGCAGCCGCCTCGCCCGCGAGCCCCAACTGCAGCGATCGGTACGGCAGCGGGTTCAGCCGAAGATCTCGCTCGGGGTCCCACTGGACCCGAGCGGGCGCCCTCTTCAACTGCCGCTTCCAGTCGCCCGCGTCCGCATGCAGCCCCCGCACGTAGTGCGAGAGGCAGGCGTTCCGCAACGCCCACTCGAAGCCCTCACGGCGAATCTCCACGGCCCGCACGGTCTCCTGGCTCTCCTTGGTACCCCAACCGCAGCGGTACATCATCCAGAGGAACGAGGGCTTGATCCACGTCATCCGGTCGCGCTTCCAGGCCGCCGGGAAGCGGTTGTCCCGGGCGGCGGGCCGGCCGATCGCGGGGGCGTACGCCTGGTAGACGGTGATCGTGGAGGGCGTATGGCGTGCTCGGACGCGGAAGGTGGGCTCTGCGGCGGGCGGTCGGTCGGAGGCTCGACCGGTGGCCCGATCAGCGGATTGATCGTTCACGGGTACCAGCGTGCGGTGTGGGAACCGGTCCCGGCCAACGAATATCATTGCGCGCCCTCTTGGCGCGACACGCTCCGTGGCCAACACTGTGCCGATGACGCAGCGTGTGGAGCTTGCGACGGTGATGGACCGGTTGGCCGTCGACGACATCGTCACCGAGTACGCAGTGGCGGTGGACGACGGTGACTGGGAGGCCTACCGAAGGCTGTTCACGCCGGACGGACGGGCCGACTACCGCTCGGCCGGTGGCATCGAAGGAGACGCCGCCGAGGTCTCGGGGTGGCTCGCGCAGAGCATGCAGTTGTTTCCCATGCGCCAGCATCTGATCATCAACCGGCTCCTGCGGTTCGAGATCCTGGACGGAGACACCGGCGACACGGCCCGGATCCAGGCCGACTATGTCAATCCGATGCGGTTCGCGGGGCACGACGCGGCGTCCACGGCGCCCGACTTCGTGTGCGGCGGCCGCTACGCGTTCGGGCTGTTGCGTACCGACGAGGGCTGGCGGCTGCGCGCCGTGGTCGTCCAGGAGAAGTGGCGCCGCACCGCGCAGCACCCTCCGGAGCCGGCGCCCTCCTGAACAGGCGCCCGCCGACGCGCGCCGGTCCGACGCGCGCCCCACCAACAGGCGCCCCGCCGGAGAATGCCCCCTGTCGGAGATCGTCTCCGGCGCGCACACTGAAGGCACCCATGGGGTGTAGGGAGGCGCCGTATGAAAATGCCCAGGAGCTGGCTCGACTCCCCATGGCGGCGTGGCACGCTCGCGGCGCTGGCCGGCGCCCTCCCCGTGTTCGCCTTCCCGGCCCCGTCCTTGTGGTGGTTCGCGTACGTCGCCCTGGTGCCGTGGATCCTGCTGATCCGCTCGGCGCCGACGGGACGGCGGGCCGCGTACGACGGATGGCTGGGCGGGTTCGGGTTCATGCTGGCCGTGCACCACTGGCTGCTGCCGAGCCTGCATGTCTTCACCGTGATCATCGCGGCGCTCCTCGGCGCGCTGTGGGCCCCCTGGGGCTGGCTCGTACGACGGTTCCTCGCGGGGCCGCCGTCGTCGGCTGGACAGGCCGTGGGCGTGACGTCGGCCCGTCGAGGCGCGCGTGCTCCGTCCCCCGGCCAGGTCGTGGCCGCGCTCGTGGTGCTGCCGTCGGGCTGGCTGATGGTCGAACTCGTCAGGTCCTGGCAGGGGTTGGGCGGGCCGTGGGGCCTGCTCGGGTCGAGTCAGTGGCAGGTGGAGCCCGCGCTGCGGCTCGCCTCGGTCGGCGGGGTGTGGCTGCTCAGCTTCCTGGTGGTCGCGATCAACGTCGCGGTCGCCGTACTCGTGTCGGTGCGTGAGTCCCGTATCCCCGCCGTGGCCGTCCCGGCCGTGGCGGGGTTGGTCGCCACGGCCGCCGCGACATCGGCGGCCTGGGCATGGGCGCCGCGTCCGGAGGCGGACGGCCGGGTGCGGATCGCCGTCGTACAGCCCGGTGTCGTCGACGGCATCGGCAGCGGCGACAAGCGCTTCGCCCGCGAGGAGAAGCTCACCCGCGCGCTGGCCGGTCAGGACGTGGATCTGATCGTCTGGGGCGAGAGCAGTGTCGGTTTCGACCTCGCCGACCGCCCCGACCTGGCTAGTCGGATTTCCAGACTCTCTCGTGAGCTCAACGCCGACATACTCGTGAACGTCGACGCCCGCCGCTCCGACCGGCCCGGGATCTACAAGAGTTCGGTCCTGGTGGGGCCGCAGGGCCCGACCGGCGACCGCTACGACAAGATGCGGCTGGTCCCCTTCGGCGAGTACGTCCCCGCGCGTTCCCTGCTCGGCTGGGCGACCTCGGTCGGCAAGGCGGCGGGCGAGGACCGCAGGCGTGGCACCGAGCAGGTGGTGATGGACGTCGGACACGGGCTGCGCATCGGCCCGATGGTGTGCTTCGAGTCGGCGTTCCCCGACATGAGCCGGCATCTCGCCCAGGACGGCGCCGAGGTGCTCCTCGCGCAGTCGTCGACGTCGTCGTTCCAGCAGAGCTGGGCCCCGGAGCAGCACGCGTCGCTGGCGGCGCTGCGGGCCGCCGAGACCGGCCGTCCGATGGTGCACGCGACGCTGACCGGTGTCTCCGCCGTCTACGGTCCGAGCGGCGAGCGCGTCGGCTCCTGGCTCGGTACGGGGGCGAGCGCGTCGGCGGTGTACGACGTGCCGCTGGCACGCGGTGTCACCCCGTACGTCCGGTACGGCGACTGGCCGGTGCACGGAGCCCTGCTGGTGCTGGCCGCCCTGTGCGCCACGGAGGGCGCCCGGACCCTCAGGCTGCGGCGGACCGCTCCTGGATCGCCCGTACCACCCGCTCGCACAGTTCATGAGTCGCCAGCGCGTCCCGGGCGCTGAGCACCTTGCCCGCGCGGACGGCGTCGAGGAAAGCGAGCACCGCCTGCTCGATGCCGCGCTGCCGGGCCACCGGCACCCAGTCCCCGCGCCGCCGCACGGTCGGCTGCCCCTTGTGATCGACGACCTCGGCGAGGTTGAGCACCTGACGCTTCGTGTCCTGCCCGGAGACCTCCAGGATCTCCTCGGCGGACCCACTGAGCCGGTTCATCACGCCGAGCGCCGTGAAGCCGTCCCCGGCGAGTTGCAGCACGACGTGGTGCAGCAGCCCGTCCTCGACCCGGGCCCGCACGGTCACGTCGTCGACCGGCCCGGGCACCAGGAACCGCAGGGTGTCCACGACGTGGATGAAGTCGTCGAGGATCATCGAGCGGATCTCCTCGGGCAGCCCGATGCGGTTCTTCTGCATCAGGATCAGCTCGCGCGGGTGGTCGGCGCACTGCGCGTACGCGGGTGCGCAGCGGCGGTTGAAGCCGACGGCCAGGCTGACGTTCCGCTCCTCCGCGAGCCGC
The DNA here is from genome assembly GCF_041051975.1 of Streptomyces sp. R21. Taxonomy (GTDB): domain Bacteria; phylum Actinomycetota; class Actinomycetes; order Streptomycetales; family Streptomycetaceae; genus Streptomyces. Next base: position 8,508,275 of record NZ_CP163435.1, on the reverse strand, counting down.
ACGAGACGCTCGGAGTCGGCGAGTTCGTACGCGAGCGGCTTGTCGACGTAGGTCGGTAGGCCCGCCTCCAGAAGCCGCGTCACGATCTCGGGGTGCACGGCGGTGGGCGCGTGCACGAACGCCGCGTCGAGGCCCTGAGCGAGCAGAGCACCGAGGTCGGTGTGGCGCTGCGCGTCGGGGAGGTGGAGCGTGTCGGCGACCCGGGCGAGGGTCGCCGGCGTCCGCGTCTGGAGGTGCAGCTCGACCCCGGGCAGCGCGCCCAGGACCGGCAGATAGGCCTTCTGCGCGATGTCGCCGAGTCCGATGCAGCCGACCTTCACAGGGGTCTCCTCAGGGAGTGCGCGCCGGGTTTCAGGCCACCGGGTGCAGGCCGGATCTCGACCTCACCGGAAGCATACGGCGGCTGCGGCGGCCGCCGGTCGGCGAAGGCCGGCGAGCACGACCGCGGAGGCCGCCGAGCACGACCGCGAAGGTCAGCGAGCACGACCGCGATGGTGGCGAGCACGACCGCGTCCTCGATGGCCCGGTCGCGGGCCGCACGGAAAACACCGTGCCCCTCCCCACCCCGCTCCGCGATGATGCGGCCATGACCATCGAACGCACCGAACCCGCGAACAACGCCGACGAGCGCACCATGCTGGAGGGCTGGCTCGACTACCACCGCCGGACCCTCGCGATGAAGTGCGCGGGACTGGACGACGCCCAGCTCAGAACCGCTTCCGTGCCGCCCTCCGAGTTGTCCCTGCTGGGTCTCGTGCGGCACATGGCGGAGGTGGAGCGGAGCTGGTTCCGCAAGGTCCTCGTGGACGACAACCCGGGGCCGATCTATTTCAGCGACGAGGACCCGGACGGCGAGTTCCATCTCACCGAGGCAGACACCTGGGAGGAGGCCCACGCCACCTGGCAGGCCGAGATCGAGATCGCCCGGCGCAACGCGGCGCGCTTCGCCCTGGACGACGCCTCCGTGGGCAAGAGCCGGTTCACCGACGAGCCCTTCAGCCTCCGCTGGATCTACACCCACATGATCGAGGAGTACGCGCGCCACAACGGTCACGCCGACCTGCTCCGGGAGCGCGTCGACGGCGCCACCGGCGACTAGGGACCGGCGATCAGGGACCGGGCCCGGCGGTACACAGCTACCAGGCCCGGCGTCACACCGGACGCACCGGCGCCCTCCGGAGGAGCGGAAGGATCACCCGTGCGGGGCATCCTCCGCTTGTCCGCTCCCCCAAAGCGGTCCCGACACAGCAGAGTTGCGCGGGTGCATCGAACGAGGACCACCGCAACGCTCCTGGTCACCGTGGCTGTCACCGCCCTCTCCGGCTGTGTGACCGTCCAGCGACCACTCGTCCCCGGCCCGTCGGCCGCGCCGTCCCGGCCGTCGGAACCCCGCCCCGACGGCAAGGCAGGGCCGCAGAAGCCAGACCCGCAGATCGTGCAGGCGCCGGCCAAGGAGGCGCTGGAACTCATCGGACCGTCCCGGAAGCCGTCGCCGGGCACACGGGCGAAGAACCCGGCGGCGGACCCAGCCGCAGCCGCACCCGAAGAAGCGTCAGGGACCACTCCGCGCCGCCGGCACCCCGCCCCGAAGCCGAAGGAGAGGCGGGAGCCGCACCGGCCCGCACCGCACACCGTCGGCCCGGCCGTGCCCAAGGGCGTCCCGATGAACCAGCAGGACGTGTGCGCCCTCGGCAGGAAGTACGGCGGCTGGAAGGCGGACAGCCCGGAGTCGGTCATCTGCAAGGGGGCGTACGGCCGTTGACGAACGGTCCGGCACGCGCCCACAGGGCAGCGCACGGTTGAGGACCGGGAGACGCTACGGCCTCTGTCGCGGCGGTCCGAGCGTCTCCCCTCCGGGACCGTCGAAGGGCCGCGACTCCTGCGCCGATGTGCCGTCCTCCGCTGCGAGCCTCAGCTCCAGGCGGCCGATCGCCGCCCGGACGCCGTCCCCGTAGGGATCGTCCCCGAGGGCGCCGACCGCTCCGCGCGCCCGGCGCAGATGGCTGCGGGCGGCCTCGGAGCGGTTGAGCTTCACATAGTCGGCGGCCAGGTTCAGATGCAGCGACGGGTAGAACGCGCGCACCGCGAGTGACTGGTGGTGCTCGGCCACCCGCCCGTCGGTGAGCTCGTCGGCCGCCGACAACGCCCGTAGATCCCAGGCGAGTTCGTCCGAGGGGTCGTCCTGGGTGTCCGCCATGTAGTGGGCGAGCATGCAGCGGTGCAGCGGGTCGCCGGCCTCCCCGATCTCCGCCCACAGGTCCAGGAAGCGGCCCCGAGCCTCCTCGCGGTCACCGCCGTGGTGCAGCATGACGACCTGACCGATCCGGGTCATCACGGCGTCCGGCGCCGCCTGCTCCTGTTGCTCCGCCACCGCGTCCTCCAGGCTCGTCACTGTCCTTCAGACGCTAACCGCAGCCACCGGCAATCCCGCTCAGGCCGCTCCGTGCACCGCCGGCCCGGGGCCTGTCCGGCGGACAGGCCCCGGGCGTGACGGTCCCGGCTCAATGGCCGTCCCGGCCCGGTGACGGTCCCGGCCCGTCGGCTTGCTGGTCAGCCGGTCAGCCCAGGTTCGGAACGGTCCAGTCGATCGGGTCGTGCCCCTGCTTGGCGACCGCCTCGTTGATCTGCGTGAACGGATGCGAGCCGAAGAACTTCTTCGCGGACAGCGGCGAGGGGTGCGCGCCCTTGACCACGGCGTGCCGCTCCTCGTCGATCAGCGGGAGCTTCTTCTGCGCGTAGTTGCCCCACAGTACGAAGACCGCCGGGTCGGGGCGGTCGGCCACCGCGCGGATCACCGCGTCCGTGAACCGCTCCCAGCCCTTGGCCTTGTGCGAGTTGGCCTCGCCCCCGCGCACCGTGAGGACCGCGTTGAGCAGCAGGACGCCCTGCTGGGCCCACGGCATCAGATAGCCGTTGTCCGGGATGGGGGTGCCCAGCTCCGCGTTCATCTCCTTGTAGATGTTGCGCAGCGACGGGGGGATCTTCACACCGGGCCGGACGGAGAAGCACAGACCGTGCCCCTGGCCCTCGCCGTGGTACGGGTCCTGACCGAGGATCAGCACCTTCACCTGCTCGTACGGCGTCGCGTCGAGCGCGGCGAAGACCTCCTCCCGCGGAGGGTGGACGGGGCCCTTCGCGCGCTCCTCCTCGACGAACTCGGTGAGTTCCTTGAAGTAGGGCTGCTCCAGCTCGTCGCCCAGGACGCCGCGCCAGGACTCGGGCAGCATGGCGGTGTCGGTCACGTCAACTTCCTCCGTTGTGCGATCACTTCCAGGCCACAGAACCTACAGGCGACCACTGACAATCGGATCCGACCCCCGGGCTGCCGGGGCTACCAGCTGGTCTTGCGGGACAGCTCCCACATCATCATGATCGTCGACGGGTCAAGCGCCTGCTCGACTCCAGCGATCTCCTCGCTCGCGGCGAGGTACTGCTTGCCCTGCCACAGCGGCAGCAGCCGGGCGTCGTCGACGAGGATCTGCTGGGCTTCCTCGAACTCCTTGACCACGGCTCCCCGGTCGCTCTCGCGGCGCGACTCGGGCAGCAGGGTGTCGGTGATCTTGGGGGACGGGTAGGGCGTCCCGAGCGCGTTCTGCTCGCCGACGAAGGGCGCGATGAAGTTCTCGGCGTCCGGGAAGTCGGGGAACCAGCCGCGCCCGAACACCGGGTACTCGCCCTTGCGGTACCCCGCTTCGTACGTCTTCCACGGACGGCCCTTGAGAGTGACCTTGAAGAGGCCGGAGTCCTCGAGCTGCTGCTTCAGTTCCTCGAACTCGGGTCGGGTCTCGGAGCCGTACCGGTCGGTGGTGTACCAGAGGGTGAGGGGGACGTGGCCGGTGATGCCCGCCTCCAGGAGGAGCTTGCGGGCCTTGGAGGAACTGGGCTCGCCGAAGTCGTCGAAGAAGCCCGTGGTGTGCCCCGCCAGTCCCTTCGGGACCATGGAGTACAAGGGGTCGACGGTGTCCTTGTAGACCTTGTGCGCGATGGCCGCCCGGTCGACGATCTGCGCGACCGCCTTGCGGACCGCGACCTTCCTGGCCCACGGGTCCTTCGGGTTGAACACCAGGTAGCTGATCTCGATCCCCGCGCCCTCGACGAGTTCGAGGCCCTGCTGCGAGGCATGGCTCTGGAGGGAGACGACGTCCGAGGCGGCGAGGCCACGCAAGGTGACGTCGATCTTCTTGTCCTTCAGGGCCTGGACCATCGGGGCCGAACTCTGGAAGTAGCGGATGGTCACCGCGTCGTTCCTGAGCTGGGCGAAGCCCTTGTAGTGGTCGTTCCTGACGAGTTCGGCCTCCTTTCCGTCCTCGTACGACTTCAGGCTGTACGGCCCGGACCCGAAGACCTTGCCGTCCTTGCGCAGGGCGTCGGCGGGATAGTCGTCGGGGTCGACGATCGACATGGCGGGCGTCGCGAGGACGAACGGGAAGGTCGCGTCGGACTTGTTGAGGTGGAAGACGATCTCGTGGGTGCCCAGCACCTGGACCCGGTCGAGGCTTCCCAGCAGGCCCGCGGGACCGCCGCTCACGTTGATCTTCCTGATGCGGTCGATGGAGTGCTTGACCGCCCGGGCGTCGAGCGTGTCGCCGTCGGAGAACTTCATGTCCGCGCGCAGGATGCAGCGGTAGGTGCGGTTCGCGGTGTCCGTGAACTTGCAGCTCTCGGCCGCGTCGGGCTGCGGCGTCGTCGCACCGGAGGGGTAACTCAGCAGCGTCTGGTAGATGTTGCGGAACAGCTCCCAGGAGCCGTCCCAGGAGGCGGCCGGATCCAGTGTGCTGGGGGCACTGGTCGTGCCCACGACGATCGGTCCCTTGTCGTCGGACGATCCCGAGGAGAGCACTCCGCATCCGGCCACCAGGGATATGGAGGTGATCGCCGCCAGTTGTCGTAGACATTGGTTCCGGTTGAACACGCGCTCGCTCCTCGATCTGCCATACCAAGGGTCGGCAGACCATACCGCAGAGCCCCGCCGGGTGAACCCCTTCCCAACGGGGGCACTTGATCAGCGCGCTTATGACGACGTTGTCAGACGACTGTGCGCCGGTTGTGCGTCGAGTTGTACGTGTTGTACGTCGGCGCGGACGCGCTTTCTGTCCGGGCGCGCCCGCGCCGACGTTGCCGCGAGGGTCAGCCGACCCCGGCGTTGAGGAAGATGCCACCGTCGACCACGAGCGTCTGGCCGGTGACCCAGTCCGACTGCTGCGAGGTGAGGAACGCGGCGGCGCCGCCGATGTCCGCGGGCACGCCGAGCCGGCCGAGGGGGTAGGCCGCTGCCGCCTCCTCCTCGCGCCCCTCGTACAGGGCCTGCGCGAACTTGGTCTTCACGACGGCGGGCGCGATGGCGTTGACCCGCACCTTGGGCGCGAACTCGTGCGCGAGCTGCACGGTCAGGTTGATCATCGCTGCCTTGCTCATGCCGTACGCGCCGATGAACGGCGAGGGGGCCACGCCCGCGACGGAGGCGATGTTGACGATCGCGCCGCCGTTCTCGCTCTGCCAGGCCTTCCAGGTCAGCTGGGCGAAGCCGAGCGCCGAGATCACGTTCGTCTCGTAGACCTTGCGCGCCACGTTGAGGTCGAGGTCGGCCATCGGGCCGAACACCGGGTTCGTACCGGCGTTGTTGACCAGGTAGTCGACGCGGCCGAAGGCCTCCATGGTGCGCTCGACGGCGGTGGCCTGGTGGGCCTCGTCGTGGGCCTTGCCCGCGACGCCGATGACGCGGTCGGAGCCGAGCGCCTCGACGGCCTCCTTGAGGGCGTCCTCGTTGCGTCCGGTGATGCAGACGCGGTCACCGCGGGCGATCAGGGCCTCCGCGACGCCGTAGCCGATGCCGCGGCTAGCGCCCGTGACGAGGGCGACCTTGCCGGAGAGTTCGGGAAGTGCAGTCATGTCCGTGTCCCCCGGCCCTAGTTGAGCGGTCCGCCGGCCACGTACAGCACCTGGCCCGAGACGAAGCCGGCGTTGTCCGCAGTGAAGAAGGCGATGGCGTTGGCGATGTCGTCGGGGAAGCCCACGCGCTGCACGGGGATCTGGGTCGCCGCGGCGGCCTGGAACTCCTCGAAGCCCATGCCGACCCGGGCGGCGGTGGCGGCCGTCATGTCGGTGACGATGAAGCCGGGCGCGACGGCGTTGGCGGTGACGCCGAACTTGCCGAGCTCGATCGCGAGGGTCTTGGTGAGGCCCTGCAGACCGGCCTTGGCGGTCGAGTAGTTGGCCTGACCGCGGTTGCCGAGCGCCGAGGACGACGACAGGTTCACGATCCGGCCGAACTTCGCGTCCACCATGTGCTTCTGGACGGCCTTGGCCATCAGGAAGGCGCCGCGCAGGTGCACGTTCATGACCGTGTCCCAGTCGGACGCGCTCATCTTGAACAGCAGGTTGTCGCGGAGCACGCCCGCGTTGTTCACCAGGATCGTCGGCGCACCGAGCTCCTCGGCGATCCGTGCGACGGCGGCCTCGACCTGGGCCTCGTCGGAGACGTCGCAGCCCACCGCGATGGCCTTGCCGCCGGCGGCGGTGATCTTCTCCACGGTGTCCTTGCACGCGGCCTCGTCGAGGTCGATCACCGCGACGGCGCGGCCCTCGGCGGCCAGTCGTACGGCGGTCGCGGCACCGATGCCGCGCGCGGCGCCGGTGACTACGGCGACGCGCTGCTCAGTGGTGGACATTGCTGGTTCTCCTCGCCCTTGGAAAAGCCTGCCTACGGCTCACACGGTACGCCCGTCCGGTGAGCGACCGCTTAGTACCTTCAGTGGAGGTGACGCTAGAAGCCCTGGCACTCGGTGTCAACGGCACACGGGGTGGGTGTGATCCATTACCCGAGCGGCCCTACCTGACCAGCAGGTCGAGCAGCCGCTCCACCTCGGCCCGCGGGTCGGCGGTGAGCCCGGTGTGCACGGGCCCCGGCTGGACGACCGTGGACCGGGGAGCGATCAGCCAGCGGAAACGCCGCCCGGCATCGTCGCGCGCCGCCTGCCCGGCCGCCGCCCCGCCGGCGCAGACACCCTCGACCGCGCCGAGCGCGGCCCGTACGCCTGCCACGTCCGCCTCCGGATCCAGGGCCCGCAGCTTGGCCTCGTCCAGATGCGTGCGGACCATGACGAAGGACTGGGCGCGGCAGTACACCAGCACTCCCGCGTTGAAGCACTCGCCGCGCTCGACGCGCGGCACCACGCGCAGCAGCGCGTACTCGAAGACGTCCCGCTCGCTCACTTCTCCCCCTTTTTGAGCTCCACGCGCGCGTGGATGTCGACGGCCCGGGCGAGGAGCGGCTCCGCGTAGGCGCGGCGGAGCGCGTCGCTGGACTCGAAGCCGGGTTCGTCCGCCAGCCACTCCTCCGGGATCTCGGCGGTCACCTCGGCGAGCAGGTCCTCCGTGACCAGGGGGGCCAGCTCGGCCGCGGCGGCCGCGACGTCCGGTGCGAAGGGCGCGAGCGCGTGGTCCGAGGCGTCGTACGGCTTGGCGGCGGAGGTCCGTGCGCCGGGCCAGTTGTGGTGCCAGATCATGGTGGCGCCGTGGTCGATGAGCCATAGATCGCCGCGCCACATCAGCATGTTGGGGTTGCGCCAGGAGCGGTCGACGTTGTTGACCAGTGCGTCGAACCAGACGACCCGGCCCGCCTCCTCGGGGCTCACCGTGAAGGCCAGCGGGTCGAAGCCGAGCGCGCGGGAGAGGAAGTCCATGCCGAGGTTGGTGCCGCCGCTGGACTTGAGCAGCTCCTGCACCTCCTGGTCGGGCTCACCGAGCCCCATCACCGGGTCGAGGCCGATCGTCACGAGGCCGGGCACGCGCAGGCCCAGCCGACGGGCGAGTTCACCGCAGACGACCTCCGCGACAAGCGTCTTGCGGCCCTGCCCGGCGCCGGTGAACTTCATGACGTACGTCCCGAGATCGTCGGCCTCGACGAGCCCCGGCAGCGAGCCGCCCTCACGCAGGGGCGTGATGTAGCGCGTCGCGATGACTTCCTTGAGCATCGCCCCAGGCTACTGGGGTGCGTGCGGTCGCCGGACGCGGCCGGTCGGCACCGGATCTCGTTCCGGTGACGATCTCACCGCCGTCTGAACAGCGGTCGCCGCCGACCCGTACTTCCGTACAGATCACCAGACGCCCCTCGGAAGGAAACGTCCGCATGACCAGCGAATCGCTTCAGCCCGCCTCGGGGCCGGCCCGTCGTACCGTCATCGCGGCGGCCGGAGCGACGGGAATCGCCGTCGCGCTGACCGCGTGCGGGTCGCAGGACGGCTCGTCCGACTCCGCGGGCGCGAAGGGCACCGTCCTCGCGAAGGCGGCGGACATCCCGGAGGGCGGCGGCAAGATCTTCAAGGACCAGGGCATCGTGGTCACCCAGCCGACGGCGGGCACCTACAAGGCGTTCTCGTCCACCTGCACCCACCAGGGCTGCGCGGTGACGGGCATCACCGACGGCGCCATCACCTGCCCCTGCCACCACAGTCAGTTCTCCATCGCGGACGGCAGCGTGAAGAAGGGACCCGCGACCAAGCCGCTGCCCGCGGAGCAGATCACCGTGGACGGGGACTCGATCAAGCTCGCCTGACCAGGCGGGAGTTCAAGCCTCTGCCGGAGTCCTGCGCGGTCGCTTGAAGCAGGCCAGCACCTCGTCGGTCGTGGTGATCGTGGCAACCAGGGCGAGCGTGTTGCGGATCATCGCGGGGGTGTAGTCGGAGGGCACCCCCGCGATGGCGTCCGTGGGAACGACGGCGATGTAGCCGCGGTTCACCGCGTCGAACACCGCGTTGGGAATGGCCACGTTGGCGGAGACACCGGTCACCACGAGAGTGCGGCAGCCCAGGTTGCGCAGCAGCGGGTCGACGTCGGTGCCCGTGATCGGCGACAGCCCGTGCAGACGGCGTACGACGAAGTCCTCCTCGGCGACCTCGATGGGCGCCGCGACGCGTACGGCCGTGCTGCCCGACAGCTGCTGCACGGGCAGGCGTTCGGCCGCACGGAACAGCCGGGCGTTGCGATTGGCGCCCCGCCCGTCCGGACGCCGCTCCGCGATGGCGTGGATCACCTGGACCCCGCTCTCGTGCGCGGCGGTCACCAGCCGGGCGACGTTGGCGAGCGCCCCCGACGACCGTGCCTCCTTGGCGAGTTCGGGCAGGGCGCTGTCCGTGCCGACGACACCCTGCTGGCACTCGACGGTGAGCAGGACCGTCGTCGCGGGGTCGAGAAGTTCACTGAGCTGTTGGTGCGGCGGCATGGCTTCCCCCGGTCGCGGGCGGTGGGGCAGGGTTGCGGAGCGGGCGAGAGTAGCCGCCATTGCGTGCGGACGGAAGACGGCCCATGCTGTTCTGACGAAGCGTCAGAGGATCTTCTCGTGTGCGCTGCTGGAACAGACCTTCTGGCGCGCGGCCGGAGAAGTCGGAGAAGAGGGGACCGCATGGCCGTCACTCAGCGCCGGGGCCGCAGAATCATGATGACCCCGGGTGAGCTGGACGAGTTCCTGACCACCCAGCGCACCTGCCGTGTCGCGACCGTCTCGGCGGACGGCGCCCCGCACGTCAGCACCCTCTGGTTCGCCTGGGACGGCGCCGCGCTGTGGCTGTACTCGATCACCCGCAGCAAGCGCTGGGCCGATCTGCGCCGCGATCCGCGCGTCGCCGTGGTCGTCGACACCGGCGAGGAGTACGGCGAACTGCGCGGCGCCGAACTGTCCGGCACCGTCGAGTTCATCGGCGAAGCCCCGCGCACGGGCGAGCCCTGCCCCGAACTCACCGCCGTGGAGGCGCTGTTCGCCCGGAAGAACTTCGGCCTCGACGAAATGCCGCACGACGGCCGCCACGCCTGGATGCGCCTGACACCGGAGTCCGTCGCCTCTTGGGACTTCCGGAAGCTGGCTTCGTTCTAACTGCGGAGAACCGGGAGTGCGGCGGGGCGCGGGGAACGTCAGCCCACGGCCTCCCCCGCCGCGCGCAGCGCCTGGACCGCCGCCCTGATCGACGGGCGGCGGTCGGCGTCCGCCCGCCACACGACGTAGACATGCCGTCGTACGCGCTGGCGCAGCGGCACGGTGACGACCCCGCCCGGCATGGGATGACGGCCGAGCAGCGGGGCGATGCACACGCCGAGACCCGCGGCGACCAGCGCGAGTTGCGTGTGCGTCTCCGCGGCGCGGTGCCCGATGCACGGCTCGATGCCCTTGGAGCGGAGCGTGAACATCAGCCACTCGTGGCAGAACTCGCCCTCGCCCCAGGTGATCCACTCGTCGTCGGCGAACTCGCCGAGGTCCACCTCGGCGCGGTCGGCTAGCCGGTGGCCGACCGGCATCGCCACGTCCGCCGGATCGTCGAGGATCGCGGCCTTCACCAGGCCGTCGGGCAGCGGCATCGGCTTGTTGTACCAGTCGAGCACGACAGCCAGGTCGAGTTCGCCCCGGACCACGCCGGCGACCCCGGCCTCCGGCTCCTGCTCGCACGAACGCACCCGCAGCGCGGGGTGACCGGCACGCAGCGCGGCGAGCGCGGCGGGGAACAGCCCGCGCGCGGCCGTCGGGAACGCGGACAGGCGCAGCTCGCCCACCACCTGCCCGCGCTGCGCCTCCAGGTCGGACCGCGCCAGCTCGACCTGGGACAGGATGCGCGCGGCATGCTCGGCGAGCAGCCGCCCGGCGTCGGTGAGGCGCACGCCCCGGCCGTTCTTGGCGAGCAGTTGCTGCCCCACCTCGCGCTCCAGCTTGGACATCTGCTGCGAGACGGCCGACGTGGTCACGTGCAGCCCCTCGGCCGCACCGCTCACCGAGCCGTGCCGGGCAAGGGCGTCGAGGGTGCGCAGCCGCTCCAGGTTCAACATGTAAGCAATGCTACGAGATACCAGGCGAAAAATCTCGGTTGTGCTACGAGATCGTCTTGCCTCATCGTTGCTTCCATGAGCACCGTCGCCGCGCACCGAGCCGAACCCGATCCCGACACCGAAGCCTCCTCCACCATTGCCACCGCAACCCCTGACACCGCCGCGGCCACCGTCGGCGGCCCAGCCGCAGGCGGCCCCGGCCGACCCGCCCTGGACTGGCGCATCCGCTTCGGCGTCCTCTCGCTGATCTGGGGCTTCAGCTTCCTCCTGATCAAGGTCGGCACGGACGGCTTCGCCCCCTTCCAGGTCACGCTCGGGCGGCTGGTGTTCGGGACCGCGGTGCTCGCGGCGGCGATGGCGGTCAAGCGGGAGCGGCTGCCGCGCGGTGCGCGCACCTGGGGGCACCTCGCGGTGGCGGCGTTCCTGCTCAACGCGCTGCCGTTCTCGCTCTTCGCCTATGCCGAGTTGACGATCCCGTCGACGCTCGCGGGCATCTGCAACGCGACCTCGCCGCTGTGGGGCATGGCCCTGTCGCTGGTCGCCCTCTCCGAGGACCGGCCGACCCGGCGCCGGGTCGCGGGACTCGGCATCGGCTTCCTGGGCGTGCTGACGGTGCTCGGCGCCTGGCAGGGCTTCAGCGGCCTGGACGCCAGGGGCACCGCGATGGCTCTGCTGGCCTCGCTCAGCTATCCGATCGGCTGGATATACGTCCGCCGCACCCTGGCCGACTCGGGTCGGTCACACCTGTCGATGACCGGCGCCCAACTCCTCCTGGCCACCGTCCAACTGGCCTTCGTCACACCCCTGTTCACCACACTGCCGAGCCACTTCCCAGTCGTCCCGCTGCTCGCGACAGCGGCCCTGGGCGCCCTGGGCACGGGGCTCGCCGTGCTCATTCAGTACGGCCTGGTCGCCGAGGTCGGCCCGACGACGGCCCAGATGGTCACCTACTTCATTCCGGTCATCGCCACCGCCGCGGGCGTCGCGATCCTCGGCGAGTCGCTGGCCTGGTCGACGCCGGTCGGTGCGGTGATCGTGCTGGCGGGTGCGGCGCTCACGCAGTCCCGGACGCGGCGGTGACTCACACGTAGCGGCGGGCGGGCGCCGGGCCCACGGCGGCGGCGACGGCGTCCGCCAGCGGTCCGAAGTCCTCCGGCGCCAGGGCGGAGACGGTGATCCGGATGCCGGCCGGCGCGCCCATCCGGAACCGGGCCCCGGGCGCGACGGCCCACCCGGCGTGCAGCAGCCGCGCGACCGCCCCGGTCTCGTCCGGCACGGGGATCCACACGTTCATCCCACTGCGCCCCTGTGCCTCCACTCCGCGCTCGGCGAGGGCGTCGATGAGCGCGGCACGGCGCCGCCCGTACGACGCCGCCACGGCGGGTACGTCCACGGTTCCGTCGACCCACAGCCGTACGACGGCCCGCTGCAGCAGGCGGCTCACCCAACCGGGGCCCACCTGCTGCCGGCCGCTCACCCGGTCAAGGGTGAGGGGGTCTCCGGTGAGGACGGCGAGCCGCAGGTCGGGGCCGTAGGCCTTGGCGACGGAGCGGACCAGGGCCCAGTGGCGGGTGGTTCCGCCGAGCGGATGCAGCGGCAGGTCGACGATGTGGTGCCCGTGGTCGTCCTCGATGAGCAGCGTCTGCGGGTGCTGTTCGAGCACCGAGCGCAGGGCACGCGCCCGCGCGGCGCTCACGGCGGCGCCCGTCGGGTTCTGCGCCCGGTCGGTGACGACCAGGGCGCGCGCCCCGCCCTCCAGGGCGCGCCGTACGTCTTCGGGGCGGGGGCCCTCGTCGTCGACACCCACGCCGATCGTGCGCAGACCGAGCGCCGGGACCAGATCGAGCAGGCTTCCCCAGCCGGGGTCCTCGACGGCGACCGTGTCCCCGGGTTTGAGATGTACGGCGAGCACGCGCTCGATGGCGTCGAGCGAGCCGGAGGTGACGACGACGGGCCCGTCCGGTACGCCGTCCGCGTCGAGATCGGCGCGCGCCAGCCGCGCCAGCTCGGGTTCGACGGTGGGCTCTCCGTAGAGCACGGGTTCGCGGTCCGAGAGAGCGGCAGCCGCGGCGAACGCATCGGCGAGGCCGGGCAGCAGGGCGCAGTCGGGGTTGCCGTCGGCGAGGTTGCGCACCCCGGGCGGCACGTCGACACGGATGTCCTCGCGACCGGTCGTCGCAGGCTTGGCGCGGACCCGGCTGCCACGCCGCCCCGCGGTCTCGATGACCCCGCGTTCGCGCAGTGTGCGATAGGCGGCGGCGACGGTATTCGGATTCACTCCGAGTTCGAGCGCCAACTCCCGCATCGGCGGCAGCAGTTGCCCGGGCCGCAGCTCTCCCGACCCCACCGCACGCTCGACGTTCGCGGAAATCTCTGCTGCGCGCCGGCCTTCGATCCGATACTCTCCTAGCACAAACCAGATTATGCACTAGTGCAATGGAGAACGCAATGCCGGTGACGAGCCCCCAGCCCGGGATGCCGCAGCCCGCCGCCTATACCCCGACCGACCGCACCGTCCCCACGCGCTCCCGCGAGCGCGCCGCGTACGACCACGAGATGGTGCACTCGATACTCGACGAGGGGTACGTCTGCCATCTCGGCTTCGTCCGCGACGGCGCTCCGGTCGTCCTCCCCACCCTCTACGGCCGGGTCGGCGAGCGCCTCTACGTACACGGTTCGACGGGCTCGCGGCCGCTGCGGATGACGGGGCAGGCTGACCCGGGGCTCGCGGTCTGCCTCACCGTCACGCATGTGGACGGCCTGGTCCTGGCCCGCTCCGCCTTCCACCACTCGATGAACTACCGCTCCGTGGTGGTGCACGGCATCGCCCACCAGGTGACGGACCCGGACGAGAAGCGGGAGGCCCTGGACGCGCTGGTCGACCACGTCGTCCCCGGCCGCTCCGCCGACTCCCGGCCCGCCAACGCCAAGGAACTCGCCGCCACCGCCGTGATCCGCCTCGACCTGAACGAGGTCTCCGCGAAGCTCCGCACCGGCGGCCCGAACGACGAGCCGGAGGACCTCGACCTCCCGCACTGGACCGGCGTCCTCCCCCTGGCCAAGGGCTACGGCACACCGATCCCGGCCGCCGACCTGGCCCCCGGCATCGAACTCCCCGACTACCTGACGACCCTGTGATGCTGATCCATCCCTGGGACGCGCCGCACGACGAGAGCGAATGGCAACAGTGGCTCGCCACCCACGACTTCGGGCAGCTCGCCGTCAACGGTCTGCCGGGCGAGCCACCGCACGTCCAGCCCCTGCACTTCGTCTACGAGGCCACGGGCGGCCCGCACGGCCGGGTGATCACCCATCTCGCGCGCCCCAACCCGCTGTGGCCGGCGCTGGAGGCGAACCCCGTCGTGCTGCTGAGCGTGGTGGACGACTATGTCTACGTACCCGGCCCCTGGCAGGCCGCGCCGGACACCCCGCCCGAGCACGGCACGCCCACGAGTTTCTACGCGGCCGTCCAACTCCGCTGCACCGCCCACCTCGTGGACGACGCGTCGGAGAAGGCCGACCTGCTGAACCGCCAGGTCGGCCACTTCCAGCCCGAGGGCGGCTCCGCACGCGCGGCGGTCGGCGAGGCTCCATACGGCCGCATGCTCTCCGGCATCCGCGGCCTGCGCCTCGAAGTCATCGACGTACGGGCGAAGTTCAAGTACGGCGGCAAGCGGACGACTGAGGTGCAGGACCGGATCGCGGCCGAGCTGACTGCGCGGGGCGGGCCGGGTGACGCGGCGGCGCGGGAGCACCTGGCACGCAGGCGGGGCGCAACGGCGTAAGGGTGCGGGCCTTTTCGGGCCCGCACCCCGTTTTCGTACGTCAGACGAGTGCGGCCTCTTCGGGGGTCGCCCGCTCCGAGGGCGCGCCGCGCGCCTCCGCCGCCGCGAGTCCCGCGACCGATCCCAGCATCAGCAGGGTGCCCGCGAGGGTCGCCGAGGTCAGCCGCTCGCCGAGCAGCGCCACGGCCAGTACGGCGGCGCTGACCGGCTCAAGGAGCATGATCACGGAGACGGTCGCGGAGCGGACCACCGCCGCGCCCGCGAAGTACAGGGCGTAGGCCAGGGCCGTGGGGACGGCGGCGATATACACCAACAGGCCCAGGACGTGGGCGGGTTGGGCGGTGTGCGGGACCAGGCCCTCCGCCAGGCCGAGCGGCAGCAGACAGGCCGTCGTCACCGCGAACGCCCACAGCGTCGTGCCGGACGCGTCGGCGGAGCCGTCCCGTCCCCACCACCGCGTGAGCAGCGTCATCACCGAGTACCCGGCGGCGGACACGACCGCGAGCGCGACGCCTCCGGGCCGCACCGCCGCGCCCCCGCTGCCGAGCACCAGCACCACGAGCCCGGACAGCGCCCCGGCGACGGCGGCGATCCCGCCACCACCGAGCCGCTCCCCCATGGTCAGCCGCGCGCCCAGCGCGATGAGCACGGGACCGGCGCCGAGCGTGACGACGGTCGCCACGGCCAGTCCGGTGGACTCGACGGCGGCGAAGTAGGCGGTCTGGAAGACGGCCAGGCCCAGGCCCGTGACGCCGACCCGCAGCGCCTTGCGGCCGAGCGGCTCGCGCACGGCGGGCCGGGACCGCCGGCGCAGCAGGTGCACGGCGAGCAGCAGGACGAGCCCGCCCGCGCAGCGCCAGAAGGACAGGGCGACGGGGCCCAGATCACTGGACCGGTAGATCAGTGACGCGGCCGCGCCCGCGGTGCCCCAGGCGGCACCGGCGACGATCAGATAGAGGAGGCCTCGCCCGACGGGCAGGCCGGAAGCAGCGCCGGCGACGGCGCTGGATGCAGCATTCGACACGTGTTCTCTCCGCAGGATGCAGAAGTTCGGGAAAGGACCACGTCGCCGCCGGTGCGCGGGGCACCGGCGGACGGAAAGGTCCTCGGACTTCTTCTGCGGGCAGCACCGTTTCGCCCGGTGGTCATGCCGGGCAAGGATTCCGGAGGGCCCGCCTCAGGCGGCCGGAGGCGGAAGAACGAGTGCGTCCGAGTGCATGATCAGCAGCCTAGGCGGCGCTGCCACGGGAGGACAAGTCCCTTTCGAGTTCCTCGGCACCGGCACGGTCCGCACCCCTGGCGACCGGTCCGTCCGAGGGTTTCGCGGGCGCCGACGACTGCGCGATGAACGCGCCGGCCAGCACCACCGCACCGCCGATGATCTGCGGCGCCGAGAGGTGTTCGCCGAGCAGCACCCAGGCCAGGACGGTCGCGATGACCGCTTCGAGACAGGCCACGACGCCCGCGACCTGCGGGGAGAGCCTGCGCACGGAGAGCACTCCGGTGACGTACGCGGCGACGGTCGCGATCAGCACGATCCAGCTCAGCAGAAGGGCGGCGGCGACGGACGTGCCGTTCATCTCGGCATTGCCCCCGAGCACGGACCAGTCCATGGTCCAGGGCTGTGCGACCGCCGTCAGCAGCAGGGTGCCGACGATCAGGCCGTACGCGATGACGCCCAGCGGGTCCGGCGCCTCCTCCCCCGACTTGCCGCCCGGGTCCGACAGGACGAAGTAGCCGACCTGGCAGCAGGCGGCGCCGAGCGCGAGCAGCAGGCCGACGACGTCGAAGCTCAGCCCCGACCACACCTCGACAACACAGGCGAGCCCGGCCACGGCGAGGACGACCCCGAGCGCCGCGGCCCGTGTCACGGGCCTGCGCTGCACGAACCGCACCCAGCCGAGCACGAGGGCGGGCGCGAAGTACTCGACGAGCAGCGCGACACCGACGGGGATCCGGGAGATCGCGGCGAAGTAGCAGGCCTGCACACCGGCCACGCCTAGCAGTCCGAACCCGGCGAGCAGTGCGGGGCGCCGGCGGACCAGTGCGCGATGGCGGACGGCCAGCGGCAGCATCACCAGCGCGGCGCCCGCGACGCGCAGCCACACCACGTGGAGCGGGTCGAGGCCCGCTTCGATCAGCGGCTTGGCCGCGACACCCGATCCGCCGAAGGCGATCGCCGACACGACGGCGAGCCCCAGCCCGACGCCCTTCCCACGATTGCCCCGACTGTCCTGAAACGTATGCACCGGCACATGATGACAGGCGACGACATGACCGTCACCCCCAATGACACCTGTCTCAACGCATGGACGTCGACAGATCTCCCAGGGGCAGGTCGGGGAACATCGAGAAATCGACAATGAGACCACCTTGGGGGCGGCCAAGAAGCCAGCGGTCAGCGGCCGGCGGCCGAGGAGTCGGTAAGCGGACCGGTATGCGGACCGGTATGCGGACCGGTCAGCAGGCGGCTTCGCCGTCCCCGACCCGCCCCTCGAAGGCGACCCCGCCCTCGATGCGCAGCAGCAGCGCCCCGGCGTCGACACCCGCGCGTCCGAGGACCTCGACGGCCCGCGACCGGGTGTCGGCCACGACGGCGGCAAGCAGGTCGAGGCCGCAGGCCCGCTCCTCGCCACGCCGTCCGGCGCGCTCGCACGCGTCGCCCATGGCTCCGGCGGCCGCCGGGGACCAGCCCGCCACCCCGGCCACCACCGGCACGGCGCCGGAGTCCTCGACGGACCCTTGCCAGCGAAGCCCGTAGCCGATGCTGCGCTGCACGAGGTAGCCGAGCAGCCGGGCGAGTTGCCGCCCCCCGTCGAAGGCTGCGCGCACGTCGGGGTCGGACTCCAGCAGGGAGTGCAGCAGATGGGCGGTGTCGATCTGCCGGTCCCCGTCCCTCAGCGCCCTTCTGCGCGCCCCGGCGACCACCGAGGCCAGCTCGACGGTGAGTCCGGCGGCTAGCTCGGCGTCGAGTTCCGCGCGGTGGGAGCCGCTGTCGGCGGCCTGCTGCTGGGGGATACGGGAGTGCACAGTCCCCACCCCATCAACCTCTGGGCGCCCGGTCATCCCCGAAGGGGAGCATTCTCGCGTCCGACACAGGTTGGGCAAACACGGAAAGCCTCTCCTCCTTACGGATGACATCGCGCCGTTCTCCCCCTCGGGGCGCGCGCCGACTTGTCTCGCGCCCCTCAGGCAACCGCGGCCACTCCGGCGTTCGTCACCACAGGCATGGAGAGCAGGTGCTGGATGGTCGCCCTGCCTGCGGTCGACGGCAGGCAGTACGTGTATCGGGTGTACGCACCCGAGGACGCGCTCCTCGCCGATCTGTTCTGGGACGCGTGGCACTGCCACGACGAAGGGCCCTTCCCGCGCGCGTGGGACGTGTTCGACGCGGCGGAGATACGACAGGTGGGCTGAGCCGGCGGCCCGGAGAGCAGCCGGAACCCCTCCACAATTCCTGACGGTTCATCAGTATTGAATGTTCCGGGCCCTGCGGCTACGTTCCGCGACACCGTAGCTGCGCCGGGCGCAGCGCCCGAAACGAAGGGGTGGTCGCATGGCCGAAGTCAGCGCGGAGGCACGTATCGAGGCGCCTGCCGAGAAGGTCTGGGCGCAGCTCACGGACTTCTCCTCGTACGGGGAGTGGAACTCGACGCACACCAGCTTCCCGAAGGGCGGCCCCGCGGCCCTCGAAGTCGGCGGCACCTTCGAGGAGAACATGAAGCTCATGGGTTTCCCCGCCGAGGTCAACTGGACCATCGAGGAACTCGAACCCGCCCGCATCCTCGCCATCCGCGGCAAGGGCCCGATGGCGGTGGTCGTCGCCACGCGCTACACACTGATCCCCGACGGAGACGCCACGACGGTGCGCATCGACGGAGAGTTCACCGGCGCCGCCGTCTCGCTGATGGCGGGCAAGCTGAAGGACTCGGCCACGGCCGCGCTGAACGAGTCGCTGCGGAAGCTCGGCGGACTGGTGGCCTGAGCCGCCCGCGCCTCGGCACCCGAGCCCGGAGGGCCTGCCTCCCGACGGCCCGGCTCCTGAGAACCGGAGCACTGGTCGCCCGGTCCAAGAATCCAGCCCGCGTAGACGGAAAGGCGCCCCGCGGAAACACTTCCGCGGGGCGCCGGCACGTACCAGAGCACGTCGTCAGTCCTCGTCGGCGAGGATCAGGTACAGCTTCTTACGGGCTTCGTTGATGACCGCCAGCGCCTTGTCGCGCTGGTCCTTGCTGCCGGTCTTCCAGACCTGGCCGAACGCCTCCATGAGGCCGACACCGGCCGTCCGGATCTCGCTCAGCGCCTCCCAGTCGACGCCGCGCCCGGCCTCTTCCCAAGGCGCGTCCGGACCCTCGTCGGCCGCCGTACGGCCGGGTTCGGTGAGCGCGAACAGCTTCTTGCCGCCCTCGCTCTCGCTGGTGATGAGGCCTTCGTCCTCCAGCATCTGCAGGGTGGGGTACACCGAACCCGGGCTGGGCTTCCACGCCCCGCCGCTGCGCTCGGCGATCTCCTGGATCATCTCGTAGCCGTGCATGGGCCGGTCCTTGAGCAGGGCCAGGATCGACGCGCGTACGTCGCCGCGCCGTGCCCTCCCCCGCGGTCCGCCCCGACCGCCACGCCCGCCCCAGGGACCCCCGGGTCCACCGAAGCCGGGGCCGCCGCCGGGACCACCCGGACCGAAGGGTCCGAAGGCCGCGCGCAGCCCCTCGAAGCCGCCCCGACCTCGATGGCCGGGCCCGCCGTGGTGCCCATGTCCGTGCTCGTATCCGAAGTCTTCTCCACGGGTACGCATCGCAATCACTCCATTCCATCGTTGATCGGTCGCGATGCGTCAACGATATATCGGAAGCGTTTGTCTGGCAACCCTCTGCCCATGGACAATGACGGCCGGGGCGGCGGGCAGCCCCGTCGACCGAGGTCAGGGGTGGGATTGGCATGGCGGGGATATCGCTGGAAACGCTGGACGGCATCGACTGGGACCGGCTCGAGTCGGCGCTGCCGCAGCACCCGGTGACGGGCGTGCCGCGCGCGCTGCGGCGCCTCGCGCTGGCGGGCGCGGCCGCGACGGACGAGGACTGCGCCCCGCTCTACTTCTGCCTCGCCGCCGGGAACGGCCGGGTGACCTCCGCGGCGACCGCCGCGCTGCCGTTCCTCGTGGAGCTGGCCGCCGATCCGGGCCTGGCGGTGCGGGTCTCGCTCGTGGACCTGCTGGAGAGCCTGTTCTGGGCGGCGGCGACGGCCGAACCGCACCTCGTCGACGAAGGGTGGCCGGCGGCATGGGAACGCCACCGGCCCGCGGTCCTCGCGCTGCTCGCGGACCCGGACCCCGAGATCCGGCGAGGCTCCCTCGCCCTCGCGGGCGTCGCACCGCTGCTGGAGCGCTGGCGGGCCGAGACGGATCCGACGCTGCGCCTGCCGGTACTGCTCGCGCTGGGCGAGGC
This sequence comes from Streptomyces sp. R21, assembly GCF_041051975.1. Lineage (GTDB taxonomy): Bacteria > Actinomycetota > Actinomycetes > Streptomycetales > Streptomycetaceae > Streptomyces. The sequence continues at coordinate 8,488,240 of NZ_CP163435.1, read as the reverse complement.
CGCGGCCGCCCCGGGGGCAGACGCGGTCGAGGAGGCGCGCACAGTCCTGGCCGACGTGCTGCGGGACGGCGAACCCGTCATGAAGGTCGCGGCCGTGCACGCCTGGGCGCGCCTCGACCCCCAGGTACCGGTCGAGCAGATCGACCTCCTGCTGGACACCCTCTCCGACCCCGCCGTGCGGCCGAGGTTCGAGGAGGTCTGGTACGTGCCGGGCGTCGACGACCCCTTCACACGCGATGACGTCGCCTCCTGGGCGGCCGGCCTGTTCGACCACACCCCCGAGACGGCGACGTCGTTCCTGGTCCGCCTGGCCGGGCGGGCGCACCGGCCGCAGGACACCGGGCTGCGCCGGGCGGTGCTCGACGAGGCATGGCGGCTGCTGGTGGTACGGCCGTCCGCGGCGCCCGCGCTGCTGCCGGTGGCGGGCGGCCTGCTGTCGGACCCTGCCGACGAGATGCGGCTCAAGGCGGCGAACCTTCTCGCGGTGCTCGGTCCCCGGGCGGCCGCGTACGCCGACCGGCTCGCCGAGCTGGTCGACGACCCGGGCGAGGACCTCATGATCGAGGGCGGCGTGGGCGACTTCGCACGCTGGGCGCTGACCCGGATCGGCGACCCGCGCGCCCTCCCGGGGCTCGTCGAGCGGCTCTACGAGCCGTACCGGGAGCAGTACTCACGCAGCTATTGCCTGAGCGACCCCCGGCTTCCGGACATCGACGACATCCTGGTTCCACTGCGGGCGCACGCGGACGTCCTGCTCCCTGCCCTGCGCAACGTGATCCGGGAACACGACGCCCACCACGGCGCCCCCGGCCCGCTCACCGGCGCCTTCCTGCGGGTCCTGGCGGCCTGGGGCCCGGACGCACTGCCCGCGCTGCCGGAGGTCGTGGCCCTGCTGAACAAGCCGGGCGACTCGTGGCTGGTCGCCGACGTCCTGGCCGCGATGGGACCGGCCGCCGCGTCCGCGGCACCCGCCCTGCGCGGCCTCATCTTCCCCGACCAGCCGGCGCACCACGCGAAGGCGCTGTGGGCGGCCTGGCGGCTCGGCGACGACACCGACGGATCGGCCCTGCGGCTGATCGGCGACGCGATGCTGCACGAGGAGGGCCCGTACTACGGACCGGTCCACCTGCTGGCCGACTTCGGCCCCGAGGCCGCGCCGTACGCCGACCAGGTACGGCACATCCTGGAGAACACCGAGGGCTGGGGCCGACTGCAGGCGGCGCACGTCCTGTGGTCGATCACGGGCGAGCCGGAGCCGAGCGTCACCGTCCTGGAGGAGTTCGTCCTGCCGATGGCCGACGGCGACGACAGCTACGGAACATTCGCCGAGGCGCTACAGGCCCTGGCCCGGATCGGTACGGCCACCCCGGCAACGCGAGCCGCCCTGCGCAGGATGCAGGCCTTCGACCAACGCCTGTCCCCGCACCGGGACTACCGGGCGTTCCTCGACGACGAGCGGTTCCGGAGTCTGATCGCGGAGGTTCTGGGGTCGGCGTGAGGTGACGGCCCGCACGTGTGGGGCGCGGACTCATGGTTCTGCCGGTCCAGGAGGGGCTCGTGCCGGCGGCTCGGGAGGGCGTGCTCGGCCGTCTGTTCCCCTCCGTCACCTGCGACTCACGGACGACCCTCCGTTCCGGGCGCCGCTGCGTCGGGACCGTCTCCTTCGAGACCGGCGGCCCCGACGCAAGCCCCGTCTTCCGCGTCTGGAGCGGGCGCCTGATGCAAACCCCTGACCTGGTCCTCGTCCTGACAACCCCGGACGCCGCAAAAGCCGTACAGGCCCTGATACGCCTGTTCGCAACTGCCGGGGGCCACCCCGCAACCCACGCACCCGACCTCGCCCGCGCCCCGCCAACCGGTCCAGAACCCCGGAATTGGCCTTGTCGCGCGGCCCCTGGCGATGGCTACCGTCAGTCCATGCGGATTCGAATCGTCGACGCCTTCACCGATCGCCCCTTCTCCGGCAACCCGGCCGGTGTCCTCCTCCTGGACGCCTTCCCGGACGATGCCTGGCTGCAGAACGTGGCCCGCGAGGTCAATCACGCCGAGACGGCGTTCGCCCACCGCCTGCCCGAGGGCGGCGAGGCGGACTGGGCGCTGCGCTGGTTCACGCCCGCCGCCGAGGTCGCGATGTGCGGTCACGCGACGCTGGCGACCGCGCACATCCTGCACACCACGGGCGCCCACGAGGGGGCCGTACGGTTCGCCACCCACAGCGGCGTCCTCGTCGCGACTCCGCACGCCGACGGGTCCATCACGCTGGACTTCCCGACCGCCCCGCTCGCGCCGGTCGAGATCCCGGACGGCGTCGCCGAGGCGCTGGGCGCCGAGCCCCTCGCGGCCTTCGACACCGGCCCGAACGTCGGCGACCTGCTGGTCGAACTCGCCGACGAGAAGACGGTCCTGGACCTCGCCCCCGACCACAAGGCCCTCATGCGGCACTCGGAGCGCGGCATCATCGCGACCGCCCGCGCCGAAGACCCCTCCGCGGAGCACGACTTCGTCTCCCGCTGCTTCTTCCCGAACGTCGGCATCGACGAGGACCCGGTCACCGGCAGCGCCCACACCGCCCTCGCGCCCTTCTGGTCCGAGCGCCTCGGCCGCCCCCGCCTCACCGGCCTCCAGGCCTCCCCGCGATCCGGCCTCGTCCGCACCGAACTGCACGGCGCCCGCACGCACCTCATCGGCCGCGCGGTCACCACCATCGAGGGCGAGCTGCTGGTCTGACGGCACGCCCTGGGCGGCGTACGGGACTCCCGTATGCCGCCCGTCTCGCTCACGCGGTCGGCAGCCACCCCACCTTCCCCGCCAGCAGCGCGTAACCCACGAACGCCCCGATGTCGAGCAGCGAGTGCGCCACCACCAGGGGGCCGACCCGCCCCCACCGCCGGTACAGGTAGACGAAGACCACGCCCATCACCATGTTGCCGACGAACCCGCCGATGCCCTGGTAGAGGTGGTACGACCCGCGCAGCACGGCGCTCGCCACCAGCGCGGTCCCCGGCGTCCAGCCCAACTGGCCGAGGCGGCGCAGCAGATACCCGACGACGATCACCTCTTCGAGGACCGCGTTCTGGATCGCGGAGAGGATCAGTACGGGATGCTTCCACCACACGTCGGGCAGCGCCTCCGGCACCACCGTGAGGTTGAAACCGAGGCCCCGGGCCGCCAGATAGAACGCGATGCCCGTGCTGCCGATCACCGCCGCGACCGCGGCCCCGCGCCCGAGGTCCGGCCACGGGCGCGTGCGGTCGAATCCGATCACGCGCAGCCCCTCGCCCTCGCGCAGCAGGAGGTGCGCGACGAGCGCGACGGGTACCAGCGAGGACGCGATACCGAAGAGCTGCCAGGCCAGATCCAGCCAGGGCCGCCCCGGTGCGGCCGAGCCGACGAGGGTGGCCGCCTGATGCTTCAGACCCCCCGGTTTGGTGACCGATCCGACAAAGCTGATCAGCGCGGACACGCCACTCGCACCGAGCGAAAGCCCCAGAACGAGCAGCGTCTCGTCCCGGAGTATCCGTCGCGTCAGCCTCTCCTTCGGAAAAGATTCGGCCACAGACCCCGCCTCCACCTGCACTCCCGCCTCCAGTTGAGTAATCCCGCCTCATCCCCATCTTCGCCCCGCTAGGGTCTCGAAAGAAGTTACGAAGATCGTGCGCGACAGGCCGTCGGGGGGACGGACGCCGTACGGGGCGTACCTCCCCTTTTCCTGCCTTACGGCTGCTTCGCCGCTCAAGGCTCAACAGGGAGGGCACGACCGCCATGGGACGTCACAGCTTGCCCGACGCGTACGGAGCGGGCACCGCCGACCCCCGCCCCCGCGCGCGCCGCCGCAATGTGGCCGTCGCCACGGTGCTCGTCCTCGTGGTCGCGGGAGGTACGGCGGCCGCGGTCCGTGGCGGCCTGTTCTCCTTCGGATCCTCCTGCCAGGACGACGCGGTGCGCGTCAGGGTCGCCGCGTCGCCGGACATGGCGCCCGCCCTGCGGGCCACGGCCGAGTACGCCCGCGCCCACAACATCACCTCCGACGGGCGGTGCCTGGACATCGGCATCACCGCCCGCACGTCGTACAAGGTCGCGGACGCTCTGGCGTCGGGCGGGAAGTCCGACGTGCAGGCGTGGGTGCCGGACTCCGACCTGTGGCTGCAGCGCGTCGCCGCGGACAGCAAGTCGACGCAGGTGACCCCCGCGGGCAGTGTGGCGTCCTCTCCCGTCGGCATCGCCATGGTCCCGTCGGCCGCCAAGTCGCTGGGGTGGCCCGAAAAGACGTACTCCTGGACCGAGTTGGCCGGTGCGGCGATGGAGGACGACGAGCTGAGGCTCGGCACCGCGGACCCCTCGCGCAGCGCCACCGGCCTGCTCGCCCTGACCCAGCTGAGCACCGCCGCCGCAGGGACCAAGGGTGGCGACACCAAGGCGGCGGCCCTGGCGAAGACGCTCTCGCAGCGCACGTCCGACAGCGACAGCCAGCTCCTGGACACCCTCCCGCGCGACTCCTCCGGCACCGAACAGGGCAACCCCAGGCGCAACCAGGCGCTGATCCTCTCCGAACAGGCGGCGTTCGCGCACAACGCCGCGGCCGACGGCGACAGCGGGCTCGACCTCTTCTATCCCAAGGACGGCTCGCCACGGCTCGACTACCCCTTCGCCCTGGTCGACGAGCCGGAACTGACCACCGACGAGAGCCGGGCCGCCCTCCGGTTCATGACGCTTCTGGGTGAGCCGGCGGGACGGAAGATCCTGGAGAAGTACGGCTTCCGCACGGACGACGAGACGGTCACCGACGCGCTGGTCACCCAGGCGGGCGGGCGCGCTCCGCAGCCGTACGACGAGATCGCGCCCGAGCCCGCCCCCACGAAGGCGGTACAGGAGGCCCTCGGCATGTGGACGATCACGGTGCAGAGCGCCCGGATCACCACGGTCGTCGACGCCTCCTCGTCGATGGCGGAACCGGTGCCGGGCACCGGCCGGACCCGGATGGACGTCACCAGGGCGTCCCTGCTCCAGGCCCTCGCCACCTTCACCCCGGAGGACGAGATCGGGCTGTGGAAGTTCTCCACCCGCCTCGACGGCGACCGCGACTACCGCGTCCTCGTGCCGACCGAACGCCTCGGCGACCGCAAGGGCAAGGGCACCCAGCGGGACAAGCTGTCGGCGGCCTTCAGCTCCCTGGCACCGGTCCCGAACGGGGCGACCGGGCTGTACGACACCACGCTCGCCGCGTACAAGGCGGCCGTCTCCTCCTATGTGAAGGGGAAGTTCAACGCGCTGGTGGTCCTGACGGACGGCGTCAACCAGGACCCGGGAAGCATCTCGCGCTCCAACCTCGTCGCCGAGTTGCAGAAGCTGACCGACCCGCAGCGTCCGGTGCTGCTGATCGCGATCGCCGTGGGCCCGGACGCCGACCGGGACGAGGTCGAGCAGATCGCCAAGGCGACCGGGGGCTCCGGCCAGCAGGTCAACGATCCCGCGCAGATCCACTCGGTGATCCTCAAGGCCATCGTGCAGGCGGGCAGCCGGAACTGAGTCCCACGAGCCGGCGGCTCCGGAGCCAGGCGGCCGCATCCGGGACTCAGCCCAGGGGCACCCGCTCCGGCAGCCCGACCGGCCAGGTGTGCACAGGCTCCCCGAGGTGCATCAGTTCGCAGTAGCGCCTGGTGGTCGCCGCGAGCGCGGCACCCCGGTCGAGGCCCCGCTCCAGTGCCTCGTGGAAGGTGGCCGCCTGCCAGGCCGCCCCGTTGGCGCGCAGCCGGCACCGGGCCTCGATGACGCCCAGCAGGAAGTCGCGGTCGGCGGGCTCGACCCCCCACGCGTCCAGCCCCGCCGCGGCGAGCGGCAACAGCTCGTCCCGGACCAGGGCCACCGCGTCCACCCGCGTCGTGCCGCCGTACCGCCCGCGCCGCGGCCACTCCAGGCGCGCGTCGATGCCGTGCCGGCAGGCCTCGTCGAAGTTGGCGGCGGCCGCCTCGAAGGGCAGCCGCATCCACACCGGCCGTGATTCCTCGGCGAGCGCGCGGACCAGCCCGTAGTAGAAGGCCGCGTTGGCGACGACATCGGTGACGGTGGGGCCCGCGGGCAGCACGCGGTTCTCGACGCGCAGATGCGGGACGCCGTCGGCGATGCCGTACACGGGCCGGTTCCAGCGGTACACCGTGCCGTTGTGCAGCACCAGCTCGGCGAGGGTCGGGACGCCACCGGCGTCGAGCACGCCGAGGGGGTCCTCCTCCTGGCAGATGGGCAGCAGCGCCGGGAAGAACCGCAGGTTCTCCTCGAAGAGGTCGTACGCCGACGAGATCCATCGCTCGCCGAACCAGGTCCGCGGCCGGACGCCCTGGGCCTGGAGCTCGGGCGGCCGGGTGTCGGTGGACTGCTGGAACAGCGGGGGCCGCGACTCGCGCCACAGCTCGTGACCGAACAGGAAGGGCGAGTTGGCACCGATCGCGACCTGTGCGGCGGCGACGGCCTGCGCCGCGTTCCACACGTCCGCGAACCGGGCCGGAGTGACCTGGAGGTGCAACTGCACGGAGGTGCAGGCTGCTTCCGGCGCGATGGACTTCGACGTGCACACCAGCCGCTCCACGCCGTCGATGTCGAGGGCGAAGTCCTCACCGCGGGCGGCCACGATCTGGTCGTTGAGCAGGGTGTAGCGGTCGACGTCCGAGAGGTTCGAGGAGACCAGGTCGTCCTGCCCGAGCGTGGGCAGAATCCCGATCATCACGATTCCGGCGTCGACCTCCCCCGCTTTGCGATGGGCATACGCGAGCGAGGTGCGCAGCTCCTCGGCGAGCCGGTCGAATACCCGGCCGCCCAATCGGTGTGGGGCTATGTTGACTTCCAGGTTGAACATGGCGAGTTCTGTTTGGAAATCCCGGCTCGCAATCCTTTCGAGTACTTGTGCATTCATCATTCTCGGCATGCCGTCGGGACCTGCGAGATTCAGCTCGATCTCCAGACCCATGAGATTCTTCGGGCGGTCGAACCGCTTCTCCTCCAGCAGTCTCGCCAGCCCCGCCAGACACTGCCGGAGCTTCTCGCGGTACTGCTGGCGATCGGACAGGTCGAACGGCCCTGCCACGACCTTCTCCCCCATCGAAGTGTCCCTCCTCGGATGGGCGGACCAGACGATCCGGCCGCTGGTGTCCAGGGTCACGGGGGATGATGCCCAGGCAACGCGATCGATAACGCCCTGGACAGGGCCATCGCCCGCTAGGCTGGAACCAGTTGTCCGGAGGCACATTCGCCAGGCATGAAGCAGCACGCAGTTTCACCCGGTCACGATCTCGTGAAAAACGCCGACGAGAATCGGCCGACCGCTGCTGCCGGGAATTCCGAGGTCACCGCGGCGCGGCCGCATGGAATCGGGATGAACTTCTCGTTTCCGTGGCCGATTCACACCTTGCTTTTCATATTCAGGACGACTAGACGAAACACCGTCTGAACACGTGTCGTATAAACTCCGCGAACGAGGCAGAGAGTTGGCACTCGCGGTCCCGGGTCCTGACGTCGAAGTACGCGCTGCAGGCAGTACCCAGTCGGCAGGTCCGGATCCCCCGCCCCTCTGACCCCGAGAGCTGACAGCGCCGTCCGCCCCCGCCCTCGCGCCACTGTGCCTGTCGAAATGAGAGGCGACCCACCATGCCGCTGCACGTACCCCCGGCTCCCGCGCCCGCCCTTCGCACCGTCCTCACGGCCCTCGGTTCCCCCACTGCAGTCCGCGAGGCACGCACCCCGTCCCTGCGCAAGGCCCAGGGACCCGTCACCCCCGAACTCCCGTTGCCCGTCCACGTCCTCGACCGGATCACCCCGGGTGCGTCCACGACCCGACTCGCCGGCTGGCGCTTCCTGATCCGCTGCGGCGATCGCGCCGTGGCCGCCGCGGACACCATGCTGACCCCGGACGGCTGGGCCTTCTCGCACTTCTTCGAGGGCCCCTACGTCACCGCCACCGAACGCGCCCTGCGCCAGGCCGAGAACATGAAGCAGCCCTACCAGGCACGCCTGCTGTCCGTGCCCGAGCTGTACATGCTCACCCTCTGGCTGCACGGCGACTGCACCGCCGACGGCGCCACCGGCCAGCCGGCCGCCACCGACCTCCTCGTCCCGCTGGCGCCCGCCCCGCCCGGCATCGCCGCCCACCGCCCGCACCGCGTCGCCGAACTGCTCCCGGTCCTCACCCACCGCCTCACCCCCGCACCTCTTCTCAGCTCGCCGGCCTGAGGGCCCTCGCGCCTCGCCTCCTGTGCCCCGCCGCCGTTCATCGGCAGCGGGGCACCGCGCTCGTTCGGGCCTCACAGCGCTCGTACGAGGCAAAACGCGCCCGCCGCCCGACCGGACTAGCCCCATCAGGCCACGTCGAACCACCCGAAGAGACAGTGGAGTTGGGATGAACCGTCCGCACGAGTGATGCGTCATCAACCTGTGAGGAGCGCTGCTGCCAAATCCCTGCGGATTGACGTCCGTAGGGCAACACTGGGGTCAGACCACACACCAACGGGGGGCGGCCATGAGTACTTCCAGCCGCGGGACAGACACAACAACCATCACTGACATCACAACCCAGCGAAAGATCCCATCCATGTGCCAGCACCAGCCACCGTGTCCGACAGCCGAATCCGCCGACCGGGAGTCCGCCCGTCTCGCGGCGCACCACCCGGAGCAGGGATGGAGCCTGCTGTGCAACGGCGTTCTGCTCTTCGAGGACACCGGTGAGCTCCTGCCGGACGGCCAGATCATCGCCCCGCACCGCCCCATGGGCGTCGACCAGGTGATGACGGCCGCCTGAGCGGCAGCGCACAACGGGCAGCCCGGCTGCCCGGACAGAACAAGGGGCCGGCCCGGAGGAACACCCTCCGAACCGGCCCCGACGCATGTCCGAGGGTGACTACTCCTCGTGAGCGCCCGAGTTCCGAATGCTGATCAGTCCTCGTAGGCGTCCAGCGGCGGGCACGAGCAGACCAGGTTCCGGTCACCGAAGGCCTGGTCGATACGGCGCACCGGCGGCCAGTACTTGTCCGCGGGCGAGACACCGGCCGGGAAGACCGCCTCCTCGCGCGTGTACGCGTGCTCCCACTCGCCGCCGAGCGCGGCCGCGGTGTGCGGCGCGTTGCGCAGCGGGTTGTCGTCCGCGGGCCACTCGCCGGAGCCGACCTTCTCGACCTCGCCGCGAATCGCGATCATCGCCCCGCAGAAACGGTCCAGCTCGACCAGGTCCTCGGACTCGGTGGGCTCGATCATCAGCGTGCCGGCCACCGGGAAGGACATCGTCGGCGCGTGGAAGCCGTAGTCGATCAGGCGCTTGGCGATGTCGTCGACGCTGACACCGGTCGACTTGCTCAGCGGACGCAGGTCGATGATGCACTCGTGCGCGACGAGGCCGCCCGGGCCCGTGTACAGCACCGGGTAGTGCGGCTCCAGGCGCTTGGCGATGTAGTTGGCGGACAGCACCGCCACCTGCGTGGCGCGCTTGAGACCCTCGCCGCCCATGAGCCGGACGTACGCCCACGAGATCGGCAGGATGCCCGCGGAGCCCCAGGGAGCCGCGGAGATCGGGCCGACGCCCGTCTCCGGACCGGCCTCGGGCTGCAGCGGGTGGTTCGGCAGGTACGGCGCCAGATGCGCGCGCACGCCGACCGGGCCGACGCCCGGACCGCCGCCGCCGTGCGGGATGCAGAACGTCTTGTGCAGGTTCAGGTGCGAGACGTCGCCGCCGAAGTGGCCCGGCTTGGCGAGGCCCACCAGCGCGTTGAGGTTGGCGCCGTCGACGTACACCTGGCCGCCCGCCTCGTGCACCTGGGCGCAGATGTCCGCGACGTGCTCCTCGAACACACCGTGCGTCGAGGGGTACGTGATCATCAGCACCGACAGCTCGTCGCGGTACTGCTCGATCTTGGCCCGCAGGTCCTCGACGTCGATCTCGCCGTCCTCGGCGGTCTTCACGACGACGACCTTCATGCCGGCCATCACGGCGCTCGCGGCGTTGGTGCCGTGCGCGGAGGACGGGATGAGGCAGACGGTGCGCTGCTCGTCACCATTGGCGCGGTGATAGCCGCGCACGGCGAGCAGCCCGGCCAGCTCGCCCTGGGAGCCCGCGTTCGGCTGGAGCGAGACCTTGTCGTAGCCGGTGACCTCGGCGAGCTGATCCTCCAGCTCGTGGATGAGCGTGAGGTAGCCCTGCGCCTGCTCGGCGGGTGCGAAGGGGTGCAGCTGGCCGAACTCGGGCCAGGTGACCGGCTCCATCTCGGTGGTCGCGTTGAGCTTCATGGTGCAGGAGCCCAGCGGGATCATGCCGCGGTCCAGCGCGTAGTCGCGGTCGGACAGCTTGCGCAGGTAGCGCAGCATCGCCGTCTCGGAGCGGTACTGGTGGAACACCGGGTGCGAGAGGTACTCGTCGGTGCGCTGCCGGCCGGCCGGCAGCGTGTCCTCGACGGTGGCGTCCAGGGCCTCGATGTCGCCCGCCACGCCGAACGCGCTCCAGACGGCGTCCAGCTGGGCCCGCGTGGTGGTCTCGTCGCAGGAGATCGAGACCTGGTCGGCGTCGACGAGGTGGAGGTTCACACCGTTGTCGCGCGCGGCGGCGACGACCTCGGCGGCGCGGCCCGGCACCCGCACGGTCAGCGTGTCGAAGTAGGCACCGTGCACGACCTCGACGCCGCCCGCCTTCAGACCCCCGGCGAGGATCGTGGCGTAGCGGTGGGTGCGCCGGGCGATCGCCCTGAGTCCCTGCGGCCCGTGGTAGACGGCGTACATGCCGGCCATCACGGCGAGCAGCACCTGAGCCGTACAGATGTTGCTGGTGGCCTTCTCCCGGCGGATGTGCTGCTCCCGCGTCTGCAGGGCGAGCCGGTACGCCTTGTGGCCGTCGGCGTCGACGGAGACACCCACGAGCCGCCCGGGCAGGCTGCGCGCGAACTTCTCGCGCACCGCCATGTAACCGGCGTGCGGGCCGCCGAAGCCCATCGGGACACCGAAGCGCTGCGTCGTACCGACCGCGATGTCCGCGTCCAGCTCGCCCGGCGAGGTGAGCAGGGTGAGGGCGAGCAGGTCGGCGGCGACGGTGACGACCGCGCCGAGCTCGTGCGCCCGGTCGATGACCGGCTTGATGTCGCGTACGGCACCGGAGGCACCCGGGTACTGGATGAGCACGCCGTTGATCTCGCGCTCGGCCAGCTCGGCCGGGATGCCGCCGCTCAGGTCGGCGACGACGACCTCGACGCCGGTCGGCTCGGCGCGCGTCTGGATGACGGCGATGGTCTGCGGCAGGGCGTCCGCGTCGACGAGGAACAGGCCCTTCTTGTTCTTGCCCATCCGCCGCGACAGGGCCACGGCCTCGGCGGCCGCGGTGCCCTCGTCGAGCAGGGAGGCGCCGGAGGTCGGCAGCCCGGTCAGCTCGGCGACGACGGTCTGGAAGTTCAGCAGCGCCTCCAGGCGGCCCTGCGAGATCTCCGGCTGGTACGGCGTGTACGCGGTGTACCAGGCCGGGTTCTCCATGACGTTGCGCAGGATCACCGGCGGCGTGAAGGTGCCGTAGTAGCCGAGGCCGATCATCGAGCCGAGGACCTGGTTGCGGTCGGCGAGGGAGCGCAGCTCGGCGAGGACGTCGGCCTCGGTGCGCGCACCGGGCAGGTCGAGCGCGTCGGCGTTCTTGATGACATCCGGGACCGCGGCGGCCGTCAGCTCGTCGAGCGAGCCGTACCCCACCTGCGCGAGCATCTTGGCCCGGGCCTCGTGGTCGGGGCCGATGTGGCGCTGCTCGAAGGGGATGCCCTGTTCGAGCTCGGAGAGCGGAATGCGACTGGCGGTCATTGAGGAGGCCTCCTGGTCGATACGACCTTCGAGGGGCACCACGGCGCGGGTACCCCGACGGCCTCCCCCTCTGTCATCTCAACCTGAGAGCTTCACCGGACCGTCCACTGAGCTGGACGTCCCGGTTTTCACCGTCGGTGAGAGCGGAAGCCATCGAAACCCGCTCTGCTTTCCAGAGTGACCTCGTCCGTGCGGTACGTGGGCCTGAGAGATTCCGGGGAGGATTTGCTCCTTCGGCGCCTCCGATGATGTCTGGAGGACTCTCCCGCACGGGGTCAGCAGCCGTGTGCCAGCCTACCAGCGAGGACAACGCACGAGTCTTCGAGTGGCCACCTTCCCCAATGTGCTCTTTCGTAGTGCTTACGGATGAGTTGCGACCAAGTGGAGGGCCCGTGCAGACCGACATCGATCCGCGCAACCTGATCGGCCGCAAGGCACTCGACCGCAACGGCACCAAGATCGGCACCATCGACGAGGTCTACCTCGACGACGCGACCGGCGTTCCGGAGTGGGCGGCCATACGCACCGGCCTGTTCAGCAGGGACGCCTTCGTGCCCCTGGAGCCCAGCGAACTCGTCGAAGGCACCCTCCGCGTCCCCTACGAGCGGGCCCTGATCAAGGACGCCCCCGACTTCGGCGTCGGCCGCCACCTCTCGCCCGAACAGGAGATCCAGCTCTACCACCACTACGGGCTCGATGTGGCGTTCCCCGAGCCACTCCCCCCGGACCGCGACTTCGGCCGCCTCGCAGGCACTGAGGACGCCTGAGACCCGATCTCCGCATCCGCAGGCTCTGGAACCTCCGGCCCAGGATCCGGGGGCCCCGGCTCCTCGGGTCTTCGCAGCACCAGGGGCAGCGGATCCGCCGGCTCCAGGTCCGGGTCGTCCGTCCGGAACGTGCGCACACGCCCGGGCTCCGAGTACGGCGTCTCGAACCGCACCGTGACCCGCCCGAGCCCGCTGCCCTGCACCCAGCCGTGCCCGTGCTCGGCATGCCGTACGTCGTGCCCCGCGGGCCACCGCCGCTCGGCGACCGGCGCCTGTTCCACGGCGGGCTCCTGCGCCGGCTCCTCCTCGGGATGCTCCTGCGCCGCCAGCTCCCCCGCGGCGGCCTGCGCCTGCGCGAAGAGGTCCTCCTGCGTGTAGTCGGCGAGCCCGGAGACACCGACTCCCAGCAGTCGTACGCCCCCGGTGGTGTCCACCGCCTCCAGCAGCCGCGCCGCCGCCTCCCGCACCACGGCCGTGTCGTCCGTGGGCCCGCGCAGCGTCTCGGAGCGGGTCAGCGTGGAGAAGTCGTACCGCCGCACCTTCAGGACGATCGTCCGCCCCGACAGCCCTGCGCCGCGCAGCCGCTGCACACACCGGTCGGCGAGCCGCTGCACCTCCAGCCCGACCCTCGTCCGGTCATGGATGTCCACGTCGTACGTGTCCTCGACCGAGACCGACTTGGTCTCCCGCTCGGCCACCACGGGCCGCTCATCGTGCGCCAGCGCCATGGCGTACAGCGCGTGCCCGTGCGCCTTCCCCAGGAGCCGTACGAGCTCGTCCTCGCCCGCCTCGGCGATCTCCTCGACCGTGCTGATCCCGGCCCGCCGCAGATGGTCCCCGGTGGCGGGGCCCACGCCCGGCAGCGTGCGCACCGACATCGGCCCCAGCAGCGCCCGCTCGGTGCCGGGCTCTATCAGCACCAGCCCGTCGGGCTTCGCCTGCTCCGAGGCGATCTTCGCGAGCATCTTCGAGGCGGCCAGTCCGACCGATCCCGTCAGCCCCGTCACGGCCCGGATGTCGGCGCGCAGCTTCGCCCCGGTCAGGCGCGCCGACTGCTCGTCCCATGCCGTCCCCCCGGCCTCCAGGTCCACGAACGCCTCGTCCAGGCTGAGCGGCTCCACCAGCGGCGACAGCGCCCCCAGCAGCCCCATCACCTGCTCGCTGACCTCCCGGTAGAGCCCGAAGCGCGGCACCAGGTACGCGGCGTTCGGCGCGAGCCTGCGCGCCTGTGCCATGGGCATCGCCGAGTGCACCCCGAAGATCCGTGCCTCGTACGAGCAGGTGGCGACCACACCGCGCGGTCCGAGCCCGCCCACGACGACCGCTTTCCCGCGCAGGCTCGGCTTGGCTGCCTGCTCCGCCGAGGCGAAGAAGGCATCCATGTCGAGATGCAGGATCGTGGGCGTGGTTCTCACATCTCCGATGCTGCCCTACGCCACTGACAATGCCCCGGCACGCCGGGGCATCATCCTTCACAAGCTGCTGATTCCGGACGTCAGGACACCGCGCCGATCCCGGCGCCCTGCGGTCCGGAGCCTCAGACGGCGCGATTACGCCGCCGCGCCAGCTCGTCCGCGGGATTGTGCCCGACGAGCGTCTCGCCGGTGTCCACGCGCTCCCCGTGCAGCTGCGAGAGCGCGCTCTCGACGTCCCGCCACACCACGCCCACGGCGATGCCGAAGATGCCCTGGCCGCCCTGGAGCAGGGCGTGGACCTCGTCGGGCGAAGTGCATTCGTAGACGGTCGCGCCGTCGCTCATCAGCGTCATCCGCTCCAGATCCTGGAAGCCGCGCTCCCTGAGGTGCTGGACCGTGGTGCGGATGTTCTGCAGCGAGACCCCGGTGTCGAGGAAGCGCTTCACGATCTTCAGGACTACTACGTCCCGGAAGCTGTACAGCCGCTGCGTCCCCGACCCGTAGGCGGGCCGCACGCTCGGCTCGACAAGACCGGTTCTGGCCCAGTAGTCCAGCTGCCGATAGGTGATGCCCGCGGCAGCACACGCCGTGGGACCCCGGTACCCGATCTCCTCGGTAACGGCCCCTCCCTCGCCCGGCACTGCCGTCGGCCGCCGCGGAACGTGACCGGCCGCGTTGCCGTGAAGCGGGTACGGGCCGCTCTCCCCCAGACTGCGTCCGGGGGCACCCCCAGCCGTACCGTCGCCGCTGCTTCTCACGCCGACCTCCGTCCTTGACCTGCCTTCTCGACGGTAGGCAGTCACCAGGGGTGCGTCAACGATCGCCACACTCGGCACGCCGAGTGATAATCACCCTAGGAGTGGTTTCCCGTGCTCCACCGCGGGGAAAGGCTAGCCGAATGCTCTGACGAGGGGCGGCAGCACGCCACACTGGCCGCAGGCAATTGCCATTCGGGCGCCTGCCGCCGCGCGGCATCACTGACTGTTGGTCCCGAAGTCCTCGGGCGAGATCTGGTCGAGGAACTCGCGGAACTTCTCCACTTCGTCCTCCTGCTCGTCGGGGATCGCGATGCCGGCGTCGTCAAGCACCCCGTCACTGCCGTAGATCGGCGTGCCGGTGCGCAGCGCCAGCGCTATGGCGTCGGACGGCCGGGCGCTCACTTCGACCCCGCTGGCGAACACCAGCTCCGCGTAGAAGACTCCCTCGCGAAGATCGGTGATGCGTACTTCCGTGAGTTCCTGACCGACGGCTTCCAGCACGTCCTTGAAAAGGTCGTGGGTCAGCGGTCGCGCGGGGGCCATGCCCTGCTGCGCGAAGGCGATCGCCGTCGCCTCCCCCGGTCCGATCCAGATGGGGAGGTAGCGGTCGCCTCCCACTTCACGCAGGAGCACGATCGGTTGGTTGGAGGGCATTTCGACCCGGACACCTACGACATCGAGCTCGTTCACACAGCAACCCTAGGCCGTGCCCGGGATGTTTGGGTAGTCGGGCACAGAACGGGTGGGCGATCCGGCCTGCGGCGGCGCCCCGGTTCAGGGCAGTCGTACGCCGAGCGCGGTCTGCACCAGCGCGGCGTGCAACTTCACCGCGAGCCCCGCCAGCTCCTTCGTACGGGCCTCCGCGTGCGCCCTGGTCTGTGGATTGCGGTGCCGCCGCAGCGGGGCCACCACCTGGTCCACGAGCCCCGCCTCACGGTCGGCCGCCGCCTTCATGACCCGCAGATGCCGCGGCTCGATCCCGAACCGCCCCAGCTCTACGACGAGGGAGGCGACCGTCACCGCCTCGGCGTCGTACGCCCCGTCCGGCAGCGGCGCGATGAGCCCGTACGACTCCCACTCCTCGAGCTGCTGCTCCTCGATCTCGGCCGCGACGAGCAGCTCGGCCCGACCGACCCGCGCGACGGTGGGCGTCCCAGGCTCGCCGTAGAGGTCGACGGAAGGCTCCGCGTCGCCCGGGTCGCGCTGACGCCCCAGGGACGGCAGGCGCACCGCCTCACCGCGCTCCAGGGCCTCCAGGTGCTCGCGGATCACCTTCAGGGGCAGATAGTGGTCCCGCTGCATCCTCAGAACGTGTCCGAGCCGCTCGACGTCGCCGGCACTGAACTTCCGGTACCCCGATGGGGTCCGCTGCGGCTCGATCAGCCCCTCCGACTCCAGGAACCTGATCTTGGAGATGGTGACCTCGGGGAACTCGTCGCGCAGCGCATTGAGCACCGCACCGATGCTCATCAGCCCACTGTCCGCGGCGGCGGTGCCACTGTCGGCACCGCCGCTCGGTGTTTGAAGCATGGACCTTCCTGGGGGTCCCCCCGGACGGAGTCTGGGGGAGGGTCAGATGCCCCGCTGGCTCGCGTAGAAGACCAGCCGGTACTTGCCGATCTGCACCTCGTCGCCGTTCGACAGCGCGACCGAGTCGATCCGCTCCCGGTTGACGTACGTGCCGTTGAGGCTGCCTACATCGGCCACCGTGAACGAGCCGTCCGCAACGCGACGGAACTCCACGTGACGACGCGACACCGTCACGTCGTCCAGGAAGATGTCGCTCTGCGGATGGCGCCCGGCCGTGGTCAGCTCACCGTCCAGCAGGAAGCGGCTGCCCGAGTTCGGACCGCGGCGCACCACCAGCAGCGCCGAGCCGAGAGGCAGCGCGTCGACGGCCGCCTGCGCCTCCGGGGAGAGCGCCGGCGACTGCGTCTGGCCCGTCACCTCGGCGTCGTAGGCCTCAAGACCGGAGATGGAGATCGTGGACGTCGTCTCGGACGGACGCTCGGCGGCCGCTCCGCCTCGCAGCGGCGCACCGCAGTTGGAACAGAACCGGCTGTTCTCCGCGTTGCGGTTCCCGCACCTCGTACACACCAGGGCCGACATGGACGGATCCTCCTGCCGCGGCTGCCCTCCAGGGGCATGGGACGCATACGGATCGGAGGCAAACCCTCCACCCGTACTTGAGGTTGACGGTTCCCCGAAACCTATGCGCCCGGACTGGGCAGGGTCAACAGACGGCGCGCCCTGACCACCGGAAATGTCACCACCCGGGCCGGAGACCTGGTCCCGGAAGAGCGGACGCTCGCCGCTCTGGCCCTCTTCACCATGGCGCGGTGCGCGATGACGGGCCGACGCGTTGTCGTTGCCCTCTCGCGCGCTCTTGCCGAACAACTTCGCAAACAACTTCACGGGCGATTCCCCTTGACCGAAACAGACCCGCCCGTGGGGCAGGACGAACCCTGACTGCACTCGCCGGTCGACCCGGACATCCTCACAACGTCCGTATCCACCAGACAGTTTCCACCACGCACCACCCATTCGGTGCGCCGACCCCCCGCAACCTCATGCCCTGGCCCGACAACCCCCATGCACCGCCGGTTCACTGGGAGGACGACCGAGCGTAGTCAGGGCGCTTCGCCGGTCGCAAGGCGTCCACGACGATCTTCGTCGAGCGGTCCACCGTGACGGTGGCCTGCTCCTTCTCCAGCGTCTGCACCACACCTCCGGGGATGTTCAGCGCCGGCTCGAGGTCCTGCGGCTTGCCGATGACCTTGAAACGATAGGGCTGGCTGATCTTGTTCCCGTCGACCTTGACTCCTCCGTCGGAGTCCGTCAGATAGGTGCCGGCGACGACGCGCACGCCGTTCACCTGGATCGCTTCCGCGCCGGCCGCGCGCAGCTCCTGGATCGCGTCGAGCAGCATGTCCGCTTCGACCGTCCCCTTCGTGTCGTTGATCGTCAGCGTGATGCCGGGTCCTTGCGCCGCCACTGTGCCCGCCAGAATGCCGAGTTGCTTCTCCTTCTCGACCGTCTGCTTGCGAGCCTCCTCGGCCTGGTCCGAGCTGGTCTCCAGCTCGGTACGCTGGTCCTCGAGACCCTGCTTCTCGTCTTCAAGACGCTGCGTACGGTTGTCGAGTTCATCGAGAATGCGTACGAGATCTTCCTGACGTGCGCCGCGCAGGGCACTGCCACTGTCGCTGTTGGACGCGACCTGGACGGCCAGGCCGAAGCCGAGGCCGAACAGCAGCAGCGCGACGATGAGTTGGGCGCGGCTGAGCCGCGGCGGCCACACCCCCTGCACGAGCCGCTGACGGCCGGTCAGCGACGGCTCCTGAGCCTGCTCCTCGTCCTCGGTCTCCGCGGCCGCAAGGGCCGGGACCTCTTCGGGCAGTTCCTTGCGCAGGCGGTTCTTCGGGGCCTCGTCCTCGTTGCTCATCGACCTCACGCCCGGAAGACGTGTCGACGGATCGCCGCGGCGTTGGAGAAGATCCGGATGCCGAGGACGACCACGACACCCGTGGACAGCTGGGCGCCGACGCCCAACTTGTCGCCCAGGAAGACGATCAGCGCGGCCACGACCACGTTCGACAGGAACGACACCACGAAGACCTTGTCGTCGAAGATGCCGTCGAGCATGGCCCGCAGACCACCGAACACGGCGTCGAGCGCCGCCACGACGGCGATCGGAAGGTAAGGCTCGACAACCGCCGGAACCTCGGGCCGGACCAACAGTCCGGCCACGACTCCCACGACGAGGCCCAGTACGGCGATCACGATGTGCCCTTCTCTGTGCTCGGCTGTGCTGTACGTACGATCACACTCGGTGCGGCCGGCAGCCGGACGTCGCTCTCCACGGAGATGCTGGTCCGGATGTCGTAGTTCTCCTGCAGCGCGTGCAGATACTGTCCGTCGGCGCTGTTCTGGAACTTCGTGCTCAGCCGTTTGCCGTCCCCCACGGCGAGCACGGTGTACGGCGGCACCAGTGGCTTGTTGTCGACCAGTATGGCGTCGCCCGCGGCCCGGATCGCCGACAGCGCCGTCAGCCGCTGCCCGTTGATCGCGACGGCCTCGGCGCCCGACTCCCAGAGCCCGTTCACGACGCGCTGCATGTCGCGGTCGCGCACCCGGCCGGTGTCGGAGAACCCGGAGGTTTCGCGCGGGTCGCCGTCACCGCCGGTGCTGGCTTCCTTGGCGTCGTTCACGACGAGTTTCACGCCGGGACCGTGCACCTCCGTGGCACCCGACAGGATGTCCACCAGATCGGCCTGGCCGCCGCCGTCCTTCTTCAACGCTTCGCGCTGCCGCGCGCTCACGTCGTCGCGCAGGGTGTCGACACTGCTTTCGAGCTTGTCCGCCGCGTCCGTCTCGCGCTCGATACGGTCGATGAGCTCCTGTCGCTCCTTGGCGATCACCGGGGCCGCTATCCGCGCGTTCGCCGCGCCTACGGTCACCACAAGCGCCGCGAGTACGAGACCGGCGGCCAGACCCAGCTTCGCCCGCACCGTCTTCGGCATGCCACCGGCGCCCTCGGCCTGCTTGCGCGCCGCCGCCTCCGCATACCCGTCGTCGAGGCTGTGGTCCATGACGTTGGTGAGCAGCGACATGGAGGCGTCCGGGCGCGAGGGGCGCGTAGGAGTGCTCCGAACGGGGGGCTGCTGCGGCATGCCGCACATCGTCGCACGTCGCGGGCGCTACCTCCGAATGGCCCCACCGACGTGCCGGACAGGCCCCCTTAGGGGCACTTGTCCGGCACGCGCGCATGCTCAGCGTCCGGCGCTGTCCACCACGGCAGACCACTCGTCGAGCAGGGCTTGCGCCGAAGCGTCGTCGGGCCCTTCGGCCCACAGATGGGTGACAGCTTCGGCCGGGTCGGGAAGAACCATGACCCAGCGCCCGTCGGTCTCCACGACACGTACGCCGTCCGTGGTGTCCACGAACCGCTCCCCGGCCTCCTCCACGACCCGGCGCATCACAAGTCCCTTGACTGCCCAGGGAGTCGCCAGATCGCGCTTCAGGACGTGCGCCCGCGGGATCCGCGCGTCGATCTGGCTGAGCGTGAGCTGCGTCCGCGCCACCAGCCCGATGAGCCGTACGAACGCGGCCGTACCGTCGAAGACGCTGCTGAACTCCGGGATGATGAACCCACCCCGACCGTCACCACCGAATATCGTCGCGTCATCGCCCCCGACCCGCGTCAGGTCGTCGGGAGACGTGGTCGTCCACTCGACCTGCGTCCCGTGGTACGCCGCCACCTGCTCGGCGATCCGCGTGGTGGTCACCGGCAACGCCACCCGCCCGCTGCGCCGCTCCGCGGCCACCAGGTCGAGCATGACGAGCAGTGCCCGGTCGTCCTCGACGATCCGCCCCTTCTCGTCCACCAGTGAGAGCCGCTCGCCCACCGGGTCGAAACGCACCCCGAACGCGGCCCGCGCAGACGCCACGATCTCGCCGAGCCTCACGAGCCCGGACCGGCGCCCATCCGCCGTCTCCGTCGGCCTGGACTCGTCGAGACCAGGATTGATGGTCAGCGCGTCGACCCCGAGCTTGCCCAGCAGACTGGGCAGCACGAGTCCGGCGCTGCCGTTCGAGGCGTCCACGACCACCTTCAGCCCGGACTCGGAGATCCCGCTGGTGTCGATGTTCCTCAGCAGCGATCCCGTATAGGAGTCGAAGACGCTGGCCGGGAAGTGCAGATCCCCGATCTCGCCCGGGAACGCGCGCCGGTACTCCTGCCGCGCGAACACCCGGTCCAGCTTCCGCTGACTCGCCTGCGACAGGTCCGCGCCCTGACTGTCGAAGAACATGATGTCGACGGAGTCCGGCACGCCTGGCGTGGTCCGGATCATGATCCCGCCGGCGCTTCCCCGAGCGGTCTGCTGCCGCGCCACCGGCAGCGGCACGTTCTCCAGATCTCGTACGTCGATGGCGCTGGTCTGCAGCGCCGAGATGACGGCCCTTTTCAGCGCACGCGCGCCTCGGGAGTGGTCGCGAGCCGTGGTGACGGTGGAGCCCTTCTTCAGGGTCGTCGCGTAAGCTCCGGCAAGCCGCACCACGAGCTCCGGCGTGATCTCCACATTCAGGATCCCGGACACACCACGAGCGCCGAAGAGATGCGCCTGCCCTCGGGATTCCCAGATCACCGAGGTGTTGACGAAGGCGCCGGCCTCGATCGTCTTGAACGGGTAGACGCGAACGTTTCCCTGAATGATCGATTCTTCACCGACGAGGCACTCGTCACCGATGACAGCGCCGTCCTCGATCCTCGCCGCCCGCATGATGTCGGTGTTCTTCCCGACGACGCAGCCCCGGAGATTACAGTGCTGGCCGATGTACACGTTGTCGTGCACAACGGCCTTGTGCAGAAAGGCCCCGCTCTTGACGACGACGTTGGAGCCCACGACGGTGTGCTCCCGGATTTCTACGTCCGCTTCGACCTTGGCGTAGTCGCCGATGTAGAGCGGTCCACGCAGTACGGCATCGGGGTGCACCTCCGCGCCTTCAGCGACCCATACGCCCGGAGAGATCTCGAAGCCGTCGAGTTCGACGTCGACCTTGCCCTCCAGGACGTCGGCCTGCGCCTTCACATAGCTCTCGTGGGTGCCGACGTCCTCCCAATACCCTTCGGCGATATAGCCGTAGATCGGCTTGCCCTCCTTCATCAGCTGAGGGAAGACATCACCGGACCAGTCGACGGAGACATCGGCCTCGACATAGTCGAAGACCTCGGGCTCCATGACGTAGATTCCGGTGTTCACGGTGTCCGAGAAGACCTGACCCCAGGTCGGCTTCTCCAGGAAGCGCTCGACCTTGCCCTCTTCGTCCACGATGGTGATGCCGAATTCCAGAGGGTTCGGCACGCGCGTCAGACAGACGGTGACGAGCGCGCCCTTTTCCTTGTGGAAATTGATGAGGTCGGTGAGATCGAAGTCGGTCAGAGCATCACCGGAGATGACGAGGAAGGTGTCGTCCTTCAACGCCTCCTCGGCGTTCTTGACGCTCCCGGCGGTTCCGAGTGGCTTCTCCTCATTGGCATAGGTGAGCTCCATGCCGAGCTCCTCGCCGTCACCGAAGTAGTTCTTGACCAGTGAGGCCAAGAACTGGACAGTAACGACGGTCTCGTTGAGCCCATGCCTTTTGAGCAGCCGTAGCACATGCTCCATGATCGGGCGATTGGCCACGGGCAGGAGCGGCTTGGGCATGCTTGAGGTCATGGGACGAAGGCGCGTGCCTTCGCCTCCGGCCATCACAACGGCCTTCATGTCGGAAGCGTCCTCCTTGAAGAGACGGTCAGCCGACTTCACCCGTCCTGATTGTCCCGCAATTTTCGTCAGCGGGCCATCGAGCCACTACAGCCGCGCAATCGGCGAGCTCAATCGGCCTTGGTGTCCGCCCTGACCAGGCGGCGGACCTGAACCACGTAGAGGATCCCTGCCCACCAGTACAGCGTTGTACCCCATCCGGCGAACGCCCATCCGAAAATAGCAGCCAGTGACGCGATCCATCCACTTGCGTCACTGAGCAGCAACAACGGGAAGGCGTACATCAAGTTGAAGGTGGCCGCCTTCCCGAGGAAGTTCACCTGCGGCGGGGGGTAGCCGTGGCGCCTGAGGATGCCCACCATCACCAGCAGGACCAGCTCTCTCGCCAGCAGTACACCGGTCAACCAGAGCGGGAGAATCTCGCGCCAGGTGAGGCCTACGAGAGTGGACAGAATGTAGAGCCGGTCGGCCGCGGGATCGAGCAGCCGGCCGAGACTGCTGATCTGGTTCCAGCGTCGCGCGAGCTTTCCATCGAGGTAGTCACTGATGCCGCTCAGCATGAGCACGAGCAGGGCCCAGGTATCGCTCTTGGGACCACCGAACTCAGGCCTGAGGATCAACCACAGGAAGACGGGTACGCCGACAAGGCGCGCCATGCTGAGGATGTTCGGGATGGTGAGGACCCGGTCTGTCTGGACGCGGGTCTCCTGGACCTCCACCCGGGGGCCTCCTGTGGGAAACGAGCCAACGATGCCCCCTGACCTTACCCTCAGCGTTCCCAGCGACGTACCGAGGGGTGGAGGCGCCGCCCGGAAAACAAAAAAGCTCCGGTTCCTGGGCTGATGCCCAGGAACCGGAGCTCTAAAAGGAGTTCGGCGGCGTCCTACTCTCCCACAGGGTCCCCCCTGCAGTACCATCGGCGCTGTGAGGCTTAGCTTCCGGGTTCGGAATGTAACCGGGCGTTTCCCTCACGCTATGACCACCGAAACACTGTGAAATTGTGAACCAGTTGCCTCGACTCCCTGTGGCCCAGGGAGGAGGCATGTCGTTCGTTATTTCAGAACTGACACAGTGGACGCGAGCAACTGAGGACAAGCCCTCGGCCTATTAGTACCAGTCACCTCCAGCGGTTGCCCGCCTTCCAGATCTGGCCTATCAACCCAGTCGTCTACTGGGAGCCTTAACCCCTCAAAGGGGGTGGGAATACTCATCTCGAAGCAGGCTTCCCGCTTAGATGCTTTCAGCGGTTATCCCTCCCGAACGTAGCCAACCAGCCATGCCCTTGGCAGGACAACTGGCACACCAGAGGTTCGTCCGTCCCGGTCCTCTCGTACTAGGGACAGCCCTTCTCAATATTCCTACGCGCACAGCGGATAGGGACCGAACTGTCTCACGACGTTCTAAACCCAGCTCGCGTACCGCTTTAATGGGCGAACAGCCCAACCCTTGGGACCGACTCCAGCCCCAGGATGCGACGAGCCGACATCGAGGTGCCAAACCATCCCGTCGATATGGACTCTTGGGGAAGATCAGCCTGTTATCCCCGGGGTACCTTTTATCCGTTGAGCGACGGCGCTTCCACAAGCCACCGCCGGATCACTAGTCCCGACTTTCGTCCCTGCTCGACCCGTCGGTCTCACAGTCAAGCTCCCTTGTGCACTTACACTCAACACCTGATTGCCAACCAGGCTGAGGGAACCTTTGGGCGCCTCCGTTACTCTTTAGGAGGCAACCGCCCCAGTTAAACTACCCATCAGACACTGTCCCTGATCCGGATCACGGACCCAGGTTAGACATCCAGCACGACCAGACTGGTATTTCAACGACGACTCCACCATGGCTGGCGCCATGACTTCACAGTCTCCCAGCTATCCTACACAAGCCGAACCGAACACCAATATCAAACTGTAGTAAAGGTCCCGGGGTCTTTCCGTCCTGCTGCGCGAAACGAGCATCTTTACTCGTAGTGCAATTTCACCGGGCCTATGGTTGAGACAGTCGAGAAGTCGTTACGCCATTCGTGCAGGTCGGAACTTACCCGACAAGGAATTTCGCTACCTTAGGATGGTTATAGTTACCACCGCCGTTTACTGGCGCTTAAGTTCTCAGCTTCGCACACCCGAAAGTGCACTAACCGGTCCCCTTAACGTTCCAGCACCGGGCAGGCGTCAGTCCGTATACATCGCCTTACGGCTTCGCACGGACCTGTGTTTTTAGTAAACAGTCGCTTCTCGCTGGTCTCTGCGGCCACCCCCAGCTCAGAGAGTAAATCTCGTCACCGGTGATGGCCCCCCTTCTCCCGAAGTTACGGGGGCATTTTGCCGAGTTCCTTAACCATAGTTCACCCGAACGCCTCGGTATTCTCTACCTGACCACCTGAGTCGGTTTAGGGTACGGGCCGCCATGAAACTCGCTAGAGGCTTTTCTCGACAGCATAGGATCATCCACTTCACCACAATCGGCTCGGCATCAGGTCTCACCCACATGTCATCCGGATTTGCCTAGATGACGGGCTACACCCTTACCCCGGGACAACCACCGCCCGGGCTGGACTACCTTCCTGCGTCACCCCATCACTCACCTACTACAGGTCTGGTCCGTCGGCTCCACCACTCCCCTTTGCCCGAAGGCTCCGGGGCGGCTTCACGGACTTAGCATCGCCTGGTTCGATGTTTGACGCTTCACAGCGGGTACCGGAATATCAACCGGTTATCCATCGACTACGCCTGTCGGCCTCGCCTTAGGTCCCGACTTACCCTGGGCAGATCAGCTTGACCCAGGAACCCTTAGTCAATCGGCGCACACGTTTCTCACGTGTGTATCGCTACTCATGCCTGCATTCTCACTCGTGAACCGTCCACCACTAGCTTCCGCTGCGGCTTCACCCGGCACACGACGCTCCCCTACCCATCCCAGCAGGCGTTGGCCCTATTACTGGAATGACACGACTTCGGCGGTACGCTTGAGCCCCGCTACATTGTCGGCGCGGAATCACTAGACCAGTGAGCTATTACGCACTCTTTCAAGGGTGGCTGCTTCTAAGCCAACCTCCTGGTTGTCTGTGCGACTCCACATCCTTTCCCACTTAGCGTACGCTTAGGGGCCTTAGTCGATGCTCTGGGCTGTTTCCCTCTCGACCATGGAGCTTATCCCCCACAGTCTCACTGCCGTGCTCTCACTTACCGGCATTCGGAGTTTGGCTAAGGTCAGTAACCCGGTAGGGCCCATCGCCTATCCAGTGCTCTACCTCCGGCAAGAAACACACGACGCTGCACCTAAATGCATTTCGGGGAGAACCAGCTATCACGGAGTTTGATTGGCCTTTCACCCCTAACCACAGGTCATCCCCCAGGTTTTCAACCCTGGTGGGTTCGGTCCTCCACGACCTCTTACAGCCGCTTCAACCTGCCCATGGCTAGATCACTCCGCTTCGGGTCTTGAGCGCGCTACTAAACCGCCCTATTCGGACTCGCTTTCGCTACGGCTTCCCCACACGGGTTAACCTCGCAACACACCGCAAACTCGCAGGCTCATTCTTCAAAAGGCACGCAGTCACGAGAGTGCATGCAAGCATGCACTCCGACGCTCCCACGGCTTGTAGGCACACGGTTTCAGGTACTATTTCACTCCGCTCCCGCGGTACTTTTCACCATTCCCTCACGGTACTATCCGCTATCGGTCACCAGGGAATATTTAGGCTTAGCGGGTGGTCCCGCCAGATTCACACGGGATT